>JBGQEL010000111.1:0-14368 GCA_041496385.1 Methylomirabilia bacterium | reverse complement strand
GGGAGCCCAGGGCCCTGCCGGTGTGAAGGGCGATACGGGCGCGACGGGGGCCCAGGGACTCGCCGGCGCCAAGGGCGACACGGGGGCGACGGGAGCCCAGGGCCCTGCCGGTGAGAAGGGCGATACGGGCGCGACGGGAGCCCAAGGACTCGCCGGCCTCAAGGGCGACACGGGCGCGACCGGAGCCCAGGGATCCGCCGGCGCCAAGGGCGATACGGGTGCAACGGGAGCTCAGGGCCCTGCCGGTGCGAAGGGCGATACGGGTGCGACAGGAGCCCAGGGGCTCACCGGCGCCAAGGGCGACACGGGCGCGCCAGGAGCGGACGGCGTCTCGGGCTACCAGATCGTCAATGCCGCGCTCACGCTGGACTTCAACGTGAACCCCGTCCAGCGGATCACCACGTTCTGCCCGGCGGGCAAGCTCCCGCTTTCAGGGTTCTGGCATGTAGAGCCCGTACTGTCCACGGCGCCGACGAGCTTCGGCTCGGTGCCCCGCTACTTCGTGGACGCGACAGGTGGCATCTTCTACGGCTTCCAGTTCGACGTCGGCAACGTCCTGATCCAGACGCTGCAGAACCAGCAGCAGCAGTTCAACTTCTATCTGATCTGCAGCGGCGTAAACGTCGGCTTCAACGTGCGCCAGACGCTCGCTCCGGGATTCCTCCCACAGTAGCGCCGAGCCAGTCTGCGCCCGACTCGATCACGGGCTTCCGGTTGATCCGGAGCGCCGCGCGCCGTAGAATGAACGCCGGTTCAGTCACTCGCAAATGCGTGATCCGGACAAGCCACAGCAGATTATCGACGCCGCGGTCCGCGTGTTCGCGCGCAACGGCTACTACCATTCGCGCGTCTCGGACATCGCGCGCGAGGCGGGCATCGCAAGCGGCACCATCTACCTCTACTTCACGACCAAGGACGAGATCCTCGTCACCCTCTTCAGGCAGAAGATGGCCGACTGGGTGGCGTCCGTCCGCAAGGAGATCGCCGGCGAGCAGGACCCGGTCGCGAAGATCCGGAAGATCGTCGCCCTGCACTTGAAGGTGATCCAGGAGAATCCAGACCTCGCCGAGGTCGTGCAGGTCGAGCTCCGCCAGGGGCAGAAGTTCTTCCGGGGCGCCTCCGCCCACGAGGTCTCCGCCTACTTCGACGTGATCCAGGCGGTCCTCGAGGAGGGGATCGCCGCGGGCCGGATCCGGCACGACCTGCCGGTCAAGATCGCGACCAAGATGCTCTTCGGCGCGATGGATCAGCTCGCGACGTCGTGGGTGCTCGGCAAGCGCGCCTACCGGCTCACCGACGCCGCCGAGCCCGTCACCACCATTTTCCTCAAAGGAGTCGTGAGCGATGGCGTATGAGACGCTCCTGTTCGCGCGCGAGGAGACCTTTGTCGTCGTCACGCTCAACCGGCCGCCCGCCAACACGATCAACGAGAATCTCATGACCGAGCTGAACGACGCGCTCAGCTCGGTGGAGGGCGACGCGAGCGTCCGCTCCGTCATCGTCACCGGCGCGGGGGACCGGATCTTCTGTGGCGGCGCCGATCTCGGCTCGGCCTTCGCGGGCGGGAACGTGGACGTCTTCATCCGGTTCGGCAACGCCGTGATGCGCCGGATCGAGCGGTTCCCGAAGCCCGTCATCGCGGCCGTCAACGGGCACGCGACCGGCGGGGGCTGCGAGATCGCGATGGCCTGCCACTTCCGGCTCTTCAAGGAGACGGCGAGGATCGGGCAGACGGAGTCCAACCTCGGCATCATTCCGGGGTATGGCGGGACTCAGCGGCTGCCGCGACTCATCGGGCGCACCAAGGCGCTCGAGATGCTGATCCTGGGCAGCATGATCACCGGTCCGGAGGCGCTCGCCCTCGGGCTCGTCAACCGCCTCTGCAAGGACGGCGAGACGCTCAATGACGCCAAGGCGCTGGCTCGGCAGCTGGGCACGCGCGCGCCGATCGCGACGCGGCTCATCATCGAGGCGGTCGACGACGGGCTCGAGGCGCCGATCGACAAGGCGATCGGCATCGAGATCCGCGCCTTCCTGCAGACGCTCCGGACCGAAGACGCCGCCGAGGGCATCCAGGCCTTCTTCGGCAAGCGCGAAGCCCGGTTCCAGGGGAAATAGCGATGGACCTCGGGATCCGCGAGCGCGTCGCGATCGTGACCGGCGGCGCGCGGAGCCTCGGGCGCGCCGACGCGCTCGCGCTCGCCGGGGAGGGATGCGCCGTGGCGATCGTGGACCTCAACGCCGAGGGCGCCGACGAGACGGCCGGGGAGATCGAGAAGGCGGGCGGGCGCGCGCGCGGCTACGCGTGCGACATCCGCGAGACCACCCAGGTCCAGGACGTGGTCTCGCGCGTCGAGCGCGACCTCGGCGCCGTCGGCATCCTCGTGAACAACGCCGGGATGATCTACACCGTCGGCCAGCTGAAGGACATGCGCGACGAGGACTGGGAGCTCAACCTCTCCGTGAACCTCACCGGGACCTTCAAGATGACGCGGGCGGTGTTCCCGGGCATGCGCGAGCGGCGCTGGGGCCGGATCGTCTGTATGGCCTCGATCGCGGGGCTGATGGGCGGCTTCGGCCAGACCGCGTACTCGACGAGCAAGATCGGCGTCATCGGCTTCGCCAAGTCGGTCGCCCTGGAGGGCGCCCGCTACGGCGTGACTTGCAACGCGCTTGCCCCGGGCATCATCGCGCCCAACGCGCAGCTCTCCCCGCTCTACGAGCGCATGGTCAAGCGGGTGGCGATGCAGAAGGAGGGTGAGCCCGAGGACGTCGCCTGGGCCGTCGCGTTCCTCTGCTCGGAGCGCGCGCGGTACATCACGGGCGCCGTGCTGCCCGTGACCGGCGGCATGGACCTCTTCACGTTCTAACGCGACCACGCAAGGAGGCGACAATGCCCACTGTGAAGGAGACGTTCGAGGCGATGGCGGGACGGTTCCGCGCCGACAAGGCGGCCGGCACGACCGCGGTGATCCAGTACGACGTGAGCGGCGACGGGGGCGGGACGTGGCACGCGGTCATCAAGGACGGCACGTGCACCGTCAACGCGGGGCCGGCCTCGAGCCCGAGTCTCACGCTCCAGATCGGAGGCCAGGAGTGGCTCGACATGCTCTCGGGGAAGCAGTCAGGCCAGATGCTCTTCATGTCGGGCAAGCTCAAGGTGAAGGGCGACATGGGGCTCGCGATGAAGCTCGGCTCGATGTTCCAGATGTGAGCCGTTCGCGACCGGGGCGCCCCGAACGGCCGGGGCGCTCCGCGCGCGAAAGCGTCACGGCCGATCCGCGGCGGATGCGATACTAGACGCACAACAGGCGAGAGGAGCCGGGAACACATGGGTCAGGAGCGATTCGCCGACGTCGTGGAGCGGTTCACCAACGGGTTCGGAGGCCCGGCGTCCGCCGTGTCGCCCGAGGTCGTCAAGCAGTGGCAGGACGAGATCGACAAGAACGTCCGCCGTCTCGAGAATCTCCACCAGATGGTGACGAATCCGGTGGAGCCGCGGGTCGGCCAGACGCCGCGCGAGGAGATCTACCGGAAGAACAAGTCGCGCCTCTACCGCTACGCGTCCTCGCGCCGACACCGGACGCCGCTGCTCTTCGTCCCGAATCTCGGCATCAGCCGCCCCTACATCTTCGATCTGCTCCCGAACGGCAGCTTCATCGAGCACATGACCCGCGAGGGGTTCGACTTCTATCTCCTCGACTGGGGCGTCTTCGGCCCCGAGGACAACGGGCTCACGGTCGAGGACTGCGTCACGAAGATCCTGCCCCGCATGGCGCGGAAGGTCCTCGAGTCGTCCGGGTCCGCGGAGCTGAGCGTCCTCGGGTACTGCATGGGCGCGCCCATCTCCTCCTGCTTTGTGGCGACGCACCCCGAGATCCCGGTGAAGAACTACATCAACATGGCGGGCCCGATCGACTTCAGCAAGGTCGGTCTCTTCGGGCTCTGGCTCGGCAAGGAGCACTTCAACGTCGACCGCTTCGTCGACACGCTGGGCTCGGTGCCGGCGGACATGGTCAAGGCGGGCTTCAAGCTCATCAAGCCCACGATGGATCTCTCGACGAACCTGAACCTCTGGTGGAATCTCTGGAACGACAAGTACGTGGAGGGTTTCCAGGCGCTCAACAAGTGGGCGAACGAGTACGTGGCCTTCCCGGGGGAGTTCTTCCGCCAGTGGGTGCGCGATTTCTACCAGGACAACCGGCTCTACCGCGGCGAGCTCGTCATGGGCGGCCGGCCCGTGCGCCTGTCCGACATCACGTGCCCCGTCTTCGTCGTCGGCGCGAAGGAGGACTACATCGCGCCGCCCGACTGCGTCCGCGCCCTCATCGGCGCCGTCGGGAGCCGGGAGAAGGAGTACGTCGAGCTGCCGGGCGGCCACATCTCGCTGATCGCGGGCCGCGGCGCGGCGCTGCACTGCTGGCCCAAGGTTTCCGGCTGGCTCGCTCCGCGGTCCTGACGCCCCCCGGGGGGCCGCGAAGATCATCTTGACGCATGGCGTCACCGGGCGATAGCATTGATCCTGGGAAGGTGAACCATGGCTGACGCGACCGCCAATCAGCTGTTCGAGCTATGGAAGAAGCAGGTCGAGGAGGGGACGCAGGCATGGTCCCGCCTGGTCACGCAGGCGCCCGCGGCCCCACCCGTGGATCCGTTCTCCTTCTGGCGCCCGGTCCTCGACCAGGGGCTCCAGGCGTGGGCCAAGCTCTTCGCCCAGACGCCGGCGAGCCCCGACATGCTGACGCAGTGGAAGCAGTTCCTCGATCAGTGGATCGATGCCTGGTCGAAGGTGCTCGGGCAGGCGATGGGGACCGAGCAGTTCGCGAAGACGATGGGCCAGTCGCTCGACCAGCTTCTCGTCTCGCAGGCCCCGCTGAAGAGGGCCGCCGATCAGGCGGTCGAGCAGGGTCTGCAGGCGCTGAACCTGCCGTCGCGGAGCCAGCTGACCGCGGTCGCGAAGCAGATCGTGGAGCTCGAGGACCGCGTCGAGCGGATCGAGGACATGGTCGGGGCTCTGCTGCGCAAGCTCGACAAGGAGCCCCGATGATCGGAAGGACGATCGGTGAGCTCGTGGCGGGGGATCACGCAGAGATCGCGCAGACCATCACGCCGGAACAGGTCGCGAGCTTCATCGACGCCGTCGGCGACTTCAATCCCGTGCACAGCGACGCGGCGTACGCGACCGCGACGCCGTTCAAGGAGCCGATCGCTCCGGGCATCTTCACGGCCGGCCTCATCTCGGCGGTCATCGGAACGCGGCTGCCGGGTCCGGGCGCGATCTACATCTCGCAGACGCTCAAGTTCACGCGGCCGGTGAAGGCCGGCGACACCATCACGGCGCGCGCGGAGGTGCTCGAGGTCATCCGCGAGCGGAATCGGATCCGGCTTCAGACGACCTGCACGAATCAGCGGAACGAGGAAGTGCTCTCGGGGGAGGCGTGGGTGATGCCGTCGAAGACCCACATCGTCTACGAGGAGGAGCGCCGGGCCGCGGCGTCGCTCGCCCGCCTGGCCCTCCAGCCCTGGTCCTGGGCCGCCCAGGCCATCAACGCCTGGGCGACGATGGTCACATCAACAGCCCGCCGTTGATCGACACCTCGGCCCCGGTGATGTAGTCGCCGTCGGCCGAGACGATGTAGACGACGGCGCGCCCGACCTCTTCGGGCGTCCCGAACCGCCGCAGCGGAATCTGACTGAGCAGCTTTTCCTTCACCTTGTCGGGGATGCCCTGGATCATCTCCGTCTCGATGAACCCGGGCGCGATCGCGTTCACCGTGATGCCCTTGCCCGCGAGCTCCTTGGCGAGCGACTTCGTGAACGCCGCCACGCCCGCCTTCGACGCCGCGTAGTTGGCCTGGCCGAAGTTGCCGATCTGCCCGATGACCGAGGTCATGTTCACGACGCGGCCGTAGTTCTGCTTGAGCATCTGGTCGATGACGACCTTGGTGCAGTTGAAGACGCCGTCGAGATTGATCGCGAGCACCTTGCGCCACGACGCGTGATCCATCTTCACGAACGTCTTGTCGGAGTTGATACCGGCGTTGTTGACCAGGATGTCGAGATGGCCGAACTCCTTCAGGACTTCCTGGGCCATGCGGAAGGTGTCGGGATAGTCGGCGACGTCCGCCTGGGCCAGCATGGCCCGGCGCCCCATCTTGCGGATCTGGTCGGCGACATCCTTCGCCGCCACCTCGCTCGAGACGTAGTTCACGGCGACGTCGGCGCCTTCCTCGGCGAGCGCCAGCGCGACGGCGCGGCCGATACCGCGGGAGCCTCCGGTGACGAGCGCGGTGCGGTCCTTCAGCTTCATGTCCGGCTCCTTCCTCCGCGGGGAAGGCACAGTCTAGCACGCACCGACGGGTGGCCCTTGACGCGGGGTGTTAAGCCATTCATCATTAGTTTCGCGGGATCAGTCTCTCGCAGAGGAGCGCTCATGGCGTACGTCATCAAGCGGTACTCGAATAGGAAGCTCTACGACACGCAGGAGAGTCGCTACGTCACGCTGGAAGAGATCGAGGAAATGATTCGCGCGGGCAAGGAGATCTCGGTCGTCGACGCCGCCTCGGGCGAGGATCTCACCGCGGTCACGCTCACGCAGATCATTCTCGAGAACCAGCGGAACCATCGAGGAGGCCTGCCGATCGCCTTCCTCCACCAGCTCGTCAAGCACGGTGAGGCCTGGCAGGAGTTCGTGCAGCGCTCGATGAAGTCGAGCCTCGAGGGGGTCGTCTCCAGCCAGCGCGAGATGGACAAGGTCTTTCAGGAGTGGGCGAGCCGCGCCGGCTGGGGCGGCATGGGGGCCGGACTATCCGCTTCGGCGGCGCGCACCGAGGCCAAGCGGGACGGCGAACCCGACGCCGACCGGCTGCGCGAAGAAGTCGTGTCGCTCCGGGAACGGCTGCGCTCGCTCGAGGATCGGCTGGAGAAGAAGAAGAGTCAGGCGAAGTGACGAGCGGCCCGGTCCCGGGCCGCTCGTCGGGTTCGCGGAGTCACCGCCCGGTCAATTCTGCGTGTAGACGTCCTTCATCTTCGCCACGACGGCCGTGTAGGTCTCCTGGATGCCCTTGCCCGCCTGGTCCGCCGAGGTCTGCAGCCGCTCGGCCGAACGCGTGACCGCCTGGGCGCCTGCCTCGAGGACCTTGAACGCCTTCTGCGCGCTGTCCACGCCGTCGGCGACGGCCTTCTGGTAGAGCTGGACCGGATCCTTCGCGCCGTCCTGCAACGCGGTCTGCCAGCGAAGGGCGCTCGCCTGCGAGTCCTTCAGCGCCTCGATCGCGCTCTGCTGGAGCTCCGCGTAGAGCCGCACGCTCTCCTTGGCGCTGGCCGCGCCGAACTCCACCATCTCGCGCAGCACGCGCTGGTTGGCGTCGGCCCACACGGTCATCGTCTCCACGGCCTTGCCCGTGAGCTGGCCGAACAGTTCCTGGGTCTTTTTCTCGTCGATCATGGGTCGCTCCTCCTGCATTTTCCGTTTCGTCTTGGTCGTTCCGGGTTTCGCCATGTGCTCGTCCCTCGGGCCCCAATATAACGCGCCGCGTTATCCGGGTCAAGAATAAATATCGCACTGCGTTATTTGGGCCGTGATACGGTCAGGCGGCCTTTTAAATTAATGAGTTAGGAGAAGCGTATGGCCACAGATACCCTGGCGCGCCTGTTCTGGGACCGCGTCGAGAAGAGTGCCGAACGTCCGGCGCAGTCGTTCAAGCAGGGCGGGAGCTGGAAAACGAACACGTGGCGCGAGGTCGGCGGCGTCGTGCGCGAGCTCGCCCTCGGGCTCATCGCGCTCGGCCGGCAGAAGGGCGAGCGCGTCGCGTTGCTGTCGGGGAGCCGAGCCGAGTGGGTCCAGGCCGACTTCGCGATCTTCAGCGCCGGCTGCGTCACCGTGCCCGTCTATCCGAGCTATCCGCCCGACCTGATCGCCTACGTGGTCAACGACTCGGAGGCCAAGACCCTGATCGTCGAAGACCCCGCCCAGCTCGCCAAGGCCCTCGAGGCCCGCGACCGGATGCCGGGCCTCGAGCAGATCGTGGTCATCACCGGCTACGACGCGCCGCAGCCTCCCAAGATGGTGATGACCTGGGAGACGCTGCGGCGGATCGGCCGCGATCACGAGGCCGCCCACAAATCCACGCTCGCCGAGCGTGTCGCGACGACGCAGCCCGAGGATCTCGCGACCATCGTGTACACGTCGGGCACCACGGGGCCGCCCAAGGGCGTGATGCAGACGCACGGCAACCACGTCGCGGCCGTCCGTGCGTCGATGGAGGCGACGCCCGTGGAGGCCGGCTGGGTCCATCTCCTCTTCCTGCCGCTGGCCCACTCGTTCGCGCGCCTCGAGTCGTTTCTGGGCGTGGCGCACGGCCTCACGACCGCGTTCGCGGAGAACCTGGACAAGGTCGGCGACAACCTGAAGGAGACGCGGCCGCATTTCATCTGCAGCGTGCCGCGCGTCTTCGAGAAGGTATACGCGAAGATCCTCGCCGGCGTCGAGGCCGGCTCGCCCGCGAAGAAGAAGATCTTCTACTGGGCGCTCGCCGTCGGGCGGGAGGTGAGCCGCCACCAGCAGCGCGGCCAGCCCATCCCGGCCGGGCTCGAGCTGAAGCGGAAGATCGCCCACAAGCTCGTCTTCAGCAAGCTCCACGCGGCGCTCGGCGGCCGCCTCCAGTGGGGCGTCTCGGGCGGCGCGCCGCTGGCGCGCGACATCGCCGAGTTCTTCCACGCCGCGGGGATCCTGCTGCTCGAAGGCTACGGGCTCACCGAGACGTGCCCGGCCCTCACGTTCAACCGGGTCACCAAGTACAAGTTCGGCTCGGTCGGCCAGGCGCTGCCCGGGTGCGAGCTCAAGATCGCGCCCGACGGCGAGATCCTGGCCAAGGGGCCGAACATCGCCACGCGCGGCTACTTCAAGCAGCCCGACGCGACGAAGGAGGTCTTCGAGGCCGACGGCTGGTTCCACACCGGCGACATCGGACGGATCGACGAGGACGGTTTCGTGTTCATCACGGATCGCAAGAAGGATCTGATCGTCACCGCCGGCGGCATGAACATCGCGCCGCAGAACATCGAAAACTTGTTGAAGGCGGACCCGTTCATCAGCCAGGTCATGGTGTACGGCGACCGCAAGCCGTACCCGGTCGCGCTCATCACCGTGAGCCCGGAGGAGCTCCAGAAGTTCGCGCGCGAGCAGGGGCTCCTCGTCACCGACGCGGCCGTGCTCGTCAAGCATCCCAAGATCCTGGAGCGGGTCGGCCGCACCGTCGAGGAGAAGAACACCCAGCTCCAGTCCTACGCGAAGATCAAGAAGTTCGCCGTGCTGCCCGTGGACTTCTCCCTCGACGGCGGCGAGCTCACGCCGACGCTCAAGGTCAAGCGCAAGGTCGTGTCCAACAAGTACATGAACGTCATCGACGAGCTGTATCGGTGACACAGCTCGCGGGCAAGGCCGCGGTGGTGACGGGCGCCTCGCGCGGCCTCGGGCGCGCCATCGCGGTCGCGCTCGCCGAGGCCGGCGCCGACGTGGCGCTGGCCGCGCGCTCTAAGCACGACCTGGAGGAGACGGCGCGGCTCGTGGAGCGCGCCGGCCGGCGGGCCGTGGTGGTGCCGGTCGACGTCGCCAGCTACGCCGAGGTCGAGGCGTTGATGGGCCGGACGGTGCGCGAGCTCGGGCGCCTCGACGTCCTCGTGAACAACGCGGGTGTCGCCAGAGTCGCGCCGCTGGCCGAGATGACGTCCGAGGACTGGCGCTTCATGCTCGACGTGAACCTCACGGGCGTCTTCAACGGCTGCCGGGCGGCCGCGCCCCACCTGATCGCGCAGAAGTCGGGCAAGGTCATCAACGTCGCCTCGGTCCTGGGACAGGTGGGGCTGCCGGGGTACACGATCTACGGCGCCACCAAGGGCGGCGTCATCGCCCTCACGCGCGCGCTCGGCGTGGAGTGGGCACGGCACGGAGTGCAAGTGAACGCGATCGCGCCGGGCTGGTTCGCGACGGACATGACCGATCCCGCCTTCTCGGATCCGCGCATCAACGAGCGGCTCACGCGCGACATTCCGATGCGGAGGATCGGGCGGCCCGAGGAGATCGGGCCGCTGGCCGTCTATCTGGCGTCGGCCGCGTCGTCCTTCATGACGGGTCAGACGATCTTCCTCGACGGCGGCCATTCGGCGGCATGATAGCCTGGACGCGATGAAGGCTGCCGTCCTCCACGGCCCGCGCGACCTCCGGGTGGAGACCGCGCCGGCGCCCGAACCCGGAGCCGGCGACGTCCTCGTCAGCGTCACCCTGGCCGGACTCTGCGGGACCGATCACCGCATGTGGTCCGGGGAGCGTCCGGTCCACTATCCGCGCGTCATGGGCCACGAGCTGGTCGGACGGCTCGCCGCCACCGGCGAGCGCGTCGTGGTCGAGCCCAATTTCTCCTGCGGCCGGTGCCCGCTCTGTCGTGAGGGGAACAAGAACCTCTGCCTCGCGCGCGTCGCCGTCGGTATCGACGCGGACGGCGGCTTCGCCGAGCTGGTGCGGGTGCCGGCGCACTGCTGCTGGGCCGTCCCCGCCGGCGTGACCGACGAGGACGCCGTGCTCACGGAGCCGCTCGCCGTCGTCGTGCGCGCGGTGCACCGCGGCGCGCCCAGGGCGGGCGAGACCGCCGCCGTCGTCGGCGCGGGCACGCTCGGGCTCCTCGCGCTGCAGGTGCTGCGCGCGCGGGGCGCGCGCGTCCTCGTCGTGAGCCGCACCCGGCGGCGCCTCGACCTCGCGCGGACGCTCGGCGCCGCCGAGGTCCACGCCCTCGCCGACGGGCCGCTCGATGCCGCCGCCCGCCGCTTCTCCGGACGCGAGGGTGTGGATCTCGTCGTCGAGACGGCGGGCGTGCCGGAGGCCGTGACGCAGGCCCTGGAGCTGGTGCGCCCCGGCGGCCGCGTCGTGCTCACCGGACTGCCCCACGAGCCGACGCGGGTGTCGTTCTTCGGCGTGGTGCGGCGCGAGGTGACGCTGACGGGCTCGATGATCTACCAGGACGAGTTCCCCGAGGCGCTCCGGCTCGTCGCGAGCGGCGTCGTGCAGACGCGCCCGCTCGTCACCCACCGCTTCGCGCTCGGCGCGATCGGCGAGGCCTTCGCCGCCCACACGGATCAGAGCTCGATCAAGGTCGCGCTGGTGATCTGATGCCCTACGCGATCATCAACAAGATCCGCATGCATTACGAGATCAGCGGAGAAGGCCCCCCGGTCCTGCTCATCAGCGGCCTCTCGGCGCCCGCGGTGAACTGGGCCCTCCAGGCCAGGGCGCTCGCGCCGCACTTCCAGGTGGTGACGTTCGACAACCGCGGCGTGGGCGAGACCGACCTGCCGCCGGAGCCCGTCTACACCACGGGCCAGCTGGCCGACGACGCCGCGGGGCTGCTGCGCCACCTGAAGATCGCGCGCGCCCACGTCGTCGGCGCGTCGATGGGCGGCACCATCGCGCAGGAGCTCGCGCTCCGCCACCCGCGCCTCGTGCGCTCGCTGACGCTGCTGTGCACGTGGGCCGATGGCGACGCGCGGTTCCTCCACGCGATCGAGGCCTGGGTATCGCTCGCGTATCGCGTGCCGATCGAGGAGCGGTACCGCCACGTGCTCTACCCGTGGATCTTCTCGCCGGAGTTCCTCGCGACGAAGGAGAACGTCGAGACGGCGTTCCAGCGGTCCCTCGCGTATCCGCACCAGACGAAGGCCGAGGCCATCGAGCGCCAGGCGCGCGGCATCCTCGCCTGGAACGGGACGCGCACCAAGCGCCTGGCCGCCATCCGCGTACCGGCGCTCGTCATGGTCGGCAAGGACGACATCCTCACGCCACCCGCCTTCTCCAGGGACCTCGCCCGGCGTCTCCGGCGCGCGCGCCTCGTCGTCCTGTCGGGCGGTCACGGGTTCTTCCTCGAGCAGGCGGACGCCGTCAACCGGATCATCGTGCGTTTCCTCAGATCCATCCGGTCGAAGTGACTGGGGCGGCGTGAGGCTCGGCGGCAAGACCGCGATCGTCACAGGCTCCACCAAGGGGATCGGCCTCGCCATCGCCCGCGCCTTCGCGCGCGAGGGTGCGCGCGTGGTGATCAGCGCGCGCGACGGCGCGGACTACGCGCGGGTGGCGAAGGACCTCTCGGGCGCGATCGCGATCGCCGCGGATCTCTCGAGGTCCGACGAGGCGCGACGCATGGCCCGTGAGGCCACGCGCGCGCTCGGCGGGCGCGTGGACATCCTCGTGAACAACGCGGGCCAGCCGCGCGTGGCGCCGTCCGCGGAGCTGCCGGAGGCCGACTATCGCTACACGCTCGACCTGAACTTGAACGCCTACTTCCTCCTGGCGCAGGAGCTCGGTCGCGGGATGCTGGAGCGCAGGTCGGGCTCCATCATCAACGTCACCTCGGTGAACGGCACGCTCGCCTTTCCCAAACGCCTGGCGTACTGCGTGTCGAAGGCCGGCGCCAACATGCTCACCAAGGTGCTCGCGATCGAGTGGGCGGCCTCGGGCGTGCGCGTGAACGCGATCGCGCCCGGCTACATCGAGACGCCCTTCGTCAAGGGACTCGCCGAGCGAGGGGTCCTCGACCTGGCCGTCCTGGCCCGGCGGACCCCGATGGGCCGCCTCGGCACGCCCGAGGAGATCGGCGAGGCCGCGGTCTTCCTGGCGAGCGACGCCGCGTCGTTCGTGACGGGCGAGGTCTTCACCGTGGACGGCGGCTGGTCCGCCTACGGGTTCGTATGAGGATCGCCGTGCTGTGCGGCGGCTTCGGCACGCGCCTGCGCGAGGAGACCGAGATCCGCCCGAAGCCCATGGTGGAGGTCGGCGGCCGGCCGATCCTGTGGCACATCATGCGGGGCTACGCCGCGCAGGGTTTCACGGAGTTCGTCCTGGCGCTCGGCTACAAGAGCGAGGTCATCAAGCGCTACTTCCTCGACTACTACCACCTCCAGTCGCATCTCACCGTCTCGCTCGGCTCGGGCGCCGTCCTCGCCCACGACGGCCAGCGCGAGGACTGGACCGTGCATCTCGTCGACACGGGTCAGGCGACGCAGACCGGAGGACGTGTGAAGCGGCTCTCGAGCTGGCTCCGCGACGGGACCTTCATGCTCACGTACGGTGACGGCGTCTCCGACGTGAACCTGACCGAGCTGCTCGCCCTCCACCGCCGCCACGGGCGGCTCGCCACCGTGACGGCGGTGCGCCCGCCGGCGCGCTTCGGTGGGCTCCGCTTCGACGGCGATCTGGTCAGCGAGTTCACCGAGAAGCCGCAGGTGGGCGAGGGCTGGATCAACGGCGGCTTCTTCGTCATGGAGCCGGGCGTGCTCGACTACATCCAGGGGGACGAGACGTACCTCGAGCGCGAGCCGCTCGAGCGCCTGGCCAAGGACGGTCAGCTCGCCGCCTTCCGCCACGACGGCTTCTGGCAGTGCATGGACACGCTGCGCGACCTGAAGCTGCTCGAGAGCCTGTGGGAGAGCGGCCAGGCGCCCTGGAAGGTCTGGCGCGAGTGACGGGCTTCTGGCAGGGCCGCCGCGTCTTCGTCACCGGCGCCACCGGCATGAGCGGCTCGTGGGTCGTGAAGGAGCTCCTCGTGCGGGGCGCCCGCGTCGTCGCCCTCGTGCGCACGCCGCGTCCGCAGTCCGAGCTCTACCGGAGCGGCGACGCCGAGCGCGTCACGGTCGTTCCGGGCGACGTCGAGGACCTCGGTGGGCTCGAGCGCGCCCTGGCCGACTCCGGCGCCGACACGGTCTTTCACCTCGCCGCCCAGGCCGTGGTCGGGATCGCCCACCGGGACCCGCTCCCGACCTTCGAGACGAACGTGCGCGGGACGTGGAACCTCCTCGAGGCGTGCCGGCGCCGCGCGGAGGCCGTGCGTCGCGTCGTCATGGTCTCGAGCGACAAGGCGTACGGGACCCAGCCGGAGCTGCCGTACACCGAGGACATGCCCGTCGCCGGGACGCATCCCTACGAGGTCTCGAAGAGCGCCGCCGACCTGATGGCGCAGGCCTACCACCACACCTACGGCCTCCGCGTCGGCATCGCGCGCGGCGGGAACATCTTCGGCGGCGGCGACCTGAACTGGAGCCGCATCGTGCCCGGGACGATCCGGGCCTTCCTGCGCGGCGAGCGCCCCGCGGTGCGGAGCGCGTCCACGTACGTGCGCGACTACTTCTACGTCAAGGACGCCGCGCGCGCCTACATCCGGCTGGGCGAGTGTCTCGACGACGACCAGGTGGCGGGCGAGGCGTTCAACTTCTCGAACGAGTCGCCGCTGAACGTGCTCGAGCTGGTGGGCGTCATCCAGAAGCTGATGGACGCGGGCCACCTGGCGCCCGACGTGCTCAACGTGGCCGAGGGCGAGATCCGCAG
>JBGQEL010000110.1:0-14384 GCA_041496385.1 Methylomirabilia bacterium | reverse complement strand
CCCGATGGGCACCGTGCAGGGCGGCATCCTGGCCGCCCTCGCCGACGCCGCGATGGGCTGGGCCTACATGACCACGCTCGGCGAGGGCGAGAGCTACACGACCGCGGAGATGAAGATGAACTTCCTGCGGGCCGTACGGACCGGCCCCATCGAGGCGCGCGCCCGGGTCAAGCACGCCGGGCGATCGCTGGCGCTCATCGAGTGCGACGTGCTCGGCGCCGACGGCAAGCTCGCCGGCTACGCGGTGAGCACGTGCATGAAGCTCGCCGCGGGCGGCGCCGCCTAGGCCCCCGGCGCGCGGAGGCCCATCGCTACGCGGAGCCGGTGGCGCGCCGTACCAGGGCGCGCAGGCGCGCGGCCGCCTCGACGAGGCCGCCCGGCAGCAGCAGCACGATCGCGATGAAGAGCGCGCCGAAGATGAGCAGGTGGAAGTCCACCCAGCGGATCGCCAGGTACTCCTTCAGGAACACGTAGAAGACGGCGCCCAGCACCGGCCCGTGGAGCGTGCCGACGCCGCCGATGAAGGTCATCAGGAGCGCGTCGAACGTCCAGTGCGGGCCGAAGGGGTGCGAGGGGTAGTAGCTGATGTGGTAGTAGGCGAAGAGCCCGCCGGCCAGGCCCGCCAGCGCGGTCGAGAGCGAGAACGCCAGGAGCTTGAGGCGGAGCGCGCTCGCGCCCGAGGCCTCGGCCGCCTCCTCGTCCTCGCGGATCGCCTGCATGCCGAGGCCGGCGCGCGAGTGCGCGAGGAGCGCGACCACGCCCATCGTCACCACCGCCAGCGCGAGCGCCAGGTAGTAGCGGTCGGCGAGCCGGTAGCCGGCGATCGTCGCCGCCGGCAGCGTCGAGATCTCGGACAGCACGTTGCCGACCGTGATTCTCAGGATCTCGCCGAGCGCCAGCGTCCCGATGGCGAAGTAGGCGCCGCGGAGCCGGAACGCGACGGCGCCGATGAGCAGGGCGAACGCGGTCGCGACGAGCGCGCCCGCGGCCATCGCCAGGAGGACGGGCGTGCCGGCGATCCAGAGCGTTCGCGTGGTGAGCGCGCCCAGGCCGAAGAAGGCGGCGTGGCCGAGGTTCACCTGCCCGGCGTAGCCGGCGACGATGTTCCAGCTCTGCGCGAGGGTCACCGCGAGCAAAATGAGAAAGACGAAGTTCACCAGCGAGTCGCTCCGCGCCAGGCGGGGGACGAGCGCCAGCGCAGCCACGACCACGCCGCCGAGCGCGAGCCAGGCGGCGCGCGTCACCGGGTGAAGAGCCCCTGCGGGCGGGCGACGAGCACCACGAAGAAGAGGACGAGCCCGACCATCTCGCGGTACGGCCCGCCGAAGATCGTGGCCGCGAGCGCCTCGGCGAGCCCGAGCACGAGCCCGCCCACGAACGTGCCCGGCATCGAGCCGAGCCCGGCGAGCACGACGACGACGAGCGCCTTCAACGTCCACTCGAGCCCGATGGACGGGCTCACCGAGTAGCCGACGCTCACGAGAGTGCCCGCGGCGCCGGCGAGCGCCGTGCCGATCGCGAAGGCCAACAAATAGGCGCGGCGCACGTCGATGCCCGTCAGGAGCGCGGCCTCCCAGTCCTCGGCCGTCGCCCGGATCGCGCGCCCCCAGCGCGTGCGCACGAGAAACAGGTGGACCGCGCCGATCAGCGCCACGGCCAGGACGAGGCTCGCCAGCCGCACGAGGGGCACCGAGATCCCCCAGAGGTCGATGACGCTGCCGGCGTAGCGCGTCGTGATGGACCGCTCGTCGGCAGTCCAGAGCCGGACCGCGAGCGCGTCGAGCGCCAGGGCCAGGCCGAAGCCGATCAGGAGCGAGTTCTTGACACGCGTCTCCTCGTGCGCGCGGACGACCCAACCGAACAGGCCCAGGTAGAGCAGGACGCCGAGCAGGAGCGCGCCGGGGATGACGAGCGCGAGCGAGGCGAACGGATCCAAGCCGGCGAGCGCGAAGAGCCAGAAGGCGCCGTAGCCGCCCAGCATGATGAGCTGGCCGTGGGCGACGTTCAGCACCTTGAGCACGCCGAAGACGAGCGCGAGCCCCGCCGCCGCGAGCCCGTAGAGGCCGCCGATCAGGAGCCCGAGAACGAGCTGCTGCAGAAGCGAGGTCATTGTAGCGGGGCCCGTGAGGCCGGTGGACTCGGTAGGTGGCCCGAGAGAGACGCGACCCGGCTCCGTACGTCCAGTCTCATCCCTGTTTCACCGGGCCAGGGGGCCGAGGTAGGCGCGGCGGACGTGGGGATCGCGCAGCAGCGCGCTCCCCTCGCCCTCGGTCGCGACGCGGCCGGATTCCAGGATGTACCCGCGGTGGGCGAGGCCGAGCGCCGCGTGGACGTTCTGCTCGACGAGCAGGATCGAGACGCCCGCCCGGTTGATCGTGCCGAGCACGCCGAAGATGGACTCGACGACGCGCGGCGCGAGCCCGAGCGAGGGCTCGTCGAGGATGAGCAGGCGCGGGTCGGCCATGAGCGCGCGGCCGATGGCGACCATCTGCTGCTGGCCGCCCGAGAGGGCGCGGACGAGCTGGCGCCGCCGCTCGCGGAGCACCGGGAAGATCGCGTACGTGCGCTCGAGCCGCGCCGTCTCGCCCGGGCGCGCGCGGGGCGCGAAGGCGCCGAGCGCCAGGTTCTCCTCGACGCTCATCGAGCCGAAGAGCCGGCGCCCCTCGGGCACCACGGCGACGCCGCGCTCGACGACGGTGTGCGCCGGCGCGTCGCCGAGTGCCCGGCCCTCCCAGCGGATCGCGCCGGCGCGCGGGCGCAGGAGGCCCGCGATGCAGCGGATCAGCGTCGTCTTGCCGCTGCCGTTCGGGCCCAGGAGCGCGACGATCTCGCCCTGCCGCACCGTGAGCGTGACGCCCGAGAGGACCAGGAACGGCCCGTACGAGGCCTCGAGCCCCTCGACCTCAAGCACGCGGGCCGCTCCCCGCCGCGGTGCCCAGATAGACGTCCACGACGGTCGGGTCGGCGGCGACGTCGGCGGGCGTGCCGTCGGCGATCTTCTCCCCCGCGCTCAGCACGATGACCCGCTGCGCCAGGTCCATCAGCGCCCAGACGATGTGCTCGACCATCAGGAACGTCACGCCCTCGGTCTGGAGCCGGCGGATCAGCGCCATCGCGGTCTCGGCCTCGGTCGGATTGAGCCCGGCCATGAACTCGTCGAGCAGCAGCAGCTCGGGCGCCGTCGCGAGCGCGCGCGCCAGCTCGAGCCGCTTCTTGTCCATGAGCGTGAGCTGCGAGGCCAGGAGCCGCGCCTTGCCCTCGAGGCCGACCAGCGTCAGGAGGCGTTCCGCCTCGGCGGTCGCGGCGACGCGCCCCTCGCGCGCGCGCCCGTAGAGGCGGCCGACGAGCACGTTGTCGAGGGCGCTGAGGCCGGCAAACGGCCGCACGAGCTGGAAGGTCCGCGCCACGCCGCGCGCGCACACCCGGTACGGCGCGCGCCCGCCGATCTCGCGGCCGCGGAGCCGGATCGCGCCGGCGTCGGGCGCCAGGGCCCCCGCGATCAGGTTGAAGAGCGTCGTCTTGCCCGAGCCGTTGGGGCCCATGACCCCCACCAGCTCGCCCGCGGCGAGCGTGAAGCTCACGTCGCTCACGGCGCGCACGCCCCCGAACGACTTGGAGACCCCGTCGACCTCGAGCAGGAGCACGGGCTAGCGCTTGGCGACCGGAGGCGCCGGATTGCCTCCCCACACGGCGCGCGCGGTCTCGGCGACGCGGCGCAGCTTCTCCGCCTGCTGGTCGGGGCTGATCCGGTTGCCCTCCATCGTGGAGGCGAAGCCGCACTGGGGCGAGAGGGCGAGCCGCTCGAGCGGCACGACGCGGGCCGCATCCTCGATGCGCAGGCGCAGCTCCTCGACCGTCTCGACGCGCGGCTTCTTCGTCGTCACGAGACCCAGCACGACGACGCGGTCGTCGGGCACCGCGCGCAGCGCCTCGAAGCTCCCCGAGCGCTCGTCGTCGTACTCCAGCAGGAAACGCTGGAAGCGCGAGCGCCGGAAGACGCGCTCGGCGATGGGCTCGTAGCCGCCGGTCGCGTAGAACATCGACTGGTTGTTGCCGCGGCAGATGTGCAGGCCGAAGGTCACGCCGGGCTGGCCGCCGATCACCGCGTTGTCCATCTCGATGCACGTGTCGATGAGGCGGTCCGGGTCGCTCCCGCGCTGGCGATAGCCCTCGCGGAGGGAGGGATCGAGGAGCGCCGCGTACTGCGGCGCGTCGATCTGGACGTAGGTGCAGCCGAGCCGCACCAGCTCCTCGACCTCCCGCCGGGTGAAGTCGACGACGTCGGCCAGGTACGCGTCGCGCGTCGGGTAGGCCCCGCGCGATTTCTCGGGGTCGTAGTAGGCGGCCGCCTGCTGGGCGCTGATGAGCGTCGTCTTCGCGGTGCGGCGGGCGCGCGCGCGCAGGTAGACGAACTCCTCGGCGCACATGCTCCGCCGCCAGCGGAGGCGCTCGACGACGACCGGGCGCTTGAAGACGAGCTCCTCGCCCTGCTCGTTGTGGAACGGGATCGCCCAGCCGCCGAACTTGTCGAAGCCGTCCAGCGCCTCGATGAGATGGCCGAAGAAGGCGTAGCGGCGTAGCTCGCCGTCGGTCACGACGTCGAGCCCGGCCCGTTCCTGAAGTTCGACGGCCTCGTCGACGGCGCGGTCCTCGACCCGCTTGAACTCCGCGGGCGCGAGCCGGCCGTCCTCGGCGGCGCGGCGCGCCTCGGCCAGGTACGCCGGGCGCAGGAGGCTTCCAACGACGTCGCTACGCATCAGGTGGCTTTATACCACCTCCGGCCAACGAAGAGAGACGGGGCGGCCCGGAAGGGACCGCCCCGCCTGAGGGGATCAGCCGCGCAGGTAGACGGACTTGAAGCTGTGGGTGCCGCGCGGCGACTGGAACGTGGTGTCGATCGTCAGCATCTTGCCGTCCGGGGAGACGGTCCAGACGGACTGGCGGCTCATGGTCAGCGGGCCCTGGTCGCTCTGCTTCGAGAAAGTGTTCGTGACCACGAACCGGTCGCCGTCATAGGCGGCGCGCGTCACGGCCGTGCCGCGGCGGCCCTGGTGGACCCGGTCCGCGCCGTTGGTGACGTAGGTCACGCTCATCGAGCGCTCGTGGTCGCCCCGGGCCATCGTCCGGGTGGCCTTGAGCGTGCCGGTCTGCTGGTCGACCAGCAGCGTGATCTGGGGTGGCGTCGCCGGAGCTGCGGGCGGCGTCATCGGGGCGGCCTGGGTGTGGTGACCCTTGCCGCGGTGTGTCGGCAGCTGGCTCTGGGACCGATCGAGGACCCAGATGCCGCCGAGCTGTGGCTCGGCCTGGGCCGCAACCACGCCCACCGCCAAGAGAACCGCGAGGGTGAGGCCGATCGTGCGAATCGCACGTCTCATGGGTATGTCCTCCTTGTAAGGAACCTCTACCCTGTACGACGACCTCACCCCCGTCCCCGTTTACGGCCGTTCAGCGCTTGGAGAACGCCGGCGCCGGGTAGACGACCGGCGTGGTCGCCGACTCCTTGGGCCAGATCAGCTCCTGCTTGCCGTTGAGCCACTGGATCAGGACCGACTGGACGACGCCCGTGCCGTCGGCGCGGAACTTCACCGGCCCGATGACGGTCGTCATCTCCGTCGCCGCGACGGCGGCGCGGAGCTTCTCACGGTCCACCGCGCCCGCCCGCCCCAGCGCGTTGGCGACGATCTGGACGCAGGCGTAGGCCGGGCCCGCGATCGGGTCGGCCGGGCGCCCGTACTTCTTCTCGTGCGTCTCGTTCAGCTCCTTGACGCCGGGCGCCTTCACCGCGTAGTGCCAGCCGGGGGCCAGGATCGTGTAGTCACCGTCCTTGCCGAGGTTCTTCGACCAGATGGGCGGGTCCGGAGCGCGGATCAGGAACAGCAGCTTGGGCGTGTAGCCCAGCTCCTTCATCTGCTTGACCATGGTCATGCCGTCGGGCGGGGTCGGGAGCCCGAAGACGGCGTCGGCCGCGGCGGCCTTCGCCTTGAGGATCATGTCGGAGAAATCTTTCGCGCCCGGCGCGTACTCGGCCTGCACCGCGATCTGATACCCGGCCGCCTTGCCCGCGGCCGCCCAGGCGCGCGCCATCTCGGCGCCCCAGTCGGTCTTCTCCTGGAAAACGGCCACGGTCTTCACGCGGTCGGCCGCCGGCAGCGAGGCGAGGAAGCCCACGAGCTGCTCGCCGATGTCGGGCGACTTCCAGAAGGGCGAGAACAGGTAGCGGAAGCCCTGCTCGTGGATCTTCTTGAGGGCGAAGGCCACGCCCAGGTACGGGATCTTGTTCTTCTCGGCGACCGAGGCCGCGGCCGCGTGCAGATCGGAGCCGAAGCCGCCGAGATACGCGACGACTTCCTGGGCGGCGAGCGTCTCGAGCCGGCTCACGGTCTTCGTGGCGTCGGACTCGTCGTCGAGCAGCACCAGCTCGAGCGGCATCTTCTTGCCGCCCACGCTGACGCCGCCCGTCGCGTTGATGTGCTCGATCGCGATCTCGTAACCGGCGCGCACCTGGGCCCCGCCCCCGCCGTAGCGGCCCGTCAGCGGGACCACCGCGCCGAGCTTCACGGTCTGGGCCGCGGCGACGGCCGGCCACACCGCCAGGACGAACAGCAGGACGAATCGGAGGATGCTCATCGTTGCCTCCCCGGGTGTCGGGATATTGGTCTCAGGATATAGAACGGTCTATAGCACGCGGCGGAGCCAGGCGGAAATGTCCGCGATCTCGGCCTCGCAGACCGCGTGCGCCATCGGGTACTCGTGCCACTCGACCCGATAGCCCTGCCCGGCAAGCAGGTCGCGCGCGTGCGCGGCCCGGCTGAGGGGGATGACCGGGTCGTGCGCGCCGTGGGCCATGAAGATCGGCACGTCGCGGTTCGCCGCGTGCGCTTCGGCGGCGAGCGCGCCCGCGAGCGGGAGATAGGTCGAGAGCGCCATGATCCCGGCGAGCCGCTCGGGGTGGCGCAGGCCCGTCTGCAGGGCGATCGCGCCGCCCTGCGAGAACCCGGCGAGGACGAGCTTCGCCGGCGGGATCCCGCGCGCCTTCTCGCGGGCGATCAGCGTCTCGACCCGCGCCTGCGAGGCCCGGACGCCCGCCTCGTCCTCGCGGCGCACGCCCTCGAGTCCGTAGACGTCGTACCAGGCGCGCATGACCATGCCGCCGTTGATCGTGACCGATTGCATGGGCGCGTGCGGGAAGACGAAGCGGATGCCCGGCGTGTCCGGGAGATCGAGCACGGGCACGATCGGCTCGAAGTCGTGGCCGTCGGCGCCGAGCCCGTGCAGCCAGATCACGCACGCCCCGGGCTTCGGCGCCGTCTCGACCTCGAGCGCGTCGACCCACTCCGTCATCCCTTCACTAAAGTCCAGCCGCCCCGGAGCGGCGATAAGATCCGTTCGAATGCATCGACGCTACAGTCGCGGCCGCGCGTGGCGCAGCGGGCGGGCGGGTGCGGCAGGGCTCGATGAGACCCGTTCCCGCCGCCGGTGCCACGGAGATCGCGCGCCCAGATGGAGCCCAGCCCCGAGCTACACCCGCGGCTTGACCCAAGTCTCCGACCACGCCAGGCACGCGCTGGACCCCTGGCGATCGCCGCGCATCTCGGGAAACGGCTTGGCGGTCGCGACGCGCCCGTTCATCTCCACCTGCGCGGACTTCGCCGGGAAGAAGGTGCTGAAGACGCCGATCGGCCGGTTGTTGAACCCGGGCGGCACCGTGAGCACGAACGGCTCGATGCAGTCCCACCAGGTCATGCGGATCCGGTCGGCGGTCGAGACGATCGTCTCGACCGCGGCGGACTGCGCGCCGCCGCTCCGCGAGAACTCCGCGCCCAGGACCGGCAGGCCCGTGTCGGCGAACGCCGGGAAGAGCAGCGTCTCGATCGTCCGCTGCAGCCACCGGGCGACGGCGACGTTGTCGGAGTAGACGCGCGTCTGGCCGTCGGTGAGCGTGCTCTGCATGAAGAGCACGTGGCCGCTGCCCGCCGGGCACCAGAGCACACGCCAGTGGCTCAGGCGGTCGGACTGGGTCTTGCCGCCGTCCGGGCTCAGACGGATGAACGAGTTCTCGCCGGTCATCAGCACGTCGGTCGGATCTACGGGCGCGGCCATGGTCCCTCCTCTTTCGCTTTCGCGGCCACGATCCTACCATCGTGTGCGCTAATAGGTCTCCGTGGGCCCGGGACGCCTCCCCTACGGCTGGATCGTCGTCGGCGCACTCTCCATCACGGAGACCGTCTCGTGGGGCATCCTCTACTACGGCTTCCCGGTCCTGTTGCGCCCCATGGAAGCCGATCTCGGCTTCTCGCGCGTGCAGGTCACGGGCGCCTTCTCCGTGGGGATGGGCGTGGCGGCGCTGGCCGCGCTCCCGGTCGGGCGCTGGATCGATCGCCACGGCGCGCGCGCGCTCATGACGCTCGGCTCCTGTCTCGCCGCGGCGCTCCTCCTGGCCTGGTCGCGGGTCGAGAGCCTCGCCGCGCTCTACGCCGTCTGGGCCCTGATGGGCCTGGCGCTCGCGGCCACGCTGTACGAGCCCGCGTTCGCCGCGCTCGTCGGCTGGTTCCGCACGGGGCACCGCGATCGAGCGCTCATGACCGTGACGGTCGCCGGCGCCCTGGCGAGCACGATCTTCATGCCGCTCGAGGCCTGGCTCATCGACAGGCTCGGCTGGCGCGGCGCCCTCGTCACGCTGGCCGGCCTGCTGGGGCTGGTCACCATCCCCCTGCACGCGCTGGTTCTCCGGCGCCCTCCCGGCGGGCCGGGGCCGGGCCCCGAGCCCCACGCCGAGTCTCCCCGGGCGAGCCTGACGCTCGGCGAGGCTTACAGAACCACGATCTTCTGGATACTTGGAGCCGCATTCCTCATCGGCAACTTCGCCACCAGCTCCGTCACCGTGCACCTGATCCCGTACCTCTCGGACCGCGGCTATTCCCCGGCGCTCGCCGCCCTCATGATCGGCTGGATGGGCGCGATGCAGCTCGTCTCACGGCTCCTCTTCACGCCCATCGCCGCGCGCTGGGGCTATCGCGCCCTCACGGCGACGATCTTCGTGGCCCAGGCGGCGGGAATCGCCCAGCTGGCGCTCGCGACGCGCCTCCCCACCCTGGCGCCCATGGTGGTGACGTACGGCGCCGCCAACGGGATGGCCACGCTCGCTCGCGCGACGCTCATCGCCGAGGTCTTCGGACCGCGCCACTACGGGTCGATCAGCGGCGCGATCGCGCTCGGGTCCAACGGCGCGCGCGCCGTCGCGCCCGTCGGCGCCTCGCTGCTGACGCTGGCGCTCGGCGGGTACGAGCGCTTCTTCGGGCTCCTGGCCGGCGCGCTGGTGCTCGCCGGCATCGCCGTCAGCGTTTCTTCGGCGGGTGGGCACGCACGGCGGCCTCGTTGACCTCGGTGCCCCAGCCGGGGCCCGTCGGCAGCTCGAGGTAGCCGTCCTTGATCGTCGGCTTCACGGTGACCAGCTCGTCGTACCAGGGCACGGTGTCCGGGTCGATCTCCATGATCCGCAAGTTCGGGACGACGGCGCAGAAGTGCGCGTTCATCATGGTCGCGAGGTGGCCGTAGAAGTTGTGCGGCGCCACGTTCACCTCGTAGGCGTCCGCCATCGCGGCGATCTTCACCGACTCGGCGACGCCGTTCCACGGCGTGTCGATGATCGCGACGTCGACGGACTGCTGCTCGAGGTACGGCCGATAGTCGCGGCGCCCGAAGAGGCACTCGCAGGAGGCCACGGGGATCGCCGCGCGGCTCCGGATGTAGTGGAGCGCCTTGGGGTCGCGCGTGTCGATCTCGACCCAGAAGATGTCGAAGGGCTCGAGCGCGCGCGCCACCTTCAGGAAGCCCTCCTGTCCACGTCCGGCCCCGCGCCCTCGCGGAACGCCGCCATCTCCTCGCGCACGGCCTTCAGGACGTAGCGCTCGGCGTTCAGCTCGGGGTACCCCGGCCCGCGCCGGGCGAAGCCCGGCGAATGGAGGTAGGGCTCCCGGCCGAGGACGAAGACGTTGGTCTTGAGCGCGGTGAAGCCTCGCTCGACCACGTCCCGGCCCGCCTTCTTCACGTCGTCGAGCGTGCGGAGCGCCGGGATCTGCATCTCCTTCGACCACTGGAGGCGGTACGTTCCGCAGTGCGACCAGTAGAGCCGGATCCGGTCGCGCACGGGTCCGCCGAGCAGCTCGTAGACCGGCACGCCGAGGGCCCGGGCCTTGAGGTCAAGCAGCGCGTTCTCGATCGCGCCGATCGCCTGCTGCGCAATGCCGCCCGCCGCCTGCCGGCGCACGGCGTACATGAGCGTCACGAGCGACTCCCAGGCGCGCGGATCCTTCCCGACGATCTGTGGCGCGAGCCCGTCGATGACGGCGGAGACGCCGAGGCCGCCGAACGACTCGTTGTACTCGCTCCACCCGACCAGCCCATCGTCGGTCGTGATCTTGAGGAAATCGAAGTTGCGCTGACCCGCGTCGGCGTGCAGCGACTCCACCCTGGCGATCTTCATTCGGGCTGACTCCTCTCGCGCGCGGGCGCCTCAGGCCGCCGCGCGGCGCAGCGCGCGGCCGGGCCGCGCGCCGGTGTGGACGCCGTCGCGGGCGACCGCGACGCCGTTGACGAACACGGCGCGAATGCCGTCGGGGAAGCGGCGCGGGTCCTCGTACGTCGCGACGTCGGCGATGCGCGCCGGCTCGAACACGACCAGGTCGGCGTAGGCCCCCGCCCGGACGACGCCGCGCCCCTCGAGACGGAACTTCGCCGCCGGCATGCCGGTCATGCGGTGGACGGCCGTCGCCAGGTCCAGGACCTTCGTCTCGCGCACGTAGTGGCCGAGGACTCGGGGGAAGCAGCCGTAGAGTCGCGGGTGCGGCTTGCCGCCGGCGGGCACGCCGTCGGAGCCGATCATCGTCGTCGGGTGTGCCAGCACGGTGCGCACATCCGCCTCGTCCATCATGAAGACGACCACGAAGCACGCCTCCCCCTCGCCCTCCACGATGCGCGCGGCCGTGGCCTCCGTGTCCGTGCCCCACGCTTCCGCGAGGGCGGCCAGCGCGCGCCCCTCCCAGGCCGCGTGCTGCGGCGCCGAGGCGATCAGCACCTGCTCGGCGCTCACCGCGCCGAGCCCGCCGGGGCTGTCGCTGCGGAAGGCGCCGTTCTGGACGACGGCGGCGAGCGAGGTGCTGCCCGCCGTGTAGGGGTACTGGTCGGCGGTGACGTCGAGCCCGCGCGCGCGCGCGGCCTCGATCAGGCCGAGTGAGTCCCGAACGCGCCCCCAGTTGCTCCGCCCGCTCGCCTTGTGGTGAGAGATCTGCACGGGCACGCCGCCCTCCTCGCCGACCCTGATCGCCTCGCGCACCGCATCGAGAAGCCCGTCGGCCTCGTTGCGCATGTGCGTGGCGTAGAGGCCGCCGGCGGCGCCCCCGAGCTCGCGCGCCAGGGCGACGATCTCCTCCGTGGCCGCGTAGCGCCCGGGTTCGTAGATGAGGCCCGTCGAGAGCCCGACGGCGCCCGCCGCGACGCCCTCCCGCACCCAGCGCTGCATCTCTCGCAGCTCGGCCGCGTCGGGCGGCCGCTGCGCGAGCCCCAGCGTGCCGGCGCGGAGCGTGCCGTGGCCGATCAGCACGGCGACGTTCAGGCTCGGCCGCGTCTCGTCCACGCGCGCGAGGTAGCCGGCGAAGCCGTCCCAGGGCGCCGGGCTCGCGTCCGCGTGCAGGCGCCGGAACCGCCGGAGCCCCGCGTCGAACGGCACGACGCCGGAGCCGCAGTTGCCGACGACGTCCGTCGTGACCCCCTGCATCACCTTGAAGGGCATCTGGGGCTCCAGCAGCACCGCGAAGTCGTCGTGGCTGTGAACGTCGATGAAGCCGGGCGCGACGGCCGCCCCGCCCGCCTGGATCTCGCTCCGGCCGCGCCCGCGCACGTCGCCCACCAACGCGACGCGCTCGCCGCGCACGGCCACGTCGGCGCGCACGCCGGGCGCGCCGGTGCCGTCGTAGACCGTGGCGCCGCGGATCACGACGTCGTAGATCTCGACGCTCTCGGCGATTTTCATGGGCGGCAATATAGCACCGAACGGAGGTATCATTGCGGACGCGACCCACCCAGAAAGCAAGAGGAGCGTCATGACAGCACTCACCCAGTCCGTCAGCCTCGACCGCCGCGGCCGCGTCGCCATCATCACCGTCAACAACCCGCCCGTGAACGCGCTCAGCCAGCACGTGCGGCAGGGGCTGAGGGACGGCGTCACGCAGGCGGGCGCCGACGGCGGCATCGCG
This sequence comes from Methylomirabilia bacterium, assembly GCA_041496385.1. Lineage (GTDB taxonomy): Bacteria > Methylomirabilota > Methylomirabilia > Rokubacteriales > CSP1-6 > AR19. Next base: position 2,133 of record JBGQEL010000110.1, on the reverse strand, counting down.
GCCATCGTCATCGTCTGCGCCGGGCGCACCTTCATCGCGGGCGCGGACATCACCGAGTTCGGCAAGCCGCCGCGCGAGCCGGGCCTCCACGAGGTCCTCGATCTCATCGAGGGCTCGGCGAAGCCGGTCGTCGCCGCGATCCACGGCACCGCGCTCGGCGGCGGGCTCGAGGTGACGCTCGCCTGCCATTACCGCATCGGCGACAAGGGCGCGCGCTTCGGCCTACCCGAGGTGAAGCTCGGCCTGCTGCCGGGCGCGGGCGGCACGCAGCGGTTGCCGCGCGTGGTCGGCGTCGAGAAGGCGCTGCAGATGATCGTGAGCGGCGACCCGATCCGGGCGGACGAGGCGCTGACGCACGGTCTCATCGACGAAATCGTCGAGGGCGACCTGACCGCCGCGGGCGTCGCCTTCGCCGACCGGATCGTGAACGAGCGCCGTCCGCTGCGGAAGATCCGCGACCTCGACGCGAAGCTCGCCGCCGTGCGCGGCAAGCCCGACGTCTTCGCCGCGTTCAGGAAGTCCGTCGCGCGGCAGACGCGCGGCTTCCGGGCGCCCGAGAACTGCATCAAGGCCGTCGAGGCGGCGGTGAGCCTGCCGTTCGTGGAGGGCATGAAGCGCGAGCGCGAGCTGTTCCTGGAGCTCATGGCCTCGCCCGAGTCCAAGGCCCAGCGCTACTTCTTCTTCGCCGAGCGCGAGGCGGCGAAGATCCCGGACGTTCCGGCCGACACGCCCGCCAAGGACATCAAGACGGCGGCGGTGCTGGGCGCCGGCACGATGGGCGGCGGCATCGCGATGAACTTCGCCAACGCCGGGATCCCCGTGACCGTGGTCGAGGTCGCCAGGGACGCGCTCGAGCGCGGGCTCGGCGTCGTGCGCAAGAACTACGAGGCGACGGCGAGCCGGGGCCGGCTCACGCCCCAGGACGTCGAGAAGCGCATGGGCCTCATCACCGGCACCACCGACTTCGACGCCATCGCCGGCGCCGACATCGTGATCGAGGCGGTGTTCGAGGAGATGGCGATCAAGAAAGAGGTATTCGCGAAGATCGACAAGATCTGCAAGGCGGGCGCCGTCCTGGCCACCAACACCTCCACGCTCGACGTCGACGAGATCGCCTCGGCCACGACGCGGCCGGAGAGCGTCATCGGCACGCACTTCTTCAGCCCGGCCAACGTCATGCGGCTCCTCGAGAACGTGCGCGGCGCCAAGTCGTCGAAGACGACCATCGCGACCGCCATGGCCGTCGGCCGGCGGATCAACAAGGTGCCGGTGCTCGTGGGCGTCTGCTACGGCTTCGTCGGCAACCGCATGCTCCACCAGCGCGGCAAGCAGGCGGAGAAGCTCATCCTCGAGGGCGCGCTGCCGCACCAGGTGGACCGCGTCCTGTACGACTTCGGCTTCCCGATGGGGCCGTTCGCGATGGGCGACCTCGCCGGCCTCGACGTCGGGTGGCGGATCCGCAAGGGCAAGGGTGAGAAGTCGGCCGTGGCCGACAAGCTCTGCGAGATGGGGCGCTTCGGCCAGAAGACGGGCTCTGGCTACTACAAGTACGGCGCCGACCGCTCCGCCACGCCGGACCACGACGTCGAGAAGATCATCGTCGAGGTCTCGACCGAGATGGGGATCACGCGGCGCGCGATCGGCGACGACGAGATCCTCGCGCGCCTGCTCTATCCGATGGTCAACGAGGGCGCCAAGATCCTCGAGGAGAAGATCGCGATCCGCGCGAGCGACATCGACGTGATCTGGGTCTACGGCTACGGCTGGCCGGTCTACCGCGGCGGCCCGATGTTCTGGGCGGACCAGGTCGGGCTCAAGGTGCTCCGCGACCGCATGCTCGAATTCAAGCGCGTGACGGGCGACGCCTTCTGGACGCCGGCGCCCCTGCTGGAGCGCTTGGTGGCCGAGGGTCGGGGGTTCACCCAGTCCTAGAGCCGCGCTGCGATCTCTGCCGGGCGCAGCGGATCACGCCCTGGTACCACGAGGACGAGATCTGCTGGATCGCCGAGTGTGAGCTGTGCGCGGTGCCGATGGTGGTCTGGCGTCACCACGGCACGGCGCCGCCGCCCGAGCACGTCGCGCACATGCTCGAGAAGCTGCGCGAGGTCGCGACGGCGCAGCTCGGCGAGTTCT
>JBGQEL010000109.1:0-14659 GCA_041496385.1 Methylomirabilia bacterium | reverse complement strand
TACAGATTGGCCAGCGCCAGGTTCGCGCCGATCGAGGTCGGGTCCACCTCCAGCGCGCGCTGGAACGCCCCCTGGGCGCGACCGAAGTCGTTGAGCGCCATGAGCGCCATGCCGCGTAGGCCGTGGAGGCGGACGTCCTGGGGGCTTTCCTTGAGCGCGGCGTCCACGAGGCTCAGCGCCTCGCGGGGTCTGGCGGTCTGGAGGTAGGCGTTGGCGATGTCGACCTTGAGGTCGGCGAGTCTGAGCCCCAGACGCTCGGCGGTCTGCATCGCCTGGAGGGCGGGAGTCCCCATGCCTCGCTGGAGGTAGGTCTTGCCCAGCAGGTAGTGCCCGAGCGGCGCCTGCGGGGACAGGCGCCCGACCTCCTCGAACGACGCGGAGGCCAGCTCGATCCGATCCGTGCCCATGTAGGCAATACCGAGGAGGTAGTGGCCCTGGGGCAGCCGCGGGTACCGCTTCACGAACGGGATGAGGAGCTGCACCGCCTTGTCCGGCTTGTTCGCTCTGACGTACAGCTCGCCGAGCTGGAGCGTGGCGCCGAGGTGCGCCACCCGCGTGGTGAGCATTTCGAGCTCGCGGATGGCCTCGTCGGTCTTGCCCTGCACGGTATAGAGCCCCGCCAGCGCCATGCGCGGCGGGCCGGCGTCACTGTCCGTGTTGATCGCGCGCTCGAAGTCGGCCCGCGCCTCGTCGAGGCGGTTCTCCTGCCATCGGATGGTCCCGAGACCCAGCAGCGCTTCGATCGAGTTCGGCTTGAGACCGAGCGCCGTCTGGAACGCCTGCTCGGCTTCCTGGCGCTTTCCCTCGCGCAGCATGAGCTGGCCCAGGCCGACGTGCGCCTCGGCCACCCGCGGGTCCTCGGCAAGGGCCGTCCGGTATGCTTCCAGCGCTCCCGCGGCATCCCCCTTGATCGCGAGGGCGCGCCCGAGCAGGGTGCGGGCGCGCGCGTTCCGCTCGCCGCTCTCGAGCGCCACCGCCACCGTCTTGAGCGCATCGTCGGCGAGGCCGAGCTCGACGAGCACGTCGCCGAGGGCCATGGCCAGCTCGCTATCCTTTGGCCGCAGCGTCAGGGCCTTCTCGAGCTCGTACCGCGCGTCGACGATCCAGCCCTTGCGCCGGTAGCTGAGCGCGAGCTGGTGATGGGCCTCGACGAACTTCGCGTCGATCTGGATCGCGTTGCGGAACTCGATGATCGCCTCGGCGTACTTCCCGCCGGAGAGATACTTGACCCCCTGTTCGTAGTACCGCTGTTTCTTGACGTTCGGATCCCCCGCGCAGGCGGGCAGCAGCAGCGCCAGCACGACGAGGACCGTGAGGTTGCGGAGCTGACGCATGGTCATCCTCTGAAATCTTCGGTCCGGAGACCGAACTTGTTCATGAGGGCGTGGAAGGTCGGCCGCGTCACGTCGATCTCCTTGGCGGCCTGCGTCACGTTGCCCCGACACCGAACGAGCGCCTCGATCACGAGCTTCCGCTCGATCCGGTCGCGAGCCGACCGGAGGGTGAGCTCCTCGTGGCTGGCGGATTCGAGCTCGAGGTCGGCGGGCGTGATCAGCGAGCCCGACGCGACGACGAGGGCTCGCTGCACGCGATTCTCGAGCTCCCGCACGTTCCCCGGCCAGACGTACGCCTGCAGCGCCGCCAGGGCTTCCGGGCTGAACCCCCGGATGCGCCCGGCTCCCGCTTCCTCGCGGAACCGCTTGAGAAAGGCGTTCGCGAGCAGCGGGATATCTTCTCCCCGTTCCCGCAACGGTGGGACCCGGATGGTCACGACCTTGAGTCGATAGTAGAGGTCTTCGCGGAAGCGCCCGTCCGCGATGGCCTTCTCCAGATCGGAGTTCGTGGCGGCGATCACGCGCACGTCGACCGGGATGACGTCGCGGCCGCCGACCCGCTCGATCTCCCGTTCCTGGAGGAAGCGGAGCAGCTTGACCTGAACCATCGGAGGCAGCTCGCCGGTCTCGTCGAGGAAGAGCGTGCCCCCGTGCGCGCGCTCGACCCGGCCCACACGGCGCGCGTGCGCGCCCGTGAACGCGCCCTTCTCGTGGCCGAACAGCTCGGCCTCGAGGAGCGTCTCGGGAATCGCGCCCGCGTTGATCGCCACGAACGGACCGTCCTTCCGCGTGCTGCCCTCGTGGATCGCCCGCGCGATCAGCTCCTTGCCGGTCCCGCTCTCGCCGATCACGAGCACGGTCGAGCTCGACCGCCCGATCCTCCGGATCAGCTCGAACAGCTCCAGCATCGGCGGCGAGCCGCCCACGAGATCTCCCAGCCCGGCACCGACGCCCGGCGCCTCGTCCCGGCTCTCGTTCAGGCGCTCGAGCCGTTGGATGTGGGCCGCGCGCTTCAGGATCAGGCGCAGCTCGTCGAGAGCGATGGGCTTCTGGTAGAAGTCGAAGGCGCCGAGCCGTATTGCCATCAGCGCGGCGTCGGCCTCATCGGCGCCCGTGACGACGACGACCTTCGTGCCCGGGTTCTTGCCGAGGATCCGGGCAAGGACCCGCATTCCCTCGCCCACCCCCCGGGGTTCGGGGGGAAGCCCGAGATCGAGGGTCACGAGGTCCGGACGGCTTTCGTCGAAGAGTCGGATCGCCATCGTGCCGTCGCCGGCCACCGCCACGTCGTATTCGTCCGAAAGCGCCCGCCGGAGCTGGCTCGAGATTCCTTCCTGGTCCTCGACGATCAGCAGCGAGGGGCGCTTCAACTCTTGGGCTCCTCGCCGCTGGCGGGGAACTGGACGACGAACGTGGTGCCCAGCCCGACGCGACTCTCGACCTCGATGTGACCGCCGTGCGCCTCGACCATCGACTTCACCTGGTAGAGGCCGATACCCAGCCCGTGGGGCTTCGTCGACCGGAAGGGCGTGAAGAGGACGCTGCGCTGGGATTCGGCGATCCCCGCCCCGGTGTCGGACACCTCGAGGCACGCCGACTGTCCGCGCGGCCGCGTCACCACGATGACCTCTCCGTTGGCCGGAATCGCCTCGATACCGTTGATCACGAGGTTCTCGACGATCCGCCGGCATTGCTCCCGGTCGGCGTAGACCGGGGGCACCGCGCGGAGGTCGAGCGACACGCGGATGCGCGCGTTCGTCACTCGCCGGATCCAGGGCTCCATGTCCTCGACGACGCTCCTCAGATCGACCGTCGACAGCCGAGGCTCCAGGCTCTTCGGGATGTTCGATAGCCTGCCGATCAACTGCTGCATCGTCCGCACGCTCTCGGCCACGGTCCGAAACGCATCCTGCCGGAACTCCGGGTCGTCGGCCGCTGTTTCCGCGTTGTGCACGACCAGCGACAGCATGGAGACGCAGTTCTTCAGATCGTGCAGCATGAACGACGAGATCCGGCCCATGGCCTCGACCTCGCGCGCGTGGGCAAGCTGTTCGGTCAGCCGGGCGTTGAGCAGCGTCGTCGCCGCCTGGCTCGCGATGTTGCTGAGCAGCTCGCGGTCTTCGTGGCTCGGCGATTCCGTCGGAGGCCCGACGAGGACGACACCGAGGACCCGCCCGCTACCCGCGAGCAGCACGAGATGCGTGAAGCCCGCCTGCCGCAGCGGGGCGGCGACCGGCTCGAGCGGGTCGGCCGGATCGATGTCCGTGAGCGTCACGGGCTCGTTCTCGATCGTCGACCGCAGCAACGCCGGGCTCGCGTCGGGGAGCGCGATAGTGGCGCCCGGCTCCGTGCCGACCCATTCGACCAGTCGATACTCCCGTCCCTCCGTTCCGAGGAACACCGCCGCCTTCCGGACCCCCATGGTCTCGGACACCATCGCGATGATCTTCGGCGCGATCGCGTCGGGCGTGACGACGGAGGTCATCTTCGCGGTGAACTTCGTCCACTCGTCGCGGTAGTCGTACTTGTGCGAATAGAAGTGACGCGCGATCGAGTGCTTGACGCGATGCCGCAGGCGTTCGGACAGAAGGGCGATGACGAGCACCGCCGCCGTGCCAAACACGAGCAGCGAGGCCACGAGCAGGTTCACCGGAATGCCGAGCGTGCGAACCGCCCAGGCGGCGGCGCCGACGCTCAGCAGATAGGCGCCGACCGTGCCGATGGCGAGCGAGTGGTACACGACATGCCGCGACACGAAGACGTTGACGTCGAGCAGGCGCCGCCGGACGATCCCGAACGCGATCAGGAGACCGGCGAGCACGAATGCCGTGGATTGCGCCGGGAGGAGCGACATCTCGAACCGGGCCTCGAGCAGTGTCTGGCTCAGGATGAAGATCTTGAACGCGAAGATCCCCATCACTCCGAGGACGAAGTACTTGATCTGCCACCGGGCGACGCCTTGCGAGTTCCGCAGCGTCGATTCGAGCTGGAACAGCACGAACACCGCGACGAGCACGCCGAACGCGGCGACCGCCTTCCCGATCGGAGTCAGCGGCAGGGCCTCATGCCAGGGCAACGGGGGTGCGAGCACGAGTGGGTACACGATCGTGCTGGCGGCGGCGGTCAGGCTCACGACCCCGAAGGCGACGAGCATCGACCGCCAGCGCCGCAGCTCGACGTCGGCGTCCGCCCTCGCGAACACGACGCTGAAGACCGCCCAGGCCGGCCACGAGAGGGCGTCCAGGGTGAAGATGACCTGCGAGAGGGGCCAGCGCGCCGAGGGCTCGACCAGGAGCAGCGTCACCACGACTTCGGCGGCTCCGAGGCCCGTCATGCCCCAGGCAAACGCCCAGCTGCCGAGTCGGCGGGCACGCCTCAGCACCAGACCGCTGAGCGCCAGCGCCATCACGGCGCTCAGCCCCGACGGGATCAGCGCGAAGCTCATTGCGGCAGCAGCCTCGCCAGCCTCGGAAGGGTCTCCGAGGCGAACCCGACGATCTCGCGCTGCGTCTCCTGCTCCGACCCGACGACCGGCGCCGAGATTCGCACGAGCGCACCATCGGTACGATTACGCGTGATCGAGTCCCATACCATGTAGAACCTGCCCCGGTATTCGCTGGCGATCACACGGCCACGTTCCTGGTACCAGTAGAGCACGATCTGCCGGCTCTCGCCCTTGGCCACGATCACGCGGTTGACCCGCACCGGGCCGCCCGAAGGGCCGCCCGGGTCGAACGCGATCTCCTCCGTCCGTACGATGCTCCAGCCGTTGCCTGGAAGGCAATTCTTGGGTGAGTGAATCAGCGCTCCGGTGCGCTGAGATTCGTAAAAGCCGACGTAGAGCCAAAGGGGAGCGCGGCCTCTGGCCGTGTACTTGCGCATCAGGAACTCCGTCACGCCGAGCTTCCCGATGATGGCCGGCTCGAGGCCCTCGTCCACCCCGCGGAGCTCGCCCATTTGCAGCGGAAACTCGTCCAGCGAGCCGCGGAGCGGCACGGCCTCCCCCCGGGAGAGGGGTCCGAGCGCCACGACCCCGGCGACCAGGATGCCGCTGGCGACGGCGACGCCGCGCCACCCCGGCCCTGCCCAGGCTCGGCCGGTCTCGGTGCCGGCGGCGGGCGCCGCCTCCGTCTTCGATCGCGCCGGAATGCGGCCGAGGACGGCGGCCATCGCCAGCATCAACACGAACGCGGCGGCGAAGACCAGCCAGCCCGAGAACGTGTGGAAGAACCCCTCGGCGGCCTGCGCGCCGAACCACTGCGCCAGCAAGCCGGTCCCCGCGATCCGCACGGCGTTGGCCACGATCGCGATCGGGACCGCGGAGACGAAGAGCACGACCCGCCGCCACGCCGTGCGCTGGGTGAAATAGCCGTAGGCCGCGCCCAGCGCGAGCAGGGTGACGAGCGAACGGATGCCACTGCATGCCTCCGCGACCTCGAGCGTCGCATGCGGAAGCGAGATCACGTTGCCTTCGCGAAGGACCGGGACACCGACGCCCTGCAGCATCCACGTGGCGACCGACGTCGCCACCGACTGCAGAGGAAAGGTGATCGCGTTGAAGACGATCGCCGGCACCGGGATCATGAAGACGAGGTACGCGATCGGAAACGCGAGGAGGCGAAGGTGCTCCCACCCGAGCAGATAGAGCACCAAGCCCGCGATCGTCACGAGCAGGGACATCCGCGTCACGAAGAGCTCGGCACCGAGGTGGCCGAGCAGGGCCAGGCCGACACCGGCGACGAGGACCACGAGCCCTCCCGCGACCGGGCGCACGGGCAGGGCCTTCAGGGAGGCCCGGCGCTGCCAGACGAGAAAGGCGCTGAGGACCGGTACGAGGTACCCATGCGAGTAATTTTCGTCCTCGCCCCATTGCCGGATCATCTGGAGGACGGTCGGTGCGTACAGCCACGCCGCCGGCAGCACCACCATGGCCGCCGCGAGGCCTCCCCACACCCTCGGGCCAGCCAGCGCCTTTCTATCCACGCCGGGGTCCTATCGGCTGCAGGCGATAGTCTCTGTATTCTCCGGGCTCGCCGTCTCTGCCGTCGCAGGCGGCGAGCGCGATGTTGACCATCTCCCGGGCCGTGACGAAGTGCACACGCGGGCCACCGTCTGCGCGTCTGAGCTCGGCCAACTCCCGCAGGAAGCGCGCCATGGATGGCCCGAGCATGGCGTCTTCGTCACGCGGATCCATGCCGTGGCAGTGGAGCTTGATGAACACCCAGTCCGGCCGGCCGAGCACCGTGACCGCCGCGCGGCGCCAGAGGGAAAGCCGCCTGAGCGATGGGACATAGGCGCCCGTGAGCGCCGAATTCTCGATCCGCGGAACCGGAATCCCGCGGATCGTCCGGTCGAAGTTGAGGCCAAGGGGCCCCTGGACGATCAGTGGGAAGGTCACGGGCGCGCGGCCGCGCCGGAGGTCGCGGCCCCGACGATGGGGCGCGCGCCGCGCGAGCGGCAGCGCGCATTCGTAGAGGCTGTTGATCCTCGCGGTCTGCGCGCGGTTCGGCGCCGACGGCAGCGTCATGTCGGCATAGCAGCCGGTTTCGGACAGGATTTGCATCTCGTCGTCCACCCCGCACCAGGCGCCATCGGCCGAGTTCGCGAGCGCCCAGTTGCCGTGGACAAAGGCGTACCGCGGCTGGCCGGCGCCATTCCATCGCGCCAGACAACCCCGTGAAGCGAGCGCGTCCCTGAAGTCGACCAGCGCCCGCCGGGTCGCCTCCGACGTGTCGGGCCGTTCGATCCCGTGGTGGAGGTGGATCTCGATCTCGCCCCAGCCCCCCTGGCAATGCTCCGTCAGCTGGTCGATCAGCGCCTTGTCATACTGCTCCGCCGGGTAGAAATAGGTGTGCTTGAACGCGTGACCGTCCGAGTCCCTCCACCCGTCGACGAGGCGCGGGTACTCGTGGCACCATCGGTCCAATCGCTGCTCCTGAACGTCCCTCGTCGCGTAGCGCCCCGGTGCCTCGGGCGCGATCGCCGGCTCGAAGTGGTCGGCCGCCGAGACGATGAGGTGGACGGGCCCCCGAGGCTCGCGTCGCACCGCGGTCTGCCAGGCGTACGCGGGTAGCCATCGCATCGTCCAGGCTGCCTTGGCGAGCTGATCGACGATCGCCATGCGTCAGGCCGACGCCCGGGGGGACAACGCGAGCATCTGACGCGCGAAGTCCCCGACCGTGAGGAACGGTGCGCCCAGGTCCGACACCATCCGCACCAACGCCCGCACCCTCGGCAGAGTCCGTGACAGATTGAAATAGTGGCGGAAGGTCGCAATCGCGCCCAAGGTCCTTACCCGTGGCTGCTCGGGATCGAACTCCCAGGAGTGCAGGTACATCTCGTAGTGTCCGCGCCGCGCGAGCGCGCGCCGAACGAAGCCACGGAAGATTGGCGCCGGATAGAGGCGGAAATAGCCCCCGCCCGAAATGTGAAGCGGGAACCCTCCGATCTGTGCCACCGGCAACGACACCTCGATCATCTCCTCGCCGAGGCGGTAGACACCCGGGACGATCGGGTGCCCGAGGTGCGGAAGGTTCCCGTACCGGTCATTCAGCCCGAACGGGTTGTAGCTCGAGTCGTAGCTGAATCCGAGGCGTTCCAGCGCCGCCAGGCGCTCGCCGTCGATGCTGAACGACGGCGCGCGGTAGCCCGTCACCGTCTGGCCGGCGATCGATTCGAGCAAGGCGCGGGCTCGAACCACGTCGTCACGAAACTGCGTCATCGTCAACCGCATCGGGAGGACGTGCCCGTATCCGTGGCAGGCGATCTCGTGTCCGGCCCGAACGATCTCCCGGACGAGCTCGGGCTCGCGCTCCGCCACCCACCCGAGGACGAAGAAGGTCGCTCTCACCCGGTGTTCCTCGAGGAGATCCAGAATGCGGCGCGTCGAGGACGCGGCGCGCCTGGGCAGCGAGTCCCAGCGTTCCGGCGGAAACACAGGTCGCAAGTTCTCCACCTGGAACCACTCTTCGATATCAAAGGTCAGCATGCACGGGGTCATAGGAGGCGGTACCCCTTCCGTCGAAACGCCAGGGACGTGGTTCGGTCCGGGAAACTTCGATAGCCTTCCCGCGAGCGGTCCATGGGGGTCCGATCCACCGTGCCGGTCCGGTAGCGCTGGAGGATCTCCAGCATGGTGCGCGCGCCCTGCCGCTTCATCTCGCGAATGACCGCGTCGAGGCTGCTCCGACCGGCGAGCGGCACCCGCCGCTGCAAGAGGATCTCGCCGAGATCGATCTCCGTGGTCATCGTGTGGATGGTGATCCCGATCTCCGCCTGCCCGTCGTACATCTGCCAGAAGACCGGAAGCATCCCCCGATACTGGGGCAAGGTGCCGGTGTGGATGTTGATGGCGTCGAGCCGCGGCACCGAGAGAAGGTCCTTCCGGAAGATCTGCGAGGCGGCGACCGAGATCAGGAGGTCGATGCCGAGCTCACGGAGACGCCCGACATACTCCGGGGCGTTCACGTTGGGCACTACGCTCGACGGCACGCCGAACCGGGCGGCGACGCGTGCCGTCGTCCCGAGCCAGGCGGTCGTCGGGAGCGTCACGTCCTTCACCTTCGCCACGCCATAGCGCAGGCACAGCCGCAGAAAGTCGAACGACCCGTACAGCCCGTGCAGCTTCTTCGCCAGGGCGAGGGGCGTCTTCTGGTTGAGAGGGGGCGTCACATCGACGCCGGTCACGACGAACTCGTCCGTGGCCAGATTGGCGAAGAACTCGCGAAAGAACTCCGGCAGATAGAACGGGTCTTCCTCGGTGACGATGTGGATGCGCAGCCGTCCGTCGCTCACGACCGATCGACCTCCACCCGGGCCCAGGTCACGGAGGCCCACCCGAAGTAGTACGCTGGCAACGCCGACAAGGCCGCGACGTTCAGCGCGACTAGCGCCTGGCTGAGCGACGTCAGGCGGGAGCGCACGCCGAGCTTCCTGGCGAGCGCCAGCGCGCCCACCGCCAGCATCGCGACGAGCGCGGCCCGATACATCAGCCCGTCGGCCATCCAGGAGCCCGCCGCGACGAGGAACAGGCCGTACGGGCACGCCAGGCGGGAAAGCTTGTGGATCACGAAGCGCCCCCACACGGGGTTGGTCCCTGGACGCAGGCATCCCGGCACGCTGTGGCAGATCTGGATCAGTCCGGCGAGCGTCCGCACCTTACGGATGAACTCGCTGCCGACCGAGCGCGTGACGACGTCCAGGCTGCCCGCCTCCTCGGCCATCACGATGCGTCGGCCGGTCATGGCCACGCGCAGCGGCACGTACACGTCGTCGAGGATCGTATCGGCGGGGATCACCGGAATGTCCCGCGTCCTGATCGCGTAGAGCGAGCCCGTCACCTGGACCATCGATCCCGAGCGCGACTCACACTTCCGCACGTAGCCCTCATAGGTCCAGTAGGCATCACCCGCGACCCGGAGGTCGCCCGACACGACGCCCACGTCGGGATCCTCGAGATGCGCCACCAGCTCCCGAATCGTCCGCTTCGTCAGCCCCTGGCGGACATCCATGAACACGGCGATCTCCGTCACGATCTCGGGTCGCGCAAGGTTGAGCGCCGTCGGCTTGCCGCGCCGCTCGGACGTCCGCAGCAGCCGGATCCGCGAATCGCGGGCCGCCCGGTCCGCGACGCGCTCGTCGGTGCCGTCCGTCGAGGCGTCGCTGACCACGATGATCGCGAGCTTGTCCGTCGGATAGTCCTGCTGGGCGAGCGCCTCCAGCTTGCCCTCGATGCGCGCCGCCTCATTGGCCGCGGCCATCACGCACGTCACGCGCGGCAGCGCGTCGTCGGCGCGGTACCGCGCGAGGCTGCGTCGCGGGCGGATCCGCGCCAGGCCGGCGACCCAGGCGCCATAGCCGACGTAGGACACGAAGACGACCGCGGCGCCCACCCAGAAGAGCAGCGCCCAGATCATCGCGCGCTCCTGCCCAGGATCAGCTGCGACAGCTCCTCGACCCGCGCGTGCCACGACTCCCCACGCATGGCCGCCACGCGCCGATCGTCGGCCTCCCGGGATCTCGTCACGAGCGCGCGCTCGATCGCCGCGACGAACGCCGTCGGCTCGTCGGCGAGCAGCGCGAGCCCGTCGTACCGGGCCACTTCCGGGAGCGTCGTCGACACCACCGGCAGGCCCGCGGCCAGGTACTCACGCAGCTTCAGGGGATTCGCCCGCACCGTGAGCGCGTTGATCCGGAACGGGATGATGCCAACATCGAAGGCCCGGCAGTACCTCGGCAGCGCCTCGTAGGGCTTCTGGCCCGTCAGGTGAACGTTCGGCAGCCCCTTCACGGCATCGAGATCCGTCGTCGCTTTGCCGACGAGCACGACCGACCACTGCGGCCGCGCCTTCGCCACCGCGCGTACGAGATCGAGATCGACCCAGTCCGCCAGGAGCCCGAAGAATCCCACGATGGGGCGCGGCAGGCCGCGCAGCTCGTCGGGCACCGTCGTGCCAGAGTCCAGCGCCGTGGCGAAGTGCGGGACGTCCACGCCGTGCGAGACGAAGTGGGTGTTGGGATTCAGACCGCGCCGCTCGTCGCACAGCTGCTGCGAGGAGGTGAAGACGATGTCCGCCCGGCGCGCGAGATCCTGCTCCATCCGGATCAGCGCCTCGCGCGGGACGCCCGAGAACGCCGAATACTCGTCGACACAGTGATAGATCACCATCCGCTCGCCCAGCCTCCCGACCAGGCGGCCGACGTTCGGCAGAAAGGTCCACAGGATGGGTCGCGAGAGCCGTGCGCGCCGCGTGGCCGCCCGGAGCCAGGCCACGAGGATCTCGGAGTTCAAGCGATCGGCCCAACGGACACCCGGCAGCGGCAGCACGAGCGGGTTCACGACGAAGATGTTCGGCTCCACCTCGACGCAGCCGGCAAAGCTGCGGCGCAGCTTCGTCAGGATCCGGCGAAGGTCGCGCCCGGTCGCCGCGGGCCGGCGCATGCCGATCGAGTTGACCCACAGGACCCGGTTCTTCTTGGACAGGATCCGCATGATATGCGTCTTGCTGGTCGGATCCCCTCCCCAGTCGTGCGCGAAGCAGATGATCGACTCCCCCTCGAGCATCGGGGCCGTCCGCGCCACGTCGGTGCCGCCGAGCGTCATGCCAGCCTCATCTCCGTCGGCGCCGACGTCGACACCACGGAGGGCTCGATGAAGATCCGGTGCCAGATCGCGAAGACGAGGAGCGCGTAGATCTCGCCGCTGAGATCCTCGCCTCCCCGCTCGTGGCGCGCGAGCAGCGCCGCGATCCGCGCGGGCTCGAAGAACCTCGCGCTCGCGCCGCACGGGTCCAGCAGCAGCTCGCGGGCGGCCTTGGCGAGCCCGCCCTGGAACCACCCGTGGATCGGCACCGGGAAGCCGAGCTTCTTGCGCTCGAGGATCGGCGCAGGCAGCAGGTCGCGCATCGCGTCGCGCAGGAGCCACTTGCCGGTGCGCCCCCGCAGCTTGGACGAAGCGGGCACGCGCCAGAGCCACTCGACGAGCCGGTGATCGAGGAAGGGCACGCGCAGCTCCACCGAGGTCGCCATCGTCATCTTGTCGGCCTTCACAAGGAGGTCGTCGGGCAGCCAGACTTTCAGGTCGAAGTAGAGCATCTGGCTGAGCGGGTCCAAGCCGGCAACCCGGTCGAAGTATGCGTCCTCCTGGTCGTCCCAGCGTGCGCGTCCGCGCAGCTCCGGACGCAGCAGGCTCACCGCTTCCTCCTCGGCGAAGAGCGCCGAGACGCCGCGATACTGACTCCTGAGCGGCCGCGTGAGACGGCGAAGATACCGCTGCGTCCGTCGGCCCGCGTGCGGTTCTATGACGCCGGCGATCCGCGAGGCGAACGGAAGGCGGCGCAGCCGCTCCAGAAGAAGCATCTTCCGGTACATCGCGTATCCGCCCATGACCTCATCGGCGCCCTCGCCGGACAGGGCCACGGTCACGAACTGCCGTGCGAAACGCGACAGGAAATACAGCGGGATCGCCGCCGAGTCCGCGACCGGTTCGTCGAAGTGCCAGATGAGCTTGGGCAAGGCCGCCCAGAAGGTGCTCGCGTCGAGCGCCACCTCATGGTGATCGGTCTTGAAGCGTGTGGCGACGAGCCTGGCGAACTCGAACTCCGTCACCTCGCTGCCCGCCGCGCCGTCCGGATAGCCCACACTGAACGTCTGGATCGGCTGGTCGGTGACCGACGCCATCATCGCCGTGACCGCGCTCGAGTCGAGGCCCCCGCTCAAGAAGACTCCCAGCGGCACGTCGCTGATGAGGCGCAGCCTGACGCTCTCCTGGAAGAGCTCCAGCAGGCGGTCCTTCGACCCCGCCTCCGACGCTTCCTCGCCCAGCGGTACGTCCCAGTATTGTCGCTCCGTCACCACCCCGTCCTTGACGCTCAGCGTCCGGCCGGGCTGGAGCTTCGAGATGCCGCGGAACATCGTCCGGGGCCCGGGCACGTACCGATAGCGCAGGTAGGCCCCAAGCGCCGTTTCGTCCACCTCGCGCCGCACCCCCGGCCAGCCGAGCAGCGCCTTGATCTCCGACGCGAAGAGGAGTGTGCCGTCCACGATCGTGTAGTAGAGGGGCTTGATCCCGACCCGGTCGCGCGCGACGAAGAGCTGGCGGCGGCGTGCGTCCCACAGGCCGAAGGCGAACATCCCGCGGAGGTGCTCGACGCAGCGCTCGCCGAACTCCGCGTAGGCGTGGAGGATGACCTCCGTGTCCGACTTGGTGCGGAAGACGTATCCTCGGGCCTCGAGAACCCCCCGGAGCTCGCGGAAGTTGTAGATCTCCCCGACGAACGTCACGCATAGCGACTCGTCGGCGTTCGACATCGGCTGCCGCCCGCCGGAAAGATCGATGATCGACAGCCGGCGATGGCCGAGTCCCACGCCCGGCGCGAGGTAGACGCCCTCGTCGTCCGGGCCCCGATGAGGCATCGTGTCGCGCATCGCGACGATCGCCGCCTCGGAGATGGGTCCTGGGGCCTGCAGTCGAACGGCGCCGCAGATACCACACATGGCCGCTCACCCGCCCCGCTGGTTGGGCAGACGTACCCGGGCCCAGTTCTTCGTCGCGGCGAACGCGAGAAACACCTCCACCCTGTCGCGGCGCGACAGGTTCTCGGGGGCCCACCGCTGGGCTGCCTCCCCGAGCGCGCGCCCGCCCGTCACGCGATGCAGGATCGACAGGAGCGTACGGTTCAACGCGTGATAGTGGGGCGGGCAGAGATAGCGGTGCGAGCCGTACCAGCTCCACTTTCCCCGATAGTCCCACCACGAGAGGTGGGCGACGAGCCCCTCGAGGCCCTCGTCGAACAGCCGCCGGACACCGGGATCGTTTGTCTGCACCGATAGATCGTACAGCCCCAGGAGGGAAAAGAGGAAGCCGTCCAGGACCCGTGGAAGGGGGAACGCCGGGTACTCCTCGTAGAGGGTCCGGCCGTCGGCCCGCGACCGCACACCGCCCCCGTCGACGTCCAGCTCGAACACGCGGGTCCCGCCGAGCGCCAGGTCGAGGAGCTTCACGTCTCCCGTGACCCGGTACCCGCGCACGAGCGCGCTGATGACGACGCCCTGATACATCGCCGAGATCCATGGCGCGCGCAGCCGAGCCCGCCCCTCCTGCCAGTCGAAGTAGCACGGCCAGACGATCGCGCCGTCACCCCGAACGACCGCGTTGGCTTTCAGCCACGCGAGCTGCGTCAGGAACACGTCGAGGTGGCCGCCATCGGGTTGGCGTGCGGCGCGCTCCAGGTGATGGAGCCCCCACCACGCGACGAAGAGCGGATTGTACTGGGCACCGAGCAGCCGGTAGACCTTCTGGGGAACGCCGCCCGCGTCGAGGATCTGGTCATCGAGAAAGAGCGACTCATGGTAGACGTGATAGCGCAGCGCGTCGGGGCGCGCGGCGTCCGTGACGATCTCGATCGGATACTCGACTCTGAACTGGACGAGCTCGCGCGCCAAGCTTCGCGCCCCCCGCCGTGTCGATTCGACGAGGGCGAGGCGCGTCGTTCCCGTCGTCGGGGCAGTCACCCGCTCGTAGACGGACAGGATCGGCGCGCCGAACTCCGGCGCATCGGCCGAGGCAGGCCGCGTATTCCGCGCATCGAGCACCGCGTCCAGGCGCGCGGCCAGGTCCCCGCTGTCTCCCGTCCGGAACAGCGTAACTTCGCCGGGACGCGGGACGACGTCGCTGGCCACGACGCGAACGCCGAGGGCCACGGCTTCGCGCACCGAGACGGCGTCGCCGTCGGCCAGGGACGGCCTCACGAAGACGTCGGACCGGGCGACGACGGCAAGGCAGCGATCATGAGTCACGGGCCCGAAATACGTGACCGGGCTGCGGT
>JBGQEL010000108.1:0-14745 GCA_041496385.1 Methylomirabilia bacterium | reverse complement strand
GGGGACGAACGGCAGGATCACGGGCTGTGTGAGCCCTGCGCGCGCGAACTCGGCGATGCGCCGCCGGCAGAATTCCTCGTCGCCCACGACGCCGAGGCCGTCGAGGACGCGCCGCGAGACCTGCTTGACCGCTCCCGGGCGGTCGCCCGCCTTCCAGGCGGCGCTGAGCGCGTCCACCTCGGGGCCGAATCCCGCGCTCCGGAAGAAGCTCGCGTAGACGTCCACGATGGCGTACCCGGTCATGTCGCGCGCGAGCGTGTCGCGCGCCGCGGCCGGGTCGTCGGTGACGCAGGTCCGGATGAACGAGGCGATCTCGAAGCCCTCGAGCGCGCGCCCCGCCTTCCGGGCGCCGGCCTCGATGTGCGCGATGGACGCGGGCACCGCCTCGGGCGGGATCCAGTTCAGCACGACGCCGTCGGCGATCTCGCCCGCCAGCTCGAGCATCTCCGCGCCGAGCGCGGCGAGCACGATGCGCACGGGCCTCGCGGGCGGGGGCGCGGCCATCCTGAAGTTCTTCACGCGATAGAACTTCCCCTCGAAATTCACGCGCTCGCCCGCGGCGACGCGCCGGACGATCTCGACCGTCTCGCGCACCTGCTGCAGCGAGTTCTGGAAGGGAAGGCCGTGCCAGTCGCCGACGATGATGCGACTGCTGAGCCCGAGCCCGAGCAGGACACGGTCGTTCGAGAAGTGGTTGAGGCTCGCCGCCGAGAGGCCGAGGACGACGGGCGTCCGCGTCTGGACGGGCACGACCGCGGAGCCCACCTGCATGCGCTCGGTGTGGGTCGCGATCACGGTCATCACGGTCATGGCGTCGTAGCCGGCGGTCTCGCCGACCCAGGCGGTGTGGTAGCCGCGCCGCTCGGCTTCGAGCGCGATCGCGACAAAATCGGCCGGCGGCTGGGACGCGAAGGCGGCGAGGACGATGCCGACGGCGTCGCGCGCGGCGGGGGTCATCGCAGGGAAGTATAGCGCGGCCTTGCCGCGCGCGAGCGACCTGCTGTACGCTGCGCGACCATGATCAACCGAATCGGCATCATCGGCGCCGGGGCGATCGGATGCGTCGTGGGCGGGCTGCTTTCGCGGGCCGGGCGGGACGTCACGCTCGTCGACCAGTGGCCGGAGCACGTCGAGACCATGCGCGCGAAAGGGCTCCGGCTCAGTGGGACGTGCGGTGATCACGTCGTCCCGGTGAAGGCGCTGCACCTGCACGAGGCGCAGTCGATCGAGCGGCCGTTCGACGCCGTGTTCGTCGCGGTGAAGTCGTACGACACGGAGTGGGCGACCGCGCTCGGCGTCGCCTACCTGGTCCGACCCGACGGCGTCGTCGTCGACTTCCAGAACGGGATCAACGACGAGCGGGTCGCGGCGGTGGCGGGGCGGGAGCGGACGCTGGGCTGCGTGATCACGATCGGGGCCGGGATGTACGAGCCGGGGCACGCGATGCGGACGGATTCGGGCGCGCTCGGCTTCAAGATCGGTGAGCTGGACGGGCGGGACACGCCGCGGGCGCGTGAGCTGGCCGAGCTGATGACGGCCGTCGCCGGCGCGAAGGTGACGACGAATCTCTTCGGCGAGCGCTGGTCGAAGCTCGCGCTCAACTGCATGGCGAACCCGGTGGCGGGCCTCTCGGGGCTGGGGACGGCGGAGGTCCGGACGGAGCCCGGGCCGCGGCGGATCGCCGTGTTCCTCGGCGCCGAGGTCATCC
The DNA here is from genome assembly GCA_041496385.1 of Methylomirabilia bacterium. GTDB lineage: Bacteria > Methylomirabilota > Methylomirabilia > Rokubacteriales > CSP1-6 > AR19. The sequence goes on along the minus strand of JBGQEL010000108.1, from coordinate 13,037 downwards.
GCGTCGGGCGCGCGGCGGGTCACGAGGTCGAGCCGATCTTCCACATCACCGCGCAGCGCTTCGTGGATGCGGCCGAGGGCCGCGGCCTCGCGGAGGTCGAGGCCGATATCAGCCGCGACGCCACCAGCCGCGCGGGCGGCCGTCCCTCGCTGCTCCAGGACGTCATGCGCCGGCGGCGGACGGAGATCGATCATCTCAACGGCTACGTCGTCGCCCAGGGCCGCCGGCTCGGCGTGCCGACGCCCTTGAACGCGAGGGTCGTCGAGCTGTTTCACCGCCACCCCGTGGGCGCGCTGACGCCCGACCCGAAGCACCTCGAGCCGCTGCTGGCGATGCTCCCGTGACCCTCACCGACCGCGTCGACGCGGCGCCGGGGACCGGGCTCGAGTCCTAGCGTGGCGAGGCTCGTCCCCGAGCTGATCTTGACGGCGTCCGGCTGGCGCTCCGGCCACGCGGTCCTGATCGAGGGGGGCCGGATCACCGCGCTCGAGCCCGCGGCCGGCCCGCAGCCGGGCGACGTGACGCTCGCCGGCAAGGCGCTCCTGCCCGGCACGGTCAACGCCCACTGCCACACCTTCCAGTCGCTGCTGCGCGGGCTCGGCGACGACCTCGACTTCATGGGCTGGCGCGACCGCGTGCTCTACCCTTTCTCGGAGCGCCTCGACCGCCGCGGGATCGCGCTCGGGGCCGAGTTCGCGTTCGCCGAGATGCTGCTCCACGGCGCCACGACCTGCGTGGACTTCTTCTACCTCCAGGACGGCGGGAACGCGAACGCGGAGGCGGTCATCGAGGCGTCGCGCCGCGTCGGGATCCGCCTGGTCCTGGCGCGCGGCATGTACGACTGGGAGGGCGCGCCCCCGCGCTACCGCGAGCCGGTGGCGGAGGCCGCGGCGCGCACGCGCGCGCTGATCGCCGCGTACCGGGGCGACCCGACCGTCAGCGTGCAGCCCGCGCCCCACAGCCCTCACGGCGCCTCGCCCGCGATGATCCGGGCGGGATGGGAGATCGCGGAGGCGGAGGACACGCGCTTCCACGTCCACGTCGCCGAGGGGCGCTACGAAGGCGCGCGGACGCTGAAGGAGCACGGCACGACGCCCATCCGCTACCTCGATCGGCTCGGCGTGCTCGGGCGCCGTATGATCGGCGTCCACTGCGTCTGGCTCGACGACGAGGAGATCGCGCTGATGGGCGCGCGCGGCGCGGCGCTCGCCTATTGCCCCAGCTCGAACATGTTCCTGGGCGACGGGATCACGCGGCTGCCCGAGATGCTCGCCGCCGGGGTCAGGGTGGGGCTGGGCACCGACGGCGGGTGCACCAACAGCCGCCTCTCGGTGTTCGAGGAAATGCGCATGGCGTCGTTGCTCCAGCGCGTGCGCCTGCTCGACGGCGCCGCCCTCTCCGCCGAGCGCGCGTTCGCGCTCGGCACGGCGTCGGCCGCGGAGATTCTGGGCCTGCCGGCGGGCGCGCTCGCGCCGGGCCGGCTCGCCGACTTCGTGGCGGTGGATCTCGCCCATCCGTCGCTCCATCCGCGCAGCGACCTCACGAAGTCGGTCGTCTACGCGCTGTCGCCCCAGGCCGTCACCGACGTCTGGGTGCACGGGCGGCGGATCGTCGAGACGGGGCGGCTTTTGACGGTGGACCTCGCCGGGCTGCTGGCCGAGGTGCGCGCGCTCACCCGCGGGTGGCGCGCCGAGCTCAGCGCTTGAGCTGGACGACGGAGAGGTCGCGCGCCGCGGGCGCGGCGGGGGTCTCGGCGGGGCGAGCCTTGGTCATCCGGCAGTGGCCCTCGAAGAGCACGCCTTCCTCGACGACCACCACGGGCGCCTCGACGTCGCCGTAGACGCGCGCGGTGCCGCGCAGCTCGACGCGCTCGGCGGCCAGGACGTTGCCGACCACTTCGCCCGAGATCAGGACGACGCCGGCGCGGATGGAGGCGTTGACGACACCCTTCTCGCCGACGATGAGAGTGTCGTTGGTGACGATCTCACCGCGGAAGCGGCCGTTCAGCATGACGGTGCCGCTGAACGTGAACTTGCCCTCGAGCTCCGAGCCTTCGTCGATGAAGGCCGTGAGGTCGCTTCCCTTGACCGAGGGCTTGCCGCTCTTCCGCCAGAGCATGGGCGTCGTCCCCCGCGGGAGGGGTTACCTCTGAAAGCCCTGCTGCCCCGCGCGCTTCTCCTCGATCGGCACCACCTGACGCGGGGCGCTCGCCTGATCCTCGTGCATCTTCGTCACGTTCCCGTTGAAGAAGCCGCCCTTCGAGATCACGAGCGAGTCGGTCTGGATATTGCCGCTCACGCGGCCCGTCTCGGCGATCTCGACGTTGCCGGTGGCCACCATGTTGCCCTCGTAGTGGCCCATGATGATCGCGTCCACCGTCTGGACGTTCGCGTTGACGACGCCCTTCTCTCCGATGACCAGCTTGCCGCCGACGTTCAGCTCGCCGCCCACCTCGCACTCGATCTGGATCGAGTCCGCGATGTCGAACTTGCCCTCCATCCGCGCGTGATCGCCGACGATCGTCAGCAGCGTGATGGGGCTGGCGGGCTTGCCGTTCTCCGGGGCCTGGGGCGCGGCGGGCTTCTGCGAGGGCTTCCTGTCTCCGAACATCCGGGGCCTCCTCTTATGAGACACCGCTCGAATGAGCGCAGCGTGCCGAGTGGGAGGTCAGAAGTAGCACCGTTGGCCGGGGGGTGTCAACCCCCGCCCGCCGTGGGCGGAGGCGCCGCGGACACCAGGGATCAGAAGGAGCGGATGAGTCGCTCGACCCGCTCGTCGTGGGACTGGAACGGGTCCTTGCAGAGGATGGTCTCGCGCTCCGGGTCGTTCAGCTTCAGATAGACCCAGTCCACGCGGTAGTCCTTGCCCTTCAGGTTCGCCTGGCGGATGAACTCGCCGCGCAGGCGGGCGCGCGTGGTCTGCGGCGGCACGTGCTTGGCCTGCTCGATCGTCTCGTCGTCGGTGATCCGGTCCACCTGGTCGTTGAGCGCGAGCCGGTAGTAGACGCTCTTCTCGGGTCGGATGTCGTGGTACTGGAGGTCGAGCAGCGACACCTTGGGGTCGCGCCACGAGAGCCGGTGGCGGTCCATGAACTTGTCGATCCACGCCTTCTTGATCACCCAGTCGAGCTCGCGCGAGAGCTGCATCGGGTCCGATTCGAGCTTCGTGAGCACGTCGGCCCAGCGGGCGAGCACGTCCTTCGTCGCCGGGTCGGGACTGATCGACTCCACGTAGCGCGTTGCGTACTCGAGGTATTCGAGCTGCATCTGCAGCGCCGTGATCGAGCGCCCGTCCTTGAGCTTGATCGCCTCTCTCAGCGTCGGGTCGTGCGAGATGTCGCGGATCGCCTGCACGGGCGATTGCAGCGAGTAGTCCCGGTCGAAGAAGCCATCCTCGATCATGTCGAGCACGAGGGCCGTCGTCCCGACCTTCAGGTAGGTCGCCACCTCCGACATGTTCGAGTCGCCCACGATGACGTGCAGGCGGCGGTAGCGCTCGGCGTCGGCGTGCGGCTCGTCACGCGTGTTGATGATCGAGCGCGACGAGGTCGTGGCGCCCGAGATCTCCTGGCAGATGTGCTGGGCGCGCTGCGAGAGGCAGTAGTGGAAGCCCCGCGGCGTCTGGAGCACCTTGCCCGCGCCCGCGAAGATCTGGCGGGTCACGAAGAAGGGGATGAGCGCTTCCGCCAGCCGCTGGAAGGACACGTCGCGGCTGACGAGGTAGTTCTCGTGACACCCGTAGGAGTTGCCGGCCGAGTCCGTATTGTTCTTGAAGAGCAGGATGTTTCCGGAAATGCCGTCTTCCCGCAGGCGCTTCTCGGCCTGGTGCAGGAGATCCTCGACGATCCGCTCGCCCGCCTTGTCATGGACGACGAGCTCGGTGACGTCGTCGCACTCGGGAGTCGCGTACTCCGGGTGGAAGCCGGTGTCGAGGTAGAGTCGCGCGCCGTTCTCGAGGAAGACGTTCGCGTTCCGCGCGCCCGGGATCACTTTCTCGAAGAGATACCGCGCCACGTTGTCGGGGGACAGGCGCCGCTGGCCGTTCAGGGTGCAGGTGAGACCGTACTCGTTCTCGAGGCCGAAGATCCGGCGCTTCATCTGGGCTTCAGACTAGCACGGCCTACCTTCCCGTGCCCAGGAGTTGCCCGAGCGCCTCCACGGGAATGCGCCGGAACTTGCGCCGGACCTTCGTCCGGTCCAGCACCGCGACTTCGAGGTCCTTCTCGCTGAGGGTCTTGTTCTGCGTGACGGTCAGCGCGCGGACCCCGAGCTGAAGCGCCGCGTCGAGCGTCAGCCCCTCCGCGTAGTGGTCCTTGAGGAAGCGGCGGATCTCCTCGGCCTGCCCGCCCATCGCGGCGTAGTTCCGCTCGTCCTCGATCGTGCCGTCGTAGAGGATGTGGTAGATCTCGTTGCGCGCGCCGTTGCTGTCGCCCACCTCGGCCACGAGGACCTCGACCTCGAACGGTTTGATGTCCTGGGTGAAGATGTTCCCGAGCGCCTGGGAGTAGGCGTTCGCGAGCGCCTTGGCCGTGACGTCGCCGCGGCTGTAGGAATAGCCCTTGACGTCGGCGTGACGGATCCCGGCGATCCGGAGATTCTCGAACTCGTTGTACTTTCCGACCCCGGCGAACGCGATGCGGTCGTAGATCTCGGAGATCTTGTGCAGCAGCGTGGATGGGTTCTCCGCCACGAGCAGGATGCCCTCGCTGTACTCGAGCGTGACGGTCGACCGGCCGCGCGCGATGCCCTTGCGCGCATACTCGGCCTTGTCCTTCATCATCTGCTCGGGGCTGACGTAGTAGGGCAGTGGCATGGCTCAGGATCCGTTCGCGTTGCGGGTCCGGTCGCCGAGGATCGTCTCGACCACGTGCCGCACTTCCTCGTCCGGCACGTCCTGGAACCCGGAGCGGGTGATGGTCTTGACGCTCGGGAAGATCCCGCGCACGAGGTCCGGCCCGCCCGTGCCCACGTCCTCGTCGGCCGCGTCGATCAGGGCCTCGAGGGTGACGCGAAGCGCCTCCTCGCGCGGCATGTCCCGCTTCCACAGCTTCTTGAGCGAGTCGCGCGCGTCCTTCGAACCCGAGCCCTGCGCGTCGTAGTTCGTCTCCTCATAGCGGCCGCCGGTGATGTCGTACTTGAAGAGCCGCCCGAGCCCCGCCTTCTCGTCGAAGCCCGCGAAGATCGGAACGACGACGAGCCCCTGCATCGCGGCCGGGAGGTTCATCCGGATCATCTGCGAGAGACGGTTGGCCTTGCCATCGAGCGAGAGATTCTCGCCCTCGACCTTCTCGTAGTGCTCGAGCTCGGTCTGGAAGAGCTTCGCCATCTCCGTCGCCGGGCCCGCGGCGCCGGCGATCCCGACGCCGGAGAGCTCGTCGGCCTTGAAGATCTTCTCGATCCGGCGGCTCGCCACCTGATAGCCGGCCGTGGCCTGACGGTCGCCCGCCATGATGACGCCGTCCCGATAGCGCACCGAGAGCACGGTCGTGCCGTGGGGCGGCTCCGGCGCGGCGTCCTGCCCTCCCGAGGGCGCGCCCGGTATCAGGTGGGGGGCCTCGCGGCGCAGGATGTCCATGAAGCTCGCGTTCGCGTAGTCGTTGAAGAGGTTCTGCCAGCGCGGGGGCTCGTTCATCCCCGTCACATGCCGGAGGCGGCGCGCGAGATGTTGCGCAGCAGGTCGGCCGCCGTGGGCGACTCGGTGAGGAGCTGGCGTACGTGGGCTTCCGTCCCGCGCAGGGGCTCGAGCATGAAGATCTTCTTCAGCGGGCCCTCCTTGAGGTCGAAGATCACCGAGTCCCAGCTCGCCGAGACGATCTCGTCGGCGTAGCGCTGCAGGCACATGCCGCGGAAGTAGGCGCGCGTGTCCTTCGGCGGATCGTAGATCGCCTTGGAGATCTCGTCGTCGGTGACCATCCGGTCGACCGCCTCGGCCTCCTCGAGCTTGTAGTAGAGGCCCTTGCCGGGGCGGATGTCGTGGTACTGGAGGTCGATCATCTGCACGCGCGAGTCGTTCCACTCGATATCGTGCTTGGCCATGTAGTTCTCGATGAGCTGGCGCTTGATGACCCAGTCGAGCTCGCGGCCGAGCTGCATCGGATCCTCGGCCAGGCGGTCCAGCGTGTGCTCCCACCGGGCCATCACCTCGTCGACCCAGGGCTCCTTCTCGCGGTCGCGATAGTAGCGCTGCGCCAGGTCCAGGAACTCGCGCTGCAGGTCCACCGCCGTGATCGTGCGACCGTCCTTCAGCCGGATCGTCTCGCGGCAGCCGAGGTCGCGCGAGACCTTGCGGAAGGCCGCGACGGGCCCGTCGATCGAGAGGTCGCGGTCGATGCAGTCGTCCTCGACCATGCTGAGCACGATCGCCATCGTCCCGACCTTCAGGTAGTTCGAGACCTCGCTCATGTTGGCGTCACCGACGATCACGTGCAGGCGACGGTACTTCTCGGGATCGGCGTGGGGCTCGTCCCGCGTGTTGATGATCGGGCGCGAGTGCATCGTCTCGAGGCCCACCTCGGTCTCGAGGAAGTCGGCGCGCTGGGAGATCTGGTAGTCGCACGGGTCGGCGTTGTTCTCGGCGCCGACCTTGCCGGCCCCGGTGAAGATCTGGCGGCTCACGAAGAACGGCATCATGTGCTGCACGATCCGCGCGAACGGCACCTTGCGGTCCATCAGGTAGTTCTCGTGCGTGCCGTACGAGTTGCCCTTGTTGTCGGTGTTGTTCTTGTAGATCAGGATCCTCTGCTCGGGCGGCGAGACCGCTTCCGCTCGCTGCCGCGACAGGTCCAGGATGCGCTCTCCCGCTCGATCCCAGATGACGAGGTCACGCGGGTTGGTCGTCTCGGGGCTCGAGTACTCCGGATGCGCGTGGTCGACGTAGAAGCGAGCACCGTTGGAAAGAATCAGGTTGATCAGGCGCGACTCTTCCTTGGACGTGCCTTCCTTCTCCTCCATGTACTCGAAGCCGCGGGCGTCGCGGAGCGGGCTCTCCGCCTCGTAGTCCCAGCGGACGCGGGAGGACCGGAAGGTCTCGTAGGAGTTGATCAGCAGCAAAGAGGACAGGATCGGGTTGAAGTCCGGCTGATTCTTGACGGTGATCCCGTACTCGGTCTCGATGCCCATGACTTTCGGGATGGCCATGCGTCCCCCGTCGCGTGAGAACAGAAACCCCTGGCCGGAGGCCAGGGGAGGAACGAGGGGGGCCGCGGGGCCCCCCTCCGGATCTCGACTACAGGTACTGGCCGGTGTTGACGACCTTCTCGACGCTCCGCTGCTTCTCCTTCGACTCGCCCATGAGCGGCTTCACGTAGACGATCCGCTCGCCCTTCTTGCCCGCGATCTTCGCCCAGTCGTCGGGGTTCGTCGTGTTCGGCAGGTCCTCGTTCTCCTTGAACTCCTCGCGCACGGCGGTCTTGAGGTCGTCCTCGCCGATTCCCTTCGGCCCTCCGCCGATGTAGCGCTTGAGCGCGAGCTTCTTGGCCCGGCGCACGACCGACTCGATCATCGCGCCCGACGAGAAGTCCTTGAAGTAGAGGACCTCCTTGTCGCCGTTCGCGTACGTGACCTCGAGGAAGCGGTTCTCCTCGGAGAGGCTGTACATCGCTTCCACCGTGGCGACGACCATCAGGTCGATGGCCCCGGCCACGTCACCGTTGCGCACCTCGCTCTCGGCGAACGGGATGTCCGTCGTGAGGTACTTCTTGAAGATGTCGGTGGCCGCGCCGCGGTCGGGCCGCTCGATCTTGATCTTCACGTCGAGCCGACCCGGTCGCAGGATGGCCGGATCGATGAGATCCTGCCGGTTCGAGGCGCCGATGACGATGACGTTTTTCAGCCCCTCGACCCCGTCGATCTCGGCGAGCAGCTGCGGGACGATCGTGGTCTCCACGTCCGAGGAGATGCCCGTGCCGCGCGTGCGAAACAGCGCGTCCATCTCGTCGAAGAACACGATGACCGGCACGTCCTCGGCCGCCTTCTCCTTGGCCTTCACGAAGATCTCGCGGATCTTGCGCTCGGTCTCGCCGACGTACTTGTTCAGCAGCTCGGGGCCCTTGATGTTGAGGAAGAACCCCTTGATCTTTTCCCCGCGCTTCTCGGAGATTTTTTCGGCCAGGTTGTTCGCGACCGCCTTGGCGATCATCGTCTTGCCGCAGCCGGGAGGCCCGTAGAGCAGCACGCCTTTCGGCGGCGTGAGCTTGTGCTCCTTGTAGTAGTCCGCGTAGAGGTACGGCAGCTCGACCGCGTCCTTGATCGCCTCGATCTGGTCGCCGAGGCCGCCGATGTCGTCGTAGCCGATGTCGGGCACTTCCTCGAGCGTGAGGTCTTCGACCTCGCTCTTCGGGAGCTTCTCGAGCAGGTATCCGGACTTCGAGTCCATCAGGAGGTGGTCGCCGGTCTTGAGCCGCTGCGTGCGGAGCGGGTCGGCGATGATCCCGACCTTCTCCTCGTCGGCGCGCAGCGTGACCACCGCGCGCTCGGGATCGAGCTGCTCCTTGAGGATGACGACCTCGCCCTGGATCTCGTAGCCCGCCGGCTCGATGACGTTCAGCCCCTCGTTCAGGATCAGCTCCTGCCCGGGCTTGAGGGTCTCGGCCTTGATGGAGGGGTGCAGGTTCACCTTCACCTTGCGGCCCTGCGAGAGGATGTTGACCGTCCCGTCCTCGTTCGGCGAGAGGTAGACGCCGTAGGTCGAGGGCGGCGCGCAGAGCTTGTCCACCTCTTCCTTGAGCGAGGTGATCTGTTCGCGCGCCTCGTAGAGCGCGTTCACGAGCTTCTCGTTCTGGTTGAAGGCCTGGACGAGCTGTCGGTTCGCCTCCCGCAGCTTGTTCTCGAGGACCATGAAGTCCTTGGGCGTGTCCTCGAGCTTCTTCCGGAGGTGGACCGTCTCCGCCTCGAGCGACCGGATGTAGGCCTGGAGATCCTGGACCTGAATCTCGTACTCGGTCAGGCGGCGGCGCGAGCTGGCGTCGGACATCGAGGCGGGGAGGAACTTCGAGAAGCCTTCGCGACTCGGGCTACTCTTCTTGTCGAACTCCTTCATAGCCCATCCCTTCTCACTTGACCCCTTGTGCGCCGCTCGTGCACGAGCATTCGCCTCGTGCTCGAAGTATAGGCGTCTGGAAAAAAGAAAGTCAAGGTTGGCCGCTTACTTACCGGCCGTTGAGCAGTTGAATTCTTTGCACTTTTTTCCGCCGCTGGCGTCCTGGTGACCATTCCGTGCGCTCCACCCCCTCCATATGGTGAGGCGGAGCAAGTTCCGTACCGCGGAACCGGCTTCGTTCTGCTCTCGAAACGGGTGGCGCCTCGAGGGGGTTCCACGTATAAAAGGGGTCGATGCGCGGCCCGCGTATTCGTCGCGACGCTCTCGCCCTCCTGCCCTTCGCCTTCCTGTTACTCTCCCCCACACGAGACGTCGCCGGGCAGGGGCCGAGCGGACCGACGCCCGGCGCCCGCCGAGAGGTTCGCGTCGGCGTTCCGGGCGTGCCCGCGACGCTCGATCCCGCGGCCGCGCTCGAGGGCGCGGTTCCCCTCGTCGCGCGCCAGGTGTTCGACACGCTCGTTGCCTACCGGGAGGGCACCACCGACATCGAGCCCGCGCTCGCGACCCGCTGGCACGTCTCACGCGACGGGCTCGTCTGGTCGTTCTCGCTCCGCGAGAACGTGAAGTTCCACGACGGCACCGGGCTGACGTCGGCCGAAGTGGTCGCGAGCTTCGAGCGGCAGCTCCGCGCCGACGCGCCGGCCGCGCCCGACGCCTGGGCCGCGCTCTTCCGCGGGCGCCCCGGCGTCGTCCGCGAGGTTCGCGCGCCGGACCAGCGAACGGTGCAAATCGTGCTCGCTCAGCCCTACGCGCCCCTTCTCACCGTGCTCGCGCACCCCGCGCTCGCCATCGCGCGCGGCTCGAGCGCCGAGGGTGGGCGGTTCACCGGCACCGGTCCGTACCGTGTCGTGGACGCCTCGAGCGGGCGGCTCGCCCTCGAACCGGTGCCGGGACACTGGGCCGGCCCGCAGAAGGCCGAGCGCATCGTGTTCCTCGACGTGACGACCGACGAGCAGGCGGAGACCGACCTCGACGCGAAGACCCTCGACGTGTGGTTTCCGTCCGCTCCGCCCCGCCGCGCGGAGGGCGCGCTCTCCGCCCCAGGTCTCCGCGTCGGCTACCTCGCGTTCCAGACGGAGAAGGAGCCCTTCTCGCGCAAGAAAGTCCGCCACGCGGTCGCCGCGGCGCTCGATCCCGCCGTCATCGGCCTGTCGCTCGAGCGCGCGGCGGTGCCGCTGCAGTCGTTCCTGCCGCCCGGCGTCTGGGCGCGCCGGGAGGGCTCGCCGCTCCTCGGCACCGGGCGCGACGCGGCGAAGGCGCTGCTCGCGGCCGGGGGCTGGTCGAACGGCGTCAAGCCAACGCTCCTCGTGCCGTCGGAGACGTCGCCCGTGAACCTCCCGCGGCTCGCCGAGACGCTCCAGCTGGCCCTCGGCGCCGCGGAGATGCCGGTGAACCTTCGGATCGAGGCGCCCGACGCGGCTCGCGCGATCGTTCAGAAGGGGGAGCACGATCTGGCACTCGTCGAGGCCGCCGTGACCGGCGGCGATCCGCACCTGTTCCTGTTTCCGCTGTCGACGAGCGAGGCCGCGACGAAGGGGCCGCGCGCCCTCAACTTCTCCTTCTACCGGAACGCGCGGCTCGACGACGCGCTGATCCGGGCGAGCCAGCTCTCGTTCCGGGCGGAGCGCCAGCGCCTCTACCAGCGCGCCCAGGCGCTCCTCGCCGAGGACCTGCCGTGGCTGCCGATCTACGTGCGGCTGCAGTGGGCGCTTGTGCGCGCCGAGGTGCGCGGCCTGCGCCTGCACCCGACCGGGGTCCACCGCCTCGACACGGTGACGCTCGAGGGAGGAGCCGGCGGGTCACGCTAGCCCCGCCGGGCGCGGGTCGAGGTGGTACAGTCCGTCCATGCCATCGATCGCCGAGACCGGGGTCGAGATGGTCCACTGGGTCTTCCCCGAGCACGCCGGCGCGCCCGGCCAGATCCACGGCGGGCGGATGATGGAATGGATCACGCAGGCGGGCACGCTCGCGGCCGCCCGCGTCGCGCGCGGCCACGTCGTGCTCGGGGCGATGGACGACATCGACTTCCTGCACCCGGTCAGGGTCGGCCAGATCGCGATCCTGCGGGCGCAGGTCGAGTACGTGGGCCGGAGCTCGCTCGAAGTCGGCGTGCGGGTCTGGGCGGAGCACGTGCAGACGGGCGAGCGCGCGGTCACGCTCAACTCGCACCTGGTCTTCGTCAAGGTGGACGACGGCGTCCGGCCCGAGCCCGTCACGACGAAGATCGAGCCGCGGGACGCGCGCGAGTGCCTGCTGGTCGAGGCCGCCCGGCGCCGGCGCGACGAGCGGCTCGTGCGCTTCGCGCAGAAGGCGGCGCGGATCCGCGATACCGCGAGCGGCGAGGACGCGGACGTGCGCTGGCGCTTCGAGTCCGCCCGCAGCGTGCTGCCGGAGGATGCGCTCTTCGGCAACACCATGTTCGTCGGCAAGATGCTCATGGCGCTCGACGAGGCGGGCGGGATCCTCTCGATGCGATACTGCAAGGGCCTGGTGATGACGGCCTGTCTGGACGCGATGGATTTCTACTCGCCGATCCTCACGCACGAGGTCGTCACCTTCAAGGCGGGACTCAACTACGTCGGCACCTCGTCGCTCGAGGTTGGCGTCAAGGTGCTGGCTGAAGTACCGTGGTCGGGGGAGGTACGACACGCCTGCACCGCGTTCCTGACGTTCGTGCACCTCGGCGGCGACCTGCGGCCCCGGCCCTGCCCGTCGTTCGTGCCCGAGACGTCCGGCGAGCGGCGCCGGTGGGACGAGGCCGTGGCGCGTCGGAGCGGCAGGCTCGAGCGGATCAAGCGACTCAAGACCGCACTTTCGAACGAAAGAGGGTAGGACGATGTCGGGGCATTCCCGGTGGTCGCAAATCAAGCGCAAGAAGGGCAAGGCGGACGTGCAGCGGGGGAAGCTGTTCTCGAAGATCCTCCGCGAGATCACGGTCGCCGCGAAGAACGGCGGCGGCGACCCGAAGGCGAACATGCGCCTGAAGGCCGCGATCGAGTCGGCGAAGGAAGCCAACATGCCGCAGGACAACATCAAGCGGGCGATCCAGAAGGGCACCGGCGAGCTGCCCGGCGAAGCCTACGAGGAGATCACGTACGAGGGCTACGCACCCGGCGGCGTCGCGCTGCTGATCCAGGTCGTCACCGACAACCGCAACCGCACCGGTCCCGAGATCCGGCACATCTTCGAGAAGCACGGCGGCAACATGGGCTCCTCGGGCGCCGTCGCGTGGATGTTCGACCGCACCGGGGTGATCCAGGTCGACGCGGAGCGGATCGCCGAGGACGATCTCCTCGCGAAGGCCCTCGACGCGGGCGCCACCGACATGCGGCGCGTCGAAAAAGCTTTCGAGATCACCACCGCGCCTGCTGAAATGGACTCGGTCCGGGAGGCGCTCATGGCGGCGGGCGTGCCCGTGCTCGAGGCCCAGGTGATGTTCGTGCCGAAATCGACGACGCGGGTCGAGAGCAAGGACGCGGCCAGCGTGTTGCGCCTGATCGAGGCGCTGGAGGAGCTGGACGACGTTCAGTCCGTGTACGCGAACTACGACATCCCCGACGAGGTCCTCGAGGCCATCGCGGCTGCCTAGCCTCAAGATCCTCGGGGTCGATCCCGGTCTCGTCGCCACCGGCTTCGGGCTCATCGAGCCCGGGCCGGCCGGCGTGCTCGTCCTCGCGAGCGGCGTCATCGCGACGACCCGCGAGCTGTCGCTCGAGACGCGCATCCAGGTCATCTACGACGGCGTGGATCGGCTGCTCGCCGAGCACGCCCCCGCCGCGCTCGTCCTCGAAGACCTCTACGCCGAGTACCGGTTTCCGCGGACCGCGCTCCTCATGGCCCACGCGCGTGGCGTCATCTGCCTGGCGGCGCGCCACCCCGAGGTGAACCAGCGCGCGCAGGCGCCCCCCCAGGTGAAGCCCGCCAACGCCCCCCACCGCGCC
>JBGQEL010000107.1:0-14909 GCA_041496385.1 Methylomirabilia bacterium | reverse complement strand
TCGAGATCCGTGGGGGATTCCAGCACCAGGGCGAGCACGCGCTGCGGGTTCTGGAGCACGAACCGGAGGGCCGTCGCGGCGCCGGACGACGTGGCCATGAGGTTGAAGGTGTCGAGGCCGAGACTCGCGACCGCCCGGGCGAGGGTCTCGGGCGAGGAGTCGGACTCCGGCAGCTCGAGGTTCACCACGTGGAAGCGACGGGCCAGGAGCTCGTGCGCGGCCGTCGGGCGCAACACGCCCGGCTCCTGGAGGTGCACCAGGGGATCACCGCGGCCGGCCTCCATGTACCGGAGGCGACCGCCGTCCACCTCGATCGAGCCTTCCTTGAACGCCGTCGGTGGCACGCCGATCTCGCTCACAGGTCGCGGATGCGCGGCAGGACTTTCTTGCCGAACAGCTCGAGCGCCCGCATGAGCGGCTCCAGATCGGCGGCGCCGGGCGGGTGCAGGGAGAGATCGAGCACGCCCGCGCCGATCACCTCACGGCAGCGCGTCACCTGGTCGACGACCGTGTCCGGGCTGCCGATGAACGTGGTGGGCAGCGCACCCGTCACGATCGGCGACCGGGCTTCGCCGGCGATGTTGCGGGAGTCGAGCGTCAGCATGGCGTCGCGGACGCCCGCGCGCATGGTGAACGGCGCCCCTTCGGGCTGCCGGCGCAGCAGCTCGTGGGCTTCGTCGTCCGTCTCCGCCAGGAGCATGTTCGCGCGATAGATGATCTGCTCCGGCGACGGCTGCCAGCCGTGCCGCGCGCACTGCTCGCGATAGTAGCGCGTCGCCCGGCCCATGATCTCGAATGGCCCGTAGGAGACGCCGCAGCCGAGGCGATGGCGCGCGGCGAACTCGCAGGACTCGCGACTCGTCCCCAGCGCATACGTGGGCGGATGGGGCTGCTGCAGCGGGCGCGGCCAGATCGAGACGGTGCGGTACTGGAAGTGGCGGCCCTGCCAGCCGAACGGCTGCGACTCCGTCCACGCTTTGAGGATGAGCTCCATGCCCTCGTCGGTTCGCTCCCGCGCTTCCGTCGGGTTCAGGTCGTAGGTCAGAGACTCGTTCGACGTCCCCCGGAGCAGCCCGACGGTCAGGCGGCCCTGCGCCAGGGTGTCGAGCATCGCCAGCTCCTCGGCCACGCGCACCGGATTGCTGTGCGGAACGATCGGGCCGAGCAGCGCGATCCTGACCTTCCGCACGCGGGCCGCAATGAACGCGGCGGCGACGATCGGGGACGGCGTCAGGATCCGGGGAGAGTAGTGATGCTCGGAGACGCTCACCCAGTCGAAGCCGAGTTCCTCGACGTACTCGAGCCGCTCGATCATGCCCTGATAGGCCCGGGCGCCGGCGTCGCGGTCGTAGGACCCGGACGGCACCGGCCACTCGGGCGGCAGCGCCTGCGGCGGAAGGTACCGCGCGGTCTCGAAGAACGACACCTTCATGCGCGAAACGCGTTCATGGCGGTCACCAGCGCCGGGGTCCCGCCGAAGAGATACGTCACCTCGACGGTTTCCTGGATCTCGGCCTCCGACGCGCCGGCGGCGCGGGCGCGGTTGGCGATGGTGGCCACGCCGTCCGGGTGCGACTGGAGCGCGTCCACCAGCATGGTCATGAGGAGCTTGTACTTCGCGGGAATGGCGCCCTCGCGCAGGATGCGCTCGCGCTGGGTCATGTAGGAGCTGACGAACTCGGGATCACGCGCCTGCAGCGCTTCGATCCACGGCGGCAACGTCGCCTGGGCCATACGAACCTCCTCTATGGTAGTAGACGCCGAAGGTAGCCCGCGCCCGCGCGAGAGGCAAGCGCGCGCTAGTAGTACACGGCCCGTCCGGCGCCGCCCGTCGCCACGACCAGCTCGCCGCTGACCGCCCAGGCCTTGTCCGACGCGAGGAAGACCGTGAGGTAGGCGATCTCGGCGGCGTCCACCATGCGGCAGATGGCGTTGCCGCGTGGGGAATCGGGGGCGAAGTCGCGCGCCTCGGCGTCCTCTGGCGTGACGCCCAGCTCCTTGGCCCGCGCGGCCAGCAGGCGCGGGGTGCGCTCCGTGCGCGTCGTGCCCGGGTGGACGCAGTTGACCGTGATCCCGAAGCGGCCCACCTGGACGGCCAGCGTCTTGCTGAGGTGCACGAGCGACGTGTTACGCGCGCCGCCGCTGAGGTTTCCCGCGTTGCGCGCGTTGGTCCCGCTGATGTTGATGATGCGACCCCACTTCTGCTCCTTCATGTACGGGATGGCCGCGCGGGCGCAGCGCAGCGCGCCCACGTACTTCACGTTGAAGTCGTGCAGCAGGTCCTCGTCGACGACGTTCTCGATCGGGCCCGTGGCGCCGGCCGAGCCGCCGGGCGGGGAGCCGCTATTGACCAGGATATGCAGCCCGCCGAGCTGCGCGGCCGCCTGCGCCACCATCGCGTCCACCTGCGCCTTGCTGGTGACGTCGGCCACCAGGGGGACGATGCGCCGCCCAGTCTCGGCGGCCAGCTCCCGCGCCGTCGCCTCGAGCTGATCCTTCGTGCGCGCGACGACGGCGACGTCCGCGCCTTCGCGGGCCAGCTCCCGCGCGATAGCTTTCCCGATGCCCAGGCTGCCGCCGGTCACGATCGCGTGCTTGCCTCGAAGCCCCAGGTCCATTGCCAGCCTCCTTGTGCGTCACGATGTTCCACAATACGGGCACCGCGGGCGGAATAGCGAATGACCCACCTCCGACGCGACACGCTCGCGCCGTTCGGCGAGCCGGCTCAGGATTGCGACCGCGCCCGCCGCGCCCGCCGGATCGCGGTCGGCGGCCGCCGGTACACCGCGCGGAACGCGGCGTTGAATCGCCGGATGCTCGCGAACCCCGCGGCGAACGCGATCGCGGACATCGGCAGCGCGGTCTCGTCGACCAGGGCTTTCGCGCGCTGCACGCGCCGGGTCGTCGCGGCGGCCCGCGGCGAGGCGCCCGCGTGCCGGACGAACAGTCGGCGCAGATGCCGGGCCGTCATGCCGAGCGCGTCCGCGAGATCCTCGACCGTCTTGCCGTCGTCGAGGAAGCCGCGGTCGATGAGCCGCATCGCGCGCGAGACGGTTGCCGCGGCACCGCGCCACGCCGGCGTCCCCGGCGCGGTCTCGGGTCGGCACCGCAGGCAGGGGCGGAACCCCGCCTGCTCGGCGGCGGCCGCGGTGGGGAAGAAGACGACGTTGCGCGACTTGGCGGGCTTGACCGGGCACGTGGGACGGCAGTAGATCCGGGTGGTCACGACGCCCGTGTAGAACCACCCGTCGAACCGCGGGTCGCGCGCGATCCGCGCGCGATCGCACGTGCTCCACTCGAGGGCAAATCCGGCGCTCACGATATCGTGAGCCTATCACGCGGGCCGGCGGCCACTGGATCCCCGGACGATGACGTCCGAAAACGGCGAGACGGCGGGCGGCGCAGCCGCTAGCGTCGTGACCGGACATGCGCGCTCGATACTTCTACGGCTGGAACGTGGTGGGCGCCACCTTCGTCATGGCGCTCTGCAGCTTCGGGCTCGGCTTCTACGGGCTCACGGTGTACGTGGCGACGCTCCAGCGACTGCACGGGTGGTCGGCCTCCGCGGTGTCGGCGCCGGTCACCGTGTACTACGTCGCCGGCGCGCTCCTGACGACGTGGATCGGCGACCTGTTCGAGCGCTTCGGGCCGCGCGTGGTCGTGGCGTGCGGGAGCGTCGCGATGGCCGTGGGCGTCGCGGCCCTCGGCATCGTCACGCAGCCGTGGCACCTCTACCCGGCCTTTCTCGTGATGTCGCTCGGCTGGGGGGCGATGAGCGGCGCGGCGATCAACATCATCCTGGCGCCCTGGTGGGAGCGGCGCCGCGGCCTCGTCGTCAGCATCGCGTTCAACGGAGCGACGCTGGGCGGCGTGATCGTCGCGCCCGCGCTCATCCCGCTCATCGGCCTGCTCGGCTTCACACGCGCGCTGGGCGCCGCCGCCCTCGTCCTCCTCGGCGTGCTACTCGCCGTCGCGGTGGGCGTCATGCGGCGTGGTCCAGAAGTCCTCGGGCTCGGTCCCGACGGCGATCCGCCGCGTGCGACACCCGGCCGGCCACCGGCGGGCGGCGTGCGGCGCCGGCGGGGCGACGCGTTGCGGACGTGGCGCTTCTGGAGCGTGTCCGCGCCATTCGCGCTCGGTCTGGCGGCGCAGGTCGGTGTGCTGACGCATTTGGTCGCGCTCGTGGCGCCGGCGCTCGGCGCGGGCGGGGCCGCGCGGGCCGTGAGCGTCACGACGGCGGCGGCGCTGCTCGGGCGGCTGGTGACGGGTCTCGTGGTCGATCGCCTGAACCGGCGCCTGGTGGCGAGCGCGACGCTCGTCGTCCAGATCGCCGGCCTGGCGCTGCTCGCACGGGCGCCGTCGGCGTCGGTCGTCTACGCCGGCTGCGTGCTCTTCGGTCTGGGCGTCGGGAATCTGACCACGCTGCCCGGCCTCATCCTGGCCGTCGAGTGGCCGCGCGAGCGCTTCGGTGCGCTCGTGGGCCTCGTGGTCGGGATCAATCAGTTCACGTTCGCCTTCGGACCGTCGCTCGTCGGTGTCTTGCGCGACTGGGCGGGCGGCTACGGACCGGCGCTCGCGGCCTGCACCCTGCTCCAGGCCGTCGCCGCCGTCATGATCCTGCTCGGGCCCGGTTCGGACAGCGCGGCGGACCGGTAGAATCGTGTCGCGGTAGATTGACACTCCCGCCCGGCCGGGCGAGTCTGAGGGCCGTGACACGACCTGTCTACCGGTTGGCGGCGCGCCGTCTGCTGCTCGCGATCATCCTCATCCCGTCGGTCGCCAGTGCCCAGGGCAACTTCGAGATCCAGGTCTACGGGGCGCAGACGGTGCCGCCGGGGTCCACGATGATCGAGCTGCACAGCAACACCGCCCTCGAGGGCACGACCCGGAAGGAGGGCGGCGTCCTGCCCACGAACCACGCCGTGCACGAGACCCTCGAGATCACGCACGGCTGGACGCCCTGGTTCGAGACTGGAGTCTACCTCTTCACGAGCATCCAGCCCGACGGCGGCTGGATGTGGGTCGGCGACCACATTCGCCCGCGCGTCAGCGCACCGGCGAGCTGGGGGCTACCGGTCGGCCTGAGTCTCTCCGTCGAGGTCGGCTATCAACGCCCCACGTTCTCGACCGACACCTGGACACTCGAGTTGCGGCCGATCATCGACAAGCAGCTGGGGCGGTGGTACCTGTCGTTCAACCCGGTCCTCGACCGCAGCCTCAAGGGCGAAGGCGCCACCCAGGGCCGCGGGTTCGAGTTCGCCCCGAACGCGAAGATCGCCTACGACATCACCCGAACGGTCAGCGCCGGACTCGAGTACTACGGCCAGCTCGGTCCGGTGACGGGCTTCGATCCGGCCCGCCGGCAGCAGCACCTCGTCTTTCCCGTCGTCGATCTGGACCTCGGACCGCGCTGGGAGTTCAACGCCGGGGTCGGCTTCGGTCTCACGCCCAGCACCGACTCGTACATCGTCAAGGTGATCCTCGGCTATCGCTTCGGCGGACCGGCGAACTGAGCCCGACCCAGCCCCGCGGCCCCACGTAGGGCGGCCGGAAGAAGCGCTCGGGATCGGCGAGGACCATCGCCTCCTGCTCCCCGAGCGGCGCCGGCAGCCACACGGCCAGATGGTCGGCGCCGTGGTGGTGATCGTCGAGCTGCGCGAAGAGCCGCGCAACGCCCGCGGCGAGTCGCTCTCTCCGCCGGCCGGCCGGCGGTATAGAATCTGGGCCTACGCAGGACAGCATGGAGGGGATCGATGCGTGACGGCGGCCTGAAAGCGAGGCGTCGATGAAGGTCAGCATGTTCCACCTGATGCCGCACCGGGAGCTGCCGGCGGACTTCGAGAAGCGCTACGACTCCGTGTGGGTCACGCCGCCCTGGTGGGAGCTGGCCGACGCGCGGCGCGTGGGGCAGTACTACAACTGGACGCTCGACGAGTTGTTGTACGCCGCACGGGCCGGCTTCGACGGGGTCTGCACCAACGAGCATCACCAGAACGCGTACGGCTTCATGCCGAGCCCCAACATCATGGGCGCCGTGCTCGCCAAGGCGACGAACGGCAGCAACGTCGCCATCGTGCAGATGGGCGCCACGCTGCCGACGTCGAACCCGCCCATCCGCGTGGCGGAAGAGTACGCGATGCTCGACTGCATCAGCGGCGGACGGCTGGTGGCCGGGCTACCGCTCGGCAGCCCGATGGACGTCAACTTCTGTTACGGCATCACGCCCATGGAGCACCGCGAGCGCTATCGCGAGGCCTTCGCGCTGACGCTCAAGGCGTGGCAGGCGCGCGAGATCTTCGCGTGGAACGGGCGCTACTACCAGCTGGCCAACGTGAACCTGTGGCCGCGCCCGATCCAGCAGCCGCACCCGCCCGTGTGGGTGCCCGGCTCGGGCAGCATCAGCACGTTCGACTTCGCCGTGGACAACGAGGTCTGCTACTGCTTTCTCAGCTACTCGGGCGCGAAGGCGGCCAAGTCGATGATGGATGGCTACTGGAAGGTCGTGACCGACAAGGGTCGCGACGCGAACCCGTACCGCGCCGGGTTCCTGCAGCTCGTCGCCGTCGCCGAGACGGACGCGCAGGCCGAGGAGAAGTACGCCCGCCACGTCGAGTACTTCTATCACAAGTGCCTGCACTGGCCGCTGCAGTTCCTGTCGCCGCCCGGCAACCAGGACTACCGGAGCCTCGTGGCGGCGGTGTCGAAGCCGATGCGGCGTCTCGAGGATCCGAAGCAGCTCCGGTACCGCGATTTCGTCGAGAAGGGCTACGTCATCGCCGGCAGCCCGGCGACCGTGCGCGACCGGCTCAAGGAAGAGGTCGTCAACGGCCTGCGCGTCGGCAACCTCATGGTGCTCCTGCAGATCGGCTCGATGCCGCACGAGCTGACGCTCGAGAACATCGATCTCTTCGCCCGCAAGGTGCTGCCCGAGCTGCGGGAGGCCTGGAACGACGAGGGCTGGGTGAACCACTGGTGGCCGGCGGGGCTCCGCGACGCGGCGGCCCGGCCCGTGCCCGCCGGCGCCGGGACGAGCCGCGCATGACACGCGAGCAGACGGTCACGGTCTGGCAGAACCGGGTGCGGATGCGCGTCCTCTCCGAGGGCACGGGGCCCGCGCTGGTCTATTTCCACGGCCCGTGGGGCCTGACGTGGGATCCGTTTCTCACCACGCTCGCGCAGCGCTTCACCGTGTACGCGCCGGCGCACCCGGGGACGACGCCCGACGCGCCGGACGACATCTATCATCTCGACGGCCTCTGGGATCTCGTCCTCTGCTACGACGAGCTGCTGACGGCGCTCGGGCTGGACGAGGCCGTCATGCTCGGGCACTCGTTCGGCGCCATGGTGGCGTGCGAGCTGGCCGCCGCGTATCCGCGCCGCGCGCGCCGCCTGGCGCTCATCGCGCCGCTCGGATTCTGGCGGGACACCGAGCCCGTCGTGAACTGGATGACGCTGAGTCCCGACGACATGCCCGGCTACATCTTCCGCGATCCCGGCGGCGAAGCGGCGCGCCGGATGCTCGGCCCCTCGGAGCCGCCGGAAGCGGCCGTCGCCGCCCGCGTCCGGCTCATGTGGGCCATGGGGACCACCGGAAAGTTCATCTGGCCCCTCCCGGACAAGGGCCTGAAGAAGCGCATCCACCGCGTGACCGCACCGACGCTGCTCATCTGGGGCAAGGACGATCGCCTGGTGCCGCCGGTCTACGCCGACGAGTTCACGCGGCGCATTCCGGGCGCGCGCCTGCAGACGGTCGACGGCGCCGGTCACGCGCCACAGGTCGAGCAGCCGGAGGCGGTCGCCCGGATGGTGCGCGACTTCGTGAGCCCGTGAGCCTCGCGCGCGTCCCCGATTTTCTCTACGGCACCGCCTGGAAGGAAGACCGCACGCCGGCCCTCACCGAGCTGGCGCTCCGGGCGGGCTTCCGGGGTATCGACACCGCCAACCAGCGACGGCACTACTTCGAGGCCGGCGTGGGCCAGGGGCTCGCGGCGGCCTACCGTGCGGGCGTGGTGACGCGCGCCGACCTCTTCTTGCAGACGAAGTTCACCTACCAGCACGGCCAGGACCAGCGCCTGCCCTTCGACCCGGCGGCCGACCTGAGCACGCAGGTCGCCCAGTCGATGCGGAGCTCGCTCGAGCACCTCGGGACCGACCACGTCGACAGCTACGTGCTGCACGGGCCCGCCTCCGGCCACGGCTGGACCGAGGACGACGCCCTGGCCTGGGCCGCGATGGCGAAGGAGCGCGACGCCGGCCGCACGCGGCGACTCGGCGTGAGCAACGTCGGCCTGCATCATCTCGAGCAGCTGGCGGCGACGGGCGCCGAGGCGCCGGCGTTCGTGCAAAACCGCTGCTTCGCCGTCGCCGGCTGGGATCGTGACGTGCGCGCGTTCTGCGCCGAGCGGAAGATCGTCTACCAGGGCTTCTCGCTGCTCACCGCCAACGTCGAGGTGCTGCACCATCGGCTGATCGCGGGCATCGCCGGACGCCTCAAGGCGACGCCGGCCCAGGTCGTGTTCCGCTTTGCGCAGGCGATCGGAATGCTGCCGCTGACCGGCACCTCCAGCGCCGAGCACATGCAGCAGGATCTGGCCAGCCGCGACCTGTCGCTTTCCGCCGATGAGGTGCGCGCGATCGAGTCGCTGGCCGGCTGACCATCGCCCTCTCGGCGATCGGTCTGGCGTTCACCCTGCTCATCGGGATAAGGTGGCGGGCGAGCCTATGGCAGGCAGAGGAGGGGACATCATGAGCACTCGCAGGGAATTCCTCACGGACGCCGCCGGCGCGGTGGCGGGCATCGCTTTCGTCGGATGCGGACTCCTGAGCGCGGCGCCCGCGCGGGCGCAGGCGCGGCGCCGGGAAGTCATGGTGGGCGGCCGGCGCGTCAAGACGGTCGACGTGCACGCGCACTGCGTGGTCCCCGAGGCCCTGGCGCTGATGGGCCTCAAGTTCGGCTCGCCGGGCACGAACCTGCCGCCCGTCCTGGACACGGCGACATCGGCGGCGGAGCGGATGCGGGCCATGGACGAGCAGGGCATCGACGTGGAGGCGCTGAGCATCAATCCGTTCTGGTACAAGGCGGACCGCGACCTCGCGCGGCAGATCTGCCAGGTCCAGAACGCCCGGCTCGCCGAGACGTGCGCCGCGAATCCCGAGCGCTTCGTCGCCTTCGCCACCGTGGCGCTGCAGCACCCGGATCTCGCCGCCGAGCAGCTCGAGGAGGGTGTGAAGAAGTACGGGCTGCGCGGCGCCGGCATCGGCGGCAGCGTCAACGGCGAGGAGATCAGCGACCCGAAGTTCCACCCGTTCTGGGCCAAGGCCGAACAGCTCGGCGTGCTGGTGTTCATCCACCCGCAGGGCGCGGGGGTCGCGGCCGACATTCCGGGCCGGCTCAAGGGCAACGGCTACCTGGACAACGTGATCGGCAACCCGCTCGAGACGACCATCGCGCTCTCGCACCTGATTTTCGAGGGCACGCTCGATCGCTTCCCCGGGCTGAAGATCTGCGGGGCGCACGGCGGCGGCTTCCTGCCCTCGTACGCGGGACGCTCCGATCTGGGGTGCCTGACCTTGCCCGCCCGCTGCGCCGGCGGGACCTACGGGCCGATCAAGAAGAAGCCGTCGGAATACCTGAAGCAGATGTACTACGACACGATGGTGTTCACGCCCGAGGGGGTCCGGCACATGGCCGCCGAGGTGGGCTCGAGCCAGCTCGTGGTGGGCACCGACTATCCGTATCCGTGGACCAAGACCGCGGTGGACCTCGTGCTCGGCACGCCGGGCCTGAGCGACGCCGAGCGCGTCGCGATCCTCGGCGGGACGGCGGCGAATCTGCTGGGGATCAAGGCCTAGCGGACGGGTCCTGGCGCCGCGGGCAGTGCCCGCGCCCCGGCTCCGTCACCCACTCGCCCGATCGCAGCTCTTCGAGCTGCGGACGGGACTCGGGGGGCCCACTTCGCCGGCCGCGCGGGCACAGCCCGCGGCGCCACCCGTCCGACCTCGGTATCGTCGTTCATGCAATAGTCCAGGCTAGTTGGGCCGATCACACCACGCGCTGCAGGAAGTCGGTCACGAGGGGCCAGGCGAGATCGGCGTAGTGCGGCTGGAAGCCCGCGTTGTCGGGGTGGCGGAAGCCGTGGTTGGCGTCGGAGAAGTCGTCATCGGCCGGTCCAGCGCACGTGCCGCAGCGACTGATAGACGCCGGCGAACGTCGGCACCGCCACGAAGCCCTCGTAGCCCTGCCGCGTGACGTACACCTGCTGCGGGAAGTAGAGGAACACGTAGGGCGCGTCCTCCATGAGGAGCCGCGAAAACTCGGCGTAGTGCTTCTTGCGCTCGGCCTGCACGGTGGCGCGCCGGGCGGCCTCGAGCGCGTCGTCGACCTTCGGATTCTTGTAGTGCGCGAAGTTGCGGCCCTTCCACTGGCTCGAATGCCAGATCGTGTACGCAAACGGGTCGGGATCGTGGTGGTTGGTCCAGTTGACGACGATGCCCTCGAACTCCGACGCGAAGAGCTTCTTGACGAACGTGGGCCAGTCGAGCGCCTCGAGCTGGGCCTCCACGCCGACGCGCTTGAGATATTCCTGCACGATCACGGCGGTGTCCTTGACGGTCGGATTGGCCTGGTCGTGGCGGATCGAGAAGGCCAGGCGCTTGCCGTCCCGCACGAGCACGCCGTCGGGCCCGGGCTTGAAGCCCGCCTCGGCGAGGAGCGCCTTGGCGCGGCTCGGATCGTACGCGTAGGGCTTGACGCCGGGGTCGAACGCCCAGCTCCCGGGCGGGAACTGGCCCGTGGCGACGACGGCGTAGCCCTGGAGCACCTCGCGCACCATCGTCGGCACGTCGACCGCGTGGTAGAGCGCGCGCCGCACGCGCACGTCGTTGAACGGCGCCAGGTCCTGGCGCCAGCCGAAGTACGTGTACGAGGTGTTGTCCGCCGTGAGGACCTTGAGGCCGGGCGTCTGCTTGAGCCGCGCCACGTCCGTGAGCGGCGGGTTCTCGATGAAGTCGACGCCGCCGGCGCGCAGCTCCTGCAGGAGGACGACGCCGTCGGGCACGATGCGCAGGATCAGCCGGTCGAGCGCGGGCCGGCCGCCGTGGTAGTGCTCGTTCGCTTCCATGACGAGCCGCTCGCCGCGCCGCCACTCGACGAACCGGAACGGGCCCGTGCCCACGGGCTTGCGGTTGAAGTCGGCCGTGTTCAGGTCGACGCCCCGCAGGAGATGCTCGGGCACGATGCCGGCGCGCGGATTGACGAGCACCGCGAGGAACGAGCCCGACGGGTAGCGCAGGCGGAAGCGCACCGTGTGGTCGTCCACGACCTCGATCGGGCGCAGGGCGAGCTCCTCCGGCTTCTTGGGGTTCTCCTTCGCCGTCAGCTCGGGAAACCCCACGAGGGCGTCGAAGTACGCGCGATGCGGCGTGGTGACCTTCGGATCGAGGACGGAGTAGAACGTGAAGGCGACGTCGCGCGCCGTGAACGGCTTGCCGTCGTGCCACCGCACGCCCTTCTTCAGCTTGAACGTGTACGTGAGCCCGTCCTTCGAGACGTCCCAGGACTCGGCCAGGAGCGGCCGCACGTTGAGCGCCTGATCCAGCTCGAGGAGACTGTCGAAGAGCGGCCACTCGGCGATGTAGGACATGCTGTCCGTGGCGATCACCGGGTTGAGCGACGTGGGGTCGCCGCTGAGGCCGATCACGAAATCCTTGCCGGCGGCGGACGCCGCGGGCGGCGTCAGGCCGGCGACGGCGAGCGCCAGCGCAAGCAGCAGGGCCTTTCTCACTGTCGATCCTCCTTGGTTCGTGACGCCGTCATGAGCGACCGCCGCGCAGCGTCGGATCGGAGGCGTCGCGCAATCCGTCGCCGAACAGGTTGAAGCCCAGCACTGTGACGAAGATCGCCAGCCCCGGAAAGGTCGCGACCCACCAGGCCGAGGCCAGGAACTGCCGCCCCTCGACGACCATGTTGCCCCAGCTCGGCAGCGGCGGCTGGGCGCCGAGTCCAAGATAGCTGAGACCGGACTCGATGAGAATGGCCTGGCCGAGCAGCAGGCTGGCCTGGACGATGACGACGGGCAGCGCGTTGAGCAGCAGGTGCCGCCCCAGGACGCGCGCGTGGCCCGCCCCGAGCGCGTGCGCGGCGTGGACGAAGTCGCGCGTGTTCAGGCTGAGGCATTCGGCGCGCACGACGCGCGCCACCGGCGCCCACGTGACGAGCGCGATGACGAGCGCCGTGTTCACCAGGCTCGCGCCGAAGAGCGCGACGACGACGAGGATGAGGAAGAGCGCGGGGACGGAGAGGAAGACGTCGGCGGCGCGCATGAGCGCGGTGTCCGCGAGGCCGCCGAAGTGCCCGGCGAGGCTGCCCGCCGCCGTGCCGACGACGAGCGCGAGCGCGGTGGCGACGAATCCGATCTCGAGCGACACGCGGCTGCCCCAGATGACGCGGCTCAGGACGTCGCGGCCGAAGCCGTCGGTGCCGAGCCAGTGCGCCGCGCCCGGCGGCTTCAGGCGCTGCAGGAGCGACTGGGCGGAGTAGCTCTGCGGCGCCAGCACGGGCGCCAGCGCGCCCGTCGTCAGCATGGCCGCGACCGCCAGGCCCCCGAGCCAGCCGCGGCGATGGCGCGCGAGCCGCCGGAGTGAGGGCGCGCGATCGGGGCGGGGCGCGTCGCTCACCGGTACGCGATCCGCGGGTCGATGAAGCTGTACGCGATGTCGGTGGCCAGGTTGGCGGTGATGACGACGCCGGCCACGATCAGGTTCACCCCCATGAGCACCGGATAGTCGCGCTCGAAGACCGCGCCGACCGCGAGCCGGCCGAGGCCGGGCCACGCGAAGACCGTCTCGGTGAGCACCGCGCCGCCCACGAGGGTCGGCACCGAGAGGCCGACGACCGTCACCACCGGGATCAGCGCGTTGCGGAGCGCGTGCCGCCACACGACGCGCGCGGGGGCCAGGCCCTTCGCGCGCGCGGTCCGCACGTAGTCCTGCCCGAGCACCTCGAGCAGGCTCGACCGCGTGAAGCGCATGAACGACGCCATCTGGATGAGGCCGAGCGTGAGCGTGGGCAGGATCGCGTGCCGCAGGCGCGCGGCCAGATCGCCCTCGCGCCCGTACTCGCTGAGCCCCGAGGGCGGGAGCAGGTGGAGGACCTCGGAGAAGAGCAGGATGAGCATGATCCCCAGCCAGAAGCTGGGAAACGAGACGCCGAACAGCGACACCGCCGAGCCGAGCGTGTCCCAGACGGTCCCGCGGCGCACCGCGGCGAGGACGCCGAGTGGGATCGCCACGACGAGGGCGAGCGTGAGCGCGCCCGCGGTGAGCTGCAGCGTGGGCCCGAGCCGGTCGAGGATCAGCGCGCCCACCGGATCGCCCGTCTTGAACGAGCGGCCGAGGTCGCCGCGGAGCGCCGCCGCCGCCCAGCCGAGGTATTGCAACGCGATCGGGCGGTCGAGGCCGAGCCGCTCGCGGATCTGCGCCGCGGCCTCCTGCGAGAACTCGCCGCCGATCAGAACGGCCTCGGGCCCGCCCGGCGCCAGCCGCATGAGCGTGAAGAGAATGATCGACACGCCGACCAGCATCAGCGCGGCGAAGCCGAGGCGCTTGAGGATGTACGTCCGGAGCGCAGGCTCGCCGCCCGTCAACTGCCGGTGCGCTCCTTGATCGAGACCCGCCAGTGGATGCGGTCTTCCGCGGGCGGGTAGTCGGCCGCCGCCTTGTGGTAGGAGCAGCGGTTGTCCCAGATGACGACGTCGCCCTTGCGCCAGGCGTGGCGGTACTCGCCGTCGGGCTGGATCATGCGGTCGGTCAGCTCGTCGATCAGCGCGTCGCTCTCGCGCGCGTCGAGGCCCTCGATACGCAGGATCTTCCCCGGGTCGAAGTAGAGCGCCTTGCGCCCCGTCTCGGGATGGGTGCGGACGATCGGATGGTAGACCGGCGTCCAGTCGCGATCCTCCGGGCTGAGCAACGCCGTCGCCTTGCGGCGGCCGCCGTAGGTGAAGACCCCGCGGAGTCTCTCGAGCCGCTGCTTCAGGGGTTGCGGCAGCGCGTCGTAGGCCGCGTACATGCTGGCGAACTGCGTGTCGCCGCCGCGGCTCGGAACCGCCAGCGCGTAGAGCTGCGTCGCCTTGAACGGCTCCTGGTCGTACGCGCCGTCGGTGTGCCAGCCCTCCGCGCCGCGCCGGTAGATGGCCATGTCGAGCGTGCCGTCCGGCCCGAACTTGTCGACGCCCAGCAGCGTGATCTCGGGATGCTCCGGGTGGCGGGTCATCTTGGACGGGTGCGGGACCACGAGGACGTTCGCGTCGAGCCAGGCGCGATAGATCGCGGCGAAGCCCGCGTCGTCGAGCGTCTTGACGTCGACCCCGCGGACCTCGGCGCCGATCTGCGGCCCCAGGCGGCGGATCTCCATGACCACCGCGGCATCCTATCAGGAAACGCGACGCGCGCCTTGCGTTCCTCTACAATCGTCGCGTGGGACTGACATACGTTGAAGGTATCGTCACCGGCCCGTCAGGCACGTCTCGCGCCGTCCGGTTCATGGTGGACAGCGGGGCGAAGTACAGTCTGCTGCCGCCGGCCGACTGGCGCGCCATCGATCTCGCGCCAAAGCGACGGATGACGTTCGTCCTCGCGGACGGCACACCGATCGACCGCGACGTCTCCGAGTGTCACATCGCGTTGCCCCAGGGCGAGGGGCACACGCCCGTGATCCTCGGCGAGGCCGGGGACGAAGCGCTGCTCGGCGTCGTCACGCTCGAGATCCTCGGCTTCGTGCTGAACCCGTTCAACCGGACGCTGCACCCGGCGCGCCTCCTCCTCGCCTGAGCCCGCGCCGAACCGCGTCGGGGAATCCGTGGATCGTCGTCGGCGTGGTGTGGGTCACGCTGGCGATCGCCTCCGGCCTCTAC
>JBGQEL010000106.1:0-14913 GCA_041496385.1 Methylomirabilia bacterium | reverse complement strand
CCCCGGGCCCACCCGGTACCTCGTGATCCGGAACGCCGACACGAGCTTCGTGTACTTCTCGGTGCAGGACGGCGTGTTCCCGCCCGTGCCCGCGCAGGACCGGGAAGGCAACCCGCACGACTTCTCGCAGAGTGCCAGGCTCGAGGGGGCGCACGAGGTCAACCTGGTCGGGCAGGGGGTGTACGACGACGTCCTGGGCTCGGCGCACCTCGGCATTCTCAACTCGCCGGTGACCTGGCAGCGCGCGTTCGATTTCCTGGTCGATGGGAACCGGCGCCACTGAGCCTGCCGCTTCGCGTCTAGCCCAGCACCACGGTCCGAGGCGATGACGCCTCCCGCGCCTGAAGCGCCGCCGATCTCGCCCGCCCGGAAGTGGGCCACCACGCTCACGGTCATGGTGGTGGCCTTCATGCAGATCCTCGACACGAGCGTCACCAACGTCGTGCTCCCGCACCTGCAGGGATCGATGTCGGCGGGACTCGACGAGGTGTCGTGGGTGATCACCTCCTACCTCGCGGCCAACGCCGTGGTCATCCCGGCCACCGCCTGGCTCGCCGGGCTCTTCGGGCGCAAGCGCTTCTTTCTGATCTGCACCACGCTGTTCGTGCTCAGCTCGTTCCTGTCGGGTGCCGCGCCGGACCTGACCACGCTCATCGTGGCCCGCATCCTCCAGGGCCTCGGCGGCGGGCCGATCATCCCGCTCTCGCAGGCGATCCTCTGGGAGATCTTTCCCTTCCACCAGCGCGGCCTTGCGATGGCGGTCTGGGGTGTCGGCTTCATTCTCGGTCCGATCCTCGGGCCGACCGTCGGCGGCTACCTGGCCGACGAGTGGTCCTGGCGCTGGATCTTCTACATCAACCTGCCCGTGGGGATCGTCGGCTTTCTGCTGGCGAGCGCCTGTCTGTTCGACCCGCCGTACCTGCGGCGGGCCGCGCGCATCGACTGGTGGGGCCTGGGGCTCATGATCACGGGCTTCGCGTGCCTGCAGCTCGTCCTCGATCGGGGCGAGCGCGAGGACTGGTTCGACTCGTCCACGATCGTCGCGATGTCGATCGTCGCCGTCTGCGCGC
The DNA here is from genome assembly GCA_041496385.1 of Methylomirabilia bacterium. GTDB lineage: Bacteria > Methylomirabilota > Methylomirabilia > Rokubacteriales > CSP1-6 > AR19. The sequence continues at coordinate 13,843 of JBGQEL010000106.1, read as the reverse complement.
TCACCGCCTTCCTGATCCGCGAGCTGACGACGACCGATCCCATCCTCGACCTCACCGTGTTCACGGACCGCAACTTCGCCACCGGCGTCTGGCTCATCTCGATCGTCGGCTTTGGCATGTTCTCGGGCATGCTCCTCGTCGCCGTCTTCACGCAGAAGCTCCTGGGCTACGACGCGTGGACCTCGGGCCTGGTGCTGGCGCCCGGCGGCCTCGGCAACGTCTTCTCGCTGTTCGCCTCGGGCCTCGTGACGCGCATCGACCAGCGATTGATGCTCGCGTTCGGCTGCCTGCTCAACGCCGTCAGCCTCTACATGATGACCTCGCTGACGCTCGGAATGGACTACTGGGCGCTGGCGCTGCCGCGCTTCATCCAGGGGTTCGCGGTCGGCTTCATCTTCGTGCCGCTCTCCACGCTCACGCTGGCCACGATCCGCCGCGACAAGCTCATCAACGCCACCGCCGTCTACGGCATGCTGCGCAACCTCGGCGGCAGCGTGGGCATCGCGGTCGTCACGACGCTGCTCGCGCAGCGGAGCCAGTACCACCAGCACACGCTCGTGAGCCACATCAACGCGTGGGACCCCGAGACGACCGGCCGCCTCGCGCTGTGGGCGCGCCACTTCGTGGCCCAGGGCAGCGACGGCTTCACCGCCGAGCGGCGGGCGGTGGCCATGCTCTATCAGGAGACGGTGGCCCAGGCGCAGCTCCTGGCCTACGCGGACGACTTCTGGCTGCTGGCCGTGATGTTCGCCGCGGTGCCGCTGTTCCTGCCGCTCATGCGCCGCATCCGGATGGAGCCGACGTCGTCGGTCGGCGCTCCCGCCACCGAGCGCGCGCCCGCGCCCGGCGTGGAGGAAAGCGCCGTGTGAAATATGGCACCGGCTTGACTTGGGTGGGGCCGGTCGCTAGTGTGCGACCGATCGATCCGCGGTCGACTGGAGGAGCCATGAAGCGCATTGCGTCGTTGCTCGCGGTCTCTCTCGTCGTGGTCTCGTGCGCGACGATGCAGCAGGGGGGGCAGGATCTCGTGGGGCGATCCGCCCTGGCGCTCGGCGGCGCCGACGCGCTCGCCGGCGTGCAGACGCTCTACCTGAGGGGCACCGTGCGCCAGTGGGAGCCCGAGCAGTCGATGACCGCCGGCGGCGAGATGCGCTTCACCGGCGAATCGGCGTTCGAGGCGATCACCAACGTCGGTACCGGCGCCACGCGCATCGACTGGTCGCGCAAGTTCGCGTACCCGGCGCCGCGCACGTTCACCTTCGGCGAGATCGTCACGCCCGAGGCCGGCTACGTGGCCGGCATCGACAGCAACGGACGCACCAAGCAGAGCCTCGAGTCGACCCCGCCGGCCCACGCGATGTCGGGGCTGCGCCTGGCCACCAGCCAGCGCGAGCTGCGCCGCGCCTCGCCGCTGCTGGTGCTCGAGATGCTCAAGAACCCTGGCCGCGTCAGATCCGTCGCCGACGTCACGGTGGGCGGCGTCGGCTATCCCGCCGTCGACTACCGCGCCGGCGACCAGACGTTCACGGTCATGTTCGATCGCGCGACGGGGCTGCCGGCGCGCATCCGCACGCTCGACTACGACAACGTCTGGGGCGACGTCAGCTACGATCTTGTGCTCGCCGACTGGAAGGCGATGGACGGCGTGCGGGTCGCGACGAGCCTGAAGTACGAGCTCAACGGCCGGATGATCATGGAGACGAAGATCACCGACGGCAAGGTGAACGGGGCGTTCGCCTCCGACCGGCTTGCGATCCCCGACGCGTTCAGGGCGGGGGCGTCGAAGGCCGCGACCGGCGCCGTGCCCTATCAGTGGGTGATCCGGCGCCAGTTCATCGGCCTCTACGTCGACTCCGACGTCCCGAGCTACGACACGCGCGCGAGCACGGGGCTGCGGCTCGTCGAGCTGGCGCCGGGCGTCCAGCACGCGGTGGGCGGCACCCATCACAGCCTGATCGTCGAGATGCGCGATCACCTGATCGTGTTCGACGCGCCGGTCACCGACTGGCACTCGAACTGGGTCCTCGGCGCCGCGCGCGCGAAGTTCCCGGGCAAGCCCGTGAAGTATCTGGTGCTCACGCACCATCATATGGACCACACCGGCGGGCTGCGCGCCTACGCCGCCCAGGGGGCGACGATCGTCGTCGGCAAGGGCAACGGCGAACACTTCCGTCGTGTCCTCGCCGCGCCGTTCACGCGCAATCCCGACCTCGGCGCGCGCGACCTGAGCCGCACGGAGGTCACGGAGGTGGCGGACAAGCGGGTGTTCACCGACGGCCAGCGGGAGGTCCACGCGTACCTGATCGAGAACCCGCACGCGGACGGCATGCTGATCGGCTACGTCGCCGCGGCGCGCCTCGGCTTCGTCACCGACATCTGGAGCCCGGGCGCCGGGCCGCTGCCCGACAAGCTGACGCCGCCCCTGGCCGCGCTCGTCGCCGGCGTGAAGAAGGCGGGGATCGCGCCCGCGAGGTTCGCGGGCGGCCACGGCTCGGTGGCCGACTACGCGCCGCTGGCTGCGCTGGAGGGGAAATAGCTCAGGCCTGCTTGGCCTCCAGCTCCGCCCAGCGCGCGTAGAGCCGGTCCACGTCCGTCCGCGCCGCCTCGAGGGCGGCGTACCGCTGCTGGAGTGCCGCCGGGTCGGAGGCGATCGTCGGATCCTCGACACCGAGCCGGCACGCCGCGAGCGCGCCCTCGGCGTCGAGGATCGCCCGTTCCATGCCGTCCCACTCGCGCTGCTCGAGATAGCCCAGACGCTTCGTGCGCGGGCGCTCGCGCTCGGGCGACGCCGCCTTGCGCGCCGCCGTCGGGGGCGCGCTCCGGGCCGCTTCCCACTGTGCGTAGTCGGCGAACGCCGCCGTGCCGCCGCGGCCGTCCAGCGCGAGGATCATCGTGGAGACGCGCTCGAGCATGAAGCGGTCATGGGTGACGAGGACGAGCCCGCCCTCGAACTCCGCGAGGCTCTCCTCGAGCACCTCGAGCGTCGGGATGTCGAGGTCGTTGGTGGGCTCGTCGAGGATGAGCAGGTCGGCGGGCTCGCGCATCAGGCGCGCGATGCGCACGCGCGCCTGCTCGCCGCCCGACAGGCGGCCCACGGGCACCTCGAGCTGCTCGGGCCGGAAGAGGAACCGCTTGGCCCATGACATGACGTGGACGCTGCGGCCCTGCCACGTGACCGCGTCGCCTTCCGGCGCGAGCGCGCGGCGCAGGCTCTGCGCCGGATCGAGGCCCCCGGCCTCCTGCTCGAAGCGCACCACGCGCAGGCCGTCGGCGCGCTCGATCTCGCCGGCGTCCGGCGGTAGCGCGTCCGCGAGCACGTCGAGGAGCGTCGTCTTGCCGCTGCCGTTCGGGCCGATCAGGCCCACGCGCGTGCCGGGGGTGATGACGAGGTCGAGGTCGCTCACGAGCCGCCGCCCGCCGCGTGACTTCGTCACACCGCGCGCGACGAGCAGCCGGCGCGTGCGGCGCTGCGAGGACGTGAAGTCGATCCCAGCCGTGGCGCCGGCGCCGCGCGCCCGGCTGTCCTCCAGCTCCTCGATCAGCCGCCCCGCCTCCTTGATGCGCCCCTTGGCCTTGGTGGAGCGCGCCTTCGCGCCCCGACGCAGCCACTCGATCTCGCGCCGCACGGTGTTCGCGAGCGACTCCTGATAGGCCGCCTGCCCGCGCAGGAACTCGTCGCGGCGCGCCAGGAACTCGCTGTAGCGTCCCTCGGTCTCGAACAGGCCCGTGGGATACGCGCGGTTCAGCTCGAGCATGCGCGTGGCCACGTGCTCCAGGAAGTAGCGGTCGTGGCTGACGACGAGGCACGCGCGCGCCCGCTCCGTCAGGACACTCTCCAGCCAGAGGATGCCGTCCACGTCGAGGTGGTTGGTGGGCTCGTCCATCAGGAGGATGTCGGGCGCGGCCGCCAGCTCGCGCGCGATGGCGAGCCGTTTCTTCCAGCCGCCTGACAGGGTGTCGACGTCCGCGCGAACGTCCGCGAACCCGGCGCGCCCGAGGGCCTGCGCGATGCGGCCGGATCGATCGGCCTCGTCCAGGCCGGCGAGCGCCGCCCCCACGACGTTCCCGACCGTCCGCCCGGGCGGGAAGACGGGATCCTGGGGCACGTAGCCGACCCGGACGCCGCCGCGGAGCGAGCGGGAGCCGCGGTCGGGCGTCGTGACGCCCGTGAGGATCTTGAGGAGCGTCGACTTGCCCGAGCCGTTGGGCCCCACGAGCCCAACCTGGTCGCCCTCGAACAACCCGAACGACAGGTTGTCGAAGAGCGGCCGGGTCCCGTACGCCATGCTGACCGCCTCGCAGCTGAGCAGGAGTGGGCGGGTCATCCGCCGCTACTTCTTCTCCTTCTTCGGCTTCTTCTTTTCCTTCCGCATGCCCGTGCCTTTGGCCATGGACTCACCTCCTCTCGCCGGTCTCTTCAGTGATTATAGATGTCCAGACGGCAGACGGAGAGAAAGACCGGCGCCGAGCGGTAACGCCGACCGGCCCCGCTTGGCGGACGGGACCCGGCCGGCGTGTCGTACGGGAGCTCTAGCCCGGATTATTCATGAACGAAGATACCGACGTCGGACGGGTGGCGCTGCGGGCTGTGCCCGCGCGGCCGGCGAAGTGGGCCGGCTAGACGACCGGCGCCGGCGCGCGTGGGATGGTCTCCCACTGCGCCGGGTCGTGGCCGTAGAACATCGTGGCGCCGACCTGGTCGCGCAGCCGGCGGAGGGCCGCCAGCGACTCGCGCATGACGGTCGGGTTCCACAAGATGTTGGGCAGCACGTCACGGTCCATGTTCTCACGCGTGTAGCAGGCGTCCGACGCGCAGACGATCTTCGTGCCCTTGCCCGCGCGGACCAGGAGCGACTGGTGCCCCGGCGTGTGCCCGTACGTCGGCAGCAGGACGACGGCGCCGTCGCCGAAGACGTCGTGCTCGCCGTCGATCATCCGGTAGTCGAGCGGGTGGTCGAAGTCGATGGGGCTCGGGCTGTAGCTGGGCACGAAGCCCGGCCGCCGCGCCGCCTCCAGCTCGGGACGCTGGACCAGGAAGGTCGAGCGCGGAAAGAACTCGTTGCCGCCGCAGTGGTCGAAGTGGAGGTGCGAGTTGGCCACGTAGCGCACGTCGTCGGGCTTGAGGCCGAGGCTCGCGAGCTGCGGTATCACGTCCTCGCCCTCCCGGGACTTGACGGTCAGGCGCTTGACGCGCTCGGGACCGAGGCGGCTCACGGGGTCGAGGCGCGCCTGGCAGTGCACGCCGGTGTCGAAGAGGAGCTTCCCGCGCGGGTGATCCACGAGGAAGCTCGTGACGGGCACGGTCCAGCGCTGGCCCGGCGCCAGGTCGGAGACCATGCTGGCGCGGTCGAGCTCGATCCAGCCGGTGCAGAGCGCGTAGACGTTCACCATGGGTGTTCCGGTCCCAGACAGGGCCGCCTCTACGTTTTTCGCCCTGTACTACGGTTTCGGCGGGAGCTTCTGTACAGCCGGAATGAGAAGGGGGATCAGGATCGCTATGATGGCGATGACGACGAGGCCGGCCCCGGCGAAGGCCAGATCCCCGAGCGCGATCGCGATCGCGGTGCCGTCCCCTTGGGTCTCCGCCAGTATCCGGACCGGCAGGCCCACATGGCTGGGGTTGGTGGCCAGGGTCACCACTCCCCACATCGTGTACCTGGTCTCCCCTTTGCGTAACTTCTTCTGCTCTGTGGTGTTGATGGCGAAGTGGAAGTTCCAGTCGGGATGGACCGGATCACTGGCGGTCCCGAAGCCGGCGCCTGATTCCAAGTTCACTCGGAGGTCGAAGCTCAGCTTCAAATCACCAGCGACACCGGGCAGGTCCTGGTTCCAGACCGCACCGTGCCCATACAGCACGTCGGCGTCGCCCTTGGCGTGATCGTGATCGTCGTTCGCGAGAGCCGGAAGGGCGCTTGCCGCCAAAAGTGCGCCTCCCGCGGCCGCCAGGTATTTCCGTCGACTGATAGGAGTTTGCTTTTCGTCGGGGTTCATGCGGGGAGTTTGGGACTGGCTGTTCCCAGTGTCAAGCGCGGATCTGGCGCGACCTGTGCCACCGTCGGTCCGTCGCCGACGAGCGTGGTGCGCCGCATGTCGCGCGGCTCGTGCACCGGGAAGGGACGGGCGCGGTGCATGGTCCGGCGGTTGTCCCACATGACGAGATCGCCGACCCGCCAGCGATGCGCGTAGACGAACTGGCGCTGGGTGGCGTGCTCGACGAGGTCGCGGAGAAAGGCGCGCGCCTCCGGCACCGGCCAGCCGAGGATGGCGCCCGCGTGGGAGGCGAGATAGAGCGACTTGCGCCCCGTCACCGGGTGCGTGCGCACGAGCCGCTGCCGCACCGGGGCGAAGCGCGCGCGCTCCTCCTCGGTGAAGTCCGTGAAGCCGAGCTGCTGCCGCGAGTAGAGCTGCGAGTGCTCGCAGATCAGCTCCTCGACCTCGGCCCGCGTCTCGTCGTCGAGGGTGTCGTAGGCCGCGCGCATGTCGGCGAACTCAGTGTTGCCGCCCTTCGACGGCACGCTCCGGGCGTGTAGCAGCGAGTACTTCGCCGGGACCGCCTTGAAGGAGCTGTCGGAGTGCCACAGGCGGTTGCCCAGGCCGAAGAGCCGCCGGCGGTCGTCCCGGGCGAAGACCTTGTTGTCCTTGTCGAGGTTGGACACGTCGGCGAAGGTGGTCGGCAGGCGGTACTCGTCCGGCGCGCGCAGGCTCGTGCCGATCGCGTGCTCGATCTCGCCGAGCGACCGGGTGAACGCGAGTTGCTGCGCGTCGTCCAGCGGCTGGTCGTGAAAGACCAGGACCGCGTGGACGTCCATGCCGGCGTGGATCGCTGTCACCTCCTCGCGCGACAGCGGCCGGGTCAGGTCGACACCCCGCACTTCGGCGGCGAAGCACTGGCCGATCTGACGCATGATGTCGGGCATGGGCGCGGCCTCCCTTACGTGGCTGGCGGTATTGTACGGCAGGCTAGAATCTCCGCGATGAGCACGGCGCTGACGGGCGGGCCCCTCCTGCGGCCAGATGCTGGCGTGGCTGGGCGCGGACGTCATCAAGGTGGAGGAGCCAGCACCGGCGCGAGATCCTGAGCGAGTTGGGCTACGGCGACGGCGAGATCGAAGCGCTCGCAGCGGACGGCGCGATCTGATCGCGCGGCGGGGCGGCCGCCGCGTCAGGCGTAGACGTCTTCGTCGACCTGGCTCGCCGCGGGGTAGGGCGCGGCCAGCGCGAACTGCACGCCGGTCTCGATCTCCGCCTTCACGTCGGTCTGGATCCGCTCGAACACGCTCGCGTCGGCGAGCCGCTGCGCGGTCAGCCGTGAGGCCAGCGTCTCCAGCGGATCGTGCTTTGTCATCCACTCGCGCTCTTCCTCGCGCGTGCGGTACTCGCGGTTGACGTCGCCGACGTGGTGGCCGTGGTAGCGGTAGGTCTTGCACTCGAGAAAGGCCGGGCCCTCGCCGCGGCGCGCGCGCTCGACCAGCGTGCGCATGATCGCGTTGACCGCCTGCACGTCCTGGCCGTCGACGGTCTCGGCCCGGATGCCGAAGGCGCGGGCGCGCGCAAGGACCTCGCCGGCGATGGTCTCGTCGCAGGGCGTGTACTCGCCGTAGAGGTTGTTCTCGCAGACGTAGATGACCGGCAGCTTCCAGAGCGCGGCCATGTTCATGGTCTCGTAGAGCAGCCCCTGGCCCAGCGCGCCGTCGCCGAAGAAGCACACGGCGACCTGGCCGGTGCCCCGCATCTTCGCCGACAGCGCGGCGCCCGTGGCGATGCCGGCGGAGCCGCCGACGATGGCGTTGGCGCCGAGGTTGCCCGTCTCGGGATCGGCGATGTGCATCGAGCCGCCCTTGCCGCGGCAGTAGCCTGCCTCCTTGCCGAGCAGCTCCGCGAACATCCGGTTGACCGAGGCGCCCTTGGCCAGGCAGTGGCCGTGCCCGCGATGCGTGCTCGTGATGAAGTCGTCGCGGCGCAGGGCCTCGCAGACGCCGACCGCCACGCCCTCCTCGCCTATATAAAGGTGCGCCAGGCCGGGCATCTTCGCGCCCTTGTAGAGCTCGTTCACCTGCTCCTCGAAGGCGCGGATCTTCGCCATCTGGCGGTAGAGGTGAAGGTTCTGCTCCAGCTCCATCCGCGGCTCGATCGTCTGGGTCGTCATTGGCCATGTCCCTCGGCGCCGTCCGGTTCGCAGCGCGTCGACCGGGTTTCGCGTGATGCTGCGCCCGGTGGGGCGCCGAGTCAAGGTGCGGCTGGGCGAGCGCGGAAGGCGGCGCGCGCCGGCGGGCGACGCGCGCCGTGAAGCCGTCGTCGTCTACTGCAGCGTCACGAGCATCAGGATCGCACCGTGGCCCTGCTCCAGGGACTCCAGCGCTTTCCCGAGGATCGTCCCGGGCCTGACCTGGTGCGGCGCCGAGCGCATCGCGAGACCCGGATGGGAGCTCGACACCAGGAGGTCGCCCGTGGCCACCGGCGCCACGACCTTGACCCGGACACGGCCACTGTGGGCCACCTTGATCGTGTCCGCCCCCCGCTCGCCGAGCAGGACCGCGGGCCGGTCGGAGACGACGCCGATCACGCGCGTGTCGTAGGCCTTGTCGCTGGCCATGGCGCGGTTCGAGCCGTGCGCGACGACGACCGTCCCCGGGGGCAAGGCGGGCCCCGGAACCCACTCCGCGACGTCCTGGAACTTCGCCCCGATGTTGCCGTCCACCTGCACGTCGCCGAGAAAATGGGCGCCGGTGCCCGCGAGGGTGAGCGCCAGCGCGCCGTTGCTCGTCCAGAGCTCGAGACCCGCGCCCGTCGATCGGAGGGTCCCCGAATCGGCGCCCGCGCGCGTGAACGAAAGTCCCGAGGTGGCGCTTCCGTCGATCCGGATTCTGGTGTCCGTGTCCCCGCGGACATCGAGGCGCGCGATCGCCGGATCGGTGCCCCCGATGCCGACCTGCCCCGTGAAGATCCGCATGGTGTCCTTCACGATCGTGGCGAGGGCGAGGGTGGGGAGCGCCGCGAGGACGAAGGCCATGATGACGAGGATCCTGCGCCTGGTCGACATGGTGGGCATCGGTGCACGGCGGGTGCCAGGCAGCGCTCGTGGCCGGTCAGCGCGCTCCAAATTCCCCAAATCGCAGGGACCCGAGCCGTCGCGGCGAATCGGTCGAGCGTGTCCGGTGAAGTGCGCCCGTCACGTCGAACACGTCCCGTGACAGTGACAGTCGCGCGTTTCTGACGTCTCAAGACTGAGAAACGCGCGCGCGGCGGGGTGTCTGCTACCGGGAGATCGGCCCGTTCGGCGCCACGAGGATCTTCCCGCCGCGCTCGCCCCGCTGCGCGTGCGCCAGGGCGGCCTTGATCTCCTCGATGGGGTAGACCTTCTCGACGGGCGCCGACAGCCGGCCCTTCAGCACCTGCTCGCCGAGATCGGCGTAGATCGCCCGGATCTGTGCCAGCGAGCGTGTGGCCAGGGCGCGGCCGAGGATGAACCCGACCAGCGTCTGTCCGCCCGAGATCAGCGCGCCGCGCGGCATGATTGGATCGTCGCCGCTCATCGAGCCGTAGTTGCAGACGACGCCGCCGTCGCCGACGCAGGACGAGAGCCGGGCCGTCGCCCCGCCCGACACCGCGTCGAGACCGAGGCGGACCGCGCCGTCACCGATGAGCGCCTGCACCCTCGCGGCGAGCCCGGGGCCGTCGACGGCGCACGCGTCGGCGCCGAGCGCCTTCAGTTCGGCGAAGAGCGACTCGCGCCGCACGACGTTCAGGGTCCGCACGCCGCGCGCGCGGGCGAGCACGATCACCTGGCGGCCGACGGCCGAGTTGGCGACGTTCTGGACGATCCAGTCGCCGGGTTTCAGTGGGACGACGTCGGAGAGCAGCAGGAGGGCCGTCGGCGGGTTGATGCGGAGCATGGCGCCCTGGAGCACGTCGAGCGCCGGCGGGATCCCGATGACGTCGTCGCCCTTCACGCGCCGCCGCTGCGCCCAGTTCTCGCGCTGCAGGTTGATGACAAGCTCGCCGGGCCTCACGTGCGACACGCCGGCGCCGACCGCCGTGACGCGGCCGATGCACTCGGCGCCGGGCGTGGCCGGCAGCGCGGGTCGCAGACGATAGGTGCCCCGGCAGAACGAGACGTCGGCGGGGTTGATCGGAAAGGCGAGCACGTCGAACACGACCTCGCCGACGTCCGGCGCGCCGACGTCCGGCACCTCGGCGCAGCGCGCGACCTCCTCGGGCGGCCCGTACCGGTCGATCAGGACCGCTTTCATCGCGGCAGCCCGGGTGACCGCGGTAGGTTCCAGCCGATCCACGCGCAGAGGGCGTGCCCCATGACCAGCTCCTGGTCGCGACCCGACAGCCACGGCAGCTCCTCCGTGAACAGGGTGATGCACTGCCGCCAGGAGCAGGGCATGCGCGTGATGTCGGTGCCCCAGAACATTCGCTCGGGGCCGAACGCGTCGTAGATCCGGCGGAGGTGCCCGTGGATGTTGCGGTACGGATAGACCTCGCTCGAATAGCTCGGCGCGCCGGTGGCCTTGATCGCGACGTTGGCGTGCTTTGCGAGCGCGAGCATCTCCGGGAGGCTCGCCCAGGCCGCGTCGTCCTTCGTGCCCGAGGGCCGGCCCAGGTGATCGACGATCAACTTGAGCTTCGGATGTCGCTCGGCGACCTGGCCGACGACCGGCATGAAGGTCGCCGCAAGGAGGGCGATTGGGATACCGGCGCGCTCGGCCGCGGGCCAGAGCCAGTCCATGGTCCCGTCCGTCGGCCACGTCTTCTGGTGCGGCTGCAGGAGCGCGAACCGCAGACCGAGCATCCCCGGCCGCTGCTTCCAGCCGTCGATCAGCGCGCGGCTCTCGGGACGATCGAGCGGAAAGTTCCCCAGGATCGCGAGCCGGTCGGGGTGCTGGCGCGCCGCCTCGACCGCGAGCTCGTTGGAGCTGGGGTCCCAGGACGCCGGCGGATGGATCAGCGCCGCGTCCACGCCCGCGTCGTCCATCTCCTTCAGGAGGTCGTCCTTGGAGAAGACCGGGACCTGGCGGTGGTTGGGGTTGGTCGGCTTGCCGCTGCTCCAGATGTGGACCTGCGCGTCGACGATCAGCATGGCGCGCCCTACACCGCGAGGACTTCGGCGCCCGGGCCCGTCTCGAGCTCGCAGGCGTTCACCGTCATCGCCAGCATGCTGTAGTACCCGATGGTCCCCGTGAGCTGGATGAAGCCGTCGTTGCCGAACCGTGCGCGGAGCGCCTTGACGCTCGCGTCGTCCACCCGATGCGTCTGCACGAGCCGCCGCGTGAACTCGACGATCTGCGCGTCCTCGGGCGGAATGCCGCGCGAGTGCTTCTCGCGGATAGCGGTAATCGTCGCCTCCGGCACACCCAGCTTGCGCGCGCCGCCCGTCTGGGCGCCCCAGACGTAGACCGCGTCGAGCTCTCGCGCGACGGTCATCGCGGCGAGCACGCGCACGCGCATGTCGAGCGCGCCCTCGAAGCGGACGAAGGCGCCGAGGTGCGCGACGCGGCCGGCCAGCTCGGGGCAGTGGAGGAAGATCGTGAACGGCCCGTGGAGCGCACCGCGGCTCTGGACGATGGCGTCCACGGTGGCCTGGTCCTTGGCGGGCACCTGATCCTTGCTGGTGATGAGCGTCAGCCTTGCCATGTGTCGTCCTCCGCTGTCAATTTCGACTCGGGCGTCTCACGCCGGACCGACGAAGCCGATATAGGCACCGCACGCCTGCTCCGGCCCCACGAGCATCGCCTGCTCGCCGGTGTTGCGGATGCCGCGCGCCGGCGGTGGCACGCCGCGGCTGGCCATGAAGCGCGCCGCGGCGTCCATGCTGCTCGTGCGGTAGAGCACCTGGAAGGGGCCGGGCCCGCGCCGGGCGAGCGCCTCGGCGGCGGGACCGGGCTCCGCGGGCTGCGCGACGGTCAGGCCCGTCGGTCCCAGATCGAACACCGCCATGTCCGCCTTGATGACCGCGCCGCGCTGGATCTTGGGCACCGGCATGCCGAGCACGCGGCCGTAGGTCTCGAGGACCGCGGCGAGGTCCGGCACGACGATGTACACGCGGTCCGCGCGCAGCACGCCGTTGGGATGCTCGCCGGCGCGCGGCACCTGCCTCCCGCGCTCCTCGAGCGGTGTGAGGTGCTGGATGAAGAAGACGGGCAGCGGGTTCTTCGCGCCGAGGGCCGCCGATTTCCAGCGCAGCTCCCGGCCGGCCGGGGTCCGGCGCGCGCCGCCCGTGACGTCGGCGACGTCGACACCGCGCCGCCGCATCGCCGCGACGTCGGCCGCCAGGTCGTCGCTCTGCACGGCGACGTAGCGGAAGCCGCCGCCCCGCGACAGGAACTCGGCGAGCCGGGCGTCCGAGCCGCCGGGGTCCGGCGCCGCGGGGCGGTCCTCGCGAAAGCTCAACAGCTCCAGGTAGTCCTCTCCGTGGAACGCGATGGCGTTGCGGGTCGCCCTGCCGGTATGGCTCCCGCCGGGATAGACGTTGAAGCCGATGCGCGTGTAGGCGTCGATGCCCGCGTCGAGATCCGGGACGCAGATCATGACGTGATCGACGCGGGTCAGCACGTCAGCGCGCGTCCTTCGGCACCAGGCTCTTGAACTTCGGCATGACCTCGCGCGCCAGGAGCTCCAGCGAGTGGCGCCAGGCCTGCGGGTTCTCCGAGTAGTCGAAGCAGAAGAGGAGCAGCGTGCCGAAGCCCCCGACCTCCTCGTAGATCGCGTGGAGCTTCTCGACCACCGTGGCCGGCGAGCCCACCAGCCAGTTGTGCCGGGCGCAGTACTCGGGCGTCACGTCCCCGTCGGGGACGTCCGGCCGGTGCTTCAGGAACTCGGTGAACTGGAAGGACGCGAGCAGCGGCAGGAAGTACTCCGTCATCATGCGGCCCATCATGCCGCCGACGGAGAGCCGCAGGGCCTCGGCGTCGGTGTCGGCGATGAACACCTCGCGGACCAGACGCCAGTCGCTGCGCTTGGGCGTCCGCCCGCTCCGCGCCGCGCCCTGCTCGACCGACTCCCAGTGGCTCGCGACGTAGGTGGGGTTCAGGTTCAGGCTCATCGGCCAGAAGCCGCGCTCACCGGCGAGCTTCAGTGTGTCGGAGCCCTTGCTCACGCCGGCCACGCCGATCGGCGGGTGCGGCTTCTGGAACGGCTTGATGTGCGGCCGGAGCGTGTCGAGCAGCGTGCCGGTCTTGGTGACGTGCCAGTACTTGCCCTTGAAGTCGAACTCGGGCTCGTCGCTCCAGAGGCGCAGGATGATGTCGAGCGCCTCGCGCGTCATCTCGCGGTGCTGGCCCGCGGTGCCGTCGACGTTGAACATGGCCCAGTCGCTCGGCAGCCCGCTCGCGGCCACGCCGAAGTTGAGCCGCCCCTGCGCCAGATGGTCGAGCATCGCGACGCGGTTGGCCAGCTCGGCCGGATGGTGGTAGGGCAGCAGGAACCCCCCGGGGCCGATGCGCATGCGCCGGGTCTGCATGAGCGCCTGGGCCACCAGGAGATCGGGGGACGGATGCGGCTCCCAGGGCGCCGTGTGATGCTCGCCGATCCACGCCTCGCTGAAACCCAGCTCGTCCGCCCAGCGGAGCTGCTGGAGGTCCCACTGGTGGCCGTCGTACAGGCTGCGCTCGGGCGGGTGCGAGGGCATCGCGAACAGGCCGTAATCCATGGGCCCCTCCTCGTCGCGGGTCGGCCGGCGTATGCTACACCAGGCCACTCGCGGGAGGAAGGCATGGCGGACCACGTGCTCGTCGAGAAGTCGGAAGGCGTCGCGATCCTCACCCTGAACCGCCCCGACCAGCTCAACGCGCTGAACCATCAGCTGAGCCGGGAGCTGCACGAGGCGGTCACGCGCATG
>JBGQEL010000105.1:0-14917 GCA_041496385.1 Methylomirabilia bacterium | reverse complement strand
TCGATGACGACACCGGCCGGGCCCAGGCCCATCGTGCCGCGCGAGTGCACGCCGCCGCCGTAGTAGGCGGCGAGGAACTCCCGGGTGAAGCGCTCGGCCGTTTCCGGCTCGTCGTCGAGCCGCACCGTCGTGTACACGCAGAGGGGAAAGTCGGGGAGGGCCCGCGCGCGCCGCGCGAGCGCCTCCTCGGCCCGCTCGCGCACGAGCCGACATTCCTCGGCGTGGAGGTACGTCGTGATGATCCCGTCGCCGAGCCGCGCGAACCGGTCGAACTGCGCGGGAAGGAGCTCGCCGCGATTGCCCGCGGTGATCAGGACGGGCGGGCCCGCCGCGCTCCACGGGAGCGGACCGATCGTGTGCTCCGTCAGCTCGAAGTCCTCGCCCGTCCCCGTGACGGGCTCGCCGTCCCAGAGCTTCCGCCACGTCTGGACGTGCTCCTCGAGGTGCCGGACGCGGCGCTTGTGGTCCGCGCCGCACGCGGCCCACTCCCGCTCGGCGGAGGGCAGGCTCCAGCCGACGCCCAGGCCCAGCACCACGCGGCCGCGCGAGATCTGGTCCACGTTGGCGATCTGGTGGGCGAGCACGACCGGATGCCGGAGCGCGGGGAGCAGCACCGCCGTGCCCAGGCGCACCGTCCGGGTGATGCCGGCGAGATAGGCGAGAGTCGTCAGCGGCTCGAGGCGCGGCTTGGCGACGATGCTGTCGCCCACCCAGACGGCGTCGTAGCCCGCGCGGTCCGCGACGCGCGCCATCGTCCAGCACTCATCCACCGCGGGTCGCCGCGCCGACTGCATCACGACGCCGCGGGTTGGAATCAGGATGCCAATCCTCATCGCCAGGCCATGCCGTGCCAGTCTACCGCGCGTGGGGAGGGGTAAACAGAGGGCCTCCAGGGGCTGTCTAATGAACCAGAAGCACAAGTAGCACGACAAGGAGGAAACGCCATGAAGCGCGCGGCTGCGGCAGTCCTGATCGCGATGCTCCTGGTGCCTGGAGTGGCGCTGGCGGGTTCGTCCACCGACGCCGCCCTCGGCCTCGGCGCTTTTGCCGTGTTCAACCAGATCCTTTCGGGGACGGGCATCTTCGGGCTCGGGCGTTCGGTTGTGGCCGCCCCGCCCGTCTACGCTCCTCAGCCGGTCTACGCACGCCAGCCGGTCTATGCACCTCAGCCGGTCTATGTGGTCCCGCCACCGATCGTGGTGGCGCCGCGGCCGGTGTTCGTGCATCGGTACCCGGGTCCCGTGTACTACCAGTCCCGCGCGCGCTACGTCCCGGCTCCTCCGGCGTGGGGCCACGGCTGGCACGGGCGCGCCTACGGGTACGACCGCCACTGATTCACTGATCCGCTGACTCCGGCCGGGCCCTTGACCCCTACGGGGCGCGGGGCCCGGCCGCTCGATCCCGCCCCACGCTCCTCCGTGCTAGGATGCGCCCCCATGAAGATCACCCACGTCACCACGCGCGTCCTGAGCACTCCCGCGGACAACCCGCTCGTCGTCGGCCTGCCCGCGCCGACGGACACCCGCGAGTTCGTCACGCTCGAGCTGGGCACCGACCAGGGCCTGGTCGGTCTCGGCCTCACGTTCTTCGGCGGCGCGCTCACGCCGGCGCTCAAGGCCGCGGTGGACGCGCTCGGCCGGCTCGTCGTCGGCGACGACCCGACGCAGGTCGAGGCGATCGCCGCCAAGTGCCGGCGCGCCGCGGGGGGCTCGGGCCCCGGCGGGATCTTCTCGCTGGCGCTCTCGGCGGTGGACATGGCGTGCTGGGATCTCAAGGGCAAGGCGCTCGGCCAATCCGTCTGCGCGCTGCTCGGCGGCCTGCGCGACCGCGCGCCGGCGTACGCGAGCGGCGCGCTCATACGCCCGCATCCCCTCGACTACCTCGCCAAGGCCGGGCCGCGTCTGCGCGACATGGGCTTTCGCCAGATGAAGATGCAGTGCGGGAGCGAGCCGACGGTGGCCGCCTCGATCGAGCGCGTGCGCGTCATGCGCGAGGCGATCGGCCCCGACGTCGATCTGATGTGCGACATCAACCAGCTCTGGAGCGTGAACCAGGCGATCGAGGTCGGCCGGCGCATCGAGCCCTATCATCTCTACTGGCTCGAGGACCCGACCGCGCACGACGACTACACGGGCCTCGCGCGCATCGCCGACGCGCTGACGACGCCGATCGCGGCGGGCGAGTACCACTACGGCATCGTGCCCTTTCGCCACCTGCTCGAGGCGCGCGCGATCGACATCGTGATGGTCGACCTCCTGCGCGTGGGCGGCATCACCCAGTGGATGAAGGTCGCCGGCATGGCCGAGGCGTTCAACCTGCCCGTGGTGAGTCACCTCGTTCCGGAGATCCACGTGCATCTGATCGCCGCGATCCCCAACGGCCTCACGGTCGAGTACATGCCGTGGACGCTGCGGCTCTACGAGGAGACGCCCGCGCTCGAGGCCGGTCAGCTCGTCGTGCCGAAGAAGCCCGGCCTCGGACTCGCGTTCGATCAGGCGGCGATCAAGCGCTACCAGGTGGCGTAAGCCGAGGCTTCGGGCGCACGCTCACTGGAGCGCGCGCACGGCGGCGCGCAGCTCGGCGATGTGCGCCGCGCGCACCGGCGCCTGCCCGATGGCGATCGCGGGATCGGTGTAGGACGGTGACGTCCGGCGGGCCGCCTCGTACGCCTGGCTCAGCGCGGTCCGCATCTCGAGCAGATGCGCCGCCTTCACGGACGTCACTCCCGCCACGAGCACCGGATCCGCCCAGGTGAATGCCATGAGCGACCGCCGCGTGCGCTCGCGATCGATCGCCACCCTGAGGTCGGTCACGTGCACCATCTTGACGACGACGCCGGCGGCCAGGGGATCGTCGGCGAACGCGCCGACGCTCGTCGCGAACGTCGCGGTAACCAAGCGCGCCTGCGTCATGGTCACGACGCAGAACGCGCTCGTGCCGGCGCAGGCACCACTCCAGCCCGAGAAGGTCGCCCCGGCGGCCGCGGTCGCGGTCAGCGTGACCACGCTGCCGGGAGCGAAGGCCGCCGCGCACGCGACGCCGCAGGCGATGCCGGCCGGGTTGCTGCCCACGCTGCCCGAGCCCACGGCGGTGACCGATAGCGTGAAGGTCGTGGGCACAAAGGTCGCGGTCAGGGTGGTGTCCGCCCCGAGCGTGACGACACAGGTGCCCGTCCCGGCGCAGCCGCCACCGCTCCAGCCGCCGAAGACCGAGCCGGGCGCGGGGTTCGCGGTGAGCGTCACCATGGTGCCGGCGAGATAGCCGAAGGCGCACGTGACGGGGCAGGCGATCCCGGTGGGCGTGCTGGTGACCGTCCCGCTGCCGGCGCCGGCCATCGCGACGGTGAGCGTGAGGGTCCGGAGCGTGAAGGTTGCGGTCACGCTCCGGGCGCCCGTCATCGTCACCATGCACGCGCCGGTGCCGCTGCAGCTTCCGCTCCAGCCCGTGAAGAGGCTGCTGGCGGCCGGCGTCGCGGTCAGCGTCGCCAGGGCGCCGCTGCCGAAGACGGCCACGCACGCGGCGCCGCAGTTGATTCCCGCCGGGGCCGAGACCACGGTGCCGGTGCCGGCCCCGGTGCGGCCGACGGTCAGCGCGAAGGACTGGCTCGTCTCGGTGAGACGCTGCACCGTGCCGTTGGTGCCGCTGCCGTAGTTCGCGACGTAGAGCTCGCCCGCCTCGTCCTCGCCGAAGGCGGTGATCGAGAGGCTCGTATCGATCAGCTCGGTCGTCGTCCACGTGGCGCCACTCGAGACCGCGCCCCAGATCCGGCCCGAGCAATAGTCGCCATAGAAATAGCGCGCCACGAGCTGAGGAAAGCGTCCGCCCCGGTAGCGGTAGCCGCCGATGACCGCGCAGCCGAGCCCGTGGTCGTAGTCGAGGATGGGCAGCGTCAGCGTCCCGTTGTTGCACCCGCTCGACGGGTTGAAGCAGATCGTGCCCTCCATGAGGCGCCAGCCGTAGTTCTCGCCGCCGAGGCCCGCCGCCGGCTGGAAGTTGATTTCTTCGCGTGCGCTCTGGCCGACGTCCCCGATGAAGAGGTCGCCGGTCTGGCGATCGAAGCCGAACCGCCACGGGTTGCGGAGGCCGTACGCCCAGATCTCAGCGCGCGCGCCCGGCGTGTTCTTGAACGGATTGTCCGTCGGGATCGCGTAGGGCGCAGCGCCGTCCACGTCGATGCGGAGCATCTTGCCGAGGAGGTCGCCGAGGTTCTGGGCACGATTGTCGGGATCACCCCCGCTGCCGCCGTCGCCCATCCCGATGTAGAGGAAGCCGTCGGGCCCGAACGCGAGCTGGCCGCCGTTGTGGTTTGAGAAGGGCTGCGCGATCGGCAGGAGGATCTGGCCCGACGCTGCGTCGGCGAGGTCGGGATCGCCCGACACGTGGTAGCGGGCGATGACCGTGTTGCCGGCCTTGTTCGTGTAGTTCACGTAGAAGAGCCCGTTGATCGCGTAGTGGGGATGGAAGGCGAGGCCGAGAAGGCCTTGCTCGCCGCAGCAGGAGATGAGCGAGCTCAGGTCCAGGAACGCCGCGGCCTTGAGCTGGGTGCCGTCGTGGATCCGGATGCGCCCGGTCTGCTCCACGATGAAGAGCCGGCGCGAGCCGTCGCCCGCGTGATTGATGCCGATGGGCAGGCTGAGCCCCGACGCGACCGGCTCGAATCCGATGGCGAGCTGCGCCGCGGCCCCGCCCCAGGGCAGCACGACGGCCGCCGCGGCGACGAGCAGCGCGAGGCGGCTCTTCACCGATCAGTTCTTCTTGAGGCGCACGTCCTCGAGCGGCGCCGACCAGGGGTAGGGGTCGATCAGCATCAGCGCGGGCTCGGCCACGCGCGGCCCGATGCCGCTCGGCCAGACGTACTCGAAGATGGGACCGTAGCGCACGCGCTCGTAGACGAGCCGCTGGATCTGGTGCAGCAGCGCCTCGCGCTTCTTCCTGTCCGTCTCGAGCGACTGCTGCTTGTAGAGCGCGTCGATGTCGGGGTAGCCGCCGTAGGCCCACGCGCCGTCGCTCGGGATCACCTCCGACATGCGCGAGGCCGCGTTGCCGTAGAGCGAGCTCGTGCAGACGCACACACCCTTGGCCTTCTTCGACTGGATGAGCGCGAAGTACGCGGCGCGCTCCATCGGCCGCATCCGGAGCCGGATGCCGACGGCCTGGAAGTAGTTGACGATCGCCTCGCCGAGCGAGAAGTACGGTGGGAGCTGGTGCAGCTCGCCGGCGTCGAAGCCGTTGGGGAAGCCGGCCTCCGCGAGCAGCCGCTTGGCCCGGGCGGGATCGTAGGGATACGGATCGAGCGGCAGCGCGAACTCGAAGCTCCGCGGCACATGGTTGCCGGCGGGCCTGGAGGCGCCGAGCGTCTCCGCGTCGCTCAGCGCCTGGCGGTCGATCGCGTAGTTGGCGGCCAGCCGCACGCGCCGGTCGGCCCACGGCGACTTCGGGTCCCACTGCTCGAGGAAGTCCAGGAACCAGGTCGCGATGCCGCCGGAGAACGCGAGCTTCAGCGTGGGGTCGCGCTTCACCTCCTGCGCCTGCGGAACCTCCAGGAGGTAGGCGACGTCCACCTCGCCCCGCTTGAGCATGGCCAGCCGCGTGTTGGACTCCGGAACGCTCTTGAAGACGAGGCGCTTCACGGACGGCACCTTGCGCCAGTAGCCCTCGAAGGCTTCCATGACCAGCTCGATGCCCGGCGTGTTGCTGACGAACTTGTAGGGGCCGAGGCCCACGGGCTGCTTCCTGAAGCCGTCGTTGCCCACGCGCTCGACGTACGCCTTGGGCACGATCCAGCCGGCGCCGGTCACCATCGTGCCGTAGAAGGCCATGAAGTCGGGCCAGGGCTCCTTCAGGCGGAAGCGCACGCGGTAGGGATCGACGATCATCACCTCCTGGACCTTCTCGTGCAGGACCCTGGACCCCTTGGCGCGGTGAAAGCTGAATCGCACGTCGTCGGCCGTGAAGGGATCGCCGTTGTGGAACTTCAATTCCTCGCGGAGCTTGAACTCGTAGACGCGCTGGTCCGCGCTCACCGTCCACGACTCCGCCAGGCTCGGCGCCATGAGGTTGCCCGGCATGGGCTTGACCAGGGCGTCGTGCAGCGCGTACAGGACCCAGAAGGGCGTGAGCTGGCCCACGACCTCGCCCGGATCGAACCAGACGGGCGACAGCGTCACGTAGAGCGCCCAGCGCATCTCGCCTTCGGGCCTGGACTGGCCGGCGGACTCCCGCGTGAGACCACCCGCGATCAGGGCGCACGCGAGCGCGCAGCCGAGCGCGAGCCGCCGTCGATTCGTCATGGTCGCTCCTCCGGCAAGGGGACGGGTTGATTGCGGCGCATGCCTCCTCAGGCTAGCATGCGCGGGGCGCGGGGCACCCGCGCTCCCGCAGGGAGAGACGACACGCGCGCGACAGAGGGGGAGGTCAGGGCATGAGGACGCTCATCGAGGGTGGCTGGGTGGTCGCGTTCAACGGCCGGAGCCACGAGATCCATCAGGAGGGCAGCGTCGTCTTCGAGGACGACCGGATCGTGCACGCCGGCGGGCGCTACACGGGCCCGGCCGACGCCCGCGTCTCGGCGCGCGGCATGCTCGTGTCGCCGGGGTTCATCAACACCCACGTGCACACGGCCGGGAACGGCGGCGACTACCTGCTGCTCGACATGGCCAAGAACGACTACCGGACGGCGAACTACATGAGCTTCGCCGCGCCGCTCAAGGGCAAGATGACGCCCCCGCCGGCGGAGGCCGCCGCCGCCATTCGCGCATTCGTGTTCCTTCACGCGCTGAAGAACGGCACGACCACCGTCATCGACGTTGGCGGGCTGCGCGGGGACTGGGAGGGGTACGCGCGCCTCGTGGACGACCTCGGCGTGCGAGTCTACGGCAGCCCGCCCTTCCGCGACCGCGACACCTTCATGGACGCGCAGGGGCGCCTCTACTACGACGAGGACGTCGCCGTCGGCGTGCAGCGGCTGCAGGAGGCCGTCGCGTTCGTCAAGCAGTACGACGGCGCCGCGGGGGGGCGGCTGCGCGGCATGCTGAACGCGGCGCAGGTCGAGACGTGCAGCGAGCCGCTGCTGCGCGCCGGCAAGGACGCGGCGCGCGAGCTGAACGTGCCGATCCACACGCACGCGGGCGGCAACCTGATCGAGTTCCAGCGGATCATGGACGAGCACCGGAAGACCCCGATCCGGTTCCTGGCCGACATCGGCTTCCTCGACGAGCGGACGCTCCTCGGCCACGCGGTGTTCACCACCGCGCACCCCTGGCCCCGCTATCCGTTCGGCGACGACCTGCGCGTGCTCGCGGAAACCGGCGCCACGGTCGGGCACTGCCCGTACAAGTACGCGAAGATGGCCATGACCCTGCACTCCTTCCAGCGCTACCTCGACGCCGGCGTGACGCTGGCGCTCGGCACCGACACGTACCCGATGGACATGGTGGCGGAGCTGCGCTGGGCCTCGGTGCTCGCGAGAACCACCGACGCCAACTATCAGGTCGGGCTGCCGCGCGACGTCTTCAACGCCGCCACGCTCGGCGCCTGCCGGTTCCTGCGGCGCGACGACCTCGGGCGGCTGGCGCCCGGCGCGCGCGCGGATATTTTGCTGATCCGGCTCGACCAGCTCGGCTCGGCGTTCTACGCCGATCCCATCAAGGCGCTCGTCGACTTCGGCTGCGGCCGGGACGTGGACACGGTGATCGTCGACGGCAAGACCCTCGTGCAGGGCGGCCGCCTGACGCGCGGGGACGAGGAGGCGGTGTATGCGAAGGCGCGCGCCGCGACCGAGCACTACTGGAGCCGGGTGCCCGGCTGGCGCTGGGACGGTCACGGGGTCGAGCGCATCGTCCCGCCGGCGTTCCCGATTCACCGCGCGGCCGGCGCGGCAGGAGGTCGATGAGATGATTGCGGCTCTCGTCCGGCGGTTCTGCTGGTATGGCCTCGTCGTCGCGTTTGCCTGTAGCCCCCTGATCGCGCCGACGCGGGCGGCGGCGCACGGCGGCGACCCCACCGTCATCCACGCCTGCGTCAGTGCGGCGGGCTTCGTGCTCGTCTTTCCCAATCAGAACTGCGACGCCTCGCAGCTCGCGATCCATCTGCCCTCGCCGGGCCCGCAGGGACCGGCCGGGCCGCAGGGACCTCAGGGCGTGCAGGGGCCGCCGGGCGCCACCGGCGCGCAAGGCATCCAGGGGCTCACGGGCGCGACGGGCGCGACGGGAGCGCAGGGACTTCAGGGCCAGCAGGGGGCCACGGGGCCCCAGGGCCCACAGGGACCCGCGGGCCCGGTCAGCCCGGACGCGAGATTCGGTACGGACACGAGCATGGCCCGTAACGGCCATGGACGGGACTGCACGCTCGGGGAGATCATCCTCAGCGCCGGCTCCGTCGCGAACGGTGTGCAGGCGAACGGTCAGCTGCTCCCGATCAACCAGAACACGGCGCTCTTCTCGCTCCTGGGCACGCTCTACGGAGGCAATGGACAAACGACGTTCGGGATTCCCGACCTCCGGAGCGTCGCGCCCAACGGGCTGACCTACTCGATCTGCATGCAGGGCATCTTCCCGACGATCAATTGACTGACATCCGAGATCCCAGAGCTTCTTGACCCGTGGAGTCTACCTTCGAAGTGTCTACTTGACGGGGACGCTCGCGAAAAGACGACCATCCTGTACGCGGATTCTGGGCATCCCGAAAACACTTCTATCTGTCCTTGACCGCTTCTTGTTCCGCGCGCTACTCTCGGCGCACTCTTCCAATGCGGTGAACCGCCACGGTCGCGGGAGATAGCCTGGGTTGTCGGCGCTGTGCGCCGAGAGCGGGGCGGCAGAAGGGCCCGCGAATCGAACGACTCCACCACGAGGGGGAAGGAGAAGCGTAGAACCTCCCGCGCGACCCTGTCCACGGCTCAGCCGGGAACCGGGGAAGTGCCGGCCGGGGGTACTCGGCGGTCATCCCTTCAACGTCCGCTTTCCAGCAGGAGGAACCTCTATGAGGATGGCAAGGCTTGTGTCGCTAGTTGTCGTAACGGTGTTGCTGTTCGCGTCTGTCCTGGTTGGCGCCCAGCAGCCGGTGGCGCCGCCGCCGCCCCAGATCCCCTATGGCGCCCCGATCAGCCTCGAGCAGGCCAAGAAAGTGATGGCCGGCGCGGAGGCCGAGGCGAAGAAGAACAAGTGGAACATGGTCATCGCCGTCCTCGATTCGGGCGGCCACCTCGTCATGCTCGCGCGCATGGACGGCACGCAGCTGGGCAGCATCGAAGCAGCCAAGGACAAGGCGTACTCGGCGGTCCTCTACCGGCGCCCCACCAAGGTGTTCCAGGACCTCGTCGGCCAGGGTGGTGCCAACCTCCGGCTGCTGAGACTGAGCGGCGCCAGCCCGCTCGAGGGCGGGATCCCGATCCAGGTGGACGGCAAAATTGTCGGCGCGGTCGGCGTGTCCGGCGCGACGTCCGAGCAGGATGCGCAGGTCGCCAAGGCCGGCTCGGACGCGTTGACGAAGTAGGCACGCGCGGGGCGGGCCGGCGAAGCGACACCGCCCGCCCCGCCACGTGACGCGTGCGGGCCTCTGGGGAGCTGCTGTTCGCGGGATCGGTCGTACCACTTGGTGCAGGGAACCCTCCGCAGCCACGCCCGCTTGCTCCAAGGGGGCTGGTGGACGCTGAGAACAGAGATGGCATACCGGGACCTCCTCTACGATGTAAATGCACAGATCGCGCGGGTGACGATCAATCGGCCCAAGCAGTACAATGCGTTCACCGGCGATACGCTGCGAGAGATGACGCTCGCCATCGAGAGTGCGGGAGCCGACCCGGAGGTGGGCGTGATTGTCCTCACTGGGGCGGGGGACAAGGCCTTCTGCGCCGGTGGCGACGTGACCTGGGAAAAAGAGGGAGGGCTAGAACGGCAAATCCTCGAACCGTACCTCTTCCACCAGACGCTGTCGCACTGCCCGAAGCCGATCATTGCTCGGGTGAACGGTTACGCGGTGGGCGCCGGAAACCACATCGCCTACTTCTGCGACTTCACGATCGCGGCGCAGCACGCGATTTTCGGCCAAAATGGGCCGCGCATTGGGAGCCCGGCATGTGGCGGTATCGTGAGCTACCTCACGAGAGTGGTGGGAGCCAAGCGGGCCCGCGAGATGTGGATGCTGGCTCGACGCTACACCGCGCGCCAGGCGCATGAGATGGGCCTCGTGAACGCCGTCGTCCCGATGGAGAAGCTCGACGACGAGGTGCACAGGTGGTGCGCCGAGTTGCTGGCGCTGTCACCGACGTGCCTCCGTATCCTCAAGGCCTCGTTCGTGGAGGAGTTCAGCGATCTGCTGGGACAGGGCGACCAGCTACGCCGGTATCTGACCGGGCCCGAGTTCTGGTCCGAAGAGCAGCAGGAGGGCGCACGCGCCTTTCTCGAAAAGCGCCCGCCGAACTTCTCGCGCTTCCGGCAGCGCCGGGCGTGACGCACCACCGACGCGAGGTCTGAAGGGGAGCCGTATGACGGTCCCGTACTACTACCGCGCCATCGACTTCGACAGGCTGGTCCGCGATTATCCGCCGTCGCAGGACTACGCCGAGAGCGTCTTCCTCCATGATCGCAAGCAGATCGAGGAGACGCAGAACCGCCGCTTCCCGGAGATCCTCGACTGGGCGTGGAAGAATCCCTTTTACCAGAGAAAGTGGGGCGAGCACGGCGTGCGTCGCCAGGACGTCCGGACGAAGGACGACATGGCGAAGCTCCCGATGGTCGCCGTCGAAGATTTCAAGGACAGCATCAAGACGCATCCGCCGTTCGGAGAGCAGCCGGGCCTCACGCGGGCCGATCGTGCCCGGGTGCCGATCAAAATCCAGTCGAGCGGCGGCACCACCGGGATGCCGCGGCCGACACTCTTCACACCGCTCGAATGGGAGATCCAGGGAATCCAGGGCTCGCGGGCCCTGTGGATCCAGGGCGCCCGTCCCGGCGATGTCATGCAGATCCCCTCGACGTTGTCGACGGCGAACCTCGGCTGGTTCTACTACCTGAGCTGCCTCCACTGGTCGGGCATCGTCCCGGTGACGACGGGCAGCGGCAACGTCACGCCGAGCCGGCGGCAGCTCGAGGTCGCGTTCGACTGGGGCGTGAACCTCTGGGCGGGATTTCCCGAATACCTGTTGCATCTGGCCTCGGTGGCCCAGCAGGAGGGACTCGACCTCCGACGACTCGACACGCGTTTCATCGCCACGTTCCTCGGCCCCGACCTCGACGGCAGCCTGCGCAAGATGATGGAGGGGACCTGGCACTGCGCGGTCTATGACAACTACGGCACCCACGAGGTCGGCCTGCCGGCGTTCGAGTGCCAGGAGAAAGACGGCCTGCACCTCATGGAGGACATGTTCATCATCGAGGTTGCCGACGTGGACACCGACGCCATCCTCCCCGACGGCGAGAAGGGCAACCTGGTCATCACCAGCCTCTACCGGCACCACCCGCCGCTGATCCGCTACAACCTTCGTGACTACATCCGCATCGTCGGCAACACCGGCCAGCGCTGCGGGTGCGGCAGCTACACCCGGCGGATGGATCACTTCCTCGGGCGCAGCGACGACATGGTGAAGATTCGCGGCACGAACGTCTTCCCGATGGCCTGCGTGCGCGCGGTGACGTCCGACGACCGGACCGCGGGTGAGTGGCTCTGCGTCGTCGAGCGCACGACATCGGGTCTCGATGTGCGCGATGACATGACCGTGCAGGTGGAGGTGAAGGATGGCATCGCCGACCGCGAGGCGCTCATCCGGCTCCTCGAGGACCGCCTGAAGTCCGATCTCGGGATCCGGGTGACGGTCGCGCTGGTCCCGGCGGGCAGTCTCCAGGAATACACCTACGGGCGCGAGGGCAAGGCCCGTCGCCTGCTCGACAAGACGCGCGCGAAGTGAGGGGAGCCCGGCGATGATCCAGTTCGGGGTGATGGCGAACACGCATCCCGCGCCTGGCGCGGATCTCACGCGGATGGTGGATGAGGTGATCGCTGAGGCCCAGCAGGCCGAGCGCTACGGCTTCGACTCGTTCTTCCTCACCGAGCACCACCAGGAGCCGAGCGGCTACTTCCCCTCGCCGCTGCCGCTCGCGGCGGCGATCGCCGCCCGTACGTCGAGGATCCGCATCGGCACCGGTATCGCCATCCTGCCGCTCTACCACCCGACGCGGCTGGCCGAAGACTGCGCGGTCATCGACATCATCTCCAAGGGGCGCCTGATCCTCGGCGTGGGCCAGGGTTATCAGGAGGGCGACTTCGCCGCCTACGGGCTGAAGGTGAGCGACCGTGTCTCCCTGTTCGAGGAGGGGATCGAGATCCTGCGCCGTGCCTGGACGGAGGAGAAGGTCTACTTCGTCGGCAAACGCCACACGCTGCAGAACATCATGGTGACGCCCAAGCCGGTGCAGAAGCCGCATCCGCCGATCTGGGTCGCCGCGCTGGGCGATGAGCCGATGAAGCGCGCGGGCCGGCTGGCCGACGCCCTGCTCGCCGATTCCTTCCAGCTGCCCGACCGCCTCAAGCGCCGAGTGGCGCTGTACCGGGCGACGGCGGAGAGCCGCGGGCGTCCGCACAAGGTGGTCGTGTTCCGCGAGGGCTACGTGGCGGCCACGCGGGAGCAGGCGATCGCCGAGTACGAGGCCGGACTCCTGAGCACGCACCGCTATTACTGGCGGCACGGCTCCTACTACCAGGACATCAAGAACGAGGAAGACCTCGACCTCAAGCGCATCTCGCTCGAGCGCCTCATCCTCGGCTCGCCGGACGATTGCATCGAGCGGGTGCAGACCTGGATCCGCGAGGTCGGCGCCGACTACTTCCTGATCCGGTTCCGTCATCCCGGCGGCCCGAGCCACGAGCGAGTCCTGCGCGCGCTGCAGTTCTTCGGCGAAACCGTCATTCCGAGATTCCGCTAAGGAGAGACATCCATGACGACCCCACGCAGCATCGCGGCGCTCGCCGTCCTCGTTCTGGTCTTTGCCGGTGTCGGTCCGGCGCCAGCGGCGGAGAAGACGCTCCCGATCGGCGTCCTCGGCCCTCTGTCCGGCGGGGCGGCGTCGTACGGCGTCGAGCTGCAGCGCGGTGCCGAGATCAAGAGCGATGAGATCAACAAGGCGGGCGGCCTGAAGGTCGGCGGCGACGTCTACAAGATCAAGCTCGTGGCGTACGACCACAAGGCCCAGGCGGCGGAGGCGGCGACGGCGACGAACAAGCTCGTGTTCCAGGACAAGGTCAAGTACATCATCGGCAATGCCGTAGGCGCGACGTGCAACGCCGCGCAGACCATCACCGAGCCGAACAAGGTCCTGTTCGCCTTCGTCTGCTGGGGGACCTCCAACCTCGCCGCCGACAAGCCCTACTCCTTCCGCTCGATGCTGAGTCAGTGGGAGCTGGCCGAGCCGTTCTACCGCTGGGTCAAGGAGAACCACCCGAGCGTCAAGCGGGTGGCGGCGATCTCGCCGAACGACACCAGCGGCAAGGACACCAACACCGCGGTCGTCAAAGCCCTCAAGGGGCTCGGGTTCGAGGTGACCGCCGACGAGTACTACGAGCGCGGCACCAAGGACTTCTACCCGATCCTGACCAAGATGCTCGCCCAGAAGCCGGACATGATCGACGTGGCCGCGGCGCCGGCGGGCGAGGCCGGGCTGATCCTCAAGCAGGCGATGGAGCTTGGGTTCAAGGGAGCCAAGGGCTGGACGGCGGGGACCAATCCGTTCACGATCATCAGCGTCGCCGGGCGCGAGGCGGCCGAGGGCGTGTGGAGCCCGGCCAACATCAACGTCAAGAGCGAGCACGT
This sequence comes from Methylomirabilia bacterium, assembly GCA_041496385.1. Classification (GTDB taxonomy): domain Bacteria; phylum Methylomirabilota; class Methylomirabilia; order Rokubacteriales; family CSP1-6; genus AR19. The sequence goes on along the minus strand of JBGQEL010000105.1, from coordinate 1,116 downwards.
CAACAGCGCCGTCCGCAAGTTCGGCGACGCTTACGAGAAGCGGTACGGCGAGATTCCGGGCGTCATCGCCGTCGCGAACTACGCCGCCTTCGATGTCTTCACCCAGGCCATGCAGCGGGCCGGCAGTGTGGACACCGACCGCGTGCTGGAAGTGCTCACCAAGGAGCGCTTCGAGACCGTATGGGGCCCGCTCGTGATCGGCGGCAAGGAGACGTACAGCATCGACCGGCAGTTCCTGTACCCGCTCGTCATCAGCGAGGTACGCGGGGGCCAGGTGGTCGATCTCGCGCAGGTCCTGCCGGCCGCCCTCAAGAAGAAGTAGCCCGGCCAGGCGAGGAACGGGAGCGCGGGGGGCGCGGGGCCCCCCGCGCCACGCATGTCGATCGAGCTGCTGATCCAGTCCGCGCTCAACGGCTTCGGCCTGGCCGTCGTGTACATCCTCGTCGCCCTCGGCCTGACCCTGATCTTCTCGATCCTCGACATCATCAATTTCGCCCACGGCGAGTTCTACATGCTCGGCGGCTTCGTGACGTACTACACCTTCGCCGTCCTCGGCCTGAACTACTTCCTCGCGCTGCTCCTGGCCGTCCTCGCCGTGGGCGCGGCCGGGGTGGTCGCCGAGCGGATCGTGTTCCGGCACCTGCGCGGCAAAACGCTCAACGGGTTCATCGTGTCGCTCGGTCTACTCTGGGTACTGCAGGCCTCGGCGCAGCTGGCGTTTGGCGTGCTCGACAAGGCGGTGCCGTCGGCGGTGTCCGGGGTCGTCCGGGGGTTCGGCCTCGTCATCTCGCGCGAGCGGCTGGTCGTCATCGTCACGGCCATCGCGCTGATGGCCGCGCTCTACGCCTTCCTCGCGTTCACTCGCGCCGGCCGGGCCATGCGAGCGGTGGCCCAGGATGCCGACGCCGCCGCGTTGCAGGGCGTCAACATCGAGGCGGTGTCCGCGCTCGGCTTCGGCATCGGGTGCGCGCTCGCCGGGGCCGCCGGCGCGCTGCTGGCGCCGGTCTTTGCCGTGAGTCCGACGATGGGCGCGCTGCCAGTGGTGAAGGCGTTCATCATCATCATCGTCGGCGGCATGGGGAGCCTGCCCGGAGCCGTCCTCGGCGGTCTCCTGCT
>JBGQEL010000104.1:0-14972 GCA_041496385.1 Methylomirabilia bacterium | reverse complement strand
CAAGGTCGCGGTGCCCGCGAGCGTCGCATTCGTCGCGACGCTCGTCGGGTGGCGCACCGCCGCGGCCGGCTACGGCGTCCTGGGGCTCGCCGCCGCGTTCGCGATCTTCGCCATCCTCGCGCGGCTCGGCGCCGGCGCACCGGCGGCGGACGGGTCGCGGGACGTGGCGGGCGCGCGGAGCGGCTGGGGAATCAAGGACGCCCGGGGGTTTCAGGCGCTCGCGGGCGTCGGCATGATCGACAACGCGACGCGCACGGGGCTCCTCACGTTCCTCCCGTTCCTGCTGATCGCCAAGGGCCTGACGGTGGCGGGCGTGGGAACGGCCCTCGCGCTCGTGTTCGCCGGCGGCGCGGTCGGCAAGTTCGTCTGCGGGGTCGTCGCCGAGCGCGTGGGCGTGATCCGCACGGTGGTGCTGACCGAAGGCGCGACCGCCCTCGGCATCGCGGTGATCGTCGCCGCGCCCCTGCCGGTCGCGCTCGGGGTCCTGTTGCCGCTCGGGATCGCGCTCAACGGGACCTCGTCGGTCCTGTACGCGACCGTCGCGGACCTGGTGACGGCCGACCGCCGCTCGCGCGCCTACGGCCTCTACTACACGCTGACCGTCGGCGCCTCCGCGAGCGCCCCGACCCTCTACGGCCTCCTCGGCGACGCGGTCGGCGTCCCCACGACGCTCCTCACCGTGGCCGTCCTCGTGCTGGCGACGATTCCGCTCTGCCTCGTCCTCCGCGCCTCGGTCGCCGAGCCCGCCCGCGCCTGAGCCCCGCCCTCACCCGGAACGCCGCAGCTCCAGCTCCATGAAGAGCGCGCCCGCGACCGGATTCGCGTAGTACGGCGTGATCTCGTTGAACCCGAGCGAGCGGTACATCACGATCGCCTCCGTCATGAACGGCAAGGTGTCCAGGCGGATGCGCGCGTAGCCGACGGCGCGCGCCTCCTCGAGGATGCGCGAGGCGAGGAGCCGCCCGAGCCGCCTCCCACGGAACTCCGCGCGCACGTAGAGGCGCTTCATCTCGCACGTGTCCCCGCCGAGCGGCCGGAGCGCGACGCAGCCGGCGGCCCGGCCACCCTCCACCGCGAGCAGCAGGCGGCCCTTCGGCGCCGCGTAGGCGCCCGGCAGCCCCGCCAGCTCCTGCTCGAATCCCTGGAAGCAGAGGTCGACGCCGAGCGACGTCTCATACTCGCGGAAAAGTCCCCGCGCGCGCTCGATGTCCGGCCGGGCACTCGCCTCGATGATCTCCATCGGGATCATGATAGCCCTCGACGCGAGCGGCGTGGGGCGACGGGCGTCCTCGGGGGTCCTATCGACCGGCGCGGCGGAGAAGGGCCGGCAGCGGCAGCTCGTCGAGCGAGGCCACCCGCATGTCCGCCGCGTTCAGGTCGAGCCTGGCCGTGACCGGGTTGGGCACGGCCACGCAGAAGAGCCCGGCGCGCTTGGCGGCGAGGACGCCGTTCGGCGAGTCCTCGAGCGCGATCGCCGCCGCGGGCGGGGCCCCGAGCGCGTCCAGCGCGGCGAAGTAGAGGTCCGGGTCGGGCTTCACCCGCGGCACGTCGTCCGCGCACCTGAGGGCGTCGAAGCGGTCGGCGAGACCGAGCCGCTCGAGGTGGCCCACCACCCATCGCCGCGACGAGCTCGAGGCGACGGCCAGCCCGAGACCGAGCTCGCGTGCCTCGTCGAGATAGTCGCGCACCCCGGGACGCACGGCCTCGCGCGCGATCAGCTCCCCGACCCGCGCCTCGCACGCCGTGCGAATCGCCGCGGTGTCGAGGGCGCGGCCCGCCCGGGCGGCGAGGTCGGCATAGGGATCGAAGGCGTCCCGCGTGCCAATGCACGCCGCCCAGGTCTCGAGCGCCAGGTGGCAGCCGTGGGCCGTGTAGATCTCCTGCCAGGCCTGGAACTCGGGACCCTCGGTGTCGAGGATGAGGCCGTCGAAGTCGAAGACGAGGGCCCGCCTCACGTCAGATAGAACGGGCGCGCCGACTCGGCCCGATACGGGAAGCGCGCGAGCGTGTCCGGGTCCGGGTCGGCGCCGAGCCCCGGGCGATCGGGGATCGTGACGGCGCCGCCCGCGCAGCGGATCGGGTCCGCGAGAAGCGGCGCCGCGAGGCGGCCCGGCGGGAACTCGACGTAGGGCACGTTCGGCGTCGAGGCGACGACGTGAAGCGTCGCCGCCAGCCCGGGGCCGAAATAGAACGAGTGCGGCACGAACGTGGCGCCCGCGACGGCGGCGAGCGTGGCTACCTTCTTCATCTCGAGGATCCCACCCACCTTCGTGACGCTCGGCTGGAGGATGTCGGCGGCGCCCGCGTCGAGGATGGCCTTGAAGGCGAAGGCCGTCGCCTCGTTCTCGCCGCAGGCGATCGGGATCCGCAGGGCCGAGCGCACGCGCGCGAGGCCGTCGTAGTCCTCCGGCGGCCAGACGGGCTCCTCCAGCCACCGAAGGTCGTAGCGCTCGAGCTGCTGGCCGATCCGGATCGCGTCCTCCACGCTCCACGGACAGTTGGTGTCGAGCATCAGCTCGACGCCGTCGCCCACGAGCTCCCGCGCCCCGGCCACCGACGCGACGTCGGTCTGATGGAGCTTGATCGCGGTGAAGCCCAGGGTGAGCGTCGCCGAGACCGCCTGGCGGACCTTCTCGGGCGTCTCGTAGCGCAGGAGGCTCGCGTACACGCGCGCGTGCGACTGGCAGAGGCCACCGAGCAGCTGGTAGACGGGCACGCCGCGCGCCTTGCCGGTCAGGTCCCAGAGCGCCAGCTCGACGCCGCTCACCGCCATCATCGCGAGGCCCCGGCGTCCCCAGATCATGAGGGCGCGCTGCATGGCGTCCACGAGGTGCTCGATCCGCGTCGGGTCCTGGCCGACGACGAGTGGTGCCAGCGCCTCCTCGACGACCGCGCAGACCGCGAGCGGCACGCCGTAGCCGAAGCACTCGCCCCAGCCCGTGAGGCCCTCGTCGGTCGTGACGCGCACGAGCACCTGCTGGCCGATCCCGGCGGCCCAGGGCGAGGGCGGCGTGGCGGGCGCCAGCGGAATGGCGAGCGGGACGGCCTCGACGCCGGTGATCCTCATGCGCTGATCAGAGGTCGCCGAGCCCCAGCTCGGCCCAGCGCTCGCGCACGCGCGCCTCGTCCTCGGGCGCCGGGCGCACGGTGGGTGGGAAGCGCTCGCCGCCCCACTCGGCACGGGCCGGGAGCTTCCACGAGCGCGTCGCGTCGATCAGGATGCGGTTCCAGAGGCCGGTGCCGAGCCGCGCGACGTCGCGGTCCTCGGGCGGCGTGCTCGGGTCGATGGGCGAGCCGAAGATCCCCGGGAAGATCACGATCCCCTCCTCGCCCGCGTTCACGCGGTGGGCGAAGGCCCAATCCACCTGCTCGTACGACGCGGCGTCGATGTCGTCCTCGACGACCGTCACGTGCTTGTACCGGTACTGCGCGGCGCTGTTGCCCCAGAGTGCCGCCGCGATCTGCTTGGGCTGGCCCTGGTAGGCCTTCCGGATCTGCACGACGATGTTCACGCCGTTGGTGATCGGCGGCACGAAGACGTCGCGCACGCCGGGGATGCCCGCCTGGTTGAGGATGTTCCAGGCGATCGCCGCCCGCTGGACCGACGACATCACGCTGTTCTCGCTGTAGGAGCCCGGCAGCGTGCCCTCGAGGCAGCCGCGGAAGACGGGATCGCGGCGGTGCGTGAGGCAGGTGATCCGCATCGTGGGCCGCGGCGTCGGGACGTCGGAGACGTAGCCGGTGAACTCGCCGAAGGGGCCCTCGGTCTCGTAGGTCGCCGGATCGTCGCTGATGAAGCCCTCGAGGACGATCTCGGCGCTCGCCGGCACCTCGAGGTCCACCGTCTCGCAGCGGACCAGCTCGGCGGGCTCGCCGCGGTAGGCGCCCATCACGTCCCACTCGCAGACGCCGGCCGGGATCGGCGAGCCCGCGAGAAACGGCATGATCGGGTCCCAGCCGATCACGCAGGCGACCGGCATAGGCTCGCCGCGCGCCGCGTACTTGAGGAAGTGCTGGCCCCAGTGCTGGCCCCCCTTGATGAGGAGGAACGGGGCGGTGTTCTTCGTGCCGATCATGCCGCGGTAGATGCCGACGTTCATCACGCGCGTCTCCGGGTCGCGCGTGACGATACCCGAGAACGTGTGGATGTAGCGCCCGCCCTCGAGGAAGTGCCACTTCGGGACCGGGAACTCCGTCTGGTCCACTTGCTCGCCGTGGACGACGACCTCCTTCACCGGCCCGTCCCCAACGAGCCGGGGCGGAAGGATCTCGCGGTTCTTCTTCATGACGTGCTGCACGAGGTCGCCGTTCGACGCGTCCCTGGGGAAGCCGAGCGCCAGCGCGAGCCGGCCGCGGCTGCCGAGCCCGCTGGCCATGAGCTTCGTGCAGCGTCCGCTCGTGTAGCCCTTGATGTTCTCGAAGAGGAGCGCGGGGCCCTTTCTCTCGAGAACGCGCCGCGTGATCGCGCCGAGCTCCCGGTCCCAGTCCACCGGCGCCGAGATCCGGCGCAGCTCGCCTTCCTTCTCGAGCCGCGTCATCCACTCGCGCATGTCCATGAAGCTCATCGACCGCCCTCCGTCGCGCGGGCGCGTCCCCTCGCGCGCTGCGACACGTAGACCGCGACGAAGCATGCTACACCCAACGCGTCGCTGAGCGCGCCGGGGAAGATCAGCATGAACGCGCCGACGAGCAGCAGCACGCGCTCCCAGCGGCGGGTCGGCCCGCGCAGATGGCCGATCACGCCCGCGCCCAGCATGACGATGCCGAGCGTGGCCGCGAGCGTCCGGAGCACGATGTGGGTGACGCCCGCGCCCAGCATCATCAGCGCCGGATCGTAGGCGAAGCTGAACGGGATGATGAACCCCGACAGCGCCAGCGCCATGGCCGTCCACTGGGTCTTCCAGACGTCGGCGCCGGCGATGGACGCGGTCGCGTAGGTCGAGATCGCGGTCGGCGGCGTCAGGTCGGCGAGGATGCCGAAGTAGAACACGAACATGTGCGCGACGAGCTTCGGGATACCGAGCTGGACGAGCGCGGGCGCAGCCATGATCGAGGTGATGATGTAGGTGGCCGAGGTCGGGAGACCCGTGCCGAGGACGAGCGCGGCGATCATCGTGAGGACCAGCGTCGCCAGGAGATTCCCCTGCGCGATGCCGACGATGCCGCCCGCGAGCTTGAGGCCGAGGCCCGTCGACGAGACCACGCCGACCACGATGCCGACCGTGGCGCAGGCGAGCGCGACCGGCAGCGCGCTCCCTGCGCTGTCCACGAGGATGCCGAACGCCTGCCGCGGGCCGATCCGGGTATCGCGCCGTACCTGGCTCGCCACGAGGGCGGCGACGAGCGCCCAGAATCCCGCGAAGAGCGGCGATCGGCCCTCGACGAGGAACCAGACGAGCAGCGCGGGCCCGACCAGCAGGTGGACGTCGCGCCTGAGAACGGCGCCGAGGCGCGGGAGCTCGGCGCGCGGCAGGACCGGCAGCCCCTGGCGCGCCGCCTCGAAGTGGACCATGACGCCGACCGCGATGAAGTAGAGGACGCCCGGGATCGCCGCCGCGAGCGCCACCGTCGCGTACGAGACGCCGAGCGTCTCCGCCATGATGAACGCGGCGGCGCCCATCACCGGTGGGATCAGCTGGCCGCCCATCGAGGCCGTCGCCTCGACGCCGGCCGCGAAGGCTGGGCGGTAACCGGCGCGCATCATCAGCGGGATCGTGAAGGCGCCGGTGGTGACGGCATTGGCGATCGCGCTGCCGTTGACCATGCCGAAGAGCCCGCTGGCGATCACCGCGACCTTGCCCGCGCCGCCGCGCGTGTGCCCGGCGACGGCGAGCGCCCCGTCGGTGAAGAAGCGGAGGAGCCCGCCGTAGGACATGACGCCACCGAAGACGACGAACAGGTAGATGAACGTCGCCGAGACGAGCGTCGGGATGCCGAAGACCCCGCCCGTGGTGAACATCTGCCCGTCCACGAGCTTCATGAAGCCCTCGCCCCCGTGCGCCAGGAAGCCCGGCAGCCAGGGCCCCGCGAACGAATAGGCGACGAACGCGAGGGCCAGGATCGGGAGCGAGGGGCCGATGTGACGCCGCGCGGCTTCGAGGAGCAGCAGGGCGAAGAGCACTCCCACCGCCAGATCGGTCGGCGGTAGATCGTCCACCATCGCCATGCGGGAGGCGAGGCGCGCGTTGTGGAACACGTAGTGCGCGGCGCACCCGACGGCCAGCAGCGCGCCGAGCGCGTCGGGCCAGCGGCGCTTCGGGCGCCGCGTCAGCGCCTCGGCCTGAGCGGCCGACTCGGGAATTGGGTTGGTGAGGAACGCGAGCGCGACCGCGAACGCGGCGTGCAGGGGGAGCTGGATCAGGAGGTCGTAGAGCCCCGCCTGCGCCGTGTAGAGCTGGAACAGCGTCCAGGCCGCCGCCAGCCCGATGCGGGCGGCCTTCAACTACTTCATCCAGCCCTTCTCCCGGTAGACCCGCTCCGCGCCCGGGTGGAGCGGGATCCCGACCTTGTCCGGCTGCCAGGCGGTCCTCGGGTCGAACTCGGAGAGCCCCGCGTGACCGCGCACGAGCGCGTCCTTGTTCTCCACGAGCGTCTTCGTGATCGTGTAGGCGATCGGCTCGGGGAGGTCCTTGTTGGTGATGAGCACCGTCGGGAAGCCCACGGTCTGGACGGGCTCCGTCTGTCCCTTGAAGGTGTTCGCCGGCATCGTCGCGGGGACATAGCCGAGGGGCTGGAGCGCCTTGATGGTCTCGGCGTCGAGACCGAGGAACTTCACGTCCACGTCGTTGGCGATCTCGGTGACCGACGGGTGCTTCGGCGTGATGACGGCAAACAGCACGTCGGCGCGGCCGTCCTTGAAGGCGTCCACGATGACGTTGTAGCCCACGTGCTGCATCGAGCCGCCCCAGGTCCTGATGTCCGCGTAGCTCATGCCGGCGCCCTTGAGCAACTGGCGCGCCGAGAACTCGCCGAGCGAGCCCACGGGCTGCGAGGTGCCCTTGACCCCGAGCTTCCTGTCCCGGATATCCTTCACCGAGTTGATCGCGAGCCTCTTCGAGGCGACCGCGATCATGTAGTAGGTGTCGAGGCCGCCGACGAGCGCGCGCAGGTTGTCGAGTTTCTGGTCGTACGCCTCCTTGCCCTCGTAGGCCCAGCGGTTCGTCACCGTGAAGGCGAACCCGATCGGCGTCTCGTTCCGTGCGACCAGCTTGGGGTTGCCGACGCCGCCCGAGCGCGGCTTGACGTCGACGTTCGAGCCGGCCGGGAGCGCTTTTCTGATGAGCTCCGCCATCGTCGCGCCGTAGATGTACCAGGCGCTGCCGCTGTCGAGCGTGGCGAAGGCGAGACTCACCGGCTGCTGCTGCGCGCGGGCGCCGGGGGCGCCCCCGGCGAAGATGACGAGCGCGGCCGCGGCGGCCGCCAGTGTTTTCGTCGCGATCATGGAAACACTCCTCAGCGGCCCGCCAGGGCGGGCGCGACGTCGTCGAGGAACCGCTTGAACTGGCCGCGCTGATCCCAGGACGCGAGCCTGAGGGCCATGTGGCCCAGGCCCGCGTCGACGTAGGCGCGCAGCTGGTCGATGCATTGCCCGGGGCTCCCCGCCACGGTCCACTGCTCCACGAACTGCGGGGAGAACTTCGCCGTGTAGTAGGTGTCCAGGAAGGCCTTCGACTCCTCGAGGGCCTTCTGCCGATCCTCGTTGATGTTGATGTTGTGGTAGAGCGCGCTCCCGATCGCCGCGGGGTCGCGTCCCTCCGCCCGCGCCATCGCCTGGACGCGGCCGAACTGCTGCCGGAACTCGGCGGGCGAGAGCTTATTCGTCATCCAGCCGTCGGCCAGACGCCCGACACGGCGGAAGGCGCGCTCGACGACCGCCTCGGACGCCGAGGCGCCGCCCTTCCAGGTCAGGCCCGTCGGGTTCGACGCGATCCAGATCGGGCAGGGCTGCTGGAGGGGGGGCGGCTGGAGCGTGACGTTCTCGAACGCGTAGAAGGGGCCGTGGTGGGTGACGTTCTTCTCGTGGAAGAGCTTCCTGAGGATGACGATGCCCTCCTCGAGCCGCCCGACCCGCTCCGCCGACGCGATGCCCATGACCGCGTGCTCGGCGGCCTGGGCCGCGTTCGCGTCGCTCGGTCCGCCGAGACAGACGGCGAGCCAGGCGCGACCGCCCGAGAGCACGTCGAGGCTCGCCCACTGATGCGCGAGCATGACCGGGTGCCGGTGCACGAACGTCGCCATGCAGCCGACCGCGAGCCGCACGCGGCTCGTCACCCCCGCGAGGGCCGAGAGCAGCGTGATCGACTCGAGACGCGGCTTGGCGAGGAGGCTGTCGCCCACCCAGACGGCGTCGAACACGCCCGAGCGCTCGGCTTCCACGGTGAGATCGATGAGGTCGCGGACGCTGACGGCGCCCAGGACGACCGCGCGGTTGGCGAGGATCAGGCCGAACGAGTGGGCCACGCCTATCTCCCCGTGTACCTCGGCGGCCGCTTCTCGAGAAACGCGGTCACGCCCTCGGCGTAGTCGTGCGTGGACCGGAGCCACGCGTAGGCCTTGCGCTCGAGCTCGAGCGCCGTCTCCAGCGGGGCCTCGGCGCCCCGGTTCAGGACCATCTTGAGCGTCCGGAGCGCGAGGGGCGCGCGGTCCGCGAGATCGGCCGCGAGGGCGCCCACCGCCGCGTCCAGCCCGTCGTCGGGCACGGCCTGCGTGACCAGGCCCCACGCCTCGGCCTCGACGGCCGTGATCCGCCGCCCCGTCATCATGAAGAGCTTCCCGCGGGTCATGCCCATGAGGCGGAGCGCGCGCTGGGTTCCGCCGCTCCCCGGGATCATGCCGAGCCGCACCTCCGGGAACGCGAACTCGGAGCGGCGCGTCGCCACGCGGAAGTCGCACGCGACGGCCAGCTCGAGGCCGGCCCCCATCGTGTACCCGTCGATCGCCGCGATCACCGGCTTGCGGCAGCGCTCGGCCGAGGTCAGGCTGTCTCCCCAGAGCTCCAGATCCGCGGGCGCCAGCGTGAGGAACTCGGAGACGTCGCCGCCCGCGCTGAAGGCCTTGCCCCCCGCCCCGCGCACGACGATCACCCGGACCGCGTCGTCGGCCTCGAGACCATGGAAGATTCCGGGGAACTCGTTCCGCATCGCGACGGTCATCGTGTTCATCTTCGCCTGCCGGTCGATCCAGAGGGTCGCGACGGCGCCCGCCCGCTCCACGCGCAAGGACTCGCTCATGGCCGAACCTCCGTGTACTCGCCGTCTCGGAGCAGCCGGCGCAGAATCTTGCCCGACGCGGTCTTGGGGATCTCCCGGACGAAGACGAAGCGGCGGGGGCGCTTGAAGTTCGCGAGGTCGCCGCTCTCCCGGCAGTAGCGGTCCAGCGTCTCGGCGCCGAGTCCGGGCACGCGCGCGACGACGAAGGCGACGACGCGCTCGCCCCACTTGTCGTCGGGCTCGCCGATCACCGCGACGTCGCCCACGCCCGGATGGCGCGCCAGCAGATCCTCGACCTCGATGGGGTGGATGTTCTCCCCGCCGCTGATGATCATGTCGTCCACGCGGCCCGCGACCCAGAGGTCGCCGTCGGCATCCAGGTAGCCCATGTCGCCGGTGAAGTACCAGCCCGCGCGCAGCGCCTTCGCGTCCGCGTCGGGGCGGTTCCAGTAGCCGGCGAACGCCTCGTCCCCGTCGAGGCTCGCGATGATCTCGCCCTTGGTGCCGGGCGACACGACCTCGTCGGGGCCGACGCGGCGCTCGGTGCTCGCGGTGACGAGACGGAGCTCGGAATGGAGGCCCGGTCGTCCCGCGCAGCCCGGCTTCACGCGCACGTCGGGGAAGACCGAGAAGGTGTAGATCTCGGTCGAGCCGTAGTGGTTCACGAAGACGTCGGGGCGGAACGCCTTCGCGCACGCCTCGACGAGCGGCACGAGCATCGGCGCCCCCGCGTAGGCGAGCTTGCGCACCGACGAGACGTCCGCCCCCGCGCGCTCGGTCTCGTGGACGAGCTCGTAGAAGAGCGTCGGGATCAGGTAGAGCGCGGTCAGCCGCTCGCGCTCGATCAGCCTGAGCGCCGCCGGCGCCGACCAGTCCGGCTGGCAGACGAAGCAGCCGTTGACGGCCGTCATGCTGGTGAGCGCGTGGATGCCCATCGTGTGGTAGAGCGGCATGACGCCGAGCGTCCGCTCACCCCACGTGTAGCCGCACTGGAACGCGTGCGCCAGCGCGCCGGCATAGTGGTTCCTGTGCGTGCGCGGCACCCCCTTCGGCCGTCCCGTCGTTCCCGACGTGTACAGCAGCACCGAGAGCTCGTGCTCGGCGAGATCGGGGGCGAGGGGGACGGAGCACTCCTCGCCCCCGATCTCGCCGAACGCGATGCATCCCGCTGGGGGGTGCGCGCCGACGTAGACGAGGCGGACGGGAGTGCCGCGCGCGGCGGCGAGCATCGACGCGGCCGTGGAATCCTCGACGAGCGCGACCTTCGCGCCCGAGTCCCCGAGGACGTACGTCATCTCGCCGCCCGCGAGGCGGAAGTTGACGGGCGCGGCCACGCCCCCGAGCAGCTGGAGCGCCCAGTAGGCGATGACGTGCTCGACGCGGTTCTTCAGCGCGATCAGGACGCGGTCGCCCCGGGCGACGCCGAGGCTCGCGAAGCCGCGCGCGACCGCCGCGGCGCGCGCGTGGAGCGCGGCGTACGAGAGCCGCCGCTCGCCGTCCACGACGGCGGCGGCCTCGGGGCGGCGGCGCGCCGCGCGTTCAAGGAGTCCGGCGAGCGTCACGAGACGAGGAGGACCTTTCCCCTGTTCTTCCGGTCCAGGACGTACTGGACGGCCGCGCGGGCGTTCGAGAGCGGGAAGCTCCGGTCGATCACCGGCTTCAGCCTGCCCTGCGCGACATAGTCGAGGATCGTCCGGAGCTCGAGGATGGAGCCCAGGTTGGTGCCGACGATCCTGAGATTCTTCGAGTAGACGTGCCGGAGATCCAGGCGGCCCCAGTGGGTGTCGTGCGAGCCGATCGTGACCAGCGTCCCGAGCCGCGTGAGCGCGTGGATGGACTTCTCGAGGGTCTCACCCCCGATGTGCTCGACGACGACGTCGACGCCGCGTTTGTTCGTCCACGCCTTCGCCTCCTCGACGAAATCCTGCGTCCGGTAGTTCACGACGCGCTCGGCGCCGAGAGCCTTCGCGAACGCGATCTTGTCGTCCGAGCCGACCGTGGCGATCACCCGCGCGCCCATGAGGCGCGCGATCTGGATGGCGGCGCTGCCGACGCCGCTGCCCGCCGCCTGGACGAGCACCGTCTGGCCGGGCTCGAGCCCCGCCCTGGCGACGAGAGCGTGCCACGACGTGAGGAACGCGAGCGGGAGCGCGGCCCCCGCCTCGAAGCCGATCGCGTCGGGCAAGGGCAGGACGTTCTGCGCCGGCGCCTTCACGAGCTCGGCATAGCCGCCGTCCTTGTGCGCTCCGAGATAGCCGTAACGGACGCACACGGTCCGCTCGCCGCGCAGGCAGTACTCGCAGCTCCCGCAGGAGAAACCCGGAAAGATGACGACCCGCCGGCCCGGCTCGAGCCCCTTCACCGCGGCGCCGGTCGTCTCGATGGTCCCGGCCACCTCGCAGCCGTTGACGTGGGGCAGCCCTTCGGGCGGCGGGAACCGCCCGTCGAGCAGCAGCATGTCGACCTGGTTGAGCGCGCAGGCCCTGACACGGACGAGGACCTCGGTCGCCTCGGGCACGGGGTCGCGGTAGTCGCCGTAGAGGATCTTGTCGGCGCCGCCGTGCTCCTTGAAGTACGCCGCTCTCAAAATGGCACCTCCACGCGCTCGTCCTTCACGCGCCTGGCCTTGTGGTCCCAGCGCGGCAGCGCGCCGGGCTCGACCGTCTCCACCGTGACGCGGATCCCGAGCCCGGTCCGGAGATCGCCCGCGAGCGTCGCGCGCAGGCCGTCGCGCTGGGCGGCCGAGAGCGAGGGCGACGGGTCGATGCGCACGAGGATGTCGTCGAGCCCGTCCTGGCGCCGGAACACGATCTGGAACTCGTCCACGCCCGCGTGGGGCCGCACCAGCTCCTCGATGCGCCGCGGGTAGACGATGATCCCGCGGATCTTCTTCATGTCGTCGAGCCGGCCGAGCACCCCGCCCTCGAACGCGACGAGCGTCCGCCCGCAAGGACACCGGCGGTCGGCGAGTCTCACGACGTCGCGGGTCCGGTAGCGGACCAGCGGCATCGCCCGCCGGTAGAGGCTCGTGAAGACCAGCTCGCCCTGCCCGCCGGGGCCCACGGGGCGGTCGCGCTCGTCGAGGACCTCCGGGTAGCAGTAGTCCTCGTTGACGTGGGTCAGGCCCGAGTGCCTGTCGCATTCGAAGCCCCACGCGGCGATCTCGGTCAGCCCCGGCAAGTCGTACGCCTTCGCGCCGAACGCCGCCTCGATCTTCGCTTTCGTCGCCGGGATCGAGGCGCCTGGCTCGCCCGTGTGCCAGGTGATCCGGACCCGCGTCCGCGCGGCGAGGTCGATCCCCTTCTTCGCCGCCGCCTCGGCGAGGAAGAGCGCGTACGACGGCGTGCAGCCGAGCACGGTGATGGGGTAGTTCAGAAGCGCGTCGAGGCGCTGGTCGGTCGTGAGGCCACCGACCGGAAACACCAGGCATCCCAGGTCCTGGGCCGCGTAGAAGCCCGACCAGTAGCCGATCCACGGCCCGTACGAGAACGCGGCCATGACCATGTCCGGCTTCCGCACCCCGAAGGCATGGAGCGCGCGCGCGTACGAGTGGTAGAAGCCCCACCAGTCCTCCGCGGTGTCGAGAAACGCGAGCGGACGGCCGGTCGTCGCGGAGGTCATGTGGACGCGGAGGACGTCCGCGAACGGCACGGCGAGAAGGTCACCCCAGGGCGGCTTCGCCGCCTGGTTCTCCTTGAGCTCGTCCTTCGTGGTGAAGGGCAGCGCCCGGAGATCGTCGAGCGTCCGCACCGCGGCGGGCCTGACGCCCGCCTCCTTGAACTTCCGCCGGTAGAACGGGCTCGACGCCGCGGCGTGGGCGATCTGCGCGCGCAGTCGCCGCGCCTGCAGGCGCGTCATCTCGGCGCGCGACGCCCGCTCCAGGCGCGGCTCGAGGCAGCGGGAGGCCGTCACGCCTTCAGCAGGTCGCTCATCTTGCTGAAGAACTGATCGGCCATCATCTTCGACACGCCGCCGAGCATCCGCTGGCCGACGCCCGCGATGAGTCCGCCGATCTGGACGTCGGCGCTGTAGCTGACGCGCGTGCCGCCCTCGACATCGGTCAGCGTGATGAGCGTGTCGGCCTTGACGAAGCCCGGGCCGCCGCTGCCGTCCGCGGCGATCCGGTAGGACTCGGGCGGCTTCTTGTCCGAGAGCTTGACGCGACCCTCGAACGTCCCCTTGACCGCCGCGACGCCGATCTTCATCGTCGCCTTGAACTCGTCTCCGCCCAGCGCCTCGAGCTTCTCGCAGCCCGGAATGGCCTTCTTGAGCGTCGCGGGATCCAGAAACGCGTCCCAGACCTTCTTGCGCGGCACCGGGACGTCGTACGTGCCTTCGATTTTCATCCGGGTCCTCCTCGGGGGCCCTAGTCTACAGCAACTCGCGGATCGCGGCGCCCATGCGGGCGAGCCCCTCGGCGATGAGCGCGTCGCTCGTCGCGTACGAGAGCCGCACGTGGTCGTCCGAGCCGAAATCCACGCCCGGGACCACCGCGACGCGCGCCTGCTCGAGGAGAAACGCCGCGACCGCGACCGAGCCGCGGAGCGGGGCGGCCTGGCCCTTCGCCCTCCGGCCGAAGAGACCCGAGACGTTGGCGAAGGCGTAGAAGGCGCCCTTCGGCATGACGCAGGAGACGCCCGGCAGCGCGTTGAGGCCGGCCACGATGAGCCGCCGCCGCCGGTCGAACTCACCCGCCATCTTCGCGACCTCGTCCTGGGGCCCCGCGAGTGCCTCGACGGCGGCCCACTGCGCGACCGACGACGGATTCGACGTCACCTGGCTCTGCACGTCGGTCATGGCGCGGATCACCTCGCGCGGCCCCGCGGCGTAGCCGATGCGCCAGCCGGTCATCGCGTACGCCTTCGAGCACGTGTTCACGACCAGCGTGCGCGCCTTGACCTCGGGGTCGAGCGAGGCGATCGAGACGTGGCGTCCCTCGAAGGTGAGCGCCTCGTAGCACTCGTCGGACACGACGAGGAGCTTCGTCTCGACCACCAGCTTCGCGACGGCCTCGAGCGCCGCTGGGGGAGAAGACCGCGCCCGTCGGGTTGTTCGGCGTGTTGAGGACGATCAGCTTCGTCCGCGGCGTCAGGGCCGCGCGAAGGCGGCCGGGGTCGAGGTCGAAGCCCGTCGCCTCCCGTGTCTCGACGGCGACGGGCACCGCCCCGACGAGGCGCGCCTGCTCCGGATACGAGACCCAGTACGGGCTCGGCACCAGGACCTCGTCACCCGGGTTCAGGAGCGCGACGACCGCGTTGAAGAGCGCGTGCTTGGCGCCGCAGGAGACCAGTACCTCGTCGGGCTGGTAGTCCAGGCCGTTGTCGCGCTTGAACTTCTGGCACACGGCGGCGCGCAGCTCCGGGATGCCGGCGACCTCGGTGTACTTCGTCTGGCCGCGCCGCAGGGCCTGGACGGCGGCCTCCTTGATGCGCTCGGGCGTGTCGAAGTCGGGCTCGCCCGCGCCGAAGGAGATCACGTCGACGCCCTGCGCGCGGAGGGCCTTGGCCTTGGCCTGCACGGCCAGGGTGGACGACGGGGCAAGCGTCTTCAGGCGATCGGCCAGCACGGTGCGCGCTCCTTCGGCGGCGGTCCGCCGCGTTACTTGAGAGGGAACTTCTCGGCCAGCCGCTTCTCGGCGATCGGCGGGACGAGCCCGGTGACCGCGGTGCCGAAGCTGGCGACTTCCTTGATGAGGCGCGAGGAGATGTACGTGTACTTCTCGTGCGGCATGAGGAAGACCGTCTCGACGGTGGACCGGAGCTT
>JBGQEL010000103.1:0-14978 GCA_041496385.1 Methylomirabilia bacterium | reverse complement strand
TGCTGCAGTGGATCGCATAGGTCCCCTCGGGAAGGTCCACGTCGAGCGTCGGCGACCGCACCTCCCGGCCAGGGACGAGCTGCAAATTCAGGTGGAGCTCATTGATCGCGAATCCGTGCTTGATGTCGTCACTGACGACGGCGAACCTCACCCGCTGTCCCGGCTTCACGCGGACCACGCTCGGACTGAAGCCCCAGGCGTGGACGCGCACCTGGATATCGCGCGGGCCCGCGTCCCCGCCCTCGGCCGGCGGGTCGACCATCGTCGAGAAGGCGCCGGTCGTCCAGACGGTCACGGCGGCGAGCGGAAGGACGGCGCAGGCGGTGAGGAGGAGCGCGCGCATCGAACGCGTCACGGCGCCGGCCCTCCGGTGAGACCGAGCTCGGCCCAGACCGCGCGCTTGATCGCCGAGAACGCCGGCGAGAGCCGCAGCTCGAGCGTCCGGGGCCTCGGCAAGTCGACCGCCACCTCCGCCTTGACGCGGCCGGGACGCGAGGAGAACACGATGATGCGATCCGCCAGATGAATGGCCTCCTCGACGTCGTGCGTGACGAGCAGCACGGTCTTCCTCCGCTGCTCCCACAGCGTGGCCAGCTCGCCCTGCAGGCGTGCGCGCGTCTGGGCATCGAGAGATGCGAATGGCTCGTCGAGCAGAAGGATCGAGGGATCGGTGGCGAGGACCCGGGCGACTTCCACCATCTTCGACATGCCCGCGGACAGCTCGCGCGGATATGCGGTCTCGTAGCCCTCGAGACCGATCAGCCGGACCAGCGCGCGCGTGACCGTCGCCCGCGCGGCGGTGTCGAGTCGCTTCGCGAGGAGCCCGAACTCCAGGTTGTCCCTGACGGTCATCCAGGGAAACACCGCGTCCTCCTGGAACACGTAGCCGCGCTCCGGGCTCGGGGTGCGGATGGGCACGCCGTCCCAGACAACCGTGCCTTGCGTCGGCGCGAGAAGCCCGGCCACGATTCGGATGAACGTCGTCTTGCCACAGCCCACGGGCCCAACGAGGGCGAGGAACTCGTTGTCGAACACGTCCAGTGCCACCCCATCGAGGGCCCGCGTGGGCCTGCGGCCTGTGTAGCTGTAGCCGAGGTTCTGAATGCGGAGCCGGAGCTTACCCATTCCGCCTCCTCATCCAGCCGGTCGCCCGCTGATAGGCCGCGACGGCCAGCGCGTCGGAGATGAGGACCAAGACGCCGATCGTCGCGAGCGCGACGACGAGCGTGGGAATGCGGGGGTAGGCGCCGGAGAGCGCGAGCAGATACCCGAGGCTCGGCATCGTCGGCTTGATGAGCTCGGCGACGACGATCGTGACCCACGCGAGCGCGCCCGCGATTCGGAAGCTCGACAGGACGTGGGGGAGCGCGGCGGGGAGGACGATCCCTCGGAGGACCGCATGCCGGGGGGCGCCGAGCGATGCCGCCGAGTCAAGGTAGACGCGCGGGATCCCCCGGACGCCTTCAAACGCGCCGTGCAGCGTGACGATCGCGACCCCGGTGGCGATCAGCAAGATTTTCGAGGCCTCGCCGAGACCGAACCAGAGGACGTAGAGCGGGAGAAGCGCGAGCGCGGGCGTGAAGCGGAAGAGAACCACCCACGGCTCGAGGAGATACCCGAAGCGCGTCGCCCACGCCATCGTTCCTCCCAGCGTGACGCCGACGAGGGCCCCGAGCAGAAATCCGCCGAGCACCCTGAGCCCGCTGACGGTGATGCCGCCCTGAAGGATCCCGGAGCGGACAAGGAAGACGGCCTCCTCGCTGAGCGACGCGTAACGCGGAATCAGCTCGACGTCCTCAATATAGTGGGCGCCGACCCAGATCCGGCGTGGAAGGATCGGGCCGCCTGCCTCGGCGACGATCCCGTAGGCCAGGGCGAGGACGATCAGCGCGACGGCACCCCGGGAAACGGTCCGCGAGCGCCCGCTCACGAACGCCGCTCGCGCGTCCAGAACGTGAGGCTGTCGGCGAGAGTCCGGGCCGCCACGTCCATCGCGAACCCGACCGTCGCCAACCCGAGGACGCCCACGATCACGACCGCAGGGTCGACGCCGATTTCGACCCGGGAGGACCAGAGGCCGCCGGCGACGATCAGATGGCCGATGCCGTCTTCGCCCATCAGCATCTCAACGCCGACGGTGGTCATCCAGGCGATGATGAGCGCATAGCGGAGCCCCGAGAGCACGAAGGGGCTCGCGGCGGGCAGCACGACCCGCGTGAACAGACTGCGCCGGGAGGCGCCGAGCGACCGTGCGGCACGCACGTAGACGTCCGACACGTCACGCACGCCGTGATATGTCGGTATGACGACCGTCGTGAAGACAGCGTAGGCGACAGGAATCAGCCGGTGCGCCTCGCCGTGGCCGAACCAAAGCATCACGTAGGTGACGAGCGCGAGCGGGGGGATCGACCTGACGAGGACATAGATCGGGTGGAGGTACTCGTCCACCGTCCGGTTCCAGCCCATCGCGAGCCCGGCGAGAACTCCAAGTGCCCCCCCCACACCGACGCCGAACAGCACCCGTGTGGTGCTCGCCAGGAGCGCGCCCTGCAGGGTCACGTCCCCGGCGAGCAGATACGCGATCTGGTTGCTCGGGTGGACGTGACCGCCGGGCGGGGCCACAACCTGACCACTGACCAGGCTTCTGAGGGTCGCGACGAGCGTCGTGAGCGGCGGAAGCAGGTCGGGACGGCCGCAGGCGTGCGCCAGAAGGGTGTAGACCGCAACAATCCCCACGACCGACGCGAAGCCGAGGATCACACGCTGGCGTCCTGAAGCCTCCATATCCTGCGTCCAGGACGCAAGTCCGATGCCGCACCGTGCGAGAGAAACTGGACCGTTTGGCGGCAATCTCTAGTGCGTGTGGCCCAGGAACCTCGCCGCGCCAACGGCCCATGTGGCAACGGCGCCTCAGACCGGGGGCGCGGCCGCCCCGCGCCCGTCAAACGAGCCGGTCGTCAGGACTTCGCGAGCGCGGCGACGATCGCGCGGCAAAACGCCGGCAGGTCGTCAGGCTTGCGCGAGGTGATCAGATTGCCGTCCACGACGACCTCCTGGTCCACCCAGTCGGCGCCTGCCGCGACGAGGTCGTCCTTGATCGAGAAGAACGAGGTCGCCTTGCGGCCCTTCAGGATACCGGCCGAGACGAGCATCCAGCCGGCGTGGCAGATCGCCGCGACGACCTTCCCCTGCTGCGCCGCCTCGCGGACGAGCGCGACCATCGCCGGGTGGCGCCGCATCATGTCCGGGGCGTAGCCCCCGGGCACGATCACCGCGTCGAACTCGACCGCCTTCACCTGATCGGCCTGGACGTCCACGTTCACGGGATAGCCGTGCTTCGAGGCGTACGCCTTGGCGCCGCCGACGCCGACCACCTTCACCTCGGCGCCCTCTTCCTTGAAGCGGTAGTACGGCACCCAGAGCTCCATCTCCTGATACATGTTCTCGGCGAGAATCGCGATCCGTTTGCCCTGAAGCTTCATGCGGCCTCCTTGCGTTGCGAATGCGACCACCTTGTCACGACGGGCGCGCCGACGCAACCCGCGCCACGAGGTGCGGATCACGGTATCCGGAGCGTGATCGACAGGCGGCTCTGGCCGCGACGGACCGTCAGGCTGAGCGGTTGCTCCGGGCTCGCGGCGGCGAGCGCCTCGCGCGCCGCCTCGCGGGTGACGATCGCCTGCTCGTTGACCTCGACGATCACGTCGCCGACCTCGAGCCCGGCGCGCTCGGCGGGGCTCCCCTTGATGATGACGGCGATGGCCGGCGCCGCCGCGCCGAGCCGCAGCCCCCCGCCCGGAACCGGCGCGTCGGGGTCCCGCACGACGAACCCGAACTCGGCCGCGATCCGTTCGCCGACGATGGCCTGGGGCATGACCGCGAGCCGCACGGTGACCCGTTGTCGTCCGGCCTCGCGGAGCACGGTGAGGCGTGACTCGGCGCCGGCGGGCGCGGCGGCGATGAGCCGCTGCAGCAGCCGCGTCTCGGTCACGGGCCGGTCGTCGAACGCGACCACGACGTCGCCCGGGCGGAGCCCCGCCGCCGCCGCCGGCGCGCCCTCGATGACCTCGACGATCACCACGCCGAAGCCTTCACGGATCCCGTGCCGAGCGGCGATCTCCTCCATCTCCTGCTCGGAGAGGTCACGGATGCGCACGCCGAGCCATGCCCAGGGCCGAGCGCCCGCCGCCTCGACCCCGGCGGCCAGGAGCAGCACCAGCACCAGCGCCAGGCGCGCCAGGACGCGCGGACGGCGGCAGGCGCTGTCCCCGTGCGTCACTGGCGTTCCCGGCGGAGCTCGGCGACGAGCCGGTCGAGGCCGACCGCCAGACGCCCGAGTCGCCGGCGCACGTCGAGCGTCTCGAGGAGCTCCTGCCGGAGCGCGGCGTCGGGGATCACCCCGGCGGCGACCCGGTCGGCGATCGCGCCGGGCGGCTGGCCCTCGGCGAGCGCCGCGTCGAGCAGATCCGCCGGGCGCTCGAGCGCCCGCAGGAGGTGCGCGCAGGCGGCGCGGATCCGCGTCAGCAGCGCCGCGGCGGTGGCATCCGCCGGCACGTCGTCGAGGCGACGGACGGCGACCAGGCGGTAGAGTGTGTCGCTCGGCCGCTCCTGTTCGAGGCGCACCCGCCACTGCCCCCTGAGCAGAATGTTGTAGCGGCCCGTCGACAGTCGCTCCCAGCGCACGATCTCCCCCGCGCCGGCGACGTCGTGGACGGCGGGTTTGCCCGCGTACGTCGCCTCGTAGCCGGGCTTGAGCTTCACGACCGCCAGCCGCCGATCGCGCGCGAGCGCGTCCATGACCATGGCGCGGTAGCGCGCCTCGAACACGTGGAGCGGCAGGAGCGTGTGGGGGAAGAACGTCACGTCGGGCAGCGGGAAGATCGGCAGGACGAGCGCCGCGCTGGGCTCGCTCACGACGTCAGCTGATGGTCGGCAGCGGCTTCAGCGCGCCCAGCTCGTCGAGGCGCGTCCGCACCGCATCGGCCAGGTTGCGGAACGCCAGCGCCTGCGGCGAGTCCGGGCGGCGGATCGTGATCGGCGAGCCCTCGTCACCTCCCAGGCGCGTCTCCGGGTCGAGCGGGAGCTGCGCGAGCAGCGGCACGCCGTACTCGTCGGCGATGCGCCGGCCGCCCCCCTCGCCGAAGATCGCGTAGCGGGTGCCGGTGTCGGGCGCCTGGAAGTAGCTCATGTTCTCGACGATGCCGAGGATCGGCACGTTGAGCCGCTGGAACATGCCGATCGCCTTGCGCACGTCGAGGAGCGCGACCTCCTGCGGCGTCGTCACCATCACGACGCCCGAGAGCGGGATCACCTGTGAGAGCGAGAGCTGCGCGTCGCCGGTGCCCGGCGGCATGTCGAAGATCAGGTAGTCGAGCGCGCCCCACATGACGTCCTTCAGCATCTGCTGGATGAACGAGTGGATCATGGGCCCGCGCCAGACGAGCGGCTCGCGCTCGTTCACGAGCAGGCCGATGGACATCATCTTGAGGCCGTGCGCCTCCACCGGGATGATCTTGTTGTCGAACATGCCGGGTTTGCCGCGCGCGCCGAGCATGAGCGGCACGTCCGGGCCGTAGACGTCCGAGTCGATGATGCCGACGGTGCCGCCCGTCTGGCGGAGGGCCATGGCGAGGTTCACCGCGACCGTCGACTTGCCGACGCCACCCTTCCCCGAGGAGACGGCGATCGTCTGGCGCACGTCGGGGATGAGATCCGCGCGCGGGGCGGCCTGCGCGGGGCCGGCGCCGTGCGCGGTGGGCTGCGCGGGCCGCGCCTGCCCGCCGCTCATCTTCACCTGCACCTTTGCCACGCCGGGGAGCTGGCCCACCAGGCGCGAGGCCATGCTGTGCATCGTCACCCTCGACTGCGGCGACTGGGCCGCGAAGGCGAGGGTAAAGCTCACCTCGGCATCCCGGATCAGCAGATCGCGGACGAGCCCGAGCGCGACGATGTCCTGCTGCTGCTCGGGATCGCGCACGGCGCGGAGGGCGTCGAGGACGGCCTGCTCGGAGACCATACGCAGAGGACTATAACACCTGTGCGCCGGGCGCGCTTATCTATGCGCAAAACCTTGCAATTCGGGCCTCGACCTGCTACATAGGGACGGTGATTTCCGCCGACGAGTTCCGGCGAGTCCTGGGCCACTTCGCCACCGGCGTCACGACCATCACCACCGTGGATGGGGATGGCCGGCCCACTGGACTCACGGCGAGCGCGTTCACATCGGTGTCGCTCGAGCCGCCGCTCGTCCTGGTCTGCGTGGACCATAAGTCGCAGAGCTACCCCGCGCTGCTCGAGCGCGGCCGGTTCGCGGTAAACATCCTGCGCCTCGAGCAGGAAGCGATCTCGAAGCGCTTCGCGTCCACCCGGCTCGACAAGTTCGACGGTGTGCCGCACCGCCTGAGCGAGCTCGGCGTGCCGCTCGTGGACGGCGCGCTGGCCCAGCTCGAGTGTGTCACCGTCAGCACGCACGTCGCGGGCGACCACACGATCCTCGTGGGTCGCGTCGAGCGCGCCCACTTCGGTGCCGGCGAGCCGTTGATCTACTACCGCGGGCGCTACGACCGCCTCTCAGGAGCCAATCCGTGACCCCAATTCCGCTCTCCCGTCCCCCGATCGACGACGAGATCCGACAGGCGGTGCTGGCGGCCGTCGACTCGCGCCAGTACATCCTCGGCCCGCAATGCAAGGCGCTCGAGACCGAGCTGGCCGCGCACACGGGCGTCGCGCACGCGGTGCTCGCGAGCTCGGCGACCGCGGGTCTCTGGATGACGTTTCGCGCGCTGGGCGTGAAGCCGGGTGACGAGATCCTCGTCCCCTCGCACACCGCGTTCCCGACGATCGAGGCGATCTGCTTCGCGCAGGCGACGCCGGTGTTCGTGGACGCCGACGACTGGTACACGATCGACTCGAAGGACGCCGCGGCCAAGGTGACGCCGCGCACCGTCGGCATCGTGCCGGTGCACCTCTACGGCCAGCCGGCGGACCTGCCCGCGGTCCAGGACCTCGCGGCACGCTACGGCCTCTGGATGCTCGAGGACTGCGCGCAGGCGCAGGGCGCCCGCTGGGACGGCCGGACGGTCGGCTCGTTCGGCCGCGCCGCCGTCCTCTCGTTCTACCCGTCCAAGAACCTCCCGGCGATGGGCGACGGCGGCGCCGTGCTCACCAGCGACGACGAGGTCGCCGCGCGCTGCCGGCGGCTGCGCGACCACGGGCGCCTCAACAAGGACGTCCACGCCGAGGTCGGCTTCAACCTGCGCTTCAACGAGATCCAGGCGGCGGCGCTCCGCGTGCTGCTGCGGCGCCTCGACTGGATGAACGACCACCGCCGCGCCCTTGCCGCGCGCTACGCGACGGGGCTCGCGGGCCTGCCGCTGGCCCTGCCCGCCGAGCGCGAGCACGCGCGCCACGTCTACCACCTGTACGTGGTGCGCACGCCGCGCCGGGCGGAGCTGGCGGCATTCCTCAAGACGCGCGACGTCGCGACGGGCATCCACTACCCGGTGCCGACCCACCGGCAGCCCGCCGTCGAGTGGCTCAACCCGCCGGCGCTGCCGCGCACGGAGCGGCTCGTCGACGAGATCCTGACGCTGCCGATGTCGGCGAACCACACCGAGGGCGAGATCGACACCGTCGTCGCCGCCGTGCGGGATTTCTTCGCGCGTTGAACGGGCCGAAAGGTCTGCCGTCGTCGGGGCCGCGCCTCCAGCGGTTCCTGCACCGCCGGCGGTTCTACCCGCAGCTCGCGCGGATCGTCGCGGGCAAGCTGGTGCGCCGGGAGCCTCGCGACCGGATCTTCGTCGCGCTGATGGGCGGCGTCGGTGACCTCGTCAACGCGTTCCCCTCGCTCGAGACCCTCAGCGCCCGGGCGCCGGTCGAGCTCGCCACGGGCGCGCACCCGTATCGCACGGTCGCCGAGGCGAGCCCGCATCTCGCGCGCGTGCACGCGCCGTTCGTGTACAAGCCGATCCGCCGTCATCACCGGCGCCTTATCGAGCGCGTGCTCGCGCCCTTCTACGCGCGCGTGATCCTCCTCGACAACGCCGAGCGCCGGTGGTGGGCGCGCGGCCGTCACATCGCCGCGACCTACGCCGAGCTCTGCGGCGTCCCGGCGCCCGCGGCCGGCAGGATCTACCTCTCCGACGCGCACCGCGCGGCGGCCGAGCGCTACGCGCGGGCGCAGGGTCTCGAGGCGTTCATCTACGTCGCCCAGGTGATCCGGGCGCGGCGCCCGTTCCGATCCTGGCCGCTCGGCCACTACCACGCGCTCTACGAGCGGCTGCGGCACGCCTTCGACCTGCCGATCGTCGTGGACACGACGGGCTCGGATGAGACGGCGATCCCGCCCTACTGCCGGCCGCTCGACCGGCTCGACATCCTGGTCGCGGCGGCGCTCATCGGCCGCGCGCGGCTCTTCGTCGGCCCGGACTCGGGGCTCGCCCACATCGCCGGCGCGCTCTCCGTCCCGACGGTCTCGATCCACCTCGGCTACCCGGCCGCGAGCTGCCGCGCGCTCGGCCCGACCGTGAGGCTCGTCGAGCAGCGCGAGCCCTTCGACGATCCCGCGAACACGACGCCGGAGACGGTCTTCGACGCGATCGCCGAGGCACGCCTCGCGGCCTGACGCCATGGGCAGCGAGCCGCTCCGGATCCTCCAGATGTACCCGAAGGAGGACTACTTCACCGGCGCGGCGATCCAGCTCCGCGAGCTGACGCAGGGGCTCACGGGCCGCGGCCACGAGGTCGTCGTCGCGACGCGCCCGAGCGAGACGTGGGCGACGAAGCTGCGCGAAGCCGGCATTCCGCACTACGCGCTGCCGATGAAGTCGGAGGTCGACCTCGGCTCGGTGCGCAAGCTGCTCCGCATCCTCCGGACCCATCGCGTCCAGATCGTCCACGCGCAGAAGGGCAAGGCGCGGACGCTGGCGATGATCGCCGGTCTCGTCACCAGGATCCCGGTGCTCATCCTGAACCGCGGCGTCAGCTTTCCACTCGACCCGTTCAACCGGCTCGGCTATACGACCCGCCGCGTCACCGGGATCGTCGCCGTCTGCGAGTCGATCAAGCGCGGACTCGTCGCGCAGGGCGTGCCGGCCGCGAAGATCCACGTGATCTACTCGGGCACCGACACCGACCGGTTCAGCCCGGCCGTGGACGGGAGCGGGATCCGGCGCGAGCTCGGCCTCGGTCTCGACGACTTCCTCTTCACGCAGATCGGCGTCCGGAGCTGGAAGGGGAACGACGACACGATCGACGCGATGGCGCTCGTCGCCGCGCGCGCGCCGCGCGCCCGGCTCCTGATCGTCGGCGCGCGCGGTCCCCGGGTCCTCTACGACCGCGCGAAGGCCAAGGGCCTCGACGGGCGTGTCCACGTCCTCGGCTACCGCGAGGACATCCCCGAGATCCTCGCCGGCAGCGACTGCTGCGTGGACGCCTCGTACGCGGGCCTCGGCATCACGGGCACGCTGCGCGAGGCGCTCGCGGTGGAGACGTCCGTCGTCGCGAGCAACCTCGAGGGCAACCCCGAGCTCGTCGTCGACGGCCGGACGGGGCTCCTCTTTCCACCGCGCGACGTGACGGCCCTGGCCCGGGCGATGTCACGGATGGTCGAGGATCGCGGGTTCCGCGAGGAGACGGCGCGCGCGGGGCGCAAGCTCGTCGAGGCGACGTTCTCCACTCGCGCGAAGCTCGAAGCGACGGAGGCGCTCTACCGCCGCCTCCTCGCCGGGTTGCGGCCGGCGTGATCCGCACCTTCGAGCCCTACCGCCGCCTCGCGCCCTACCTCAGGCCGCACGTGCCCGTGCTCGTCGTCGGCTCGCTGCTCGCGCTCGTGGTCTCCGGAATGGAGGGCCTCACCGCGTGGCTCGTCAAGCCGGTGATGGACGACATCTTCATCCGGCGCGACCTCACCATGCTGAAGCTGATCCCGCTCGCGCTCCTCGGCGTGTACGTCGTGAAGGGCGGCGCGCGCTACCTCCAGTCCTACCTCATGGCCGCCGCGGGCGAGCGCGTCGTCGCGCGGCTCCGCCGCGACCTCTACGCGCACATCCAGTCGCAGCCGCTCTCGTTCTTCGCGGACGTGCACTCCGCCGACCTCATGTCGCGGATCCTGAACGACGTCGGGCGGCTGGCCCGGCTCTCGTCGGACGTGCTCGTCATGGCGGTCCGGCAGGTCGGCACGATCGTGGCGCTCCTCGTCGTGATGATCCTGCGCGAGCCGCGCCTCACGCTGACCGCGCTGATCGCGGTGCCGTTCATCGCGCTCATCGTGAAGGGCATCGGCCGGAGGCTCTACAAGATCAACAAGCGCACGCAGGAGCGGATCGCGCAGCTCGCCGTCCTGCTGCAGGAGTCGTTCAGCGGCACCAAGATCGTGAAGGCGTTCGGCCGCGAGCGGCACGAGCAGGAGCGCTTCGACGCGCTCAACGATCGCCTCGTCGCGCTCTCGCTCAAGAACGTGCGCGCCGACGAGATCACCGAGCCCCTCATGGAGATCGCCGGCGCGTTCGGCGTCATGGCCGCCCTCTGGTACGGCGGCTACCAGGTCATCCAGGGCCACATGACGCCGGGCACGCTCTTCTCGTTCACCGCGGCCGTGCTCCTCATCTACGGCCCGGTCCGCCGGCTCTCGCGCTCGCTGAACGTCGTCCAGCAGTCCACGGCCTCCGTCGAGCGCGTCTTCCACATCCTCGACATGCCGCCGGCCATCGCCGACCGGCCGGGCGCCCGGCGCCTCGAGACCTTCGCGCGCGAGCTGCGCTTCGAGCGCGTGGATTTCCGCTACGCCGACGCCGGGGAGCTCACCCTCAAGGAGATCTCGCTGGACATCCCCAAGGGCGAGGTCCTCGCCTTCGTGGGCATGTCGGGCGCCGGGAAGTCCACGCTGATGGATCTCCTGCCCCGTTTCCACGACGTGGCGGGGGGGCGGATCACGCTCGACGGCCACGACATCCGCGAGGTGACGCAGGCCTCGCTGCGCGCGCAGATGGGGATCGTCACGCAGGAGAACTTCCTCTTCAGCGACACGATCCGCTACAACATCGCCTATGGCCGGCCCGACGCCACGCCCGAGCAGATCGAGCGCGCGGCCCGGCAGGCCCACGCCCACGACTTCATCCTGGCGTGCCCCGAGGGGTACGACACGCTGGTCGGGGAGCGCGGGGTGCGTCTCTCGGGCGGCCAGCGCCAGCGGATCGCGATCGCCCGCGCGTTCCTCAAGGATCCACCGATCCTCATCCTCGACGAGGCGACCTCGGACCTGGACGCCGAGAGCGAGTTCATCGTGCAGCAGGCGCTCTCCGACCTGATGCGGGGACGCACCGTGCTCGTCATCGCCCACCGTCTGGCGACCGTGCGCAGCGCCACGCGGATCGTGGTCGTCCACGACGGCCGCATCGCCGAGATGGGGCGCCACGACGAGCTCATCGCGCGCGACGGCATCTATCGCCGCCTCTACGCGCTCCAGATGGAGGGCGTCGCGGGCTAGCCGCGCTCGTGCGACAATAGGGGTCGGCTCCCCTGGCGCGACGGTACGCTGGGTACCGGGCGGACGACAGGCCTGGAGGATCACGATGAAGACTCGACTTTCGGTCGGGCTACTGGTCGTGCCGATGCTCTTCGCGGCGACCGCCGCGGCGCAAGCCTACCGATGGGTGGATGAGACCGTGAGCGTCTACTACGCCGGCAGCGTCGATCAGGTGCCCGAGCAGTACCGGTCGCAGCTCACGTCCGTGGGCGAGCCGGGTGAGGCCGGGAAGCCGGGCCCGGTGCCGGTAGCCGGAGCCGGGCCGCAGGCCGGAGCCTACGCCGCCGGCGGGTGCACGCTGATGGTCCAGGGCACGCAGCGGCGGCCGGGCACGTCGCGCCCCTACACCAACTGCGACGAGTGCCGGAAGGCGCTCGAGAGCCTGCAGGGCGACGACCAGGCGCGGGCCGCCTGCATCGCGGGCAGCCAGTAGCGGCGTGAAGCCGGACTAGCGCTCGCGGAAACGGTTGACGATCGGCAGGCGCCAGTCGCGCCCGAAGGCACGCGGCGTGATCTTGACCCCGATCGGGGCCTGGCGGCGCTTGTACTCGTTGCGGTCCACCATCGAGACGACGCGGCGGACGGTGTCCTCGGCGAAGCCCTGGCTGGCGAGGTCGTTCACGCCGCGGTCCGCCTCGACGTAGCCCTCGAGGATCGCGTCGAGCTCCGCGTAGGGCGGGAGCGTGTCCTGGTCGGTCTGGTCCGGGCGCAGCTCGGCCGAGGGCGCCCGCTCGAACACGCTCGCCGGGATCAGCTCGCGCCCCGCCAGCGCGTTCGCCTTCCGGGCGACCTCGTAGACGAGCATCTTCGGCACGTCCTTGATGACGGCGAACCCGCCGGCCATGTCGCCGTACAGCGTCGTGTAGCCGACGCTGTACTCGCTCTTGTTCCCGGTCGTGAGCACGAGCCAGCCGAACTTGTTCGAGAGCGCCATCAACAAGTTCCCGCGGATACGGGCCTGGAGATTCTCCTCGGCGACGTCCTCCTTCAGCCCCTTGAACGCCCGCGCGAGCGAGCGCTTGTAGGCGTTGAACACCGGCGTGATCGGGATCGACAGGAACTCGATCCCGAGGTGCTTCGCGAGCCGTTCCGAGTCCCGGCGCGTCCCCGTCGATGTGAACGGCGAGGGCATCGTCACGCCCGTCACGTTCTCCCGCCCGAGCGCCTCCACGGCGACCGTCGCGACGAGCGAGGAGTCGATACCGCCCGAGAGCCCGATGACCACGTGCGCGAAGCCGTTCTTGCGCACGTAGTCGCGCGTGCCGAGGACGAGCGCGCGGTAGACCTCCTCGACGCGCTCGAGCGGCTCGACCTCGCGCGCCGGGAGCGCGGGCGCCGCGGCCGTTGACGCGTGCACGGGGAGCACGACGCGCGAGACGGCCTCGCCCGCCCGGAGCTTCTCCTTGCGCCGGCGCGAGTCGTGGAGGCGCGCCCGGAAGACCGCCTCGAGGTCGAGGTCGGCGACGACGAAATCCTCCTCGAACTGGCGCCCGCGCGCGACGAGCTCACCGCGCTCGTTGAAGATCAGACTCGCGCCGTCGAAGACCAGCTCGTCCTGCCCGCCGACCATGTTCACGAAGGCGAGGCAGACGAGGTCGTCGGCGGCCCGCGTCGCGACCATCTTCTCGCGGAAGTGGGCCTTGCCCGCGTGGTAGGGCGAGGCGTTGATGGTCACGACGAGCTCGGCGCCGGCGAGCGCCTGGAGCGTGCCCGGCCCCGTCGGGTACCAGATGTCCTCGCAGATGTTGACGGCGAAGGTCGTCTCCCCCGCGGCGAAGACGGGCGCCTCCCGCCCGGCCTGGAAGTAGCGGTTCTCGTCGAAGACGCCGTAGTTCGGCAGGTATTGCTTGTGGTAGACGCCCGCGCGCGCGCCGTCGTGAAGAACGGCGGCCGCGTTGAAGATGTCGTCGCGCTTGTCCACGAAGCCCACGACCGCGGTGAGGCCGCGCGTGGCCCGCGTCACCTCGTCGAGCGCGCGCAGATTCGCCTCGATGAACGCGGGCTTGAACAGGAGATCCTCGGGCGGGTAGCCGGTGATCGCGAGCTCCGGCAGCGCCACGAGGTGCGCGCCCACGGCGCGCGCCCGCTCGAGCGCGGCGACGATCTTGCGGACGTTGCCCTCGAAGTCGCCGACGGTCGCGTTGATCTGTGCGAGCCCGACGCGGAACCGCCTCATGCCCCTATTGTACGATGTATGATAGCGCGCCGATGACAGCCAAAATCCCGTGGCTGCCGACGCACCTGGCGCCCGGCGCGCGGCCCGAGCGCTGCCCGAAGTGCGGCCGGCGGACGTTCGTGCCGTGGACGCTGCGCCGCGACGGGCGCACGCCGACGCTGGCCGTCCTCCGCACCTGGGTGTGCACCGAGTGCCAGGCGACCGAGGAGCGGCCTGAGCCCGGCACCTAGAGCGCGTTGACGAAGTCGATGAGCTGGCGAAGCCGCGAGTAGGACGACCGGTCGAACGGCAGGATCAGCCGCGGCAGGTCGGGGAACTCGTTCCACTCCTGCCCCACCGGGCCCGGCGACTGATCGGCGGGTCCCTTCAGACTGTCCGCGAATCTGGTCTCGAGCTCCGCGAGTTGAGCGTCCGTGAGCGCGCGCAGGAGCCGGAGGACGAGCTTGTCGCCGACGATCCGCGACGAGTGATAGACACGGTAGAAGCTCGTGACCTCGCGCACCGCGTCCTCCACGGTGTCCGCGATCCGGTAGAAGGTCATGTCGCCGGCGTCGATCAGCCGCCGTTCCACGAGCGTGCCGATCCAGCGGTCCCAGAGCCGCCAGTAAGGCTTCGGCCCGGCCTCGACGAGCACGACCGGTATGATCGTCGCCTTGCCCGTCTGCATCAGGGTGAGCAGCTCGAAGCACTCGTCCATCGTCCCGAAGCCGCCCGGGAAGAGCGCGACCGCGCTCGCCTCCTTCACGAGGAAGAGCTTGCGCGTGAAGAAGTACTTGAAGGTGATGAGCTTCGGGTCGGAGGCGATCCAGGGGTTCGCCTCCTGCTCGAACGGCAGGCGGATGTTGAGCCCGAAGCTCTGCTCGCGCCCGGCCCCCTGCTGCGCCGCGCCCATGATGCCGCCGCCCGCGCCCGTGACGACCATCCAGCGCTCGCCGACCATCCGCCGGCCGAACTCGCTCGCCGCGAGCGCCGCCGCGCCCTCCGGGGTCCGCGCCGAGCCGAACACCGTGACCTTGCGGACGTCGCGGTACGGCGCGAACACCTTGTACGCGTACCGCATCTCCTTGAGCGCCGTGTTCGTGATCTTGAGGTCGCCGCTGGACGCGCCGTCCTCGTGGAGCTTCAGGACGGTCGTGAGGAGCTGCTGGAACCACCCGCGCCGGTCCGCCGGAACCGCGGCCACCTCGAGCAGCTCGGCGATCAGGCGGTTGGCGGCCTCGTTCTGGAGCTGGTAGCGGTGCGCCTCGGCCACGCCTTCGAGTATACCGTCAGGCCCGC
>JBGQEL010000102.1:0-15137 GCA_041496385.1 Methylomirabilia bacterium | reverse complement strand
GGCCACGCAGAGCCAGCGTCCCTGCCGGCGCGCCCAGATGTCGGTGTAGCGGCCCAGTCCCACCTGGCCGTCGGGCTTTCTGTCCCTGAACCCCGCGTGGATGAGCGCCACGTCGCCGAGGATATCCTCCGCCAGATTCTCCCCGTACCAGAGCACGTCAGAGGTCCCGGCCGATCGGACGTAGCCCCGGTTGAGTCGCTCCAGGGTTTCGAGGTCGCTCGCGGTGGTGTGCATGGCCACATCCTCGCGCGGAATCTGGCTTGGTGAAAGAGCCAGTTTTTATGTATTCTCAGGTGCCAGATGGCGTCACGGGGCGCGAGCACGCTGCTGCTGAACCTGCGCGGGACCGGCGAACCCCTCTATCGCCGGGTGTACCACGCGCTCAAGTCCGCGATCCGCGCGGGGCGGCTCGGCCCCACCGCGCGCCTGCCCTCGACGCGCACGCTGGCGGCAGACCTCGGCGTCTCCCGCAACACGGTCATGCTGGCCTACGAGCAGCTCGCCGCCGAGGGCTACGTCGTCAGTCGCCACCGGTCGACGACATCGGTGGCCGGCGCGGTCCCGCCCCGGACACCGCCGGCGACGGCCGGCCCGAAGGCGGAGGGATCGCCGCGGATCTCCGCCTACGCGCGGCGCCTGACTCGAGACCCCGCCATGCCGCCGTCGGCCTCGTACGCCGGCCGGCCCGGACTGCGCTTCGACTTCCGCTACGGGCGCCCGGCCGTTGACGAGTTCCCGCGCGAGATCTGGCGGCGACTCCTCGCGGCCCGGGCGCGGCGGGCGCCGCGCGACGCCTTCGGGTACGGGTCTCCCGCCGGCTACGGGCCGCTGCGGGAAGCGCTGAGCGAGTACCTCGGGCGGGCCCGCGGCGTGGCGTGCGACGCCGGGCAGATCGTCATCGTCAACGGCTCGCAGCAGGCCTTCGATCTCGCCGCGCGGGTCCTGCTCGACCCCGGCGACGGCGCGGTCGTCGAGGAGCCGCACTACCCCGGCGCGGCCGTTACGTTCGAGGCGGCCGGGGCGCGACTGATCAGGGTTCCGGTGGACGCGGATGGGCTGGACACCGCCAGGCTGCCGACGGCCGGCGCCCGCGCGCGGCTCGCGTACGTCACGCCGTGCCATCAGTTCCCGACGGGCGTCATCATGCCGCTCGAGCGGCGCCTGGCCCTCCTGCACTGGGCGTCGCGCGTCGGGGCCTGGGTCGTCGAGGACGACTACATCAGCGAGTTTCGCTACGAAGGCCGCCCGCTCGAGGCGCTCCAATCGCTGGACCGCCACGGCCGGGTCATCTACGTCGGCACCTTCTCCAAGACTTTGTTCCCCGCGCTGCGCCTGGGGTATGCCGTCCTCCCGCGCCCGCTCGTACGGCCGTTCCTGGCCGCGAAGTGGGTGGCCGATCGATTCTCGGCCGGGCTCGCGCAGGAGGCGCTCACCGACTTCATCACGAGCGGCCAGTTCGAGCGCTACCTGCGTCGCGCCGGGGCCCGGAACGCGTCGCGGCGGCGCGCCCTGATCGAGGCGCTGCGGCAGCATTTTCGCGACCGCGTCGAGATCGCCGGGGAGAACACCGGCGTGCACCTGCTGGTGTGGCTCAACGACGTCCGACCGCGCGACCTCGACGCGCTCGTCACGCGCGCGGCGCGGGCCGGTGTCGGCGTCTATCCGATCGGCCCGTACTACGCGCGCCCTCCGCAGCGGGCCGGCCTCCTCTTCGGCTACGCCTCGCTGACGGACGCAGAGATCCGAGCCGGGATTCGCCTGCTGGCCGACGTCGTCTAGTCAGGCATCGCCGGCTGCCGCCTCAGCCCCGGCGGACGATCTCGGCGGCAAAGGCCTCCAGCGCTTCCCAGTCGTACGGTCCGTTGCGGAACGCGATGCTGAGTCGCGTGCAGCCGAGGGCGCGGAACTGGTCCACCATCGCGTGCGCGTCCCTCACCGTCCCGCGGAGATAGCCCGTCCGGTCGGCGCGGTCGCCGGTGCCGAAGTGGCTGCGAAAGACTTCCTCCGCGCGCGCGGCGCCCTTGGCATCGACACCGAGATAGAAGCCGAGGTTCACGGTGCGCATGATGGTCTTCGGATCGCGGCCTTCCGTCTCGCACCACCGGTCGAGCACCTGGCTCTTGTGCTTCCAGTCGTCCGGCCCGATGTAGGCGCCGTTCCAGCCGTCGGCGTACTTCGCCGCCGCGCGGAGCGTGCGCTTCTCGCCGCGCCCGCCGATCCAGATGGGGATGCGCGGCTGCAGCGGCTTGGGATTGTTGGGGGCGTTGGACACCTGGAAGTGCTTGCCCGCGAAGCTGGCGCGCCGCTGCTCGGGGTCGAGGAGCAGCCGCATGATCTGCGCGTACTCCTCGAGCATGTCCTCGCGGGGCCCGATCGAGGGAAACGCCATGCCGAAGGCCTTCGCTTCGACGTCGTGCCAGCCGGCGCCCAATCCACACTCGACGCGCCCGTTCGACAGATGGTCGATCGTGGTGAGCGACTTGGCGAGCAGCCCGGGGTTCCGGTACGCGACGCAGTAGACGCCGCTGCCGAGCCGGACGCGCTGCGTGTCCATCGCCGCCGCGGTCAGCGTGGCGATCGCCTCGTAGCAATCCAGGTCCCCGCCGCGCGGCGGCGACTCCTGGAAGTGATCCGAGACCGAGAACCAGTCGAAGCCGTTCGCGTCGGCGAACTTCCACAACTTGCGCATCTCCGCGAGCGGGCCGCCCATGTGGCCGATGTGGATCCCGAATTTCATGTCGCGCTCCTGTCAGGGCCGCGAATCGAGTCAGTCGACGTAGAGCTGGCCCGCGACGGCGTGACCGCCGTCGGCCGTGCGCCGCAGGACGACGAGCCCGCCCATCGGGACGCTGAGCCCCGTCAGGTCGGTGATCACGCTGCCGTGGGTCACCAGCACGAGCGGACGCTCCCCGGTGTGCGCCGCCATCGCCCGCTTGATCTCGGCCACTTGACGCCGCCGGCGCTCCGTTTCACCGAGCGCGCCCTGCAAGGGCTCCCACGACTCTACGCTCCCGAAGGCCAGGCGCGCCGTGTCCAGGCAGCGGCAGCGCGGGCTGGAGAGGACGGTGCCGACCGCGATGCCGTGCTGCCGGTACGCCTCGCCGGTCCGCCGGGCCTGCGCGCGACCGTTGTCGTCGAGGTTGCGCTGCGTCGAGCAGTCGTCGAGCCGCGCGTCGGGCGGATCGAAGCCACCGGGAGCGTAGCTGTGGCGCAGCAAAACGATGCTCCCGGGGGTCCGCAGCGCGTCCCACACCTCGTCGCTCGCCTGCGCGAGCGAGAGCGCGCCGGTCCAGAGGGCGACCGCGAGGAGAAGGGCCACGCGTCCCATGCCCGATCCTTTCAGTCCTCCAGCAGCACGCAGTGCCGGGGCTCGGCGCTGACGAACACCTCGTCTCCATCGGCCATTGGTTCCGCTCCCGCCGAGCGCACGATGAGCTGCCGGCCGTCCCAGTCGACATGATATTGCGTGAAGTCGCCCTGGAACACACGCTGCCGGATCCGCACCGGCCACGCGTTGACCGACGCCGGCGGCCGCGCGCGCTCGAGGCGCAGGTGCACGGTGCGCACGGCCATGAGCGCCTCGGCCCCGGCGCGGCGGTCGAGAGCGATCCCATGAACGAGCGCCCCACCCGGCGTCTCGATGACCACGAGCCCGTCGCGCTCGAGGTCGGGGCGGCGGCGCCCGCGGATCAGGTTGGCCGAGCCCACGAAGTCGGCGACGAAGGTGTTGCGCGGCCGGTCGTAGATCTCCCCGGGCGTCCCCACCTGCTCGATGACGCCGTCGCGCATCACGATGATCCGGTCGGAAATGGCCAGCGCCTCCTCCAGATCGTGGGTCACGTACACCGACGTGATGTCGAGCCGGCGCTGCAGCTCCTTCAGCTCCACCCGCATCTCGGCGCGCAGCTTGGCGTCCAGGTTCGACAGCGGCTCGTCGAAGAGGAGCACCGAGGGCGAGAACACGAACGCGCGGGCCAGCGCCACGCGCTGCTGCTGGCCTCCCGAGAGCTTGGACGCGCTACGGGCGCCGAGGTCGCCGAGCTGGACCAAATCCAGGGCCTCGCGCACGCGCGTCGCGACCTCGGCCGCCGGACGCCGCCGGACGCGGAGGCCGTAGGCCACGTTGTCGAACACGCTCATGTGAGGCCAGATGGCGTAGGACTGGAAGACCATGGACAGTCCGCGCCGCTCGGCGGGGACGTTCACGTTGGGCGAGGACGAGAACACCGGGGTGCCGCCGATCCGGATCTCGCCCGACGTCGGCCGCTCCAGCCCGGCGATCGCACGCAGCGTGGTCGTCTTGCCGCATCCCGAGGGGCCGAGCAGCGTGAGGTGCTCGCCCGCGCCGACGGTGAACGTCACGCCGCGGACCGCGGCGACCGCGCCGTAGCGCACGATCAGGTCGCGGACCTCGATCGACGCCTGGCTCACGCCTACTCGCCTCCGGCCTGGACGGCGCGGCGGGCCACCGCGAACATGATCGCGAGAGCCGCGGCCACCGCCAGCGTCTGCAAGAGCGCCAGGGCCGCCGTGAGCTCCGAGCTGGTCGAGAACCACGATTCCACGATGGCCGGGGTGATGACCTTGGACTTCGGCCCCATCAGCAAGATCGACGCGCCCAGCTCGCGGACGCTGGCGATGAAGAGCAGGAGCCACGCGGCGACGAGGCCGGGTTTGAGCAGCGGCATGGTGACCGTGCGCAGGCGGTAGCCCCACGTCGCCCCGCACATCTGGGCGGACTCCTCGAGCGAGCGATCGATCTGAAGAATCACCCCCGAGATCGTCCGCAGCCCCAGCGGCAGGAACACCGTGAGGTACGCGATCAGCAGGAGCCACAGCGTGCCGTAGATGGGGATCGGGAAGACCAGCCACGCCCACAGCATCCCGAAGGCGAAGACGAGGCGCGGGACCGCCTGCGGGAACATCAGCAGATACTCGATGACGCCGGCGCCGGGCAGGCGCGAGCGGTAGATCAGCCAGGAGAGGAAGCCCATCAGGACGACGCCGATGCTCGCGGTGGCGAAGCCGAGGAGCAGGCTGTTCCAGAGCGCCGAGCGCACCGCGTCGAGCGACAGCGCGGTCCGGTAGTTGGCGAGCGTGAAGTTGTCGGCGCGGGGGAACACGGTCGTCAGGCGCTGGAACGAGGCATAGAGGATCGTCAGCACGGGGAGGATCACGGCCACGGCCAGATAGCCCACGCACATGCCGAGCAGCGGCCAGCGCAGGCGTCCGACGTCCATGACGCGCGGCCGGAAGGCCTTGCCCGTGATGGTGGCGTAGTTGCCGGCGCTCACGATGCGACGGTAGGCCCACACCATCACGAACATCACGGCGAAGAGCGACACGCCCATGGCCGCCGCCGTCGGGAAGCGCGGCGGATACTGGGACACGAGCTGGTACATGGCCGTGGTCACGACGTAGAAGCGGCTGGGGAGCCCGAGCACCAGCGCGGCCGAGAACGAGCCGAGCATCTCGGCGAAGACGAAGATGGTCGCCCCGAGCACGCCGGGCAGCACCAGCGGCAGGGTGATGCGCAGCATCGTCCGCATGCGGCCGGCGCCGAGGACCTGGGAGGCTTCCTCCAGCGCGGGGTCCATGGATTTCATCACGGCCCCGATCATCACGAAGGCGACCGAGCCCTCGAAGAGTGCCATCACCCAGGCGATCCCCCACGGCGTGTTGACGTCGATGATGTGGCCGTCTCCCCCGAGCGCGCGCCAGATCTGATTGACGAAGCCGCTCGTCGGCGAGCCGAGGAGCGCCCAGGCGAGCGCGCCCATCAGCGGCGTCACGTAGTACGGCAGGGCCATGAGCTGCTCGAACGCCGCCCGGCCGGGCACGTTGGTGCGCGAGAGGATCCACCCCATGGCGAACCCGACGATGACGGCCAGCACCGTCGCCACCGCGGCGACGAGCAGCGTGTTGCCGAAGATGTGCGCGTAGCGGCCGAGGTCCGCGTAGTTGGCGAGCCCGTAGGCCTCCGGCGGGCGGGCCTGCGGATCGCCCACGCTCAGCGAGGCCTGGATGAGATACGCGATCGGATAGAGTACGAGGACCGCCGCGCCCCCGCCCACGACCACGCTGACGAGCCGCGGGCCCGGCGTCCAGGTCCTCACAACCCCATGATCGAGTTCCACTCCTTCACGAACACGGGGTGGCTCGCCACGTAGTCGTTCCAGTCCGTGGGAAAGAGCAGCTTGAAGTCGGACAGGCGCTTGCCGGTCGGCATCGGCCCCGCGTCGGCCCGCAGCGATCCGTAGAGCAGGATCTTCTGATTCTGGTACACCTGCTGGCCGCGCCGGGACAGGGCCCAGTCGACGAACAGCTTGGCCGCCTCGGGGTGCGGGGCCTTGTTGACGACCCCGATGTAGATCGAGATGGCCGGCAGTCCGTCGGCCGGCGCCACGAACTCGATGTCCGCGCCCTTCTCGGCGAACAGCGTGTACCCCGCGTACTCGGCGAGCGCGCAGACACGATCATCACCCTTGGACAGCCGGTCGAAGAGCTGGGCGCGCGCGTCGAAGCCCTTCGGCCGCTGCTTGGCGAACTCCTGCCAGAAGTCGTTGCCGTAGAGCTTGCGGAGCATGTACCACTGCGCGTGCTGCATGCCCGAGGCGGCCAGCTTGGCGCTGATCCCATCCTTGAGCGCCGGGTTGAGGATGTCCTTCCACGTCCTCGGCGCCTGCTCGGGCTTCACCCGGGCGCGGTTGTAGCAGATGCCGGCGAACGAGATGCCGCCCCAGCCGTAGTAGCCGGCGGGGCTCGACTGGTGCTCGGCCTTGTACGCGGCGTACTCCGGCGAGGCGTACTGCTCCCACCCGCCCTTCTTCTGGAAGTCGATGGCCGGCGAGATGTCGGAGAGCTGCAGCACGTCGACGCCGAAGCGCCCGGCCGACCGCTCCGCGGTGATCTTCGCGTAGAGCGCGCCCGTCTGCAGCCGCACGTAGCTGGTCTTGATCTTCGGGAAGTCCTTCTTGAACGCGTCGAGCAGGACGCCGATCCCGGCCTCGCCGTCGTGGCCGTAGTAGACGACCTCGCCCTCCTGCTCGGCCTTGGCGACGTCGGCGTTCGTCTGGAAGTCGTGCACCTTGGTGGCGGCCGCGGCGAACGGCGCGCGGATCACGAGCGGCGCCGCGACGGCGGCCAGCGCTCCGGTTTTCAGGAAGCCCCGCCGCGTGACGGCGGTCGAGACAGGCTCTCTCATACGGAGATCTCCTCTTCCTTGGGGATGTCGGGGCGAGGCGGCCCGCCCCGCCGTAGCATATGCTATCCGGCCGCCAGGCCGCGCACGCTCCAGATCGGCACGGGCCGCGCCATCCCCTTCAGTGTCATCGGGCCCACGTCCTCGGCGTCGATCATGGTCTCCACGGCCGCCGCCACAGGGGCCGATATCAGGATTTGCCCGGCTCGCGCCTGGCCGCACAGGCGCGCCGCGAGATTCGTCACCGTGCCGATCGCGCCGTAGTCCAGGCGGCCCTCGAAGCCGATGGCGCCGATGGTGGCGTAGCCCTGGGCGATCCCCACGCCGAGGGCCAGGTCCCAGCCGCGCTTGCGCCAGCGCGCCGCGAGGCCGGCGATGATGTCGCGCATGGCGACGGCCATGCGGATCGCGCGCTCGGCCGGGTTGGGAATCTCGACCGGATCGTTGAAGAAGATCATCATCCCGTCGCCGGTGAAGCGCTCGAGGGTGCCCTCGAATTCCAGTATCAGGCGGCCCATCTCCGCGTGGTACTCGCGAAGGAGGCCCATGAGCTCCTCGGGCTCGGCCGTCTCGGCGAAGGCCGTGAAGCCGCGAAGGTCGATGAACACGACCGTCACCTCGCGCCGGTGGGTCTTGAGGGGATCGTCGGCGCCGCCGGCCACGATGAGCTCCGCGAGCTGCGGGGAGAAAAAGCGCTTGAGCCGACCCAGCCGCTCGAGCTGGGCGACCTGCTCGGCGACGCGACGCTCCAGCGTCTCGTTGAACGCAGCGAGCTCGCGGCGATGGCGCGCCTCCTGATCGTGCAGGCGCTTCTTCTCCAGGCACGCGCCGATCCTGGCCTGCAGGAGGACAGGGTCGAACGGCTTGCCGAGATAGTCGTCGGCGCCCAGCTGGATGCACCGCACCACGCTGTCCAGCTCGTCCAGCGCCGAGATCATGAGGACCGGAATGTCGCGAAGGGCCGGGTCGGCCTTGAGCCGCTGGAGCACGGCGTAGCCGTCGAGGTCCGGCATCATGACGTCGAGGAGCACGAGGTCGACCGGCGCCCCCGCGAGTGCCTCGAGCGCGACGTGTCCGCCCGCCGCGGTCAGCACCTCGTAGCCCTGGCGTCGGAGGCGACGGGCGAGCATGTCGCGGTTGTCCTCGTTGTCGTCGACGACGAGGATGACGCCGCGGTGCCGCGCCGCCTGAGCGGCGCCGGATTCAGCGCTCGCCGCCTGCCGCGTGCTCTCCTGAGCCGGCGGTACGCCACCGTGGCGTAACAGCTCGTCGAGCCGGCCGGTGGCCGAACGGATGCGGTCCAGATCGGCAAGCAGCGGGCCGGAGCCTGCTTCCGCCGCCCGACGGTGCAACGCCTCACCCGCCAATCGGATGCGCTCGAGAGGCGGGCCCAGCTTGCCGCGCGCGGCGGCGAGGTCGGGCGGGCCCGTCTGGCCCTGCGCGAGCACCTCGTTCAGCAGTCCCAGGAGCTGGCGAGCGTCGGCACGCAGGGCCGAAAGGCCTGCGGCCAGGTCGGGCTTGTCGCCGCTCTCCAGTTCCTCCAGAAGCATCTCGGCGTAACCGATGATGTGGTTCAGCGGCGTGCGCAGCTCGTGACGGAGCTGCGCGGCAGGGTCGATGCTCACGGGCCGGCCGGCCGCCCGAGCAGCGCTTCGATCTTCTCGAGCAGCCGGGCGAGGTCGACCGGTTTGGTATCGAAGTCGTCGCAGCCCGCCGCGATGGCCTTCTCGCGGTCGCCGGCCATGGCATGGGCGGTGAGCGCGATCACGGGAATGCTGCGCGTCTCCGGCACGGCCTTGATCTGGCGGGTCGCTTCCCACCCGTCGAGCCCGGGCAGGCTCATGTCCATCAGGATCAGCGCGGGCGCCTCCGAGCGCGCCATGGCCACGCCCTGCTCGCCGTCGAGCGCCATGACCACGTCGTACCCGCGCTTGACGAGGCGGCGGGACAGCATGTCGCGGTTCATCTCGTTGTCCTCGACGAGCAGGATCTTGGCCATCAGGCCCTCGGCCTCCGGCGGGCGATGCTGGCCGCCACCAGCTCGCGCACTTCGGCCAGGAGCTGCTCGCGGCCGTGGGTGCCTTTCTGAAGGATCTTCTGGACGTAGCCGTTGAGCCGCTCGCGGTCGTCACCGGCCAGGTCCTTCGCCGTGATGACGACGATCGGGATCGCGCGCCAGGCCTCGTGGCGGCGGAACTCGGCGACGAACTCGAAGCCGTCCATCTCCGGCATCATCAGATCGAGCAGGACGACGCTCGGCGACACGTCGCGCAGGCGCTCGAGCGCCTGCCGCCCGTTCTCCGCCTCCACCACCGCGTAGCCCTCCGGCTCGAGCATGCGGCGAAGAAGCTGACGGACTTCCCCGTCGTCGTCCACGACGAGCACGGGGCGGTCGCGCCGGTGCTGCTTCAGCACGGTGACGAGGCGCTCGCGATCGATCGGCTTGGTGAGATAGTCGGAGGCGCCGAGGGCGTAGCCCAGATTCTTGTCGTCGACGATCGTCAGCATGATGACGGGAATGTCGGCGATGCCGGGGTCGGCCTTGAGCGCCGACAGGACCGCCCAGCCGTCCATGCCGGGCATCATGACGTCCAGCGTGATCGCGTCCGGGCGCAGCTCCCGGGCCCGTCGCAGGCCCTCCTCGCCACCGGACGCGGTGACGACGCGGAAGCCTTCCCTGGTGAGGAAGCGCTGCATCAGGTCCCGCACCGCCACCTCGTCGTCGATGACCAGGACGGTGCCGATGCTCGGTGCCACGTGGCCGGTGGGTACGGCGGGCGCGGTCGGCCCCTCG
The DNA here is from genome assembly GCA_041496385.1 of Methylomirabilia bacterium. Taxonomy (GTDB): domain Bacteria; phylum Methylomirabilota; class Methylomirabilia; order Rokubacteriales; family CSP1-6; genus AR19. The sequence continues at coordinate 5,142 of JBGQEL010000102.1, read as the reverse complement.
ACGGCCTGGCCCTCGACGGCTTCGGCCACGACGGCCGGCAGCCGGATGGTGAAGGTGCTGCCCCGCCCCGCCTCGCTCTCGGCGGTGACGTCGCCTCCCATCATCCGGCAAAGCCGCCGGCTCAGCGCCAGGCCGAGTCCGGTCCCGCCGTACTTGCGCGTCGTGGCCGCGTCGGCCTGGGAGAAGACCTCGAACATCCGCGCGAGTTGCTCGGGGGTCATGCCGATGCCCGTGTCGCTCACGCTGAAGACCATCGAATCCTGTCCGTCGGTTTCTTCCCGGGCCACTGAGAGAGAGATCGTCCCCCGATCCGTGAACTTGCAGGCATTGCTCAAGAGGTTGAAGAGCGCCTGTCGCACCTTCGTCAGGTCAGCCCGCATCGTGCCGATCTCGTCCGGGCAGCGCATCTCCAGGCGGTTAGCGTTCTTCGCGGCCAGCGGCTGGATCACCGCCGCGATATCCCGGACCAGGCCGGCCACGTCGAAGCTCTCGAGGTACAGCTCCATCTTGCCGGCCTCGATCTTGGAGAGGTCGAGCACGGCGTTGATCAGCTCCAGCAGGTGCTTGCCGGCCGCGTTGATCTTCTTGAGGTCGTCCGTGAGCTGCTCGGCGCCGAGATCGGCGGCGTCCTCCTGGAGCATCTCGCTGTAGCCGATGATGGCGTTGAGCGGTGTGCGCAGCTCGTGGGACATGTTGGCCAGGAACTCGGACTTGTGGCGGTCGGCCACCTCGAGCTGGCGGCTCTTGTCCTCGATCTCCCGGAACAGCCGCGCGTTCTGGATGGCCACGGCCGACTGGGCGGCAAACGTCTTGAGGAGATCGATGATCTCCGGAGAGAACTCCCCCGGGGTCTCTTTGGTGACGGTGAGTCCACCGATCAGGTGGCCCTCGCGAAGCAGCGGAATGCCCAGGAGCGCTCGCGTTCCTGTCTGCAACAACACGTCGCGGAGGGGGCCGCTGTACGCGCCCGCCTCGGCAATGTCGGCAATCTGGACCGGCTCGAGCGTCACAGCCATGCGCCCGGCGACACCCTCGCCCCGGCGGATCGGCGCGCGCCGGGCCACGGCCACCACTTCCTCGGCGAGATCGTGCGTCGCGCGAAAGAGGAGCTCCTCGGCCCGCTCGTCGTATTCGTAGACCGTGCACGAGTCAGTACCGGCGAGCTGGTTGGCGCGGGAGACGATCGTGCTGAGCACGGTCTCGAGGTCGAGCGTCGAGCTGAGGGCCTGGCTGACCTCGCCCAGCGCCTGCAGCTCCTGCACCGAGCGCGTGAGCTGGGCCGTGCGCGCCTCCAGCTCCTTGAACAGTCGCGTGTTCTCGACCGCGATCGCGGCCTGGTCGGCAAAGGTTTCCATCAGCGCGATCTGGCTGTCGGTGAACGGCCGGACCTCGTGACGGTAGATGAGGATCACGCCGAGCAGCTCGTCCGCTCTGAGCATGGGGATCGCCAGGGTGGTCCGGCTGGGCTCGACCTGCCGTGCCCCGAACGTGTACTCGGGGTCGGTCTGGACGTCGTGAATGTGGATCGTGCGGCGCTCGAGGGCGGCGCGCGCTGCGCCGCTGTGGCGTCCAGGAGCGATGGGGTTTCGCTCGAGGAATCCTCTGAGTTCGGGGGAGGCGTTGTGGGTGGCCACGACTCGCAGTACTTGACCGTCGGAGCGGAAGACGATCGCGCGTTTCGCCTCGCACAGCCTGATCGCGTTCTCGGCCAGCGTCTCGAAGACCGGCTGGAGGTCGAACGTGGACCGACCGATGACCTTGAGCAGCTCGCTGGTCGCCGTCTGCTGCTCGAGCGCACCCCGCAGCTCGCTGTTACGCGCCTCCAGTTCCTTGAAGAGGCGGACGTTCTGGACAGCGATCACCGCCTGGTCAGCGAAGATCTTCAGGAGCTCGATCTGCTTGTCACTGAACGGCTTGACCTCCATCCGCCACACGCCGATCGCGCCGATGGGCTGGCCATCGAGGAGCATCGGAATACCCAGAACCGTACGAACCCTGATGAGCCGCCCGGGCGCGGTGCTGTAGTCGGGATTCGTCTCCATGTCCGGCACGTGCACAGCCCGACGTTCGAGGATCGCCCGACCGATCACGGTGTCCGGACTCGCGGCTCGCGGATACTGCGCCCGCCATATGGCCATCGGCTCGGGAGACACGCCCTGGGCGGCATCGACGTTCACGGTTTCACCCTGGAGACTGTACACGGCGCTGGTGTCGGCAACGGTCAACGCCTGGGCGCTCCGGACGATCGCGTCGAACACGGGCTGGACATCGGTCGGCGAGCCGGAGATCACGCGCAGGATCTCGCTCGTCGCCGTCTGTTGCTCCAGCGCCTCGGAGAGGTCGGCGTTCTTGGCCTGGAGCTCGGTGAGCAGCCGCGCGTTCTCGATGGCGATCGCGGCCTGGTCGGCGAAGGTCTCCATCAGGGCGATCTGACTGTCGGTGAACGGTCGGACCTCGTGTCGGTGGGCGATGATGACCCCTAGCAGTTCGTCGGCTCTGAGCATGGGGATCGCGATCAGGGTTCGATAAGGGTCCACCTGCCCAGCATAGTTGTACTCGGGGTCGGCTCGGACATCGTGGATGTGGATCGTGCGCCGTTCGAGCGCGGCGCGTGCCGCGCCGGTGTGGCGCCCGGGCGCGATGGGGTTCTGCTCGACGAATGCCGTGAGCTCGGGGGAGGCATTGTGACTGGCCACCCCTCGCAGAACCCGCCCATCGAAGCGAAAAATGAACGCGCGTTCGGCCTCGCAGAGTCTGACCGCGTTCTCGGCCAGCGTCTCGAAGACCGGCTGGAGGTCGAAGGTGGACCGGCCGATCACCTTGAGCAGCTCGCTCGTCGCCGTCTGCTGCTCCAGCGCGACCCGCAGCTCGCTGTTGCGCGCCTCCAGCTCTTTGAACAGCCGGACGTTCTCGATGGCGATGACCGCCTGGTCGGCGAATGTTCGCAGCAGTCCGATCTCCGCCTCGGTGAATGGCCGACCCTCCTGGCGAAACACCACGATGGCGCCAACAGGCCCGTTGTCCCGAAGCATCGGGACGCTCAGGGCTGCGCGGTACCCCATGGTTCGGGCCAGAGCCTGGCTCGCCGGGAATCGCGTATCGTTCTGCACGTCCTCCAGGTGCACGACCTCACGGTCCAGCATCGCCACGCCGCCGATCAAATCCCTCGTCAATGGGTGCGGGAAGAGCCGGCTGGCCGTTTCGAGCCACTGAGCCGTCTGGCCGTGTTGCGCGACGAGGTGAATCACATCGCCCTCGAGCCTGATGGCACTCCCGTAGTCGGCGCTGCACAAACGCACCGAGCTCTCGGCGATCGCGTCGAAGACCGGCTGAACGTCAGTCGGCGAGCGGCTGATCACGCGGAGGATCTCGGCGGTGGCCGTCTGCTGCTCCAGGGCCTCGGTGAGATCGGCGTTCTTGGCCTGCAGCTCGCTGAGCAGCCGCGCGTTCTCGATGGCGATCACGGCCTGGTCGGCGAAGAGCCGGAGCAGCGCGAGCTGCTTGTCCGAGAAGGGCCTGACCTCGGTCCGGAACAGCGCAATCGCGCCGAGCGGCGCGCTCTCGCGCAGCAGGGGGGCGGCGACCATGGTGCGGTGCCCGAACCGGCGCTGGAGCTCGCGACCGACGGGGAACCCGTCCTCGGGCTCGGCGGCGAGGTCATGGACGTGGACGACGCGACCCTCCAGGACGGCGCGTCCGGTGACAGACCCCTTGGTCACCGGGTACTCGAGCGCCTTCATACCTCCCGCCCGTCGCGCCAGCTCGTCCCCGAACGGGCCGACCGCGGCACCGCCACGGAGGACGTCGCCGTCGAGGCGGAGGATCGCGACGTCCGGCGCGCCACAGAAGCGTGCCGCGGCGCGGACGAGGGTGTCGAGGACCGGCCCGATGTCGGTCGGCGAGGCGGAGATCGCGCGGAGAACCTCGGCCGTCGCCGCCTGCTGCTCCAGCGCTTCCCTCACCGTGCGCTCGAGCTTCGCCCGCTTCGCCTTCTCGCGAGCGAGCGATTTCCGCAGCGCTGCGACCTGGGCGGCGAGCTCGGCTTTGCTGGTCGACTTCAACGTGCCCCCGTCGGTTCGGGGTGTCCTACGACCCAAGGAACAGCTCGCAGGTGTCGAGCCAGGCCTGGGTGGTGAGCGCGAGCGACGCCACGTCGACGCGCTCGTCGTTGCCGTGGAAGCGCCCGGACATCGCCTCGGCCGTGAGCGCGCGCGAGAACAGGCCGAAGCCGTAGGCGACCGCGCCGTGCTCGCGGAAGTAGGGCGCGTCGGTGAAGCCGACGATCAGGCGCGGCAGCAATTTCGCGCCCGGGTAGTGCGCGTCGACGACGCGGCCCAGCACGTCCCAGAGCGGTGTGCCCGTGGGCGACACCGAGGCCTGCTTGGAGAAGAGCTTCTCGACCGCCACGTCCTCCGAGAGATCGCCGAGGGCCTTGTCGAGATGCCGGCGCACCTCGTCCTCGTTGTCGCCTGGGATGGTCCGGATGTCCACCTCGATGTCCACGACGTCGGGGATGACGTTGGTCTTCACGCCCCCGCGGCACATGGTCGGCGAGAACGTCGTGTGCGTGGCCGACCACGCGAACCTGGCCATGCCCGCGGGGAGCCCGGCGATCGCCTCGTCGACGCGGGCGGGATCGGCCAGGGCGACCTTCACGGCCGGGTCGAGGTCGAGCGCCTGGACGAAGGCGCGCCACAGGTCGTCGACGTATGGCGCGGGCCGGTAGTCCGCAAGACGTGTCACGACGTGCGCGGCCTTGACGAGCGCGTTGTCCGCGCCGTACGGCATCGAGCCGTGGCCCGGCGTGCCCTGCACGCGCAGCCGGCGCCAGGCCACGCCCTTCTCGCCGACGTGCACGGTGACGTTCAGCCCGTCATCGCGCGCGCTGACCGTGCCGCCGTTCTCGGTCAACAGATAGTCCGCGCGGAGCGCGTCCCAGTGCCGCTTGCAGACGTGCCCGGCGCCGAGCGCGCCGCCGGCCTCCTCGTCGGCGCACGCCAGGTAGACCAGGCTGCCCCGGGGCCGCCATCCGCGCCGGGCCAGCGCCTTGAGCGCGACGGCCTGAGACGCGGTGAGGTTCAGCATGTCGATCGCGCCGCGCCCCCACACCTCGCCGTTCACGAGCTCGCCCCCGAAGGGATC
>JBGQEL010000101.1:0-15192 GCA_041496385.1 Methylomirabilia bacterium | reverse complement strand
GGACGCGGATCGGCGCCGGCCGCGGCGCGGCGGGCGGCGCGGGCTGGGCGTCAGCGCCGGCGGTGACGAGTGGGAGGGCCATGATCGCCCAGAGCCTCCAGCCTCTCATTCACTGGTTCGCCTCATGCCCGGACCCAGGCCAGGCCCTGGCTCGCCACCCAGCCGCTCCGGCCGTCGATGCGGCGACGGGTCACGGCCGCCACGGGAACGTCGTCGCCCTTCGCGATGACGCGTGACGCGGTCTCGTCCAGCGTCGTGACCTCGGCTCCCGCGCGGCGCGCACCCTCGAGAAACTCTCCCAGCGTCGCCAGCAGGGGCCCGCCCTCGACCTCGGCGTGGGCCGTGAAGACGTTGAGCCCCGGCCGGAGCGCCGCGAGCAAGGCACCCGGGAGATCGCGCGCGCGCCCGAGGAGCTCGTCCAGCGTGGGCAGCGTCGTCGGGACCTGCAGCGTCTCGAGCGGCCGCCCGTCGACAGCGGGCCGGAAGGGCGCCGTGCCGCGCACGTCGCTGGCGTAGCGGAGCCCCAGCGCCTCCTGGAGCGAGAGCGCCTCGGGCGACGTCCGCCAGCCCGGCGCCGCGCTGGCCGTCGGCTTCACGCCGAACACCGACTCGAACGCCTGCGCCGCGCGCGACAGCTCGGCGCGAATCGCCGCGGGCGACATCCGGTGGACCTTGTCCTGCCAGCGCACGTGGTCCCAGCCGTGGGGGGCCACCTCGTGGCCCTCGGCGGCGATCGCTCGGAGGAGCGCCGGCATCGCGGCGCCGACCAGGCGCGCGGGCAGGAGCGTCCCCGAGAGCAGCGTGCGGATGCCGTAGAGCCGGAGCGCGTTCGTGCGCCACATCTTCAGGAGGAAGCCGGGCCGGAGCGCGCGCCGCATGGCCAGTCCGGAGCGGTCGGGCCCCATCGTGACGAAGAACGAGGCGCGCGCGCCGCCTCGCCGGAAGAGGTCGAGCAGCCGCGGCACGCCCTCCTCGAGCCCCCGGCGCGTGTCGACGTCCACGCGGAGCGCTACTGTCGTTTGAACCATTCGATCGTCTGGCGCAGCCCGTCGTCGAGCGTCACCTCGGCGCGCACCGAGAGCAGCTCGTGCATGCGGCGCACCGCCGGCACGCGCCGCGGGATGTCCTCGTAACCGTGGTCGTAGACCGCCTCCTTGGGGACGAACAGGAGCCGGGAGGACGAGCCGCCGATGCGGATCATCCGCGCGGCCAGGTCGCGGATCTCGACCTCCTCCTCCGAGCCCACGTTGATCGCCTGGCCCTCGGCGCCGGGCGCCACGCCGGCCGCGACCGTCGCGCGCACAGCGTCGTCCACGTAGGTGAACGTCCGCGTCTGTGCGCCGTCGCCGATCACGGTGAGCGGCTCGCCGCGCAGGAGCTGGCCCATGAAGATCGTGACGACGCGGCCGCGGTCCATCTGGTCGAGGCGGGGCCCGTAGACGTTGAAGTAGCGCAGCACCACGACCGGCAGGCCCATGCGCGCGAAGGCGAAGCAGAGGTGCTCGCCGGCCGCCTTCGACGTCGCGTAGCACCAGCGGTCGATCCGCGTCGAGCCGAGGACGCGGTCGCCGTCCTCGTCGAACGGGACCGTGGTGCTGCGCCCGTAGATCTCCGAGGTCGAGCTGAACACGACCTTCTTCTGGTGACGGAACGCCGCGGTCAGGACCTCCTGGGTCCCGTTGATGTTGACGGTCAGCACCTGGTAGGGGTCGCCGACGTAGTGCTCGACCCCCACGACGGCCGCCAGGTGGTACACGAGATCGGCCCACGCGACGAGCCCCTCGAGGATGTCCCGCTTGAGGACCGACTCCCGGATCAGCCGGAAGCGGGGGTTGGCGCGGAGGTGGCGCACCTTCAGATCCGCCGCCGGGTCGAGCGCGGTCACCTCGTCGCCGCGGTCGAGCCACGCCTCGGCAAGATGTGAGCCGAGAAACCCCGCCCCCCCGGTGATCAGGACCCTCACGCGGCCTCCGTCAGCCGCAGGCCCGGGCGCAGGCCGCGGCGGAGCGCCCAGGCGTCGGCGGACTCTTCGGCGTCGCCGGCGCTCTGGACGCGCCGCAGGAGAAGGGCGCCCGCGCCGGTCGAGACCACGACGCCGTCGCCCGCGCGGATCTCCAGCAGCGTGCCGTGCGCGGCGCCGCCGGCACGTTCGGCGAGCGCCGACCCGGCCCACAGGTGCAGCCGGTCCGCGCCGTCGCCGACGAACGCGCCGGGATACGGATGCGTCACCGCGCGGATCATGTTGACGATCCGCGCCACCGGCCAGCTCCAGCGCACGCGCCCGTCCTCGGGGCGGCGCCGCGGGAAGATCGTGGCCTGCGCGTGGTCCTGCCGTCGGCGCTCGGCGGTGCCGGCGAGGACCGCCGGGTACGCGTCGAGCAGCAGGTCGACCCCGGCCTTGACGAGGCGACGGTAGAGCGTGGCCGCCGTGTCCTCGGGCTCGATGTCGATCCCCTCCTGGGCGACGATATCGCCCGCGTCGGCCTCGACCGTCATGTGGTGCAGCGTCACACCCGTCCGCGCCTCGCCGTTTACCAGAACCCAGTTGACGGGCGCCCGGCCGCGGTACTTCGGCAGCAGCGAGCCGTGCAGGTTCAGCGCGGCGATGCCCGGCAGCGCCAGCAGCGGCGGACCGAGAAGCCGTCGGTACCAGACCGACAGGAGCATATCCGGGGCGAGCCCCCGGAGGGTCTCGACGACCTCCGGAAGGTTCGGCGTGGCCGGCGCCAGCACCGGCAGGCCGTGCGTGCGCGCGGTGTCGCGGACCGACTCGAACCAGCTCCCCTCCGACGGGTCGTCGGCGTGCGTGACCACGGCGACGACACGCTCGCCGCGCCCCAGCAGCGCCTCGAGCGCGCGCGCGCCGAACGTGTGATACGCGAAGACCGCCCAGCGCGCGCTCACTCCAGCACCTCGCTGATGACGTACCGCGGCCGGCGCCGGACCTCCTGGTAGATCCGCCCGACGTACTCGCCGATCAGCCCGAGCGCCAGGATCTGAAGACCGACGAAGAAGAAAAGGATGGCGAAGAGCGTGAAGACTCCCTCGACCTCCGGCCCGAGCAGCAGCCGCCGGAGCCCAAGGAATATGGCGAACCCCAGGCCGAGCACGGCGACCCCGATCCCGAGCAAGCTCACGATCTGGATCGGCAGCAGGGAGAAGCCCGTCAGGAGATCGAAGTTGAGGCGGAGCAGACGGAACAGACCGTAGCGCGAGCGGCCGTGTTCGCGCGGTCCATGATCGATGGGAACCTCGGCGACGGACGCGGCGAACGTGTTGGCAAGCGCCGGGATGAACTGCGACGCCTCCTGGCAGGCCACGATCCGCTCCACGACCGCCCGACGGTAGGCGCGTAGCATGCAGCCGTAGTCCCGCATCCGCACGCCGACGATCGCCGAGGTCGCGCGGTTCACCATCCACGACGCGGCCCGCCGGAGCCAGGGGTCGTGACGCCGCGCGCGCCAGCCGCCGACGACGTCCACGCCGTCCTCGAGCCGGGCGAGCAGCTTGGGAATGTCTTCCGGCGGATTCTGGAGGTCGGCGTCGAGCGTGACGACGACGTCGCCGCGCGCGCGCTCCATCCCGGCTAACACCGCGGCATGCTGGCCGTAGTTCCGGTTGAACCGTACGACGCGGACGGCGCGATCCTGCGCGTGGAGCGCGCGGAGGATTTCCGACGAACCGTCCCGGCTCCCGTCGTCCACGAAGATGATCTCGTACGCCTGCCCCGTTTCCTTGAGCGTCCGCGCGAGCCGGTCGTGGAGATCGCCGAGGCTCGGCGCCTCGTCGAACACCGGGATCACCACCGAGAGCGCGGGCCGCGTCTCGCCGCTCACCGGGCCGCCTCGCGCACGAGCAGGCAGTCGTTGTGGCCGCCGAACCCGAACGAGTTCGAGATGGCAGCCCGGATCCGGGCCGCCGCCGGGGCGTTGGGCACGTAGTTCAGGTCGCATTCCGGATCGGCCACCCGGTAGTTGATCGTCGGCGGCGCGATCTGGTCGCGCAGCGCGAGCACGGTCGTCGCGAGCTCGATCGCGCCCGCCGCCGAGATGGTGTGCCCGACCATCGACTTCGTGGAGCTGACGAGCAGGCGCGGCGCGCGGCCGCCGAAGACGGCCTTGATCGCCGAGGTCTCCACGCGGTCGTTCATCGGCGTCGAGGTCCCGTGGGCGTTGACGTAGTCCACGTCGTCCGGCCCGAGGCTCGCGTCGGCCAGGGCGCGCTGCATCGCGCGGATCGCGCCCCGCCCGTCCGGGGCCTCGTCGGTGATCCGGTAGGCGTCGCACGCGGTGCCGTAGCCGGCGACCTCGGCGAGCACCTCCGCGCCGCGGGCCCGGGCATGCCCGGCGTCCTCGAGGACCAGGAACCCCGCGCCCTCACCCATCACGAATCCGTCGCGCCGGGCGTCGAACGGGCGGCTCGCCGTTTCGGGCGAGGCGTTCTGCCGCGACATGACGCCCAGCAGGCAGAAGAGCTGGATCTCGATCGGGGACACGATGCACTCGGCGCCTCCGGCGAGCGCGGCGTCGATCGTGCCGCGCCGAATCGCCCGGCAGGCCTCGCCGATCGCCTGGGCCGACGAGGTGCAGGCCGTCTGGATCGTCGTCGACGGGCCCTCGATCCCGAACATGGCCGCGAGCCTGGACGCGAGGTACTGCGGACACATCCGCTCGAAGCGCTCCGTCGACGCCCGCCTGGCGAACTCGCGCGCGAAGCCCGCCGGCGTCACCCGCCCGCCGTCAGCGCGACTGGCGTAGGCGGCGGCACCCAGGTTCCGGAGGTCGTGCCGCTCGCCGCTCGTGCCGACGAAGACGCCGGCGCGCGGTGATCCGAGCGCCCGGCGGACGCCGGCGGCGGCGACCGCGCCCGACGCGGCCCGCGCCGCGACGACAACCGCGCGGGGCTCGAATGGATCGAACCCCGCCTCGGCGCGGAGATCCTCGATCGCGGCCGGATCCGCCAGGGTGGCGGCCATCTGGCTCGGCAGACCCTCGGGATCGAAGTGCGTGATCCGCCGGACCCCGGAGGTGCCGGCGAGCGCGGCCTTCCAGAACGCGTCGCGACCGACGCCGATCGGCGTGACGAGGTCGAGCCCCGTCACGACGACGCGCCGCCGCGGCGCGCTCTCAGGCAAGGAGGGAGTAGCCACCATCGACGGTCAGCACCTGTCCCTGGACGAACCGGGCGGCGGCGCTCGCGAGGAAGAAGACGACGTCGGCCACGGCCTCGGCCGAGACGAGGGCGCCGCCCGGCGTCCGCGCGCGAATCGCGGCGAGCGCCGCCGCGCCGTCCGGCAGCATGCGCCAGATGTCTGTGTCCACGGCGCCCGCGGCGACCGCGTTCACCGTGATCCCCCGCGCGCCAAGCTCCACCGCGAGATAGCGCGTGAGCGCCTCGAGCGCGGCCTTCGAGACGCCGATCGCGGCGTACCCGGGGATCACGCGCTCGCTCCCGAGGCTCGACAGCGCGATGATCCGGCCGCCCGCCGACATCAGCCGCGCCGCCGCCTGCGCGCAGAGCAGGAGCGGGCGGGCGTTCGTCGCGAGCACCCAGTCCCACTGCTTGGCCGAGAGCTCCAGGCCCTGCCGGAGCACGCCCGACGCCGCGTTGCTCACCAGGACGTCGAGGCGACCGGCCCGGCGCTCGATCTCGGCGAGCATGCCGTGGATCGCGGCGGGCTCCTTGAGATCGGCCTGGACGAGATGCGCGGAGCCACCGCGGAGCTCCACGTCGCGCGCGGTCTTCTCCGCCGCCTCGCGGTTGATGAAGAAGTTCACGAAGACGCGCGCGCCGTCGTCGGCGAAGCGGAGCGCGATCGCGCGCCCGATTCCCCGCCCGCCCCCGGTGACCAGGACCACGCGCGGCTCCGCCGCGCCGTTCACCCGACACCTCCCGGCGGCACGAGATCGAGCGGTGAGCGGCGAAGCTCCGCCGCGAGCGCGCGCAGCCGCGCGGCCTCGGCGCCCGCGGACGTCCCCGGGTGCGCCTCCTCGAGCAGGTATTCGAGCGTCGCGGTCGCCACGCGACGCTCGCCGACGTCGGCCGTCGCGGCGAGCGCCCAGGCGGCCCCCTCGGACCGACGCTCGCAGCGGATCCTGACCTGATCGCCCGGGCGAACGAAGTGCCTGAACGAGGCGCGCGCGAGCCGGGTCAGACGGCCGACCCGGGTGAAGTCCGAGCTCACGCCGATGAGGAGCTGCGCGGCCTGCGCGAACGCCTCGACGAGCAGTGCGCCCGGCAGGATGGGGTACCCGGGGAAATGGTCCCTGAAGACGTCTTCGGTGGCGCTCACGTTTCGCAGCGTCTCGATGGCGCGGCCGGCCTCGATGGCGATGAGGCGATCGACGAAGATGAACCGCATACGCGCGGGGAGGCGCCGGCGGGGCTCCGCAGCCGGCGCGGCGTCAGGCGCCCGGCGCCAGGCGCGAGGTCGCGACCAGCTGGCGCACGATGTAGTCCGTCACCGCCCGGACCGTGAAGCGGCTCATCACGGCCTCGATCGCCGCCGGCGCGTGCAGGTTCTCGGCGAGAGGCCCGGCGAACCGGTCCGCGGTCAGGCCCGACAGATCGAGCGGCGTGCCGGCGAGATCGGCCAGCATCCGCTCGGCCAGGGCCCGCACCACCTCGTGCTCGTCGCCCGGCGAGCGCCGGACGCCGTGTTTCGACGCCAGGTGCTCGAGCACGGCCGCGACGGTAGCCGGCGCGACCGTCCTCAGCTCCTCCGACGGCACCGCGGTGCCGTAGCGGCTCTCGAGCACCCGGGCAAGGACGCCGAGATCGCGCCACTCGATCCGCCGGTCCTGGATCAGCCGCACGGGCAGATCCACGCCGAAGGTCTGCTGGCACTTGAAGCTCATGTCGAGGAAGTCGATGGACTCCGCGCCCAGATCGCGAATGAGCGCAGCCTCATCGGTCACCGTCGCCTCGTCCACGCCGAGCGATTCGACGATGATCTTCCCGACGCTGACGCGCACCTCCGAGCGTGTCCAGATCTTGCTGGTATCCGGCTCCATGCGAGAAGCGGCCTCCTTAGCCGATGCCCCCGTCCACCGCGATGACCTGGCCCGTGATGTAGCTCGCCTCCTCCGACGCGAGGAAGACCGCCAGCGTCGCGACCTCCTGCGGCCGGCCGACCCGCCGCATCGGAATCCAGTCGCGGAGCTTCTGCGCCGTCATCCCGAGGAACGGCCGGCTCATGTCCGTTTCGATCAGTCCCGGCGCGATCGCGTTGACCGTCACACCCCGCCCGGCCAGCTCCGTCGCGAGCGCGCGCGTGAAGGCGTTGACGCCACCCTTCGACGCCGCGTAGTTGACCTGGCCGCGCCCGGCCCGGGCGCCGAGGATGGAGCTGACGTTGACGATACGACCCCACCCGCGATTCAGCATCTGCCGCGCTCCGAGCCGCGTGCAGTTGTAGACGCCGTCGAGGTTCGTCCGCAGCACCGACGACCACTCGTCGTCCGACATCTCGAGCAGCAGCCCCTCACGGACGATTCCCGCGTTGTTCACCAGAATGTCCAGGCCGCCGGCACGCTCGACGACGGCCTCGATGAGCGCCGTCGCCTGGGCGCGGTCGCCGACGTCCGCCTGGTGCACGAAGGCGTGCCCGCCCTCCCCCTCGATCGCCCGGATCGTGTCCTTGGCGCGCTCGTGCTGCTGTCGATAGTTGACGCAGACGGTCGCGCCGGCGCGGGCCAGCCCTTCCGCGATCGCGCGGCCGATGCCGCGCGACGCCCCGGTGACGAGCGCAACCCTGCCGGTCAGGTCAATCCGCACCGCCACCTCCGGTCTTTCGTAGCACCAGCACCGCGCACTCGCCGAAGAGCCCGAGCGAGATCACCAGCGCGTCTCGGAACGAAGCTGCGGTCACGGACGGGCCCGCCAGCACGACCGCGGGCAGTGTAGCGTGCGCGAGGGCGGCCGAACAAGCGAGAAGCTCCACCGGGCTGGCTGCCGCGCCGAGATCCGCGTGCAGACGCTTCATGCTGAGTCTCGGCATCGGCGCCGCGCGCGCGCCGAACGCGCGCGCCAACGCGATCTCCTCCGCGCGCTCGTGCGCCGTGATCCCGTCGCCCTGCAAGCTCACCAGGTCGGGCACGCCGCCAGCCTCGGCCGCCGCCTCCTCGAGCACCCTGGCGAGGCGGCTCCCCAGGCGGTCGGCGTCCTCGTCACGCGCCCATCGGCCCTCGCCGGCGCAGGACGCGAACCCGACGAGCTCGCCGTGGGTCGTCGCGCCGCGGGCGCGCGCACGCTCGGCCTCCTCGAGCACGAGCAGCCCGCTGCCCTCGCCGGGCACGTAGCCCGGACGGCTCCCGTCGTCCGACGCGACCACCCCCGTGGCCCAGTAGTGCGCGAACAGGAGCTCCTCCAGCTGCGCGTCGGCGCCGCCGCAGAGCGCCGCGTCGAGCTCCCCCTCGCCCACGAGCCGGTAGGCCTCCCCCACCCCGCGCGCGCCGCCCACACCGCCCTCCGTCAGCGCGCGGCAGAACCCCTGCGCGTCGTGCGCGATGGCCACGTGTCCCGCGGCGAGGTTCGGCAGCGTCTTGAGCGAGAAATCGAGCGGATTGATGTTGTGCATGCAGAACCGGTTGGCCAGCGCCATCTCCAGCGTCCCCGGCGCCCGCGGCGACTCCGAGGCGACCAGATAGTCGGTCATCGCGCCGAGGTCCCAGGCGAGCGCGTTGACGCCGAGGAGGACGCCGAACCGCGCGGGATCGCCGGCGCCCGCCGTCAGCCCCGCGTCGTCCATCGCCAGCGACGCGCCGAGCATGGCCAGGAGGGTCGCGCGGTTGTAGAGCTTCTGCTGCTTCTTCGGCAGCCGTCCCAGATGCGGCTGCAGGAGCGAGGCCGGGATCTCGGCGCCCATGGTCGCGGGCAGCCCGAGCGCCACGAGACGATCGACGGGGCCGATGGCCGACCGGCCCGCACGGACCGCGTTCCAGTGCTCGCCGATCCCCACGCCCAGCGGTGAGACCACCCCGCGCCCGGTCAGGACGACGCGGCGACGCATCAGCGCGTGTCTCCCCGTCCCACCAGCTCGACCCCGGGCACGCTGACGCAGACGTACATGAGGGTGCCCACCGCGACACGCTCGCCTCCGGCATACACTTCGGTCGCGGCCTCGACGACGCTGGCGCCGTCCGCGATCGTGGAGGCCCCGTGCAGGATCGCGACGGCGCGCAGCTCCGCGCCCGGCCGGGCCGGGCGCTCGAAGCGGCACTCGGGCACCTTCAGCAGCAGCGGGAGCCGGGTCTCCCCGAGATGCTGGAACGCGAGGCGTCCGCCGGCCATCGCCATCAGCTCGAGCAGCAGCGACTCCGGCACGCGCGCATCGCCGGACGGCCCGGAGAACGCGTCGTCACGCGCTTCGAACGTCTTCAGGACTTCGATGCGCGGAGTGCCGTCGAGGACCAGCGAGACGATCTTGTCGATGAATTGGTAGCGCATCAAGCGTCGAGGAGCAGGACCATCGCGATCGCGTGCGTGGCAGTGTGCGAGAGCGAGATCGCCGCTCGCCCGAGGCCCGCGCGGCCGAGCGCTTCCTGCAGCGCCCCCCGGAAGACGAGCCCCGGGGCGCCGGCGGGATCGCGCGTCACCTCGAGATCCCGCCAGGTGACCGCGCCCGCGAGCCCGGTCCCGAGCGCCTTCAGCGCGGCCTCCCGCGCCGCGAAGCGCGCCGCCAGGTGCGTCCACGGGTCGTGCTGGGCCCGGCAGTAGGCCAGCTCCGCCGTGCTGAAGGTCTCCGCCTGCAGGTCGTCACGCCCGTCGAAGCGCGCCCTGAAGCCCGCGACGTCGACCAGGTCGACGCCGACGCGCACGGACCGCTAGAAGAGCACCGACAGCGCGGCGATGCCGAGCAGCGCCGAGCCGATGGCCTGGAGCGCGTCCCGGATCGTCGGCAGCGTGCGGATCTTCTCTTCCGCCTTGGGCGGCACGATGATCGTGTCGCCCGGCTCCACGTCGCGGACGTTGGTGAAGCTCGAGATCGCCGAGCCGTCCGCCTTCACGAGGTGGACTTCTTTCTTGTCCGCCTCCTTCGCCAGGCCGCCGACGCGATTGAGGTAGTAGTCCACACCGGCGCCCTCCTTGAACTGCACGGACGTCGAGCTCCGGACGGCGCCGATCACGAGGACCGACTGTGGCGGCTCCGGGATGTCGAGCGTGTCGCCCTCGGTGAGGATCACGTCGTTCTCGGTGCCCTTGAGCTTGTCGGGCGTGTCGAGGCGCACCACCATCCGGCCGACGGCCACCTTCGCGGCCAGCGCCTTGAGCAGCTCGCGTCTCGACTGGAGGGCCGCCTGCTGCGCCGAAACCTCCTCCTTCTCGGCGCCGACGTAGACCGTGGAGGCCGCAGCGAGCATCCGCTGCTCCTGGGTCTGGAGGAACGCGTCGAGCTGCTCCTGCTCGACCTTGCGGAGCGACTGCCGGGTGAAGACCGCGCCCTTCAGGTAGGCGCGGGGCGCGAGCCCGCCCGCGCGCTCGAGGGCCGAGCTCAGGCGCTCGCCCACGGCGATCGTGTAGACGCCGGGCCGGACCACCTGCCCGCCGAGCGTGACCGTCTGCGAGGGCTTGAACTCGGTGCGCACGCTCACCTGGTCGAGCGGCCTGAGCAGGAGATCCTGCTCCGCGTTCCCCTTCCAGGCCTCCTTCAGATTGACCGCGACGATCTCGACCGAGAGGTCGGCACGCCGGCGCGTGACCTCCACGCGGTCGGGGTACGCCTCGGGCAGGAGCTTCTCCACGGGCAGAAGCTGGCTGATCCGCATCATCGGCTTCAGCTCGTACGCGCCCGGATACTTGACCGCCCCCTCGACGCGGACGGTGTTGTAGACCCGCGGGTCGCTCCGGTGGATCAACACCAGGTCGCCCGCGCTGAGGGGCGGGTTGCTGGCGTCGTCGCCCTTCAGATAGAAGCCGCTGAGCTCCACGTCGATCGTGACGCGCTCGGCGTCGGGGAGGGAGCGCACGACCTGCACCCGCTTGAGGTAGCTCGACGGCGTCACGCCGCCCGCCAGGTCCACCAGCTCCGACAGGCGCGTCGTGCCCTTGATCTCGTAGATCGCCGGGCGCTTCACCTCGCCGGCCACCGCGACGACGTCGCCGATCGTGGGCACGAAGACGGTGTCGCCCGACTCGAGCCGGAAGTCACGCGTGCGATCGCCGCGCTGGAGGAAATCGTAGAGGTCGAGCCGCGCGACCTGGGCGCCGCCACGGATCAGACGCACCTCGCGCAGGGAACCGAGCTTGGTCGGGCCGCCGGCGCTGAAGAGCGCGTTCGTCACCGTCGAGAGGGAGCTCAGCGTGTAGACGCCGGGCTGGCACACTTCGCCGACGACGTGGACGCTGACCGTCCGGAGCCGTCCCATCGTGACGCTCGTCTGGAAGCCCCGGAAGTAGCGGGCGAGCTGATCGCGGATCAGCCGGTCCGCCTGCGAGAACGTGAGTCCCCACACTCTCAGATCGCCGACCTTCGGCAGCAGGATGCGCCCGTTGCGGTCCACCGTCCTGACGAGCGTGCTGTCCACGGCGCCCCACACGTTGATCGTCAGATCGTCGCCCGGGCCCAGGACGTAGTCCGGGCCGACGGGGATGTCGTCCACCGGCGCGAACGTCGACACATTCGAGGCGAACATGGTGTAGCCGTACTGACGGAGCGGCGTCCCGAACGGCCCCAGCATGGCGGGCGGCTGGTAGATGATCTGCTGCCTGTCGGTCTGTTGCTGCGGCTGCTGGAAGCCGGACGGCTGCGGCGGCTGCTGGAACCCCTGCTGAAGACCCACTTGCTGCGGCTGCAGGCCCTGCTGCTGCAGACCGGGCTGCTGCAGACCCGGTTGCTGCGGACCCTGCTGCTGGACACCCTGCTGCTGGAAACTGGACCGCTGCTGTTGCCCGCCCTGCGGCTGGAATCCGAGCGCCTCGCTTCCCATCGGCACGGCGAGCTGGCGGATCGGATCGAGGTTGAAGACCGCCTCGATCCGCGAAAGCTCGATGACGTCGCCCCCGTCTTGCGCCTGGAACGGCATCGGCCGCCCGAGGTCAGTCCCGGGGCCCTGGGAGATCTGCGGCCCTGCTCCTCCCTGCGACACCGTGATCTGCGTCACGCCGGGAACACCGCCCGGGCTGTTCGGAGCCAGCTGCGGCCCGCGGCTTCTCGGCACCGACACGACCTGGTAGGGGCGCTGGGCGCCGCCCGGCTGACACATGTTGGCGAGCGCCGGCGAGAACTGCCGCTGGGGCGCGGGCTGCGGCTGCGGCAGGAACTGTGGCTGAGGCAGGTACGGGGAGTTGATTCCCGCGCCATCTCCCGTCAACGACGGGACCTGCATGTGGCCGTTGCCCTGGGTCTGGCCATAGTTCTGGGCCAACGCGACACTCCCGTTGGAGCCGAGCATGGCCACGAGCGTGAGGCCGACGACGAGCTTCTTCACCAGCATCTGCTTACCTCCCAGCGATTGCCTGAGTATATGTCGCAAGGGCGCGAACCCACGTATGTTATCCGACGCCTGAACGATCGCGCCAGTCACCCGTGCCACAGTCACGAGACCACTTAATATGACCAGATGGGTCATATAATGGTGACTCGAGGAGTCACATTCATGAAAAGCGCTGCCGTGTCCAAGCTCAAGGCAACCCTCAGCCAATGCCTGGCTCGCGTCAAGGCTGGCGAGGAGCTCATCGTGACGGAGCACGGGAAACCGATCGCGAAGATCGTCCCCCTGCGGCGCGACCCGGGAGAGATCCGTCCTCATCTTCGCGAGCTGGCGCGCGCCGGGCTCATCCGGCTCGGCACCGGGAAGCTCCCCGCGGGGTTCTGGAAGATGCCGCGGCCCGCGGATCCACGCGGGGCCGTCCTGAAGGCGCTCCTCGACGAACGCGAGAGTGGCCGGTGAAGTTCTGGGACGCATCGGCGGTGGTGCCGCTTTGCGTGAGAGAACCGCCGAGCCGCGCCGTGAGGAAGATCGCCGACGCGGACGGAGCCATCGTGGTCTGGTGGACGACGCCGGTCGAGTGCCATTCCGCCTTCGCGAGGCGCAGACGCGACGACACCCTCACGCGCACCCAGGAGGAGCAGGCGCGACGTGTCCTGGCGCGTCTGGCCGCCGATTGGACCGAGGTCCAGCCGAGCCATCAAGTCCGCGAGGCCGCCGCGCGGGCGCTCCTGCTCCACGCGATCCGCGCCGCCGACGCCCTGCAGCTCGCCGCGGGGCTCCTCTGGGCCGGCGGCGACGCGGCCGATCACGAGTTCGTCTGTCTCGACGAGCAACTGCGTGAGGCGGCTCAACGGGAAGGGTTCCGGATCCTGCCGTAGATGGCGGGCCACGACCACTCGGGCGGACCGGTTCGGCGCTCGTCCACGAGCCGCAGGAGCTTGCGCTGGCGTCGGAGCGTGCCCGGCGCGAAAAACGCGAACTCGATGTCGAGCAGGCGCTGGCAGTACGCGAGCCACGCCTCCGGCTGCGAGCCCTGGAGCGCTCCGAGCACCTCCTGCACCGCGCGCTCGCGAGCCCTGTCGTCGCCCTCGAGCTCGAGGCGGAACTGGACCACGCTCGTCAGCTCGCGCTCGTAGAGCGCGACCTGCCAGTCGCTCCCGAGCCCCGGCACCGCGCGAAGCAGCGGCTCGAAGAACTCCGGATGCACGTTGCCCCACGCGCATGACACCTGCTCGTCGAGCCGCCCGCGCAGCGGCGAGAGCCGGCGGAACGGGAGCCCGCACGGGCAGGGCGCCGGAAGCCACCGCGCGACATCGCCGGTCCGGTAGCGGACGAGCGGCATCACCCGCCGGCCGACCGTCGTCAGGACGATCTCGCCGTAGCCGTCGCCGTCCGGTTCGACGATCTCCGGGTAGAAGTCGAACTCGTTCACGTGATAGCCGGCGCGGTGGGTGCACTCGAAGGCCAGGATCGTCGCGGCCTCGGTGGAGGCGTAGGTCATGCAGAGCGGCGCGCCCCAGAAGGCCTCCAGCTCCGCGCGCGCGCGCTCGGTGATGCCCTCGCCGCCGCCCATCAGGAGCTTCATCGGTCCCGGCCGACCCCGCTCGCGGGCGATCGCGGTCAGCCGCGCGAGCCAGAACGGGTCGCCCACGAGCACGTTGAAGCGGTACTCCGCGAGGCGACGATAGGCCTCGAGCGGGTCCACCCGGCCGACGACCATCGCGAAGAGGGGCATGTAACGTATGCCGCGCTCTACGAGGAGCGAGCCAAGCCCCCATCCCAGGTCGAACGTCGAGAGCAGCCGGTCGCCGGCGCCGAGGCCGTAGAGCCCGAGCAGCAGCCCGCCCTGGCGCGCGTTGTATTCGAGCTCCCGGCGGCTCAGGTAGACCCGGCTCACGTGGCCCGACGTGCCCGAGCTTTCGATGGCCAGCTCGGGCGTTTCCACGAGGAGCGCCTCGGGTCGTGTCTTCAAGACCTCGGACGTCAGGAAGAAATCGCCGAGGTCCTCGGGGCGCCGCGCGCGGCCGACGTCCACGCGCGCGGCCGCGAAGGCGTCGCGGTAGTAGGCGGCGCGCGCGGCCACGCGGAACGTCTCCCGGAGGCCGGGGCCCCGCAGCGCGTGCAGGACGCCGAGCGGCATCGCGCGCAGGAACGCGACTGGCAGCCGCGGCCGGCGGCGACCGATCGCGAAGAGCGCCCTGGACGCGAATCGCAGGTTCATCGGGCGTAGTGGGCGAACACCTTGTCCAGGGCGCGCAGGACGTCGTCCTGATCCCCGTCCGTCATCGACGGGAACAGCGGCAGCGTGACGAGCCGCGGCTCGACGGCGTCGGCCTGCGGGCAGAGCCCCGGGCCGCAGCCGAACCGCTCCCGGTAGAACGGGTGGCGGTAGGCGAGCGGATAGTGGAACGTGGCGCCGATGTTCTCGGCCCGCAGCGCGTCGAGGATCGTGTCGCGATCGGCGGTCAGTCGTTCGAGGCGCAGCAGCGCCAGGAAGAGATGCCAGCCGTGGCGCCGGTCCGCCGGCGCCGCCTGGAGGTCGACGAATGGCGAGCCGGCGAGCCGCTCCCGATAGCGCCGGGCGAGCCGGTCACGACGCTCCCAGAACGCGTCCAGCCTGCCGAGCTGGCTCAGGCCGAGCGCCGCTTGGAAGTCGGTCAGCCGGTAGTTGCCGCTCGGGACGTCGATCTCGTAGCGCCAGGGGCGCGCGCGGTCGAGGTAACGGATCCCGTGGTGGCGCGCCCGGCGGAGCCGTTCGGCT
>JBGQEL010000100.1:0-15234 GCA_041496385.1 Methylomirabilia bacterium | reverse complement strand
GTGTATCTCCGCAAGGGCGACAAGCTCCACTTCGTCGTGGTCCAGAACGATGTCCTGGCGCCACGGCTCGGCGAAGACGAACTGCAGCGGCGCTTTGCCCAGGCCCCGTTGACGCTCACAGTTCACAATATTGCCGGCTACGTGGCGCTCACCCGCAGCAGCCTCCGCATTGCAGACGTCTACGAGATCCCGTTGGAACGTTCCTACGAGTTCGATCGCCAGCGAGATGTCGAGAACCGTTACCGAACGTGTTCGATGCTGGCCCTGCCCATTCGGGACGCCCGAGGCGGGATGTTCGGCGTCCTCCAGCTCATCAATGCGCTGAATGACGCCGGCCAGATCGTGGCCTTCGATGCCGCCGGCGAAGACGTCGCGGCCTCGTTGCTCATACGTCTTGCGGCCTCGATGCTACCCCCCTGATGCGAAGCGAGCAGAAGGCCGTTCGGGCACGCTGGCCGAAGACGAACAAGAGGCAGAAGTGAGGAGCAGGCGTGGCCGATCATGTGCGGTCGCTGGAGGAGATCGCGCGGCTGGCGGGCATAGAGCGGGCGCCGGGTCATCCCCAGCGCCCGCGTGGTGTCTTAGACGCGCCCGAGCTGGCCCGACTGAATCAGGTCAACGAGGACGTTCCATTCATCTTTCTTGAGGACCGCCGTGTTGGCGTCTTCACCGATCCGAACCTGATCGCCTTCGATGACGACCTCCGGGCAGTGGATGCACGACGGGCAGAGGGATGCGACTTGCTTCTCCATGTTGGCTCACCTCCTTTCGCTTCGATGTGTGGGCACACGGCGGCGTGACGACCATGGGTCGAGCGCCACGAACCGAGGATACTTCGCACCCCGGCGAGCATGCCTTCGAGGTCGGCGGCTTTCTGTTCCAGCAGGGCGCGGACGTGGACACACGGCGCCGACCCCGCGCGGCGGACGTTGACGATGTGCCGGATTTCAGCAAGCGTCAGTCCAAGTCGCCGTGCCTGACCGACGAACGTTAGCAAGCCCATGACCTCGGGCGGGTAGCGGCGATAGCCGGAGGGGGTGCGGCGGGCCGGCGGTAAGATGCCGCGCGCCTCGTACAGCCGTAGAGCCTTGCGGGTCAGGCCGCTGCGTGCTGCGATCTGCCCGATGAGTAGCTCCTGCTCCATGAGAACAGGATAGAGCCTGCCCCGTGGGGCAAGGTCAAGGGCGCCGTTTCGGCCTAACATTCAAAACCGAGAACAGCACCCAGACGCTCCAATACTTGCGCATGCACTCCGGGGTGTGCTGGGATGGTGACAATGAGAAAGCGTCCGAAGAACCTAGCTGCGGTGGCGCTCGCACGCCGTCGCGCCGAGAA
Source organism: Methylomirabilia bacterium (assembly GCA_041496385.1). Classification (GTDB taxonomy): domain Bacteria; phylum Methylomirabilota; class Methylomirabilia; order Rokubacteriales; family CSP1-6; genus AR19. Next base: position 13,899 of record JBGQEL010000100.1, on the reverse strand, counting down.
GCTCAGCCCCGCGCGGCGCTCGGCGATCGCGCGAGCTGCGGCTCAGACGAGATGGGGACAGGTACGAAAGTCCGCGTAGCGTCGCGCAGGACGGGCCGCCCGAATGTTGGGCTGGCGACACCCTCGCCCCGCGAGGCGCGCTACCAATCTCTCAGGGCAGATCTCGAGTCGGCACACCGCTCACTTCCGGTCGGCAAGCAGCGGCTCGACACCGACGGCACTGCTGCGTGGGACCTCTTCCGCCAGGAAGTGATCAGGACGTGCCGGGCCGATAGCAGGCTTCTCGCTCATCCGGTCGTCGAGAGAGTGACGCGACTGGCCAGGGCCTTCGGGGATCGCGCCTTTCTGCTACAGCTCCCCGGGGGCCTGGAAAAGGGAATTCGCCGACCGCTCTCAAAGAGGCTCACGAAGCTGTTCGCCAAGATCGACCAGCTCCGCTGGTCCGAGCAGCCGCACGTCGATGCAGCGCAAGGGAATCGACCTGCGACCCTGGCCCAACAAGTCAAGGAGCTGCGCGAGCGTCGGGGACACCAGCGATCTCCCGACATCCGAGTGGTGGGGCCATTGCGTTGCTCGCGTCGTGGCTTGGCGGTCTCGATCGAGCGGGCCCCTACTGCCCGACGCTCACTGGCCGCGATCCAGAGGATCCTCGAGGCCCAGCTCGACGTCGACGAGAAGACCGGCAAGCCGGTGATCGACCAGGAGACCGGCAAGCCCCGGTACGTTCTCGAACCCATGTCCGCCGAGGGCTTCCGAAAGCTCGTCCAGAAGCTCTACTCCGCGTAGCCCGGCACTCCCTACAAAGTTCCAACCGAAAAGCTCGACCTGCCACGACGGCGGGATGCTCCCGGTGTACTGCAAAGGACATGGGTGCACTCTCACCGCTGCTGACGGGAGCGGAAGTAGCCGAACTGCTCTGCCTGAATCCTCGAACGCTCTACAAGCCTGCCTGGCAGCGACGCGTCTGCCTGGTGCCCATCCGAGTCGGGCGCGCCGTTAGGTTCCGGCGCGAGGACGTCGAGCGCCTTCTCAGTAGCCAGCGCGACCCGCTCGGGCGGGATGATCTTCGTCGCTGGGCCCAGCGCAACGGCCTCGCCTGGCCCGATGAGCCCATGGAGCCACGCTAGTGGCCGACGAATTCGGCGCGACGCTCACCAACAGGCGATCAACGCCGGCGGGAACAGCCAGCTCCTCGGCGCCGCGGCGGGCGCGGGAAAGAACCTTCTTCAACTTCGCGCCGGCCACCCCCTGATGGCGAGATTCCAGGGTCTGCGGGCGTTGTGGCGAACTTGACCTCTTGAAAACGAAAGCCCGGGATCGTGAGTCCCGGGCCTAAGGACGACTGGGCAATGCTCACTTTACCACATCAGACGAGCGGCGAGCAGGAGCACGCGGGCGCGCTCGTCGAGGCGCTGGCTTGCAGCCGGCCACGGTGCGCCTGCCACGATCGACGTCGGAATCTGACGCATTGCCCCGGCCACGGAGACCATTCGCCGTCACTTGGCGTATCAGTCCGGAGCGGGCGCCTGCTCGTGCACTGCCGTGCCGGCTGTCGCCAGGCCGAGGTGATCGCCGCTCTGCGCGCGCAGGGCCTCTGGGCCGGCGTCGCCCCTGGCGCGGCTCGGCGCTCTCGGTCGCCTGAGGAGCAGGCGCGGCGCGACATGCTTGCCGAGGCGCGCCGGCAGCACGCGCGCCTGGTCCCGTACGAGGTCGTGTTCGCCGAGGCGGATTCGATCCGGATCGCGTGTCAGAGCGCCGCCCGCGCCCGGCATGTGGCCACCGAGCTCGGCGACAGCGATGACGCCTGGACCCTCCTCGCTGAGGCTGCTGCGATCGAGATGGAGGCGATGAACGCCGAGGCGCCGGACGGCCGTCCATGGTGACCGCGGTCGACCTTGCCCTCAAGCCCACCGGCGTCGAGGATCCGGTGGTCAAGACGATCGGCGACAGCATCTTCGTCGTCTGGAAGGCGCGCGGGGCCGTACTCGAGTTCACGCGCCTATCGGAGCATCACGACGCACTCTCGGCCGAGGTCACCGTCTCGAACGCCAACGGCACCGAGCTCCACTGGGCACGCGTCAATCTCGCGAGCACGCAGGGACGCGCCGCGATCGTCAAGGCGGTCGAGGAGGCGGAGCCGACCGGCGACTGGCGCCCGATCATCGAGCGGTCCTCCCGGCTGGCCGCCAAACACGTTCGCACCGGGGAGCCCGCGGTCGCGCTGGAGCCCCGGCCGCCCATTGAGGCGGCCCGGTGGCTGGTCGAGGGCTGGATCCCGTACCGACAGCTCACGGTCCTTTTCGGGGACGGCGGCGCCGGCAAGAGCTATATCGCGCTCTCCCTCGCCTTGGCCGGGCTACTCCAGCGCCCCATCTCGGCCCGGTGGCGCGTGGCCCCGATCCGGCGGGTGCTGTATCTCGACTGGGAATCGGACCGCGATGAGCAGGACTATCGGCTCTGGCAGCTCTGCGTGGGTCTCGGGTCTAAGCCCATGCCCGGCACGATCCTGCACCGGACGATGCGCCGCCGGCTGACCGATGAGATCACGGAGGTCCGCGGTGAGGTGGCCCGCCACGAGATTGACTTCGTGATCGCGGACAGCTTGGCGCCCGCATCGGGCCCCGAACCCGAGCATGCCGATGCTGCGCTCTCGGCCCTCGTGGCGCTCCGGAGCCTGGCGTGCACGGTGCTCTGCCTGGCGCACGTCAACAAGCTCCAGGCCGACAGCAAGGCGCCGGCGCGCCCCTACGGGAGTGTGCACATCCAAAACCTCGCCCGCTCCACGATCGAGGCCCGCGGCGATGAGGGGGACGGCGAGACGACGGTCTCGCTCTACCACCGCAAGACGAATCGCAAGAAGTGCCCCCCGGGCGCCATCCGGTTTGTGTTCGACGCATCGGGTGCCATCCGGGTGAGCAGCGGTGAGCCGGACACTGGCGGCGCGTCGCTGGCCTTTCAGATCCTCGAGGCGCTCAAGAGCGGGCCCAAGAAACCGGGACAGCTCGCCGAAGAGCTCGACATCGTGCCCGCCACAATCAAGAAGGCCCTGCAGCGCCTGGAAAACCGGGACAACGTCGTGCGTATTGGCGGCGAGTCCGGTGGCAAGAGCAAAGAACAACAGTGGGGGCTTGCGGTTAGAAACCGGGACACAAACCGGGACAGTGATCCTTTCGGTGTCCCGCTTAGAGAGCCAGGCGATGAATCCTAGCCCTTCTGATAACCGGGACATTTCTATAGAGAAAGAAATCTGTCCCGGTTGGTTTCCCCCCACACCCCTCTTCCGGGCCGGAGACGATCCCGGACTCGGCGCCAACGGCTCACGGACGCGACCCGGAATCGGCCCCTCCCGGGGGTCTCTTGGGACCCCCTGCGGAGCCGAGAACGGACACAATCAGCCACCCATCACCTACCCGCGCTCGCGGCCCGAGGCGCCTGAGCGATGACCGCCGCGGCCGAGTACCACTGGTCCAGCCCGCCGCCGGAACGCATCGAGGTTTGCGCGCGATGCCGGCGCGGCCTCGTGCACCGCCGGGGACCCGAGGCACTGCCCTACTGCCCCGGGTGCGGCCACGAGCAGCCGGGGATCGTCTACGTGCGCGAGGGCCAGCCCTCAGAACTGCCACAGAATCGCCAGGGGCGGGCGGAGCGCGCTTGACCACGCCCCCAGGGTCTCCGAGAATGGCGCGCCGCGGCCAAGTCGTCCGGGAAGAGCGGTACGAGGTGCGCATCGCGCCCGGCAGTGAGCGCCCGGCGTCGCTGGGAGGAGTCATGGAGCGGGTGATCGCGCCTGCAGTCCTCGACCTGGTACTGGCGCGGGCGGAGGAGGAGACGGCGTGGTGAAGCCCTTCGACCTCGGGAAGCTGGCGATCGTCTACCTGCGCCAGAGCACGCCCGGGCAGGTCCGCGACCACACCATCGCGACGGCCGAACAGTACCGCCTGCGCGAGATCCCGGAGCGCCTGGGCTTCCCGCCCGAGCGGATCGTCGTGGTCGACGAGGACCTCGGTGTCAGCGGCCAGACGATCGCCGGCCGGACCGGGATGCTGCGCGTCCTGGAGCTGCTCGCCCAGGGCCGGGTCGCGTGCGTGGTGGTCCGCGACATCGGCCGGCTCACGCGCGACGAGTTCAACGCCGACATCGGGCTCATCGCGCGCGAGTGCTACCGCGCGGGGGCGCGTATCGTGACGCCGGAGAAGGTCTACGATCCAGCCGACCCCTCCGATCAGCTCCTGCTCGGCTTCCAGGGGCTTCTCGCCGGCTGGGACCGCGCCCAGCTCGTCCGGCGGCTCGATCATCACCTCAAGGCGAGGCAGACGCGCAACAAGGTGAACATCAACGGCGCTTGCCCGGCCGGGTACGAGAAGACCGCCGCCGCCAAGAGCTCCCCGGACCACGGTCGCCTGAGCATCACCCGGGACGTCGAAGTCCGCGAGCGCATCGCGCTCATCCTCCACAAGGGGCTGGAGCTCGGGGGCGTGCTGGTGGTCGTCCGCTGGCTCCAACAGCACGGGCTCCGCGTGCCAGTGATGCGCGGGCCCGACCTGCGCGCGACCGAAGGCGCCGATGGCCGACGCCGGGTTACCACGGCCGGTCCGAGGGCGATCACGTGGGTCGAGGCCCGCCGAGAGCACGTGACGCGGATCCTGAAGAATCCGACCTACGCCGGGGCCATCATCAACGGCCGCGAGGGGCGGCAGCGCGATCATGTCACCGGCCGCCGGCGCTGGTTCACCCGACCGTACAGCGAGTGCGTCGTGATCCGCGACGCGCACGAGGGGTACATCACCTGGGACGAACACTGCCGGCTGCTCGCGATGATCGAGTCCAACGTCCGAGCCAAGCCGCCGGTGCGCCCTGGGACCGCACTGCTCGGCGGGATCGGCCTGGCCCGCTGCGGGGTTTGCGGTGCGGCGGTGGCCGTCTTCTACCCGAGCCGGATCCGCCGCGTGCGCGGCCGTGTCTACCAGGGCAGCGAGAGCGTGTACCTCTGCGGTCGGCGTCATCCGGATGGCCGCAAGGCGCCATGCCAGCGCCCGGCAGGACCGCCGATCGACCGCGCGGTGGAGGCGCTCGTCGTGTTCGCGCTGGGGACCCTCGACATCGCCGGCGCCCGAGCGGCCATGCTCGATCGCGCGCGAGCGCGCCAGGAGGCGGACGCGATGCGGGGTCGCCGCGTGGAGGCGCTCGAGCGCCGGGCGCGGATGCTCGAGGACGCGATCGCGGAGGCCACGAGCGCGGAGGGGCGCGGGCGGCTGGTGGCTCGGTTCGAGGCCGCCCTGGCCGAGCTCCGGGACGCCCGCGCGGAGCTGGCCACGGCCGCGCCGGCGTCACCACCCGCGCTCTCCCCGGAGGTGCTCGCCCGCCTCAACGTCCTGCGCGATCCCGTCCTCGCCTGGGCACGCTTCGCGATGGTGACGCGCCGGGCCATCGTCCGGGCGCTCGCCTCGCGGATCACGGTCTACCCTGAGACCCGAGGTTACGTGGTCGTCGCGGACTGGCTGGGTGGGGGGCGCGCCGCCGCGCGCGTCACAACGGCACAACGGCAGAAGCTCTACCCGGTCCCGGACGATGTGCTGGCGCTGTTCAGCCCAGGAGCGGAGACGGCGGCCGAGGCTCTGGCTGACGCGTGTAACATGGGACCGTATCGAGGAACACCGTCCCGCCCTGCGCGAGTTCGAACTTTCCGAGCTTGCGCGCGTGGGCGCCCGTGAACGCGCCCTTCTCGTGGCCGAACAGCTCGGACTCGACGAGGGCTTCGGGGATCGCGGCCACGTTCATCGCGATGAAGGGCTGGGCGCGCCGCTCGCTCCGGGTGTGGAGCGCGCGCGCGACCAGCTCCTTGCCCGTCCCGCTTTCCCCGGTGATCAGCACCGTGGTCGGCGTGTCGGCGATCTGCGTGATCGTCTGGTAGATCTTCACCATCTCCGGATGGCGCCCCACCATCCCCTCGAAGCCCGCGCCCGCCGCCGCGTCCGGGGCGCTTCCGGCGAGGGCCGAGCGCAGGCACAGCACCTCGCGTTCGAGCGCCCGCTTCTCCAGCGCGCGCTGGGCGAGCAGCAGGATGTCGTCCACGTCGAACGGCTTGGTCAGGTAGTCCCAGGCGCCGCGCTTGAGCGCCTCGACCGCGGTCCGGACCTCGCGCACGGCGGTGACGACGACGACGACCGTGCTCGGATCGACCGCCTTCACGCGCGGGAGCACGTCGATGCCCGCCTCGCCCGGCATGCGCTGATCGAGCATCACGAGGTCCACGTCGGTGCCGCGCAGGATCTCGAGCGCCTCCGCCCCGTTCTCCGCCTCGAGGACGTCGCAGGTCTCCTCGAGGATGGCGCGCACCGACGCGCGCACGCCCTCCTCGTCGTCCACGACGAGCACGGTGCCGCGGTGCCTGAGCTTCGGCGCTTCCGCGATCACGGCTGCTTGCCGCGCTCCATGACGAGGTACTGGTTGCTCCCGCCCCCGCCCGGCCGGTGTATGTAGACGAGGATGCGCTCGCCGGGCTTGAGCTGCGCCAGCGCCCGGTAGAGCGTCGCGGGCTCCCGCACGGGCGTCCGGCCCACCTCGACGATCACGTCGCCCCGCCGGAGGCCGGCGCGGTCCGCGGGGCTGCCAGGCGCGACCTCGCTGACGAGGAGCCCCCCCGACACGGGCAGGTTGAGCCGGTGCGCGGCGTCGGCGCTCAGGGGCTCCACGCCGAGCCCCCAGCCCTCCTCGTCCTCGGCGGCGGCGGGCGTGGGTTCTTCGGCGGGCATCTCGCCGATCTTGACGCTGAGCTTCACGGGCTTCTTGTCGCGGACGACGGTGAGCCGCGCCGTCTGGCCGGGCGCGACGCCGGCGACGCGCCGCTGGAGCTCCGGCACCTCCTTGATGGGGCCGCCGTTGAACTCGACGATCACGTCGCCCGGGCGCAGCCCGGCGACCTCCGCGGGCCCGCCCTTCATGACGTCCGCCACGATCACGCCCGCGCGCTCCTTCACGCCGAAGCCCTCCGCCAGATCGTCGGTCGTGTCCTGGATGGCGATGCCGAGCCAGCCGCGGACGACGCGCCCGCCCGCGATGAGCTGGCGCATCACGTCCTTGGCCTGGTTGATCGGGATCGAGAAGCCGATGCCCTGCCCCGCGGCGACGATCGCGGTGTTGATGCCGATGACCTTGCCGTCGATGTTCAGGAGCGGCCCGCCCGAGTTGCCCGGGTTGATGGACGCGTCGGTCTGGATGAAGTTCTCGTAGGTCGCGACGCCGACGCGGTTGCGGGCCGTCGCCGAGACGATGCCGACCGTGACCGTGCGCTCGAGGCCGAACGGGCTGCCGATCGCGATCGCCCACTGTCCCACGCGAAGGTGATCGGAGTCGCCCAGCTCGGCCGCCGGGAGCGGGCCCGGCGCCTCCACCTTCAGCACGGCGAGGTCCGTCTTCGGATCGCGTCCGACGAGCTTCGCGGTCAGCTTCCGTCCGTCCGAGAGCCGCACGGTGATGTCCTGAGCGTTCTCGATGACGTGGTTGTTCGTCAAGATGTATCCCTTCCGATCCACGATCACGCCCGAGCCACTCGCGCGCGCGTCCTCGCGCGGCTTCCGGCGGAAGTACCGCTCGTAGAACTCCTCGCCAAAGAACTCCTTGAAGCGCTCCGGCACGTCTTCCGATGAGGCGGCGCCGCGCTTGCCCACCGTGCTCACGTTGACGACGGCGGGCGTGACGCGATCGGCGACCGAGCTGAACGCGTCCTCGAGGGCGCGGAGGAGGGCGCGCGAATCGACCTTCGGCTCGGGGGCGCGCGGCTGGGCGCCGGCCGGCAGGACGGCAAACAGGACGAGGAGCAGCGCGAGCGTCGCTCTCATCGGAGAGCAGTCTACTGGGCGGCGCGCGGTTCCGCCAGCGGCAGGAGCGCCAGCTCGAGCACGCGGCGCGTGCGCGCGGTCACCGGCGCGGCGGCGCCGCGGCGGACGCCGGCGACCCAGAGGATGCGGCCCCCTGCCTCGATCACGGGCACCCGCCCCCGCTCCCAGCGCGGAACCTTCGCGTCGATAAGGAGCCCCTTCAGCTTGCGCGCGCATCCGCCGAACGGCTCGACGCGGTCGCCCGGCCGGCGCGCGCGCACCAGGACCGCCTCCGGGAGCTCGTCGGCGTCGAACACCACGCGGTTGGCCTCGGCGGGAATCGCGTAACGCTCGACGCCGCCGAGCCTCGCCTCGAGCGCCTTCCCGATCTCGGGGAGATCCAGGCGCCCCGGCAGCGCGAGCCGGCGCTCGACGAGCTCGGCGAGCGCGGCGAGGGCGAGCCGCACGCGCGGCCCGCTCACCTCGAGCGTCACGCCGGCCAGGCGGAACGGCCGGCGCGGCGCGGGCTCGGCGAGCAGGCGCCGCAGCCCGCGGTGGGCCCAGGCGCGGAGCGGCGCCCGGCTCCCGAGGCGCGCCGCCGCCTGGCGAAGCACCTCGGCCGCGGCCGGGCGCGGCAGGGCGCGGAGCGCGCCGAGCGGCAGGGTGACGGCGCCCTCCTCGAACGCGCCGAGGCGCGCGAGCTCGGCGGCCGCGACGCGCTCGAGGGCGTCCACGGACTCGCGCGCCAGCGCCGCGACCCGCGCCAGGGTCTCGCTGATCGCCGGATTGTAGGATCCGGCGAGCAGCGGCAGCAGCTCGTGACGGACCCGGTTCCTGAGGAACTTCGGATCGCGGTTCGTCGGGTCCTCGACCCAGTCGAGGCCCGCCCGGCGCAGCTCTTCGACGACCGCGGGCCGGCGGCACTCGATCAGCGGGCGAATCACGCGGCCACGCACGGGCGGAATCCCCGCCAGGCCGCGGACGCCCGTGCCCTCGAGCAGCCGCATCAGGACCGTCTCGGCCTGGTCGTCGGCGGTATGGCCGAGGGCGATCCGGTCCGCGCGGACACGGTCGGCGCAGGCCTCGAGCGCGGCGTAGCGCGCCAGCCGCGCGGCGGCTTCGAGCGAGTCCTGCCGGGCGACCGTGACCGCCGTGACGTCCACGGTGACGCCCAGGCGCGCGCCCAGCGCCCGGACGAACTCGGCGTCGCGTGCCGAGTCGGAGCGGAGCCCGTGGTCCACGTGGAGGACGTGGAGCCGGAGGCGCCAGGCGGGCGCCAGGCGCCAGAGCACGTGCAGGAGCGCGGTCGAGTCGGCGCCGCCCGAGACGGCGACCAAGACAGTTTCGCCGCCGGCGATCATCGCGTGGCGGCGAAGAGTGCGCTCGACCGCGCCGGCGAGGCTCACCCGTCTATCCGCCCTGGAGCCCCACCCAGACCTGGCCGTCCTCGAAGTGCTCCTTCTTCCAGACGGGCACCGTCCGCTTGAGCGTGTCGATCGCGTACGTGCACGCCTCGAACGCCTCCTGGCGGTGGGCCGCCGACACCGCGATCAGCACGCTCGACTCGCCGATCTCGAGCCGCCCGACGCGGTGGAGCATGGCCACGCGCTTGACGGAGGCCCAGCGCGCGTGGATCGTCGCGCCGATCTCGCGCATCTTCGCCTCGGCCATCGGCGCGTGCCCCTCGTACTCGAGGAACTTCACGCCCCGCCCATCCGTCTCGTTCCGCACGACGCCGGAGAAGATCACGACCCCGCCCGCGCCGGGATCGTCGACCGCGGCGGCGATCGCATCGGGGGAGAGGGGTTCCTCGACCACGCGGAAGACGTCCTCGGGCGCGCCGCCGCTCACGGGCGGAAACAGGCAGAGCTCGTCGCCCGGCGAGAGCATGTATTCGGGCTCGACGTATTCCTGGCCGACGGCGAACAGCGTGTACGGGCGGTAGGGCGCGAGCTCGGGGTGGCGCTCGGCCACGGCCGACCACGCCGCCTCGACGGTACCGCCCTCGGGAAGGTCGATCTCGAGCCGGTCGCGCCCCGCGGCTTCACGATACCGGGCGAACAGACAGACCCGGACGCGCACAGCGGGGCCCGCGGCTAGAACCGGTGAGACTGGCCGCAGCCGCAGCTCGACTTCACGTTCGGGTTGTTGATCGCGAAGCCGGCGCCCATCATGTTGTTCTCGACGAAGTCGATCTCGCTGCCCTGGAGGTAGGGCGCGCTCATCTTGTCGACGTAGACCTTGATGCCCTGGGCCTCGACGACGCTGTCGTCCGGGGCCTGCTGGTCCTCCCAGCCGAGCTCGTACGACATGCCCGAGCACCCTCCGCCCACCACCCGGATCCGGAGCCCCCACTCGGGCTTGCCCTCTTCGAGCTTGAGCTCGGAGATCTTCTTCGCGGCCGTCTCGGTCACGGTCACCATATCGAACCTCCAGAATCCGCTGAGATTTCCCGCCTATGCGAACGTGTAGGTCAATCGTATCACAGGATGCCGCCCGCGGGCAGGAGGGTCAGCTCCTCCAGGGTGGCGCCGGGCGGCATCGAGGCCATCAGCACGGCCGCACGCGCGACGTCCTCCGGGCGCAGCATGCGGCCACGGTCCGGGCCACCGGCAATCGAGTCCCAGAGCGGCGTGTCCACGGCCCCCGGAAGCAGCACGCCCACGCGGACGCCGTCGGGCCGCAGCTCCTCCGCCAGCACGCGGCTCCACGCGACGACCCCCGCTTTCGTCGCCGCGTAGGCGGCGGAGCCGGGAATCGCCCGCTGCGCGGCGATGGAGGCGACGTTCAGGATCGTCCCGCGGCGCTGGTGGATCATGACGGGCAGGACGGCCCGGCAGGCGACCATCACCGCGCGCAGGTTCACGGCGAGCATGGCGTCCCAGTCGCCGGGCTTCGTCGCTGCGGCGGGGCCGAACGACGCGACCCCCGCGGCCGTCACGAGCACGTCCACGCGGCCGAGCTCGGCCACGGTCTGCTCGACGAGCGCCTCGAGGGCCACGTCCTGCGTCACGTCGGTCGGCACGGCCAGGGCCCGGCCACCCGCGCTCTTGATCGCGGCGGCCACCTCGGCGAGCTGCTGGCGCGTGCGCGCGCCGAGCGCCACCGCGGCGCCCTCGCGCGCGAACGCCTCGGCGATGGCGCGCCCGATGCCGCGCCCGGCGCCGGTGACGATCGCGACCTGGCCGTCGAGCGCGCGTGCCCCGGCGGTCAAATCTGGAGCCCCCGGCCCGACTTGATGAGCTCCATGAATTCCGCGCGCGTCTCGGGCCGGTCGCGGAACGAGCCGAGCATCGCCGAGGTCACGGCCTTGGAGTTCTGCTTCTCCACGCCCCGGATGAGCATGCAGAGATGGATCGCCTCCACGACGACCGCGACGCCGCGCGGCTGGAGCGCCTCGTTCAGCGTGTTGGCGATCTGGGTCGTGAGCCGCTCCTGCACCTGGAGCCGCCGGCTGAACATCTCGACGAGCCGCGGGATCTTCGACAGCCCCACGATCTTGCGCTGGGGCATGTAGGCGACGTGGCACTTTCCGACGAACGGGAGCAGATGGTGCTCGCAGAGGCTCGCGAAGTCGATGTCCTTCACGATGACCATCTCGTCGTAGTCCTCGACGAACGTGGCGTCGTTCAGCACGTCCTTGACGTTCTTCTCGTAGCCGGACGTCAGGTACCTGTACGCCTTCGCCACGCGCTCGGGCGTCTTGTCCAGCCCTTCGCGCGTCGGGTCCTCGCCCAGCTCCTTCAGCAGCTGCTCGATCAGCTTTTCGATCATCACTCTCCGCCTTCGTAGGCGAACCGGTTCTTTGCGGTCTCGACGACGGTGACGCGCCGGAGCGCCGCCGCGCCGATCTCGGGCGTCAGGATCCGCCAGAACGCGCGTGCCAGGCACTCGCCCGTCGTGATCACACCCGCCAGGATGTCCACACCTTCGAGCGCGTGATGGTCCACCCGGTCCAGGAGGGCGCGGCCCACCGACGCGTCGAGCCGCCCCAGGTCCAGCGCCATGCCGGTCGCCGGGTCCGGGCGTCCCGCGACGGTGATCTCGAGATAGTAGTTGTGGCCGTGCGGGCGGTGGCAGGCGCCGTAGAGCGCCGCGTTCGCCTGCGGCGACAGCGCGGGATTCTCGAGCCGATGGGCCGCGCTGAAGTGGTAGACGCGCGTGAGCTCGACCATCAGGCGCCCCGGTAGTCGACGTAGAGCGTGGGGTCCTCCCAGACGCGCACCTGCCAGAGCCGGTCGGCGCCCAGCTTCGGCGCCAGCAGCTCCCACACCGCGATCGCGACGTTCTCGGTCGTCGGCACCCGGCCGCGGAAGAGCGGGTCGGTGGAGAGATCCGCGTGGTCGAAGCGGTCCACGACCGTCTCGCCGACGATGCGCTTGAGCTCGCCGAGGTCGATGACCATGCCCGTCTGCGCGTCGATCGGTCCGCGGATCGTCACGTCGAGCGTGTAGTTGTGCCCGTGGGGCACCGTGAGCTTCCCGAAGACGCGCTCGTTCTCCGCGGCCGGCCAGGCGTCCACCCAGTAGCGGTGCCCGGCCGCGAAGGCGAAGCGGCGCGTGCTGTAGGCGAGCGCGCTCACGGCAGCGCCTCGAGAAAGCGCCGCGCCACGCTCGGCAGGTCGAACGCCTCGACGCGCCGCGCGCCCGCGGCGCCGAAGTCCCGCGCCAGTCCCGTGTTCAAGAGCAGCGTCTCCATGGCCATCGCAAGCTCGTCCGGGCTCCTCGGATTCACCAGAAAACCGGTGCGCCGGTCCTCCACGATCTCGGGCACGGCCGCCGCGCGGCACGCGACCACGGGCAGCCCCGCCGTCATGGCCTCCGCGAACACGAGCCCGAACCCTTCCTGCACGGTCGGGAGGCAGAAGCACTGCGCACTGACATATTCTACGGCCAGTTGGCCCCGGGAGATCTCGCCGAGCAGGGCCACGGTGTCGCCGAGGCCGAGCCCGGCGTGGAGCGCCCGCAGGCGCCTGGACTCCGGCCCCTCCCCTACGATGCGGATCCGGACCTCGGGGATTCTCGCGCGGAGGATCGCGGCCGCGCGCAGGAGGTCCTCGAGGCGCTTGCGCGGGTACATGCGCGCCACCGACAGCACGGTCGGGTGCCCGTCGGCGCGGCGCGCGGCCGCCGCGAAGCGCCGGCGCCACTCGCCGAGGTCGACCGGCTCGGGGACGACGGCGAGCTTCTCCGGCGGGATCGCGTAGACCGCGGCCGCGACGGACGCCGAGTAGTGGCTCGGGACCAGCACGCGGTCGGCGCGCGCCGTGTTGCGCCGCTCCCAGCGCGCCTGGATCCCGAGGAGCGCGCGGACGACGCCACGCTCGTTCTGGAGCTCGTCGGCGATGATCCCCTTCAGCATCACCACGAAGCGCGCGCGCGGACGCCGCCGCGCCCAGAGGAACCCGTCGAGATCGACACCGACGACGACGTCGGCCGCGGGGGGCATGACGAGCGCGCCGGCATTGTAGAGCCAGCGGTCGAGCGTGTGGAACCCGGAGCGCAGGCGGAGCGGCCGCACCGCCACGTCGTGGCCGAGGGCCGCGAGCCCGCGCGCCAGGCCGTCGATGGCGACGAAGGTGCCGCTCCCCTCCGTCGGTGAGAGCGGCGTCGAGGTGAGGACGGCGAAGCGCACCCCCGGGGCGTCAGCGCCCCTGGAACTTCGGCGCCCGCTTCTCGAGGAACGCCCGCGTGCCCTCCTTGTAGTCCTCGCTCTCGAACGCCTCGAGCGCCAGCTCCCGGAGCCGCTTGCGGCGCTCCTCGCTCATGCCGACGAGGTAGGACTGGATCGTCTGCTTGGAGCCGCGGATCGATTGGGGCGCGTTCTCCGAGACCTGCCGGAGGTAGTCGTAGGTGTACGCCTCCAGCTCCTCAGGCGGCACCAGGCGCTGGACGAGGCCGGTCGCGAGCGCTTCGCGGTCGTCCACCGTGCGCGCCGAGTAGAGGATGTCCTTCGCGTACGCCGGGCCGACGAGATCCACGAGCTGGCCGACCGAGTCGGGCGGATAGATGATGTTCAGCTTGGCCGCTGGGATGCCGAACTTCGAGCCCTCGGCGGCAAAGCGCAGGTCGCACGCCATCGC
>JBGQEL010000099.1:0-15271 GCA_041496385.1 Methylomirabilia bacterium | reverse complement strand
GTCGCGAGCGAGGCGCGCGGCGCCTGCGGAAAGCCGCGGCGGCGCGCGATGACCCAGGCGGCCGCCATGAGGTAGAGCCCCATCAGGACGCCCGGCAGCACGCCGGCCAGGAAGAGCCGCCCGACGGACACCTCCGCGAGGAGCGCGTAGACCACGAAGGCGATCGAGGGCGGGATGATCGGCCCCATCGTCGCCGCCGAGGCGACGACGGCGGCGGCGTACGCCGGCGGGTAACGATCGGCCTTCATCGCCGGGATCATGACGGAGCCGATCGCGGAGGCGTCGGCCACCGCCGAGCCCGAGACGCCGGAGAAGATCATGCTCGCCACGATCGCGACGTGCGAGAGCCCGCCGCGCACGTGGCCCACGAGGGACGACGAGAACGCCAGCAGGCGGCGCGTGATGCCGCCCGTGTTCATGAGGTCGCCCGCCAGGAAGAAGAACGGGATCGCCAGGAAGGCGAACGAGTCGATCCCCTGCACGAGCGCCGAGGCGAGCACGTTCAGGGGGACGCCGCCGCCCAGGACCAGGATGAACAGCAGCGACGCGAGCCCCATGCTGAAGAAGACCGGCACGCCGAGCGCGAGTAGCGCCAGGAACGAGCCGAGCAGCAGACCGAACTGGAGGAGCGGCATCTAGGCGACGGGCCGGCGCCAGTCGCTCACGAGCCCAAGCGCGAGCGCCAGCAGCATGAGCCCGCTGCCGACCGGGAGCGACCAGTAGAGCACGTCCATCCCGAGCGGGATCGCGGTGAAGCTGATCCCGTCCATCGCGCGGATGACGTCGAAGCTCTTCACGCCGAGAACCGCCACGAAGGCCATCGCCAGGAGGCGCCCCAGGAGCAGCGCGCGGCGCCGGTTGCGGAGCGTCATGCGCTCCAGGAAGTAGTCCACGCGCAGGTGGCTGTCACGCCGTACGCCGACGTAGCCCGAGAGGAAGGTCGCCCAGACCATGAGCAGGACGTCCAGCTCGAGCACCCACGCGAAGGGCCGGCTGAACACGTAGCGCGCGACCACCTGCGCGAAGGCCGTGACGACGAGGGCGAGGAGCAGCAGGCCGACCGCGGTCTCGACGGCGCGGTCGAGTCGCCTCACTTCACCGCCTGGATGCGCTCCAGAAGCCCCTTCGTCCAGAGGTCGCCCTCGAACTTCGCGACCGCGTCGGCGGCGAGCTTCTTGAAGGGCGCCAGATCGGGCTCGATGACTTCCATCCCGTGCTTCCGGAGAACCTCGACGGACGCGGCGGCGCCCTCGTTGGTCATCGGGCTCGCCCAGGCCTCGGTCTCGACCGCGGCCTCCTCGAGGGCCTTCTTCTGCGGGGGCGTCAGGCGGCTCCAGCGGTCGGCCGCGATGACGACCATGAGGCCGCTCTGCACGTAGTCGATGCGCGTCACGTACTTCTGGACTTCGTAGTACTTGGCCTGGGCGATGGCGTCGAACCCGTTGTCCTGGCCGTCCACGAGCCCCTGCTTCATCGCGAGGTAGAGCTCGGAGGCCGCCACGGGCGTCGGCGCCGCGCCCCAGGCGCGGAGGGTCTGCATGATCGTGACCGTCTCCGGCACCCGGATCTTCAGCCCCTTCAGGTCCTCCGGCCTCCGCACCGCGGTCCGGCTCGTCGAGAGCTGCCGCGGCGCGCGGTCCGACACGTAGCCGACGTACTTGAAGCCGGCCTCGGCCTCGACCTTCGCGATCATGTCGTGGAAGAGCGCCGACTGCATGAACGCGCGGAAGTGCCGCTGATCGCGGAAGGTGTAGGGGGCGAAGAGGACGTTGAAGTCCTTGCCGGCCTTGGGGAGGGAGAGCGAGCCGCAGTCGGCGAGCATGAGATCGATCTGGCCCGTCTTGAGACCCGCGTAATTCTGCGGGAGACTCCCGAGCTGGCCGCCGCCGAACGACTGGATCTTCACCTGCTCGCCCGTCTTCTGCGCGACGAGCTGGGCGTAGCGGTCGGCGATCGGACCCCACACGGGCGGCGGCGCGACGAACGCCATCCGGAGCGTGGTCTGGGCGTCCGCGGGGGGCGCGGCGAGCGAGGGGCCCAGGGCCAGGAACGTCACGAGCCAGGCGATGCGACGCATGCGCAGCCTCCCTCGATAGGGGTTACTTGCCAAGACGGTCCATGATGCCCGGTGGGATCTCGCTCCCGTCGATCCGGACGTCGAGCAGCGTGGGCCGCGGCTCGGCCAGGAAGTCCGCGACGGCCGCGTCGAGCTGCTCGAGCCGCTCGACCTTCAGCCCGCGCACGCCGAGCCCCTCGGCGACGCGCGCCGGCTCGATCTCGCCGAACTCGCAGCCGATGAGGTCCTTGGCGCGAAAGAGCGTCTGGAAGGTCTTCACCATCCCCAGCGCGCCGTCGGTCAGGACCACCCAAAGGACGGGCACGTCGTGCGCGGCGGCGGTCTCGAGCTCCATGCCGTTCATCATGAAGCCGCCGTCCCCGCAGACGTCCACGACCGGCCGGTCGGCAAGCCAGAGCTTGACGCCGATCGAGGCCGCGACCGACCAGCCCATCGCGGCGCAGCCACCGCCCAGGTAGAAGGCGTCGTGCGCCTTCAGCGGGTAGTAGTGCGCGGTGTAGAAGGTGTTGTTGCCCGCGTCGGCGAGGAGCTGCGTGCCGTCGGGCAGCCGCCCGGCAAGCCGCGTGACCACGGCCTGCGGCCGGAGGGGCGCGCGCGCGTCGAAGCGGCTCTCGGCGGCGTCGAACTTTCCGACCGTCGCGAGGAGGCGCGTCACGGCCGCGCGCCGCTGCGCCGCCGCGCCCTCGTCGGCGCGCAGGCGGGCGAGCACGCCCGCGAGCGCCGCCTTCGCGTCGCCCACCACCGCGAGCCGCACGGGATACACGCGCGTGATCTCGGCCGGGTCGATGTCGAACTGGACGACGCGGGCGTTCCGCGCGAAGTCCGGGTCCCAGGCGAAGTTGGTCCACTCCGACAGCGTCGTGCCGATCGCGACGAGCACGTCCGCGTCCGGGTCCTTGACCGCGCGCTCGGCGGCCGGCGAGCGGCCGAGCGCCACGTGCCCGACGCAGAGCGGATGGTCGTTCGGCACGGCGCTCTTGCCCTTGAGCGTGGTGACGATCGGGGCGCCGAGCGCCTCCGCGAGCGCGACCACCTCGTCGGTCGCCCCGGAACGGATCACGCCCGTGCCGGCGACGATCACCGGGTGACGCGCGGAGGCCAGCACGCGCGCGGCCTCGTCGAGGACCGCGGCGTCGGGCGTCGGCAGCGACTGGTACGGCCGCGGCCCGGGCACGCGACTGAGCCCGATCGCCTGCGTCTGGACGTCGGACGGGACGCAGAGGTGCACCGCGCCGCGGCGGCCGCCCAGCATCGCCTCGAGGCACTCGGCGAGCGCCTCCGGAACCTCCCGGGCCGAGCGCACCATGAGCGAGCGCTTGGTGAGGGGCGCGAAGAGGCGCGCTGGATCGGGCCGGCGCGGGCCACCCGAGAACTCCATCATCGCGTTCCGGCCGAACGCGGCCGCGGGCGCGTTGCCGGTGAGGACGAGCAGCGGCACCGAGTCGGCGTTGGCGGAGTAGGCGCCGCCCATCAGGTTGATCGCGGCGCCGGCGGAGATGCCGAGGCAGACGCCGAAGGGCGCGCCCGCGCGCGCGTAGCCGTCGGCCATGTACGCGGCGCCCTGCTCGTGCTTGGCGAGGACGTGCCGGAGGCGGTCGCGGCGCGCGGCGAGGGCGTCGTAGAAGCCGCCGTTCCCCTTGCCGGGGAGCCCGAAGACGTGCCGGACACCGTGCGACGCGACGACCTCGAGGATGTACTCGGCGGCGTTCAGGAGTATCCTTCCTCCGTTCTCGCGTGAAAGGAGCGATCTCAAGCTACCATGAGCGCTCGCCTGAGCGGCAAGATCGCGATCGTCACGGGCGCGGGGTCGCGCGGCCCGGGTCTCGGCAACGGCAAGGCCGCCTCCGTCCTCTTCGCGCGCGAGGGCGCGCGCGTCCTCTGCGTGGACCAGGTGCTCGCGCGCGCGGAGGAAACGGCCGGCGTCATCCGTGCCGAGGGCGGGCAGGCGGCCGCGCTCGCCGCGGACGTGACGCGCGCCGCCGACTGCGCGGCCATGGTCGCCGAGGCCGAGAAACGCTGGGGCGGCCTCGACATCCTCCACAACAACGTCGGCATCGAGTCGCGCAAGGATCTCCTGGAGACGGAGGAGATCGAGTGGGACCGCGTGATGGCTGTGGACCTCAAGTCCATGCTCCTGGCGACCAAGGCCGCCGTGCCTGCGATGCTCAAGCGCGGCGGCGGCGCGGTCGTCTGCGTCTCGTCGATCGCCGCGTTGCGCGGCTACGGCCGCACGGCCTACGCCACGGCCAAGGCCGGCGTGATCGGCTTCGTCCGCTCCGTCGCCGCCCAGCTCGGCCCCAAGGGCGTCCGGGTCAACGCGATCGCGCCGGGCGCGGTCTGGACGCCGATGGTCGAGGATCTCGGACCTGACGCGCGCGACCGCCGGCGGCGCGCGACCGTGCTGGGCACCGAGGGCACCGCCTGGGACATCGGCTGGGGGGCCGTCTATCTCGCCAGCGATGAGGCGCGCTGGGTGACGGGCCAGACGCTCATCATCGACGGCGGCCTCACCATCACGACGCGCGAGGGATCGCTGGGCGCTCCCCGGTGAGCCGCCCGGTCCGGGATGCGTGGGCGCGCGCGGCGCTCGCGATGCTCGTCCTCGCGGGGTGCGCGAAGACGTCCACGGTCGAGTGGCAGCGCCCCGTCGCCGCGCCGGAGCCGCCGATCGTCGGGCGCGTCTGGGACGTCAAGGGAGCGCGCTTCGTCGAGCCGCGCGAGCTGCTCGCGCGGCTCGTCGCGAGTCGCTATGTCCTCCTCGGCGAGCGCCACGACAATCCCGAGCACCACGCCCTCCAGGCGCGGCTCGTGCGCGACCTCATCGCCGCCGGGCGGCGCCCCGCCGTCGGCTTCGAGATGTTCTCGACCGACGACGCGCCGGCGATCGCGCGCTATCTCACCGGCTCGCCGAAGAGCGCCACGGGGCTCGGCGCGGCGGTCAACTGGAAGCGCTCGGGCTGGCCCGACTGGCGCCTGTACGAGCCGATCGCGCAGGCGGCGCTCGACGCGGGCCTGCCTCTCGTCGCGACGAATCTCTCGCGCGCGGCCACCGAGGCGCTGCGGCGCAACGGCCTGGGCGGACTCGGCCCCGCGATGGTCGCGCAGCTCAAGCTCGACGCGCCGCCGGGCTCCGAGGTGCGCGCGGCCATGGCGCGCGAGATCCGCGACGCGCACTGCGGCCAAGCGCCCGACGGCGCGCTCGACCGAATGGTGGACACTCAGTGGGCGCGTGACGCGCGCATGGCCGAGGCGCTCGCCCGCGCCGGCGGCCGCGACGGGGCCGTGCTCATCGCGGGCGCCGGTCACGCGCGCCGCGACCGCGGCGTCCCCGCCCACCTGGCGCGCCACGCGCCGGGCACCACGGTGGCGAGCCTCGCGCTCGTCGAGGTGGACGCGGGCGCGCCGGCGCCGGCCGACTACGCGGCGCGCTTCGACGGCACGCTCCCTTTCGACTACGTCTGGTTCACGCCGCGCGCCGACGACGCGGATCCGTGCGAGAAGTTCAAGAAGTCGCTCGAGCAGATGCGCAAGTCGTGACGATCGCCGCCAAGCGCGTCTACGATCCATCGGCGCCGACCGACGGCGCGCGCGTCCTCATCATGCGGCTCTGGCCCCGCGGCATCCGCAAAGACCGCGTGGATCTCTGGCTCAAGGAGCTGGGGCCCGTTCTCCCGCTGTTGCGCGCCTTCCGGGCCGGCGGGCTCAGCTGGGCCGAGTACCGGCGGCGGTATCGCGCGGGCCTCGCGCGGCCCGAGGCGCAGGCAGCGCTCGCCGAAGTCAAGGCGCTCGCGCGGAAGGGGCCCGTCACGCTCCTCTGCGGCTGCCCCGACGAGGCCCGCTGCCACCGCTCGCTCCTCCGCGCCTATCTGCGCTAGACTGACCCGCGTGGCGCGCGCGCTGGTGCTCGTCGGGGCTCTCGCGTGGCTCGCGGCCGCCGCGCCGGCCGGCGCCGAGCACGAGGTGTACTACCGGTACGTCGTGCTGGGCTTCGTCAAGGACGCGCTGGGGCAGCCCCTGGGCGGGCGTCCGGTCGAGCTTCAGCGGGACAAGACCGGCTTCTCGTACGTCGCGGAGACCGACGCGAAGGGCTTCTATCTTGTCGTGTCGCGGCTGGGCGACGAGAGTGCCGGCGAGCGGCTCACGCTCAGGATCGGGGCGGCGACGCTCCCGCTGACGGCGCGGTTCGACCCGGCCAACCATACCGACGACCGGGGGACGCGGGTGGATCTCGAGGGCGCGAAGTTCGTCGAACGGACGGCCTGGTTCCGCTCGACGCTTGCCCAAGCGCTCGGACGCTGAGGAGGACGGCATGACGACGAAGACGTCGAAACGGATGAAGGCCTACGTGCTCATCGAGACGGCGCCGGGCAAGACGAAGTCGGTCAAGAAGGAGCTGGCGCGCATCGAGGGCGGACAGTCCGTGGTGGTCCACCTCGACGTGGTGACCGGCCCGTTCGACTTCATCGCGGTCGTCGAGGGCCCGACGCTCGACTCGGTCGGGCGGCTCGTCACCGACGAGATCGGCACCATCGATGGCGTGACACGAACGACGACGTGTCTGGCGGTGTCGCTCGCCTGAAGAGCCGGCGGGTGGCCTGACGACATTGCGCATACTCGTGATCGGCGGCACCGAGTTCGTCAGCCTGCACCTGGTGCGGGCGCTGCTGCGCGACGGCCACGAGGTCCTCGTCCTGAACCGCGGCCGCCAGGCCGGCCGCCTGCCGCCGGGCGTCCGCACGATCGTCTGCGACCGCAAGGACCACGCGACGCTGCGCGCGACGCTCGCGGGCGAGCGGGTGGACGGGCTCGTGGACATCACCTACGCGCCGACGACCGGCGAGGACGTGGAGGCCTTGCTCGACGCCCTCGACGGGCGCGTCGGCCACGCGCTCTTCGTCTCGACGGGGCGCGTCCACGACCACGCGCTCCCCATCCCCTACCACGAGGACACGCCCCGCAGCCTCTACTGGGGCGAGTACGCGAAGCTCAAGATCGCGGGCGAGGATGCCTACATGCGGCGTCACCGGGAGCGCGGCCTTCCCGTCACGATCGTGAGGCCGACGCACGTCTACGGGCCGCTCAACACGCGGAACAACGAGACCTTCTTCTTCGACCGCCTCGTGCGCGGCCGGCCCATCCTCGTCCCCGGCAGGGGCGGCTGGCTGCGCCAGTTCGGTCACGTGGACGACCTCGCCGAGGCCATGGCGAGGATGCTCGGCGCGCGTGCCGCCTTCGGCCAGGCGTACAACGTCACCGGCGAAGAGGCGATCACGCAGGTGGGCTTCGTCGAGCAGATCGCCGCCGTGCTCAAGCGGCCGCTCACACTCGTCCACCGCGAGACGCCGGCCGGCGCCACGCCCGTGGCCTTCGGCCAGAACCTCGTCTACGACTGTCACGCGGTCTACACGACGACGAAGCTCCGCGCCCAGCAGGACATCCGGCCCCGATACACGCTCGCCGCCGGGATCGCGCAGACCTTCGAGTGGTACCTGCGCGAGGGCCTCGATCGCCGCGACATCGATTTCTCGACGGAGGACGGACTCCTCACGTGACCCGGCCGACCATCCTCGTCTATCACACGGATCCCAAGTATCTCGACCTCCTGCGCGCGCCCAAGAGCCGCGCCGTCGTGCGCGCCGCCGCCACGCCCTCGGAGGCCGCGGAGCTCATCGCGGACGCCGAGATCCTCTACGCCTGGAAGTTTCCGCCGCACTGCTACGCAAAGGCGGCGCGCCTCCGGTGGCTGCAGGTGATGGGCGCCGGCGTGGACTGGGCGCTCGTCCCCGAGCTGCCGCAGAACGTCGTCGTGACGCGGGCGCCCGGGATCTTCGGGCCGTGGATGGCGGAGTACGTCGTCGGCTGGTGCGCCTGGGTCACCCAGCGCGTCGAGACCTACCGCGAGGCCCAGCGCAAGCGGCGCTGGCTCGACCACGTGCTGCCCGACCGGCTGCTCGGCAAGACGCTCACGGTCGTGGGCATGGGCGACATCGGCCGGGACGTCGCGCGCGCCGCCAGGGCGCTCGGCATGCGGGTCGTCGGCGTGAGCCGCTCGGGACGCCTCGTGCGCGAAGCCGAGCGCGTCTACAAGGTCGGCCAGCTCGGGCGCGCGCTGGCCGAGGCCGACTTCGTCGTGATCCTCCTGCCGCTGACTCCCGAGACCGCGGGCCTCATCGGGGCCGACGCGCTCGCGGCCATGAAGCCGACCGCCTGGCTCCTCAACATCGCGCGGGGCGCCGTCGTCGACGAGGAAGCGCTCCTCGCGGCGCTCGAGCAGAAGCGCATCGCGGGCGCGGTCCTCGACGTCTTCGCGACCGAGCCGCTCCCGCCGCACCACCCGTTCTGGCGCCTGGAGAACCTCGTGATCACCCCGCACATCTCCGGACCCAGCACCCCCGAGGAGATCGCGCCCGTCTTCAACGACAACCTCGCGCGCTACCTGGCGGGCCGGCCGCTGCGGCACATCGTGGACCGGAAGCGAGGCTACTGACCATGCCCTCACGCCGGAGCGAGATCGCGATGTCCGAGGGGGAGCTGGCGCGCTTCCTCGACGAGGAGCGCGTCCTGACCTGCGCGAGCCTCGGCCCGAGCGGCCGGCCGCACCTCATGCCTCTCTGGTACCTGCGCGACGGCCCGGTCCTCAGCACGTGGACCTTCGGCAAGTCGCAGAAGGTCAAGAATCTCGAGCGCGAGCCGCGCGCGACCCTCCAGGTCGAGGCCGGGCGCGACCAGTACGGCGAGCTGCGGGGCGCGATGCTCGAGTGCGACGTCGCGATCGAGCGCGACCCCGCGCTGGTCGCCGGCTTCGGCCTCCGACTGATGGCCCGCTACGCCGGCGCGGACCCGTCCCCCGAGGCGCGCGAGGGCGTGCTGCAGCAGGCGAAGAAGCGCGTGGTACTCCGCTTCACACCGACGCGCGTCGTGTCCTGGGACCACCGGAAGCTCGGCGGCCGATACTGACGGAGTCACCCATGCACTTCGGAATCTTTCTCGAGGAGAGACGCCGCGGCACCAGCGAGGCCGTGGCGTTCCAGGAAGTCGCCGAGCTGGTGGACGCGGCCGAGGCCTGGGGCCTCGACGGCGTGTGGCTCGGCGAGATCCACTTCAACGGCGCGCGCTCGGTGCAGTCCGCGCCGCTGGCGCTGGCGGGCTACATCGCCGGGCGCACGCGGCGCCTGCGCGTCGGGACCGCCGTCCAGCTCCTGCCGCTCCACAATCCGCTACGGATCGCCGAGGAGGTCGCCACCGTCGATCACCTGAGCCAGGGACGCTTCGAGTTCGGCATCGGGCGCAGCGGCTCCGCGCGCGCGTACGACGTGCTCGGCATTCCTTACGGGGAGAGCCAGGGGCGCTTCGTCGAAGCCCTCGGGATCATCCGCGAAGCGTGGAAGGGCCGGACGTTCAGCCACCAGGGCACGTTCTTCCGCTTCCAGAACGCGACCGTGTCGCCGACCCCGTTCCAGTCGCCGCATCCGCCGATGCGGATGGCCTCCAACTCCGAGGAGACCTTCCCCCAGGTCGCCCAGCTCGGCCTGCCCATCTTCGTCGGGCTCCGGGACCTCGACATCCCGATGCTGAAGGTCCGGCTCGCGACCTACCATCAGGCCTGGCGCGAGGCCGGTCACGCCGGGCGCGGGGAGGTCTACCTCCGCATTCCGGTCTACGCGGCGCCCACGGAGAAGGCGGCCGTCGAAGAGCCGCAGGAGAACATCACCTACTTCTTCCGCCGCCACGTCGAGCTGATCCAGTCGGGCCTGGGGCGCATGGACACCGGGCCCGCCGCGCGGCGCCGGGCGCTCGCCGACCAGGTCGCGGGCATGAGCTACGACGAGATCTTGAAGACGCGCGTGGCGTTCGGCACGGCGGCGAGCCTGATCGACCGCCTCGCCCAGCTGCGCGACGAGCTCGGCCTGGACGGTCTGGTGGCCGAGCTGAAACCCGGCGGTCTCCTCCCGCTGGAGCCGATGCGCCGCACGCTGCGGATCCTGACCCAGGAGATCATGCCCGCACTCAAATGACCATGCCGACGAGGTGCCCCATGAATCGAGTCCTGCGCACGCTGCTCGCCGCTATCGTCGCCGCCGCGCTGCCCCTCGGTGCGGCACGCCCGGCAAGCGCCCAGGCCCCCGCGGGCGAGATCGTCGTCTCCTTCCACGTCACGCTCGCGCCGAGCTGGCTCGATCCCTCGACCGCCCCGCCCCAGATCACGCCCTTCGGCGTGCTCTACGCGCTCCACGACGCGCTGGTGCGGCCGCTCCCGGGACAGAAGATGGGCGCCAGCCTGGCCGAGTCGTGGACGGAGAGTCCGGACGGGCTCGTCTACGAGTTCAAGCTCCGCCGCGGCCTCAAGTTCCACAACGGTGACCCGATCGCCGCCGACGACGCGAAGTGGAGCTTCGAGCGCTACCAGGGCGCCGGCGCGCGGGAGCTCCGGGCCCGCGTGCGGCTGGTGGAGGTCGTCGATCCGCTCACGCTGCGCTTCCATCTCAAGGAGCCGTGGCCGGATTTCATGACGTTCTACGGGACCACCGCCACGGCCGCCGGGATCGTCCTGCCGCGGCGATACTTCGAGCAGGTCGGCGCGGACGGGTTCCGGCAGCGCCCGATCGGCGCGGGCCCCTACCGGTTCGTGAGCCAGCGGCCCGGCATCGACGTGACGCTGGAAGCCTTCCCCGGCTACTGGCGACACGCGCCGTATATCCGGCGCCTGACCATGAAGAGCGTGCCCGACAGCACCACGCGCCTGGCGATGCTGAAGAGCGGCGAGACGGACTTCGCCTTGTTCCTGGACGGCCCCGAGGCGGAAGCGGTGAAGCGCGATCCCCGCTACGTCCTCGTGGACACGCGGCACGCGTCCATCTTCTGGATCGAGTTCGCCGACCAGTGGGACCCCAAGTCGCCCTGGAACGACCGGCGCATGCGGCTCGCGGTCAACTACGCGCTCGATCGCAAGACGACGAGCGAGGCCGCGTGCCTCGGCTTCTGCCCCCCCGCCGGGGTCATCGTCCCCCGGGTGATGGACTTCGCCCTTCAAGTCCCGGCGCACCCCTACGATCCGCAGAAGGCCCGGCAGCTCCTCGCCGAGGCCGGCTATCCGAAGGGCATCGACGCCGGCGAGTTCGTGCCCATCCCCGGCTTCTCCACGGTGGGCGAGGCCGCGATGAACAACCTGAACGCGGTCGGGATCCGCGTGCGCCTGCGGCCCATGGAGCGCGCCGCGTTCTACGCGGCCTGGCAGGAGAAGAAGCTGCGCGGGCTGTTCCTGACGGCCGTGGGCAACTCGGGCAACGCCGCGAGCCGCGTGGAAGCGTTCATATACTCGAAGGGCGCCTCCGCCTACGGCGGCTATCCCGACATCGACGAGCTGTTCCTGCAGCAGGCGCGCGAGCGGGATCCCGCCAAGCGCGAGGCCCTGCTCCACAAGATCCAGCAGCTCACGATCGACCGGGTGATGTTCGCGCCGCTCATGGACCTGCGCGGACTGATCGGGGTCGGCCCGCGCGTGGCCGACCACATGATCAACTCGATTCCGATGTACCCGTTTCCGGCGTACGAGGATATGCGCCTCAAGAACCCCTAGCCCGGATCGTTCATGAACGAGCGTACCGGGGTCGGACGGGTGGCACCGCGGGCTGTGCCCGCGCAACCGGCGAAGTGGGACCCCCGAGTCCCGCCCGCAGCTCGAAGAGCTGCTACCCGGCGAGTGGGTGACGGCGCCGGGGCGCGGGCACAGCCCGCGGTGCCAGGACCCGTCCGCCTCGCGTGGGGTCGTTCGTGAACAATCCAGGCTAGCCGGGTCCGACGGGCTCAGCCGCTCTGCCGGAGCCTCGGATCCCAGGCGTCGCGCAGGGTGTCGCCGAAGAGGTTGAAGGCGAGCACCGCAAGGCTGATCGCCAGGCCCGGGAAGATCGCGAGCCAGGGCGCCTGCTCCATGAACGCACGCCCCGTGCTGGAGAGCATCAGGCCCCACGACGGCGTGGGCGGCTGGGTGCCCACCCCCAGGAAGCTCAGCGTCGCCTCGATCAGGATGGCGTTGCCGAACCAGATCGACGCGATGATCAGGATCGGCGCGGTCACGTTGGGCAGGATGTGGGTCAGGATGATCCGCGGATGCCGGCAGCCGATCGCCTGCGCCGCCTCGACGTAGCGGTTCTGCTTCGCCGAGAGCACCGCGCCGCGCACGATCCGCGAGTTGCCCGGGATGATCACCATCGCGATCGCAAGCATCGCGTTCGTGGTGTTGGGGGTCAGCACGGACACGATGGCCAGCGCGAGGATCAGTCCCGGGATGGCCTGGATCGCGTCCATCAGACGCTGCAGCAGGAGATCGAGCCGCCCCTCGCAGTACCCGCAGAGCAGGCCGATGACCATGCCCGCGGCGGTGCCGATGCCGACGGCGAGCAGCCCCACCCAGAGCGAGATCCGGCTGCCGTGAATGACGCGGCTCAGGACGTCGCGGCCGATGTCGTCGGTGCCGAACGGATGCGCGCGGCTGGGCGCCGACAGGCGAATCTCCGGCTGGGTCGCGAGCGGATCGTAGGGCGCCAGCACGTCCGCAAAGACCGCGGCCAGCACGAGCGTCATGAGCATGGTGGCCGAGGCCATCCCGAGGGGCTTCCGCCGCATGACGGCCCAGAGCGCAGCCACGCGACTCACGGTGTGGACCGGCTGCGCTTCCTTGAACGAGGCGACGCGCGCCGTCGCGATGGCCATGATGTCGCGTGCCCTTACCGGTAACGGATCCGCGGGTCCAGCCACGCGTAGGAGAGGTCCACCAGGAGATTCAGCGTGACGAGCGTCGCCGCGACCAGCATGACGTTGGTCTGCACGACGGGATAGTCGCGGAAGAAGATCGCCTCCACGGTCAGCCGGCCCATCCCAGGCAGCGCGAAGACCGTCTCGACGACCACGGTGCCGGCCAGCAGGGTCGCCAGCTGCCCGCCCACGATGGTGACGACGGGGATGAGCGCGTTCTTCAGCGCGTGCTTGTAGACGACGATCCGCCCGTCGAGCCCCTTGGCCCAGGCCGTGCGGACGTAGTCCTCGCGCAGCACCTCGAGCACCGTCGAGCGGGTCATGCGCATGGTGGCCGCGGAGAGCCGGAAGCCGAGCACCGCCGCCGGCAGCAGGAACTGCTGGAGATTGCGCGCGGGCGAATCCCAGAGGCTGACGTAGCCGATCGGCGGGATCCAGTGAAACCAGATCGCCGCGAAGGTGATGACGAGCGTCGCGAGCCAGAAGTCGGGCATCGAGAGGCCGGACACGGCGACGACGCGGCCCGTGTAGTCCGACGGCGTGTCCTGGCGGACGGCCGAGAGCACGCCGATGGGGATGGCGATGACGAGCCCCAGCACCATCGCCAGCGTCGCCAGCTCGAGCGTGACGGGGATCGCCTTCCGGAGACTCACGACGATCGGCTCGCCCGTGAAGATCGAGTCGCCGGGGCTGAGGCTCACCATCTGCCAGAGCCAGATGAGGTACTGCTCGTGATACGGCAGGTCGAGGCGCAGCTGCCTGCGCACCTGCTGGAGCTCGCGCTCGCCGATGTTCCCGGACTCGGCCATGAGCGCCGTCAGCGCGTCCCCCGGCATCACGCGCATCAGCCCGAACACGATCACCGAGGACAGCAGGAGGACGGGGATCGCCATCAGGAGCCGGCGGATCACGTATTTCTGCATCGGCGCCCCGCCCCGACCGCTCCCCTACTTGTCGAGCCAGACCCGGGCCATGGCCGACGAGCCGTAGCCCTCGACGCGGCGGATGGGGGGGCAGGCCATGTTCCGCAGCTGAGGCTGGAAGAGGAAGAAGCCGTTGTCGTACGGCATCCACATCCGCAGCACCTGATCGAATTCCCGATCGACGATCTTCTTGGTGATCACCCGCTGATCGGCGCGGTCCGGCGTCTGGCGCAGCTTCGTGGTCAGCTCGTCGATGACGGGGTCGTTCACACGGAAGAAGTTCTTCGTCGACTTCGAGTGCATGTAGTGGTACGTGCGTTCGTCCAGGCCGACCGCGTGACCCGATTGGAACCCCCAGGACATCCCGTCCCACTTGTTCTCGGCATAGCGGCCGTAGTAGGTCGTGTAGTCGAGCTTGGTGATCTTGACGTCGACGTTGAGGTTCTTCTTGAGATCCTGCTGGACGAGCTGGACCTGGGACGTCATCTGCGGGAAGTACTCGTAGTAGAACAGCGTCGTCGAGAAGCCGTTCGGGTGCCCCGCCTCGGCGAGGAGCTTCTTCGCCTCGGCCGGCCTGTACTGCCACCAGGGACCGAGCTGCGACAGCGTCGGCATCTTGTCCTGGTAGTAGACGTACGGAACACCCCAGCCCGGGATGCCGTGCCCCTCGTACACCGTGTCCACCTGCTTCTGCCGGTCGATGGCCATCGAGATCGCGCGCCGGACGCGGACGTCGTTGAACGGAGGCCGGTCCTGCGCGAGCGAGATCCCGAACGGGGCCAGCGTGTTCTTGTACTCCTGCACGACGGAGGCGGGGTTGGTCTTGCGAACCGTTTCCACCTCGCTGGGGCTCGACACCTGCAGGATGTCGCTCTGACCGGTGCGAAACGCCGCCATGCGGGTGGCGGAGTCAGGGGTCGAGAGGATGACGTACTCGTCGACGTATGGCCGGCCCTTGTCGAAGTAGTCGGGGTTCCGCACGAGCACCACGCGCACCTTGCGGGTGTGCTCCTTGAGGGTGTAGGGCCCGGTTCCGATCAGGCGCTTCTTGAGGTCGCCGTCCTCCTCCAGGACCTCGCGGGCGAAGACGATCGCGATGGGCTCGGCGAGGTTATACGGCAGGAACACGTTCGGTGTGTGGAGATGCAGGCGTAGCGTGTGCTTGTCCGGGGTCTCCATCCCCTCGATCTCGCGAAACGTGAACGACTGGACCCCTTCCTTGGCGTAGGCCTCGAAGCAGGCCTTGACGTCGGCCGCGACCAGCTCGCGCCCGTTCAGCGGCGGGACGTTCTGCCACCTAACGCCCTGGCGCAGCTTGAACGTCCACGTCCGATGGTCGGCGCTCGACTGCCACGACTCCGCGAGGTCCCCCCTCAGCGTGAGGTCGTTCGCATTGGTCGCCTCGTCGGCGAACTGGTAGCGCACGAGGCGGTTGCTGGTGAGCCCGGCGAACTGGTAGAGCCCGATCGACTGCGTCAGCCGCGGATCGAGGACCGGCGGATCCCACCGCGAGGCATAC
>JBGQEL010000098.1:0-15311 GCA_041496385.1 Methylomirabilia bacterium | reverse complement strand
GAGTTCACCGGGAGCGCCCACGAGATCGAAGGCGCCTGGGATGGCGTGTTCAGCTCGTGGCTGCCCGGCAGCGGCTATCAGCCCGATGATCGTCCCTGCCTCGAGATCTACCGCGGCAACCCCGGCGCCGGCGCGAAGGCCGGGAACTTCCGGTGCGAGCTCTGTCTTCCCGTGAGGCCGCTGTGAGCGTGCGCAAGACGTTCCTCGCGATGGCGGAGGCGCGGCCCGGCCGCTCGTCCTCCGCTACGTGCTGGAGACCTGCCGCACGATCGAGGAGGCGGCGGCCGCGCTCATGCGCATCCCGGTGGCGACGGCGCAGAACGTGACGGTGCCCGACCGCACGGACGGCTTTGCGGCGGGCCCGCCCGCGGATCAGTCGCCGGAGGCGCGCTCGAACTCGGCGATCGCCTCGGCGTAGACGCGCTCGGTGCGCTCGGCGACGCTCGCCCAACTGAACCGCGCCTCGACGCGCCGCCGCCCCGCCTGCCCCATGCTCCGTCCGAGCGCAGGATTCTCCAGCACGCGGCGGAGCGCGGCGGCGAGCTCGTCGGGCTTGGCGGGCGGCACCAGGATTCCGGTCTTGCCGTCCTCGACGACCTCGAGGATCCCGCCGACGGCCGAGGCGACGACCGGCGTCTCGCACGCCATCGCCTCGAGGTTGATCAGGCCGAAGGGCTCGTAGACCGAAGGACAGCAGAAGACGGCGGCGTGGCTATAGAGCTGGCCGACGACCTCGACGGGCACCATCTCGTTGATCCAGAGGATGCTCGGCTGCGCCGCCACCGCGCGTCGCAGGCGCTCCTCGATCTCCGGCGTGTCGGGCGCCGAGGCGCAGAGCACCACCTGCACGCCCGCGGGCAGCTTCGGCGCCGCCTCCAGGAGGTGGAAGATCCCTTTCTGGTCGGTGATGCGCCCCACGAAGAGCACGTACGGCGACGTCACGCCGAGGCGGTCGAGCGCGTCGCGCCGCTCGGTGCGCCGGAAGCGCTCGGGATCGATCCCGTTGTGGATGACGACGACCTTCGCGGGCTCGCACCGGAAGTGCGCGAGGATGTCGTCGCGCATCCGCTCGGAGACCGCGATCACGCGGTCGGCCGCCTCGACCGCGGTCTTCTCGATCCAGCTCGAGAGGAGGTAGCCGCTGCCGAGCTGGTCGGCCTTCCAGGGCCGGAGCGGCTCCATGCTGTGGAGCGTGACGACGAGCGGGATGCGGTGGAGCGTGCGGATCCAGAGGCCCGCCATGTCCGCGTACCAGGTGTGCGCGTGGACGACGTCGGCGTCCACGGCGTCGCGCGCCATCGCGAGCCCGATCGAGAGCGTCTCGAGCGCGGGTGCGAAGCGCGGCCCGTCCGCGTCCGCCTTCAGGCGCTCCCACGGCGTGTAGCCCCGGAGGGCGATCCCGTCGGCCGCCCCGGGCGGGCGCTCGCCGAAGCAGCGGACCTCGACGGCCATGCGGCGCGCCAGCGCGCGCGAGAGCTGGTCCACGACGACGCCGGCGCCGCCGTAGATGTGCGGCGGGTACTCGCGCGTGAGCAGGAGCGCCTTCACGAGCCGGCGGCGCTCCCCTCTTCCTCGTCCTGGCGCTCGAGCTTGCGCGAGACCGTGCGCGGGTCGATGCCGAGCAGCTTCGCGGTGAGCGTCTTGTTGCCCTTCGTCACGCGGAGCGTCTCCTCGAGGAGCCGCGCCGAGACCTCGGCCAGCGGCGTGCCGATGCGGACGGTGAGCACGCCCTCCGGCAGGGGCGTCGCGCCCGCGATCTCTTCCGGCAGCTCGATCACGTCCATCAGCGCGCCGCGCGCCAGGACGACGCCCCGCTCGATGACGTTCTCCAGCTCGCGCACGTTACCCGGCCACGCGTGGGCCTCGAGCCGGCGCATCGCCTCGTCGGTGAAGCCATCGAGCGTCCGGTTGTTCTTCGCCGCATAGATGCGCAGGAAATGCTGGGCGAGGACGCGGACGTCCTCGCGGCGCTCGCGGAGCGGCGGAACGTTGATCGTGATGACGTTGAGCCGGTAGTAGAGGTCCTCGCGGAAGCGCTTCTCCTTCACCATCTGCGCGAGGTCCTGGTTGGTGGCGGCCACGATCCGGACGTCCACGCGGAGCGTCTTGGTGCCGCCGAGCCGCTCGAACTCGCCCTCCTGGAGGACGCGCAGGATCTTCGGCTGGGTCACCGGCGAGAGGTCCGCGACCTCGTCGAGGAAGAGCGTGCCGCCGTCGGCCAGCTCGAAGCGCCCCTCCTTCCGCCCGGCGGCGCCCGTGAACGCGCCCTTCTCGTAGCCGAAGAGCTCGCTCTCCAGCAGCGCCTCCGGCAGCGCGGCGCAGTTCACCGCGATGAAGGGCCCGCGCGCCCGCCCGGAGCGTTGGTGGATGGTGTGCGCGACCAGCTCCTTGCCCGTGCCGCTCTCGCCCGTGATCAGCACCGTCGCCGAGCTGTTGGCGACCTGCTCGACGAGCGTCATCATGCGGCGGAACGCGGGGCTCGAGCCGATGACCACGCCCTGCCGGAGGAGGTCGTCGAGGCGCTGCTGGAGCGCGCGGTTCTGCTGGATCAGCTCCCGGCGCTCGAGGGCCTGGCGGATGAGACGGAGGACCTGCGCGCGCTGGAACGGCTTGGTGAGGAAGTCGTAGGCGCCCTCCTTCATCGCCTTCACCGCCTCCTCGACCGTGCCGAACGCCGTGAGCAGGATCACGTCGACGTCCGGGGCGATCGCCTTGGCGGCGCGCAGGACCTCGATGCCCGTGAGCCCGGGCATCTTGAGGTCGGTCAACACGAGGTCGATGCCCCCGGCCTGGAGGCGCTCGAGCGCGGCGTTGCCGTCCGAGGCGAGGACGACCTTGAAGCCCTCGCGCGTCAGCGTGCGCTCGAGGCTCTCGCGGAGCCCCGGGTCGTCGTCGGCGACCAGCAGCGTCGCGGGCTCAGACATTCACTTCCCGCAGAGGCGCCGTCCGCTTGAGCGGCAGGCGGATCGTGAAGGTCGCGCCGCGTCCGGCGCGGTTGGCCCAGCGGATCTCGCCCCCGTGCTCCTCGGCGATCTGGCGGGCGATCGAGAGGCCGAGGCCCGTGCCCTGCGGCTTCGTGGTGAAGAACTGTTCGAAGAGGCGCGCGCCGACGGCCTCGGGGATGCCCGCGCCCGTGTCCGACACCGCGATCTCGACGGCGTCGCCGTCAAAGTGGCTCGCGATCGTCAGCTCGCCGCCGGTCGAGAGGGCCTCCTGTCCGTTCTTCACGAGGTTGAGGATCGCCTGCCGGAGGAGGCCGCGGTCGACCTCCATCGTGGGCACGTTCGTGTCGATCTCGACGCGCACGACGAGCCCCTGCCGCGTCGCGACCGGCCGGATGAAGTCGGCGAGCTCCTGGACGAGCTGGTTCACCGACTCCTCCTCGAAGTTGGGCTTCGGGAAGCGCGCGAAGGCCAGGTACTCCTCGGTGAGCGCGTCGAGGGCGTTGACCTGGTCGCGGATCGCCGTGACGAGCCCCGCCGCCTCGTCCATGTCCGCGCCGGACCGCCCGCGCACGATGTCGCCGAGCATCTCCGCGTTGAGCTCGATCGCGCTGATCGGGTTGCGCACCTCGTGCGCGACCTTGAGGGACACGCGGCCGACCGTCGCCATCCGCTCGGCGACGAGCAGCTCCTGCTGCGCGGTCTGCAGGCGGGAGAGCGTCCCGGTGAGCTCCGCGTTGAGCCGCTCGACCTCGGCGCGCCCGCGCCGCTCGCGCTCGGCCACGTGGCCGAGGGCGAACGCGGGGAGACCGATGAGTCCCATGAGGAACAAGACCGCCGTCCACGCCGCGTCCGGCGGCGCCAGCCGCGCCGCCGTCCAGTAGAGCAGGCCGGCCACCAGGGTCAGCAACAACCCCACCGAACGGCCGAAGTAGTAGGCGTTGACGGCCACCAGCGGGTAGAACAGGTTCACGAACGGGCTGTCGCCGCCCCCCGTGAGGTAGAGGAGCGTGAAGACCAGGATGAGATCGATCCCGAGCGCGCCCACGAAGATCGCGCGCGTGGCTCGGGGGTTCACCGTGACGAGGGCGAAGACGCAGACCTTGTAGGCGGCGAACCAGAACACGAGCGAGTAGAGGTCGATCCGGTACCGGGGCCGCAGCGGGACCAGGCCGACCGTCGCCAGACCGCCGACCATCACGACCGCCAGAAGGACCGCGAAGACCCGCTCGTCGCGCTCGAGCAGCCGAAAGATCACGTGCCAGGGCTTCCGCTCGCCTGACGTCACGGGAATGTCTCCAGGCCGACTATAGCACTACGCGCGGGGCGCCTTCCGGGACGCCAGTGCCGCGATCCGGCACACCTGTAAAGTTCCGGCATGGCACAAGATTCGATCCGCAGCCCCCGGCGAACGGTGTATACTCCGTCAGTCTGGTGCGGTCGTTGGTTCGCCGGGAACCTTCCTCCCCGTCAGGCCGCGTCCCCGATCTCCTTCCGAGTTCCGGGGCGTGCACAGGCTCGGAAGGCACAAGGAGCTCCTCCCATGGCGGTCAAACTCTTCATCGGCGGCCTCTCATTCTCCACCTCCAACGAGCGCCTGCGCGAGGCCTTTCAGGCCTGCGGCACGGTCGAATCCGCGAGCGTCGTGACGGACCGGGACACCGGCCGCTCACGCGGCTTCGGATTCGTCGAGATGGCGACGCCGGAGGAAGCCGAGCAGGCCATCAGCAAGCTGAACGGGCAGAGCCTCGACGGCCGGACCATCCAGGTCGAGAAGGCCAAGGCGCCAGGCAGCGGCGGCGGCGGTGGTGGCCGTGGCGGCTTCGGCGGCGGTGGTGGTGGCGGCCGGGGCGGCTTCGGTGGCGGCGGCGGCGGTGGTGGTGGTCGCGGCGGCTCCCGCGGCGGCCGCTGGTAGCCCGACCCCGACACACCAGCTTTTTCGTCCTGGAACGGCGGCGGCGGTAGTCTGTCGCCATGCCGACGATCCTCCACACCGAGGCGTCGCGCGGGCTCGGCGGACAGGAGCTCAGGATCGTCGCCGAAAGCCGCTGGCTCCTCGAACACGGCTGGCGGGCGCTCGTTGCCTGCCAGCCCGCGAGCCCCCTGCTCGCCGAGGCGGAGGCCGTCGGGATCCCGGCGGTCACGGTGCGCATGCGCGGGGCCCACGATCTGGCGGCGCTCCTGGGGCTTCGCCGGCTCATGAAGGCGCGCGCCGTCAGCCTCGTCCACACACACAGCTCGGTGGACAGCTGGCTCGGCGCGATCGCCGCCAAGTCGCTCCGCCTGCCGGTCGTGCGCAGCCGCCACGTGTCCATCCGCATCCTGCCGCGCCGCGCGCTCGTCTACCGGCTCGCCGACCGCGTGATCACGAGCGGCGAGGCGGTGCGCGCGATCGTCGCCGGCGCGGGCGTGCCGGCCGGGCGCGTCGTCTCGATCCCGCCGGGTGTGGACACCGCCCGCTTCCATCCCGGCGTGTCGGGCAAGGCGGTGCGCGACGAGCTCGGCGTGGCGCCCGACCAGCCGCTCGTCGGCCTCGTCGCGAACATCCGCGGCTCCAAGGGCCATGACGTCTTCCTCGAGGGGGCGCGCGAGGTGCTCCGGGCGCGGCCGGACGTGCGCTTCCTCATCGTCGGCGAGGGCGTGGGCTACGCCGATGTGCGACGGCGGGTCGGCGCCCTGGGGCTCGGAGCCGCGGTGACGATGACGGGCTTTCGACGCGACGTTCCCGAGGTCATGGCCGCGCTCGACCTGCTCGTGCTGCCCTCGATCCGCTCCGAGGCGACGTCCCAGGTCATCCCCCAGGCCTTCGCCGTCGGCACGCCCGTCGTCGCCTCGACGGTCGGCGGCAACCCGGAGCTCGTGCGTGACGGCGAGACCGGGCTCCTCGTGCCGCCCGGCGACGCGCGCGCGCTGGCCGCGGCGATCCTCGCGCTCGCGAACGCGCCGGCGCGGGCGCGGGCCCTGGGCCGCGCCGCCCAGGCGCTCGTCGGCGAGCGGTACTCCCTCGGCGCCTCGATGGCCCGTACCACGGCCGTGTACGAGGAGCTGCTCGGCCAGAATTGACTATATACGGATATTGAGATATAAGACTGCTCCGTGACCCAGGCCGTCGCGTCCACGGAGCTGCAGTCGTTCAAGGCCGAATTCTTCAAGGCGCTCGCGCACCCGCTGCGCATCCGGATCCTCGAGATGCTGCGCGGGCGCGAGCGGAGTGTCCAGGAGCTCCAGGTCGCGCTCGGCCTCGACCAGCCCACCGTCTCCTCGCAGCTCGCCGTCCTGCGGCGCACGAACGTCGTCGGTGCCCGCAAGGAGGGCACGACGGTGCGGTACGCGCTGCGCGACCCGCTCGTCGGCGACCTGCTCGACGTCGCGCGGCGGGTCTTCGACAACCATCTCGTGGGCACCCAGGGGATGCTGCGCGCGCTTCGCGAGGAAGCGCGCCGGC
This sequence comes from Methylomirabilia bacterium, assembly GCA_041496385.1. Lineage (GTDB taxonomy): Bacteria > Methylomirabilota > Methylomirabilia > Rokubacteriales > CSP1-6 > AR19. Next base: position 8,924 of record JBGQEL010000098.1, on the reverse strand, counting down.
CCCGGCCGCGCTGACCGGTGCTCCGACAGCTCCGGACCGGCCTCCGCAGCGGCATCGTCACCGAGCCCGCGCCACGCGACGCCGACGTCGAGCGGCTCGGCGACCGGCTCGCGGGCCAGGTCCGGCGCCTCTTCGGCCGCTCGCTCGCGATCCGTCAGGTGGACGCCGGCTCCTGCAACGCCTGCGAGCTCGAGATCGCAGGGCTGACGGGCCCGCACTACGACCTCGAGCGGTTCGGACTTCGCTTCGTCGCCTCGCCGCGCCACGCCGACTGCCTGCTCGTCACGGGACCGGTGACGCGGAACATGGCCGAGGCGCTCCGCCGTACCTGGGAGGCGACGCCCGACCCCAAGATCGTCATCGCCGTCGGCGACTGCGCCCGTGACGGCGGCATCTTCCGTGGCTCCTACGCCATCGTGGGCGGCGTCGGCGACGTCGTCCCCGTCGACGCCGTCATCCCAGGCTGCCCGCCCGCGCCGACGGCCATCCTGGCGGGCATCCTCGACGTGATCGGCCGGCGCCGTTGATGGCGATGCTCGGCTTCCTGCTCGCGGTCGCAGCGGGTCTGGCCGCGCTGATCGTGGGCGCGGCCGGCGTCCTCGGCGCCCGCTGGACGCTCGCCGTACCGTGGCTCGTGCCGCTCGGCGGCCTCGAGCTCTCGATGGATCCGCTCGCGGGGTTCTTCCTCGGCCTCGTCGGCGTCGGCGCGATCCCGGTCTCCGTCTACGCCATCGGCTACACGGGCGGCGAGCGGCGCGGCGTTCTCGCGTATCTCGGTTTCGTCGTCTCGATGGGGGTTGTTCCGCTTGCGGCGAATCTCATGACCTTCGCGATCGCCTGGGAGCTCATGTCGCTCGCCTCCTACTTCCTCGTCCTCCACGACCGCGGCGCGCCGGAATCGGTGCGCGCCGCCTGGGTCTACGCGGTGATGAGCCACGCGGGGCTCGCCTGCCTGCTCGCGGGCATGCTGCTGCTCTCCGTCTGGACGGGCAGCTGGAGGTTCGCCGACTGGGCCGCGGCGGCGCCCGGCCTCTCCGGCGCCGGGCGCGATGTCGTGTTCGGCCTCCTCGCGGTGGGCTTCCTGGGCAAGGCGGGCGTGATTCCGCTCCACGTCTGGCTCCCGCTCGCACACCCGGCCGCGCCGAGCCACGTCTCGGCGCTGATGTCGGGCGTGATGATCAAGCTCGGCATCTACGGGCTCCTTCGCGCCGGCTTCGACTGGCTCGGCGCCGGGCCTGCGTGGTGGGGCGTCGCGGTCCTCATCCTCGGCACCGTCTCGTCGGTGATCGGCGTCCTGTACGCGCTCGTCGACCACGATCTGAAGCGCCTGCTCGCCTTCCACAGCATCGAGAACGTCGGGATCATCCTGATCGGCGTCGGCGCCGGCATGCTGTACCACGGGACGGGCCTCGAGGCGCTCGCCCTCCTCGGTCTCGCGGCCGGCCTCTACCACACGCTGAACCACGCCGCGTTCAAGGCGCTGCTCTTCCTCGGCGCGGGCGCGGTCGTGCGTGCGACCGGGACCCGCAACATGGAGGAGATGGGCGGGCTGATCAAGCGCATGCCGTGGACGGCCGCATGCTTCCTCGCCGGCTCGGTGGCCATCGCCGCGCTCCCGCCCTTCAACGGCTTCGTGAGCGAGTGGCTCACCTTCATGGCGCTCCTCCAGACCACGCGCCTCGCGCAGCCGGGGCTCAACCTCGTGTTCGCGTTCGGGATCGCCGGGCTCGCGCTGACCGGCGGCCTCGCGATGGCGTGCTTCGTCAAGGCGTTCGGCGTCTCCTTCCTCGCCCTGCCCCGCAGCGAGGCCGCGGCGCGCGCCCACGAGGCGCCCCGCTCGATGCGCGCCGCCATGGTCGCGCTCGCGCTTCTCTGCCTCGGGCTCGGGCTCGGGCCGACGCTCATGGTGCCGGTGCTCCTGGGCGTCGCGGCCGCGCTCACCGGCGCCGCGACGCCGGTGCCGATCGGCAACGCGCTCACGCTGAGCGTGTCGGGCGGCTTCGCCAGTCTCTCGACGCTCGCGATCGCCGTGGCCCTCGGCGGCGGGTTCCTGCTCCCCCTCGTCCTGCTCCGGCTCGCGGGCGCATCGCGCCGCGTGCGGGGCTACGAGACCTGGGGGTGCGGTCGCATCCTCCAGACGGCGCGCATGGAATATACGGCCACCGCGTTCTCGAACCCCTTCAAGCGGGTCTTCGACTTCTTCTACCGTCCGGTGAAGCGACTCGACATCGAGTTCCATCCCGAGTCGCGCCTCTTCGTCCAGCGGATCGAGTACGAGAATCCGACGCGCTCGATCTTCGACGACTGGCTCTACCGGCCCGCGCTCGCCGTGCTCTCCGGCGTCGCGACGCGGGCGCGGGCGATTCAGTCCGGGAGCACGAACGTCTACCTCGCGTACATTCTGGCCGCCCTCCTCGTGCTGCTGGTGCTCGCGTGATCGCCGATCTCGTCGTCGCGCTGGCGCAGGCGCTCGTCGTCGCGGCGGGCGCGCCGCTCCTCGTCGGCGTGCTACGCACGCTCAAGGCGCGCCTCGTGGGCCGGCGCGGGCCGAGCCCGTGGCAGCCGTACGCGGATCTGAGAAAGCTCCTCCGCAAGGAGGTGGTGGTCTCGACGACGACGTCGTGGGTGTTTCGGGCGACGCCGTACGTGCTCGTGGCCACGATGCTCGTCGCGGCCGTGATCGTCCCGGTCGTCGCCTCGCGGACGGCGCTGCCCTTCGCCGGCATCATCCTCCTCATGTACCTCTTCATGCTCGGCACCTTCTTCCAGGCACTCGCCGGGCTCGACTCGGGAAGCGCGTTCGGCGGCATGGGTGGCAGCCGCGGGGTGGCGGTGGCGGCGCTCGCGGAGCCCACGGTGATCCTCGCGGTGTTCGCGCTCGCGCTCCGGGCCGACACGACCAACCTCGGTGGCATCGTCGAGCATCTGGCGCGCGAGCCCCTCCTGGCGGCGAATCCAGGCCACCTGCTCGCGTTCGCCGCGTTCTTCATCGTCATGCTCGCCGAGACGGGCCGGCTTCCGGTGGACAACCCGGCGACCCACCTCGAGCTCACGATGATCCACGAGGCGATGGTGCTCGAGTACTCGGGGCGCTATCTGGCGCTCGTGGAGTGGGCGGGTGCGATGAAGCTCTTCGTGTTCCTGACGCTGCTCGCGAACCTCTTCTTCCCCTGGGGCGTCACGAGTCTCGTCGAGCCGGTGCCGCTGCTGCTGGGCTTCCTGGCGCTCGCGGGAAAGCTCGCCGTCCTGACGGTCGCCCTCGCAGTGCTCGAGACGGCCGTGGCCAAGCTCCGGCTCTTCCGCGTGCCCGAGCTCCTCGCGGGCTCCTTCGCGCTGGCGCTGCTCTCGGTGACCGCGGTGTTCCTGGTCCCGTGAGGACCGCGTCGAGCCTCCTCGCGTTCATCGGGCTCGTCGTGACGCTCGCCATCGTCTGGCGGCAGAGCTGGCCCGGACGGCTGCGTCTCTTCGCCGCCCAGTCGCTCGTCCTCGCCGCGCTCGCGGCGACGCTCGGCCTCCTCGCGGGACGGCCGCGGCTCCTGCTCGTGGCGCTCGTCTTCCTGGTCGTCAAGGTCGCGGTGATCCCGCGCGTGCTCCGGCGCATCGGACGCGGCGTGCCGGTGCGCCCGGTGGCGCCGGGCAAGTCGTCGGGGGTCGCGCTCCTCGTCGCCGGCGGCCTCGTCGTCGTCGCCTACGTCGTCATGCTCCCCGTGAACGCCGCCACGGAGCTGCCGACCGCGGGCGCGATCCCGCTGGCCTTCGCGATGGCGCTGATCGGCCTCTTCCTCTGCGTGACGGGCAAGGACGCGTTCGGTCACATCCTCGGCTTCCTCGTCTTCGAGAATGGGATCTTCGGTTTGGCGCTGCTGGCCACGTACGGCCTGCCGGCGATCGTCGAGGCGGGCGTCTTCCTCGACGTGCTCGTCATCGTGCTCATCATGGAGGCGGTCGTCGGTGAGGTGCGCCGCGAGCACGAATCCATCGACGAGCAACGCCTCCGGGAGCTCCGCGGGTGATGCTCGTCCTCCTGCTCGCGCTGCCGCTCGCGGGCGCGGGCGTCCTGGCGCGCACGCGCGGCGCGCGCGTCGCCGCGCTTCACGGCGCGACGGCGGCGTGCACGCTGCTGCTGGCGCTCGTCGTCGCCCTCTCGGTATACCGCGCGGGCGACGTCACGGCGCTCGACGGCTTCCTGCGCGCCGACGCGCTCTCGGCGTGGATGGTGGCGCTCGTCGGGCTCGTCGGCGCCTTCGCCGCCGTGGAGGCGCCGCGCTACGTCACCGCCGCGCGCGCGGGGCGATTCTACGCGCTGTTCCACCTCTTCGTCTTCACCATGCTGCTCGCCGTCACGACCGACGACATCGGGCTCATGTGGGTCGCGATCGAGGGCACGACACTCGCCTCGGTCTTCCTCGTGAACTTCGAGCGGACGCGTGCCTCGCTCGAGGCCTCGTACAAATACCTGTTGCTCTGCTCGGTCGGGATCGCGGTGGCCTTCCTGGGCACCGTCCTGGTCTACTTCGCCAACATCCAGCTCTTCGGCGACGAGACCTACGCGCTGCGCTGGACGACCCTGCTTCGGCTCGCGCCGGGCCTCGCGCCACGGGTCGTCGAGCTCGCCTTCGTGTTCCTCGTCGTGGGCTACGGCACGAAGGCGGGGCTCGCGCCGATGCACACGTGGCTGCCCGACGCCCACAGCGAGGCGCCCGCGCCCGTGAGCGCGCTCATGTCGGGGGTCCTGCTCAGCGTCGGGATCTACGCGATCCTCCGCTTCAAGCCCGTCGTCGACCTGGTGGCCGGCCCCGGCTTCGCGGGCCGCATCCTGCTGGTCCTCGGGATCCTCTCGATGGGCGTCGCGGCGCTCTTCCTCTGGACCTCGCAGAACTTCAAGCGCATGCTCGCCTACTCGAGCGTCGAGCACGTCGGCATCGTGTGCCTGGGCCTCGGCTTCGGCGGCGCCTGGGGCACCGCCGGCGCGCTGCTCCACATCGCGAACCACGCGCTCGCGAAATCCGTGCTCTTCCTGCTCGCCGGGCGGATCCGCGCCGCGTACGGCTCGGCCGAGATCGCGGACGTGCGCGGCCTCCTTCGCCCGCTGCCCCGCACGGGCGCCGCCTTCCTCGCGGCCATGCTGGCCCTCATGGGGCTCCCGCCCTTCGGCCTCTTCACGAGCGAGGTGCTGATCTTCGGCGCGGGCTTCCGCGAGGGGGCCGCCTGGGTCGCGGCACTCGGCCTCGTGCTGCTGCTCGTCGCCTTCGCGGGCCTCCTCCGCTCGACCCAGGCGATGCTCTACGGCGTCCCCGGCGGCCGGGCGCCGCGCGAGACGACCAGAGCCTGGCCGACGGTTCCTGTCACGGTCGCGCTCCTGCTGCTCGTCCTCACGGGCCTCGCCTGGCCGCCCGGCCTCGACGTGGCGCTCGCGCGGATCGCGGCGATCGTGGCTCACTGACATGGCGGGACCGACCCTCGAGACGCTGACGCGCGCCCTCGTCGCGGCCGGGGCGCGCGGGGTCGCCGCGCGCGACGCCGATCAGGTCGAGGGCCGCCTGCCCTCGTGGGAGGTCCCCGTGCTGGCCGATCGGCTGGCCGCCCTGGGCGCGCAGTGCCAGTTCCTCGCCGCCGCCGACACGCGCGACCGGTCCGGCGATTTCACGCTCGCCTACGCGTTCGCGCCGCCGGCGCTCCGGCCACGAGCCGGCGTGCTCGTGTCCGTCGATCCCGCCGCCGCGCGCTTCCCGTCGCTGGCGACGCGCTCGTTCGCGGCGAGCCGGTTCGAGCGCGAGATCCACGATCTCCTCGGCCTGGTCCCGCTCGGCCACCCGGACCTCCGCCGCCTCGCGCTCCACCAGTTCTGGCCCGAGGGCTACTACCCGCTCCGCCGCGACGCCGCGCCGCCCGGCGACTTCGCCGACGCGGGACAGCCCTTTCCGTTCCGCCGCGTCGAGGGCGAGGGCCTCTTCGAGATCACCGTCGGACCGGTGCACGCCGGCATCATCGAGCCCGGCCACTTCCGTTTCAGCGTCGAGGGCGAGACGATCGTCAACCTCGAGACGCGGCTCGGCTTCGTCCACAAGGGCACGGAGAAGCTGTTCGAGACGCTGCCCTTCGACCGGACCCCCGAGCTCGCCGAGCGCGTCTCCGGCGACACGAGCGCCGGCCACGCGCTCGCCTACTGCCAGGCCCTCGAGGCGCTCGCGGGTTGCGACGTCCCGCCGCGCGCCCGCTGGCTCCGCGTCGTCCTGCTCGAGCTCGAGCGGCTCCACAATCACGTCGCCGACGTCGGCATGATCGTCAACGACACGGGCTTCGGCTTCGGTCACGCGCACTGCTTCCGCATCCGTGAGGAGCTGCTGCGTCTGAACGCGCGGGCCACCGGCCACCGCCTGCTGCGCGGCGCGATCGTGCCGGGCGGCGTCGCCGGCCCGATCGCCGCCGCCGCGCTCGGCGACATCGCGTCGGCCGTCGAGGGGCTCGTCCTCGAGTTCGAGGACGTCGCGGGTCTCTCGCTCGACAACACGATGGTCCTCGAGCGCTTGCAGGGAACGGGCCGGCTGACCCCGACGACCGCGCGCGAGATGCAGGTCGTCGGGCTCGTCGGCCGTGCGAGCGGGATCGCCGCCGACTGCCGGCGCGACGCTCCCTTCGCCGCCTACGGCGAGATGGAGGTGCGGGTCGCCGGCTACGAGACGGGCGACGTCTGGGCGCGCACGATGATACGCATCGACGAGGCGCGCGAGGCGGCGCGGTTGATCCGCGTCGCGGTCGGGCGCGCGCCGGACGGGCCCGCGCGCGCGGAGCTTCCGCCGCTGCCGCCCGGCGGCCACGCCGTCGGTCTCGTCGAGGCGTGGCGCGGCCCCGTGTGGCACTGGGTCCTCGCCGACGGACCGCGCACGCTCCGGCGCGTCAAGATCGTGGACCCGTCGTTCCGGAACTGGCCCGCGCTCGAGTACGCCGTCCTGAAAAACATCGTTCCCGACTTCCCGCTCTGCAACAAGTCGTTCAACCTCTCCTACTCCGGGAACGACCTCTAGGCGGTCTTACTACTTCCGCGGCTTCGGCGGGGTCGGCACGCGCGTGGCCCACGGCCCCCCGCCCGGAGACTGCATCAGGCTCTCGGCGCGCACGATCTGTTCCGAGGCGCAGCCCCAGACGGCCCGGAGCGCCGCCGCCCGGTCCGGCCCGGGGTCGCCGGGGGCGGGAAGCCGGGCGAGCCGCTCGCAGGACGGGCCCGCTCCGGCCGGCCGGGCGCCGCCGAGCGCCGCCCCGCTCTCGACGATCGGTCCGGCCTGACGATAGTGCGCCTGCGCGCCGCCAAGCGCGGTCGCGACCGCGCTGCGCCGCATGGCGCGCAACGCCTTGCCGACGACCTCGTCGAGCCTGCGGAGACGGTACTGGTACTCGACACCGCCCATCTCGGGCACGACGACCGACCCGAGCTCCTTCAGCGCCCTGAGCGCGTCGAGAGCCTCGGCGCGATCCCCGGCCGAGAGGCGCGGATCGCGGTAGCGCTCGGGAACGTTGTCGAGCCCCTGCGCGTAGTGGACGACGCCCTTCTCGTCGAGCCACCGGTAGGTCTGCGCCCCGGCGTCCGACGCGAACAGCGCGAGCACGCCGAGGACCGCGGCGACGATCGCCCGGGAGAGAGCGAGCATGGCGCTATTGTACGGCCGCGGGCGGGCCCGGCCGCGCGGAGAAGCGGCGCAGCTCGCCCTTCGCGCGCCGGCCGTCGGCCTCGATCGCGAAGCCGCACGCCGCCACCGCGCCTTCGGTGTCGCGGTTGGGGTGGCAGCCGCCGCTGATCCACGTCCAGACGGGCTGCGTGCGATCCTGGAACCGCGCCTTCCACGGCCTCGTCGCGCGGACGTGCTCGAGCATGCGGAGTCGCCCGTCCGGCTTCAGTACGCGCCTGACCTCGGCGAGCCCGCGCCGCGCGTCGGGGACGCTGCAGAAGACGAGCCCGCTCACGACGGTGTCGAACGCCCCGTCGCGAAACGGGAGCGCCTCGGCGCTCCCGCGCACCAGCGGCACGCCGGGCGCGCGGCGCTGCGCGCGCCTGAGTGTTTCCCAGCAGGGCTCGATGGCGACCACGCGGGCGCCTCGCGCGTAGAGCGGGAGGTTCCGGCCCGTGCCGCAGCCCACGTCGAGCGTCAGGCCCCGCGCGCCCTCCACGAGCCAGCGGCGCCAATCGCCGAAGCCGAAGCGCTCCATGACGCCGCACATCGCGTCGTAAATCCACGGGATCTGCTCGAGGCCGCGCATCGGCTGGATGGTACCATCCGGGCATGGCACTCACGATCGTCCAGGTCGACGCGTTCACCGACACGCCCTTTCACGGCAACCCGGCCGCGGTCTGCCTGCTCCCCGCGCCTCGCGACGAGGCGTGGATGCAGGCGGCCGCGTTCCTCGTCCGGCGGCACGACGGCTTCGACCTGCGCTGGTTCACGCCGGCGATCGAGGTCGCGCTCTGCGGCCACGCGACGCTCGCCGCCGCGCACGTGCTCTGGCAGGACGCGCACCTGGCGCCCGCGCAGCAGACGCGCTTCCACACCAAGAGCGGGCTCCTCACCGCCGATCGCGCGGGCGACTGGATCGAGCTGGATTTCCCCGTCAAGCGCGAAGAGCCCGCCGCCGCGCCGGCCGGGCTCGTGCGGGCCCTGGGCGTCGAGCCCACGTACGTCGGGAAGAACCAGTTCGACTATCTGGTCGAGGTGGATTCCGAGGAGACCGTGCGAAAGCTCGCGCCGGATCACTCGACGCTCGGCGCGCTGCCCGTTCGCGGCGTGATCGTCACGAGCCGGGCCAGCACGCACGGATTCGACTTCGTCTCGCGCTTCTTCGCGCCGGGCTCGGGAATCCCCGAGGATCCGGTGACGGGCTCGGCCCACTGCGCGCTCGGGCCCTTCTGGGCGGCGCGCCTCGGCAAGACCCAG
>JBGQEL010000097.1:0-15405 GCA_041496385.1 Methylomirabilia bacterium | reverse complement strand
GACTGGGCGAGGTTGCCCGACGAATCCTTCACGCCCGCGATGTTCGGCAGCTCGGCCAGCGCCAGGAGGGTCTCGTTCTCGAGGTTGACGCCCGTGCGGTAGGGGATGTTGTAGATCAGGATCGGGCGGTTGGTGGCCTCGGCGACGCGTCGGAAGTGCTCGCGGAGCCCGTCCTGGGGCGGCCGGTTGTAGTAGGGGCACACGGCGAGGATCCCCTGCACCCCGTGGCGCTCGAGGCGCCCGACGGCCTTCACGACCTTGCGCGTGTCGTTGCCGCCGACGCCGATCACGACCGGCGCGCGACCGGCGACGACGGCGACCGTGCGCTCGACCAGCGCCTCGGCCTCCGCCTCGTCGACCGTCGGACTCTCGCCCGTGGTGCCGAGGGGAATGACGCCGGCGACGCCCGCGCGGACGTAGCGGTCGACGAGACGCTCGTAGCAGGCATAGTCGACCTCGCCGTCAACGAACGGCGTGATGATCGGCAGCCAGACTCCCGAAAACGGCTGGGCCATGGCGCGGCTCCCTTCGGTCCCCGAAACGCGAAAGGCCCGCGATCACCGTGTGGTGGTCGCGGGCCTGGAGGTCCGGAGACGTCGTCGAGTGGTTCTGTTAGGTCCGTCGCAGGGCGCGCGCCACCGATGCCGCTGGGCGCCCCGTCGCTCGGGACCCCAGCAGGGCCTTGTCGGTCGCGCGCTTCGCCCGGTTGGTCATGTCACCAGGAGCCTAGCGAAACGGCGTGCCACCGTCAAGCTCGCGCTCGTGTCGTTTCTGCGGCTACGGCGTGGACGGCGGCGGCACGCGCCGCTTGGTCGCCTGCTCGAAGCCGTAGCCGAGCTCGATGAGGCGCGGCTCGCTGCACGCCATTCCCGTGAAGCTCACGCCGAAGGGCGCGGGCTTCGCCTGGAAGGCGACGGGAAACGGCGGCGTCTGGAGGTTGCGCACCATGCCGAACGGCACCAGCACGGTCGGGTAGCCGGGACGCGCAGTGATGTTCGCGCCGCTCCAGCTCGGGAACAGCAGCGCGTCGAGCTGGTGCGCCTTCATCACGGCGTCGATGCCCCGGGTACCCGCGAGCAACATGTCCTTGGCGCGATCGGCCTCGTAGCGCGCGCGATCCGCTTCCAGGTCCATCTCGTCTGAAATATCGAGCTGCGCCTGGCCGTACTTGATCGCGCCGCGCGGGGTGTGCGCGGTGTTGAATTCGCGGAGCTGCGTCAGCGTCTTGATCGGCGCGCCCGGGCCGAGCGTGGCCAGCCACGAATTAAAGTCGCGCTTCATCCCGTACTTGAAGACGATGGAGCAGTTGGCGTCGCTTCCCTTGCGTCCGGGGACGCCCGCGCAGATGGGCCAGAGCAGGAAGTTGTTCGCCGGATCGGGGTCGACGATGCTCGGAATATCCGCCGGATCGACGATGACCGCCCCTTCGCGCTTGAGGGCCTCGATCGCCTCGGCCATGACGCGGGCCTGATCCTCGTTGAGCCCGCCGCGCGCGGCCGTCTCGCCCGGCAGCGTGATCGTGTCGTAGAAGAAGGCGCGCGGGATGCCGATGCGCGCGCCCTTGAGCCCGTCGCGCTTCAGGAAAGGCGTGTAGTCGCGATTGGGCGGCGGCGCGCAGGTCTTCGCCCCCGGATCGTTCGGATCGCGCGCCGCGTCCTCGAGCGCGCCGAGGAGGATCGCGGCGTCGGTCACGGTCCGCGCCATCGGGCCCGCGGTGTCCTGGTCGGCGGTGAGGGGGATGATGCCGTAGCGGCTGATCCGCCCGACCGTGGGCTTGATGCCGACGAGCATCGTCTGGTTCGCCGGGCTCAGGATCGAGCCTGACGTCTCGGTGCCGACGTTGGCCGCCCAGAAGCTCGCCGCCGTGCCGATGCCCGAGCTGGAGCCGCCGGTGACGAGCGCCGCGCGCCCGTCGTCGTTCCCCTCGCGGGGATCGCGCCGCGGATCGTACGGATTGAGCCCGTAGCCGGCCAGGCCGCTGTAGTTCGCCGGCATCGGCGTCGGCACGCCCGCGATCCAGTTCGCGAGCTCGGTGAGGACGGTCTTGGCGATGATGATGGCGCCGCCGGCGCGCAGGGTGCGCGTGACGGTCGCGTCGTACGGCGGCCGGTAGCCCTCGAAGGCGACGGCGCCGCCGGTCGTCGGCATGTCCGTCGTGTGGATGTTGTCCTTGAGCGCGATCGGGATGCCGTGGAGCGGGCCGCGCACCTTGCCCTGGGCGCGCTCACGGTCGAGCGCGTCGGCCTCCTCGAGCACGCGCGGGTTGACGGTGACGATCGCCTTCACCTGGTCCTCGTAGAGCGCGATGCGCGTCAGGTACTCGACGACGAGCTGGCGCGAGGTCAGGCGCCCGTCGGACAGGGCCTGGCGCATTTCGGGGATGCCGGTCTCGACCACGTTGAACGACATCGGGCGGGCGCAGCCCGTCGCGAGCAGGGCCGCCAGGGCGAGCACGGGAACGATCCAACGTCTCATCTCTGCCTCCGGGTCGTGGATACGGGAACGGGCGGGCGTCAGCGCTCGGCGGCCAGCTTCGTCGCGCCGCTGCTCGGGTGGAGGTGCTTGAGGTCCCCCAGCTCCTGGAGCGCGTTCTTCATCTCGGCCGGGATCGGCTGAGCGCTCAGCGTGCCGTCCTCGTTGATGCGCGCGTAGACGCGCGTGGCCTTGCCCTCGCTGACGGGGGCTCCGGTGACGGCGTTCTTCGCCTTGCAGTTCCAGTGCAGCGTGTGCGCGCCGATCTCGGCGAGGGTGATCGTGCACACGATCCGGTCGCCGTAGGCCGCGAGGCCGATGAAGCGGAAGTGGATCTCGCCCATCACGAACGTCGTCCGGTCGTTCTTGATCATCTGCTCGATCGGTCGGCCGATGATGCGGAACAGCTCGTGCTCGGTGTCGTTGAACCAGGCGACGATCCGGGGATAATAGACGAGGCCGAAGGGGTCCGACTCGCCCCAGTTGACCGTGATCTCCTTCCAGTACATCGCCATAGCCTGTCTCCTCCGTTCGTCGCCGCGTGGCGAGTCCTCCACCTATACGGGATGGACGAAGGGTCCGTCAAGGCGGGGTGGCGGAGGCCTCGGGCACGTAGGGGGCCTGGTTGATGTCACCGACGAACTGCGGCAGGTCACGATGGCCCAGCATCTGGCGCACCGCCTGCGACTCGCCGGTGTGGAACCAGTAGTGATAGGTCACGCGCCGGAGGCTCGTGCCGATGCTCTCGGGATGCCGCCGGCCGTCCCGCTCCCAGAAACCGAGCAGCGTCGCCGACGTCAGCGTGTCGAGATACGGGTCGGCCGCCGCCGTCACCTCGCTCCAGGCCGCCAGCATCTCGCCGAGCGCCGGCGTGCTCGGCGGCCCGCCGAAGCGGCACGCCTTGACCGCCGGCGCGACCGTGCGGCCCTGGCCGCGCTCGAGCCAGAGGACCTGCTCGTGCCAGGCGAGGTGGCCGACCATCCAGCTGATGGGGTTCATGGGCTCGAACCGCCGCGCGGCCTCCTCGGGGCTGAGGCCGTCGAGGCCGCGCAGGAACTCGCCCCGCGTGAAGCGGAGCTGGGCGACGAGCGGATGCGGCATCTCAGTCCGTGAGCGAGCGGTAGATCTCGACCTCGACCGCGCCCTCGGTGAGCCCCTCCTTCTCGCGCCGTTCGCGATACGCGACGAGGTGCGGGGCCTTGCGGTGAGCGTCGAAGGCGGCGGCGTCCTTGTACTGCTCGTAGAAGAGGAACAGGTCGGGGTCCTTCGTCGACCGGTGCGGCCGGTACGCGAGACAGCCCGGCTCCGCCCGGCGCACCGCCGCCGCCTGCTCCTTGAGGAGCGCCGCCAGCGCATCGCCCTTGCCCTTCGCCGCGCGGACCTTGGCCACCACCGTCAGGACGTCAGCCATCGCTCGCCTCCCTGCCCGCGCTCGCGCGCGGCGTTCTGGTGTCGTGTGATGCCCGGCGCCGTGCGCGTCACGCGCACCACTCGCGCGGGCCGTCGTCCGAGTAGCCGCACTGCTCGCACGCGCTGAAGTAGTGCATCGCCGGCGGCATCGCGACGGCCAGACGCAGCGAGAGCCCGTCGCCGATGTTGCGGATGTGGTGCACCGTGCCACGGGGCACCCACACGATGTCGTCCTTGGTCGCCTGCAGGACGACACCGCCGGTCAGCTCCCACTCGAGGCGCCCGCCGAGCACGACCCACCACTCGTCGAACTCGCGGTGCCAGTGCGGCCGGTTACCGCCGCCGGGCGGGCTCGCGATCAGCGTCACGAGCTGACGCTCGTCCGCGATGATCCGCTTGGACCAGGGGGGCGGGCCCATCTTCGCGACGACCTCGGCGACGGGCGTGTGCAGCGTGTTCGGCGATCCCGCGGCCGTTGGCTGTGGCGGGGTCGGCCCCGCGGCCAGCCGGCTGATGACGATCGTGGCCGGATCCATGGGCTAGTGGCCGGCCGCCGCGGGCCTGACCCAGCCGCCGTGGACCGGGTGGTGCGAGCAGATGAACTCCAGGAACGCCGGCCGGCCCTTGGCGTTCTCGTCGAAGGCGCGCTTCAGCGCCGGGATGATCTCGGACGGGCTCGTGACGTCCTCGGCGTGGAAGCCGACGGCGCGCGCCATCGACGCCATGCACGCGGAGTCGTGATCGGACACCTTCCAGGTGTAGGGATCGTGGCCCGCGCCCCAGAAGCCCTGGCCGTACCCGGAGTAGCCGCCGGTGGTGAGGGGAAGGGTGGTGAGGCCGATCGTGTAGCGCGCCACCGCCTCGAAGTTCCCCATCATGTAGCAGACGCCGGCGTCCCCGGTGACGTGGACGCACTGCCGGTCCGGGAACGCGAGCTTCGCCGCGATCGCCCCGGCCAGGCTGAAGCCCAGCGTGGACACGTTGCCCCAGCCCAGGTAGCCGCGCGGGATCTGCGCCTCGTAGACCGTGCTCGTCTGGTCGCGCGTGTTGCCGGAATCGGCCGTGACGAACGAGCTCTTCGGGTCCAGCACCTTCATGAGGTCGCCGAAGACGCGGTACGGGTTCATCGGCGTCTCGGTCGACTCCAGCAACGGGCGGAACTTTGCCACGAACGCCTGCTTGGCGCTTCGGATCTCCTCCACGAGCTCCGGCTTCTTGCGGGCGCCGCGCCTGGCGAGCTCGTCGATGAGCGCCTGCAGCGTGAGCTTGGCGTCGCCGATGACGGCGTGGCGCGTCTCGTAGCTCCGGTTGATGTCCAGGATGTCGACCGTGCACTGGACGATCGTCTTCTTGTCGGCGTCCGGAATGGCGTGGCTGAAGCGGTTCGGGAACAGACTGGAGCCGATCGAGAAGAGAACGTCGGCCTTGCGGAGGAAGTGTTCGGCGTGCGAGCCGCGGACACCGACCGAGAGTGGGTGGTTCTCCGGGAAGGTCCCCTTCGCCTTCAGCGTGGTCAGCACAGGCACCTGCGCGAGCTCGGCGAACTTCAGGAGCTCAGGGGTGGCGTCGGCGTAGTAGACGCCCTCGCCCACGTAGAGGAGCGGGTCCTTCGCGGCGAGGAGCACCTTGACGGCGGTCTTCACGTCATCCGGGTCGGGGCCGGACCGCCAGCCCTTCACCGGCGTGTACGGATGCTCGGCGTCGTCGTACTCGCCGAGGTCGCGCGGGATGACGAGCAGCACGGGGCCGGGCCGGCCCGAGCGCAGATGCGTGAAGGCCCGGCGGACGTAGTCCGGCACGAGGTCGGCGCGATCGACCTTGCCCACCCACTTGGTCACCGACTTGAACGCCTCCGCCATGTCGTAGTGGGTGTGGCGGCTGGCGCCCTGGCCCACGCCCTCGGCGATGACGAGGAGCGGGGAGGAGTCTTCCCAGGCCTGGCCGACGGCGCCGTACGCCATCTGGATGCCGGCGGCGTTGAGGTTGGCCATGACCGTGCACACGCCGATCTGCTTGCCGGCGGTCACCCGTGAGTACGCGTCGGCGACGGCGACCGCGAACCGCTCCTCGCCCATCATGAGGATCGGCACGCCTTCCTCGCCGAGCGCGTTGTTCACGTGATTGGTCGGGTAGCAGCTCACCCAGGGGATACCCTCGGCCTTGAGGATCCGCGCGAAGCCGTTCGCCGCCTTGACCTTCATGCTGTTCTCCTCTGCGTCAGCTCCTCGCGCAGGCGTGTCGCGACGATCTTCTCGTCGCCGGGCTGGAGGTTGATGGGATCGACGGAGATCTCGTCGGCGTAGCCGCCCTGCAGCGCGCCCTGCTGGACGTAGATGTGGGGCTCGCCCGCGGCGAGCGCCAGGCGCACCGCTTTGCCCGAGGCGCCCTTCCAGGCCGGCTCGAAATAGACGACGGCGTGCGGGATCACCCGGTTGACGCTGTCCTGCTCGACCACCGCGCGGAGACCCTGAATATCCCGCAGCGTGTCGACGATGGACGCGCAGACGTCGCGATAGCGCGCCATCTCGGCCGCCTCGTCCTCGGCGAGAAAGAGCTCGAGGGCGTTGACGATCCCGACGATCTCTTCCTTGGAGGTCTTCGCGGCGCGGCCGATGGCCTGGTTGGGGCTCGCGTTGAGCGTGGCCGCGCGCACGAGGTCGCGCCGGCCCGCCAGGATGCCGGTGCTCTGCGGGCCGCGGATTCCCTTGCCGCCGCTGAAGATGACGAGGTCGGCGCCCCCGCGCAGGTACCGGAAGAGGTTGTCCCGCGGGGGCAGCATCGATGCGGCGTCCACCAGCACGGGCACGCCGCGCGCGTGCGCGACCTCGCGGACTTCCTCGAACGAGAGCACGCCCGGCGGGCTCGTGAAGGGAGAGACGAGGTGGACGACCCCGGCGGTGCGCTCGGTGATCGCGTTCTCCAGCTCGAAGAGCGCCGTCCGCCGCCCGAGCCCGATCTCGACGAGGACCCCACCCGGCACCCGGTAGGCCTGGTCGTAGCTGAATCGATGCGCGCGCTGGATCACGAACTCGCGTCGCATGCCCGTGGTGTCCGGCAGACGGGTGATCCTCGCGGGGTCGTCGCCGGTCATGCAGGCCGCCGCCTGGAGGACGAGGCCCGCGGTGGAGCCCGCCGTCACGAGCGCCGCGGGCGCGCCGAGGATCCGCGCGATGGCGGCGCCGGCGGCCTCGTTCAGCTCGTCGATGTTCACAAGGGTCTGCGCCGCCTCGCGCATGACCTCGATGGTCTCCGGGCGCATGATCGAGCCGCCGTAGCGGGTGGTCGTGCCGGAGGCGTGGATGACGGGTCGGACGCCGAGCTTCTCGTACACGCCCATGAGCCTTCCTTTCGTGCGCTCGCCGCGGTTCACGCGCGCGCGTGGCGGCGGACGAACTCCTCGTCCACCGTGATTCCGAGCCCCGGCCGATCCGGGATCTCGAGCTGCCCGTCGACGACCTCGAACGTCTCGTGCACCAGCTCGTGCAGCAGCGGGTTGGCGCCGAGCGAGTACTCGAGGATGAATCCGGCGCTCTGGCTGGCGGCCAGCGCGATGCCCGCCGCGAAGGCGGGAGCGCCCGACCAGAGGTGCGGCGCCAAGCGCAGGTTGTACGCGGAGGCGACGGCGCCGATGCGCACGCCCTCCGTGATGCCGCCCGCGATCGCGAGGTCGGGCTGGAGCACGTCGGCGCCGCGCAGCTCGGCGATCTCGCGGAAGTCGTGCCGCGTGAACTCGCTCTCGCCGGTCGCGATCGGCACCGCGGAGGCGCGGCGCACCTCGGCGAGCCCGATCTTGTCGTCGGCCGTCACCGGCTCCTCGAGCCAGTAGAGGTCGCACTCCTCGACCATCCGGCAGAACGCCTTGGCCTCCGCCACCGTCCAGGTGCCGTGGGCGTCGGCCATCAGCTTCACGTCGGGCCCCAGCGCCCGGCGCGCGGCGCGCACGCGCGCCGCCGAGCGGTGCGGCTCGCCGTCCATCACACCGACCCGCATCTTGACGGCGCGGAAGCCGCCCTTCTCGACGTAGCCGAGGAGCTGCTCGCCGATGTGCGCCTCGTCGGCCCACCCCCCGGACGCGTACGCGGGCATCCGCTCGGCGCGGCGGCCGCCGAGCAGGCGCCAGACGGGCGCGCCGAGCGACTTGCCGAGGAGGTCCCAGAGCGCCAGGTCCACGCCGGCGATTCCCGACACCGAGAGGCCGCGCCGCCCGAGCTGCGGCAGCACGTGGCCGCGCTCGACAGCGTAGCCCTCGCGCGGCGTGTTGTAGAGCACGTCCCAGAGCCGGCTCACGTCGCGCGGGTCTTGCCCGACGAGCAGCGGCGCGTAGTCCTGGTTGATGATGGCGGCCAGGCCGTGCGCCGAGGCCGCGCTGCCGACGCCGGCCTTGGCCTCACCCCAGCCCACGAGCCCGCCGTCCGTCTCGATCTTCACGATGACCGAGTCGAACGACGCGATGCGGCCGAAGTCGCTCACGTGCTGGCGCTCGAGCGGGATCGGCACGTGGACCCAGGTCGCCCGGACGCTCGTGATCTTCATCGCCGGGCGATTATAGTCCATCGCGCGCGGGCGTCCGCCGCGGCCGCGCTATTCGTAGTGCGCCGGCGCGTAGCGGAGCCCGTCGCTCTGTTGCTTGTCGTGGTTGATCCAGAGTGTCGCCTTTCGCTCCTCGAGCACGGCGGCGATGCGCTGCAAGGAGGCCAGCGACTGGTCGCGGTTGAAATTCATCGACGGCACCCGCTTGTGCGTCCAGTTGTCCTGGAAGTGCACGGCGTCGCCCGACAGCACGATGAAGCCGGTCTTCGGCAGGCGCACGAGGAGCGACTGGTGCCCCGGCGTGTGGCCCGGAGTCGAGAGGATCGTCACGCTGCCGTCGCCGAACACGTCGAGGTCGCCGGCGAGCTTCCGGATCGTCTGCGTCGCCGCGAACGCCGGCCTGGCCTGGCCGGCCATCGCCCAGTCGTACTCCGCGCCCTGGATGAGCACGGTGGAGGACGGGAACAGCGCGACGTTGCCGACGTGATCGCCGTGCGTGTGCGAGACCGCCAGATAGATCACGTCGGTCGGCTTGACGCCGATCTCGGCGAGCTGCGCGGCGAGCGTCCTGGCGCGGCGGTACGTGATCGCACCGCCGGCGACGACCATGCCGTCGGGCATGGCGGCGACGGCGTCGGGCACGCCCGTGTCCCACAGGAGCAGGCCCTTGTCGTGCTTGACGAGGTAGCAGTTGTCCGAGAACTCGATCGCCCGGCCCTCGTTGACACCCGGCGACCATCGCGACTGGTCCTTGCCGACGTTCCGGCCGCAGTCGAGCAGGTAGAGCCGCTCGACCTCGGCGCGCGCCGGGCTTGCGAGCGGGCCGCCCAGCGCGCCGGCGACCACGACGAGCGCGGCCAGGCGGAGCGCGATCCTCTTGACGTTGACGTCCATCGGTCCCTCCTCTCGAAGCCCAGAGCATACCGCGCTTTGGTATGATCCCGGCACCGACCAAGCTTTCGCCGGAGGCGCCGCCATGCAGGGTAACGGTCATCTGGACGCCCGGACGCTCCGCTCGCGCCTCACCCACCCCATCATCGACGCCGACGGCCACTGGCTCGAGTACGGGCCCGTGATGCGCGAGGCGTTCCGGCGCATCGGCGGCGACGCGGCGGCCGAGGCCCTGGCCCTCGCCAGCCAGCGCGTCCCGAACTCGCTCAAGCTGTCGGTGCCCGAGCGCGCCCGGCGGCGGGTCGGCCAGGAGTCGTTCTGGTCCTCGCCGAGCGAGAACACGCTCGACCGCGCGACGGCGATGATGCCGCGGCTCATGTACGAGCGCCTGGACGACCTCGGCATCGACTTCTGCGTGGTCTACCCGACGGCCGGGCTCAGCTACCACCGCATGCAGGACACGCGGCTGCGCCGGGCGATCTGCCGCGCCTACAACGTGTTCACCGCCGACCAGTTTCGTGACCTCGGCGACCGCATCATCCCCGCGGCGATCATCCCCATGTACACGCCGGAGGAGGCGCTCGAGGAGATCGAGTTCGCGTCCAGGCAGCTCGGCTACAAGGTCATGATGATCGGCGGCCTCATGCGCCGCCGCGTGCCCGCGCTGGAGGAGGAGCACCCGGAGGCCTCCAAGCAGGTCGAGTGGTACGACGTCGTCGGCCTCGACAGCCCCTACGACTACGATCCCGTGTGGGAGAAGTGCCGGGAGCTGCGCGTCGCGCCCTCCTTCCACAACGGCGCGCGCTCGATCCTCCTGCGCAACTCGCCGTCGAACTTCTGCTACAACCACATCGGCCACTTCGCCTCGGCCGGCCACGCGGTCGCCAAGGCGCTCTTCTTCGGCGGCGTGACGCGGCGATTCCCGGACCTGAACTTCGCGTTCCTCGAGGGCGGCGTGGGCTGGGCGTGCATGCTCTACGCGGACCTCATCGGGCACTGGGAGAAGCGCAACGGGCAGGCGATCCAGTCGACGCACCCGAGCAAGCTCGACCGCGCCAAGCTGCTCCAGCTCGCCGAGAAGTACGGCCGCGCCGAGGTGGTGGAGGCGGTGCGCCGCGGCGACGGGCTCGAGGGCGACTCGAACTCGGCCCTGACCGGCGGCGTGGAGGACGTCGACGACTACTTCCGGTGCCGCGTCGAGCGCAAGGAGGATATTCGCGAGCTCTTCGTCCCGCGCTTCTACTTTGGCTGCGAGGCCGACGACCCCGTCAACGCGTGGGCGTTCAACCGCCGCGCGAACCCGCTGGGCGCCCGCCTCAACGCGCTCTTCAGCTCGGACATCGGGCACTTCGACGTCCCGGACATGGCCGCGGTCGTCCCCGAGGCCTACGAGCTGGTCGAGCACGGGCTGATCGACGACACCGACTTCCGCGACTTCATGTTCACCAACGCCGTGCGCTTCTGGGGCGAGGTGAACCCCGACTTCTTCAAAGGCACGGTGGTCGAGAAGGCCGCCGCGGAGGTCCTGCGCAATGGCGCTTGATCCTCAGGTGCAGGCGGTGCTCGAGATGGTCGTCAAGGCGGGGCGCCCCGCCTATCACACGCTCTCGCCCAAGGAGGCACGCCAGCTCTTCATCGAGACGCGCCCGGCCTCGACGCCCACACCGCCCGAGATCGGCAGCGTCAAGAACCTCACCGCGGACGGGCCGCACGGTGCGATCCCGCTGCGCATCTACCGCCCGGCCGGCGTCCCCGACGCGACCCGCCTGCCGGTCTACGTCTACTTCCACGGCGGCGGCTGGGTGATCGGCAACCTCGAGACGCATGACGTGGTCTGCCGCCAGCTCACGGCGGCGTCGGGAACCAGCGTGGTCTCCGTCGACTACCGCCTGGCGCCGGAGCACAAGTTCCCGGCCGCCGTCGACGACGCGTGGGCGGCCACGCGCTGGGTCGTGGCCCACGCCGGCGAGCTGGGGCTCGACGCCGGCCGCCTCGCCGTCGGCGGCGACAGCGCCGGCGGCAACCTCGCGGCGGTCGTCGCGCTGATGGCGCGCGACGCCGGCGGGCCAGCCATCGGATTGCAGATCCTGATCTACCCGGTCACCGACGTGATGCGGGAGACGCGCTCGTACGACGACTTTGCCGACGGCTACATGCTCACGCGCGAGAGCATGCGCTGGTTCAAGGCCCACTACCTGCGCTCGAAGGACGACGCGAGCGACTGGCGCGCCTCCCCGCTGCGGGCGCCCTCGCTGGCCGGGCTGCCGCGCGCGCTCATCGTCACCGCGGGCCACGATCCGCTGCGCGACGAGGGCGAGTTCTACGCCGGGCGCCTGCGCGACGCCGGCGTCAGCGTCGACTACATCTGCTACGGCGGGATGATTCACGGCTTCGTCCCGATGGGGCGCCTCATCGACACGGGGATCCGCGCGGTCGCCCACGTCGGGGCCTCGCTCCGCGAGGCGCTGCGATGATGGGCCGCCTCGCAGGCGCGCGAATCTACTTCAGCCGGTAGACCTGCCCCGCGACCAGCCGCACCTGGCGCGGGGCGGCCAGCCAGATGGCCAGCGCGGAGAGCGCGCTGCAGCCGATCGCGATCCAGAAGGCGCTCGTGTAGCTCCCGGTGGCGTCGTGCAGCGCGCCCGTCACCCAGGGTCCGGCCGCGCCGCCCGCGATCGACGCGAGCATGAGCGTGCCGAAGATGCCGCCGTAGTGCGGCCCCTCGAAGATCTCGGCCGGGATCGCGCCGATGACGGAGGTGAGACCGTAGCCGAGCATCCCCTGCGTGACGACCATGAGATAGAGCAGCGCCGGCGTCGGCGAATCGCGCAGGAGCAGCAGGGCCAGGTAGCAGAGCACGAAGCCGAGGCTGCCCGCCGTCCAGACCCACTCGCGCCCGATGCGATCGGAGAGATGACCGAGCGCGATCTGCCCCGGCACGGCGACCAGGCTCACGAAGCCCAGCGCCCAGGCTGCGTCGGTCGGGCTGAACCCGATCTCGACCAGGTACTTCGTCTGGTGGACCTGCACCGCGTACCAGGCGTACAGGCCGCAGAGATATCCGAGGGCGATCCACCAGAAGCGGGCCGTGCGCACGGCGCGGCCGAGCGTCCACTCCACGGCGACCCAGGCCGCGTCCACGACGTTGGCGTGCCGCTGATCGGCCGCGACGTCGCGCGCGACCTGATCGCCGTCGGCAGCGAGCCCGAGATCTTCCGGCCGCCGCCGCACCAGGAGGTTGAGCGGCGCCAGCAGCAGGAGCACCAGCAGGCCCATCGCCCAGCAGGCGGCGCGCCAGCCCGCGCGCTCGATGAGGGTCTGTTGCCAGGGAAGCAGGATGATCGAACCCGCGCCGACGCCGGAAAAGGCCAGGCTCATGGCCAGGCCCCGCCGTCGCACGAACCAGCTGGGCAGGTAGAGCGCCTGGCCCGTGTACGAGAGACAGACGCTGCCGCCGCCCACGAGCAGGCCGAGCGTCGCGTAGAGGTGCCAGGGCCGGTGCACCAGCGTGGCCAGCATCAGCCCGGCGGCCACGAGGCCCACGCCCAGCTCGATCACGACGCGCGGCCCGCGGCGATCCATCAGCCGGCCGAGCCAGGGGCTGAACGCCGCCGAGACCAGAAAGCCGAACGAGAACGCGCCGGCCGTCACGCCGCGCTCCCAGCCGAACTCGTCGAGAATCGGCGGGAAGAGCAGCGAGAAGGCCGTGCGCGCGTTGACGCCCACGCCCATCGTGACGAAGGCGACCGCCACGATGACCCAGCCGTAGTAGACCCTAGTCCTCGTCCTCGTGGTCATCCTTCTCGTGTCGCCGGTGCCGCCCGGGCCTCGCGTGGCCGATCTCGGGATCGACCCAGAGGGCGAGGAGCTGCCCGCCCTCGACGAGCTCGGGGTCGCTGCTGAGCTTGTGGGCCTGGACGTCCAGCAGGAACCAGCCCCGCCCGAGAATGTGGCCGGCGTCGATGATGCCCGACGATTCCTCGTCCTGCGTGATGAACCGGGGGTTGTTGGGAACGGCCGGATCGAAGAACGTGTGGTTGTGCTCCGCGACCTGGACGAGCTCGCCGGTCGCGATCTGGTAGAGCCAGATCTTGGAGACGCGGGCGCTGTTGCCGGGGTCCTCGTCCATGACGATGCGCCCCCAGTGATCGATCGTCACGTTGTCCAGCATGCCGTGACCTTCGTCGCCTTTCAGTAGTATTTCGACCGTCCCGCCCCGTTCGGGGCGCTCGACGTCGTCGAAGCGCAGCCGCCACAGGCGGCAGTTGCTGGTCAAGCTCGCCGTGGTCACGAAGTAGAAATCGTGCCGGTGCTTCGGCCGCGGATCCCAGGCGCCGTCCTCCGGCCGCTGGAAGCGCGTGACGCCGCCGGCGATCGACGCCTGCTCCAGCGCGAGGCCGTCGAGGCCCGAGACGTCGCCGAGATTCTGGAGACCGAACCGCCCGGCGCCGACGTAGCCGCTCGCGGCGTTGCCGAGACCGAACGCGTTGCTCTCCTCGGCGACCGGCTGGCCCTGGACCGCGATCTTCAGGCCGTAGAGAGTACCGTTGGTCAGGCCGGCCTGTTCGATCGGGTGGCCGTGACGCGTCTTCGTCCCGACGTAGACGTACACCTCGCTCGGGAAGCTCGCGGCCACGGGCGCCGTACTCAGCGCGCCGTCGTCCGTGAGCATCACGACGGTCTTGTCCTGGGGATGCGGACACGCGACCGCGTTCTCGAACGACATGCGCCCGAGCCGCGGCAGCTGCCAGGTCTCGCCCGCGTGGGGCCCGGTGGCGATCCGTGCCCACGCCCGCCCCTGGCTCACCTCCTCGCCGTTCAGGTAGATCCGTTCCGTCGTGCCCCGGTCTCGATGGTGGAAGGCGGTCTCATCGGCCAGGTCCGCCGAGCAGTGCCGCTCCCACACGGTCGTGCCCCGCGTGTACCGCTGAGTCTCCGCGTCCCAGAGGAACACGTCGTGGGGCGATTGCGAGAAGTCCTCGCCCCTCACGACCTCCAGCGTCCTGCGATCGATCGTCCAGCTCGAGACGAAGGCGCCCTTCGAGCCGTGGGCGCGGGCGATGCCGCTGGTGGCCGTGAGCTCGTGGTTCATCAACAGACGGAAATCGCCCCGGTGGCCCGCGAAGGCGCCGAGCCCATCCGGGATGCCGACCATCCGGTACCCGCCGATCATGTCACCGACGGTCAGGATGGACACCGTGTGCACGCCGGCCAGGCTCGGAACCAGATACGGGTCGGTCGTCGTGCTCGGGCCGAGGCTGCCCGCGCGCGCCCTGGCGGGCCGCAGCAGCGAGGGACCCACGAGCAGCAGCGGAGCCGTGGCGAGCGCTCCTTTCAGAAAGGACCGTCGGGCCAGGTGTCGCGTCGATCCACGTTTCATACGAGCCTCCTTGGGAAACGGTGGAAGAGTTTGGTCTCTCGACGCGTGTGTTATCGCAGGACAAGATGATGAGAGTGTGACGGGACGTGGACGTTCTCGTGACGCCGGCCCACCGCCGGCGGGTCTGCGCCTAGCCGGACGGCGCGATCAGGTTCAGCGGCGGCTCGCCCCGGGCGGTCCGGTGGATGTTCTCCGCGATGAGCTTGGCCCGCGCCTCCAGCATTCCCTCGGTCCAGCCGGACAGGTGCGGCGTCATGAGCACGTTGGGCAGCTCGTGGAACGGCCGGTCGGCGGGCAGCGTCGGGCCGGGGCTCGTCGGGTAGCGATACCAGACGTCGAGCGCCGCCCCCGCGAGCCTGCCCTCGGCGAGCGCGCGGTAGAGGGCGTCCTGCTCGACGATCTGCGCGCGCGACACGTTGACGAGCACCGCCGTCCGCTTCATCGCGGACAGCTCGCGCTCGCCGAGCAGCCCGCGCGTGTCGGGCGTCAGCGGCAGCGTGATCACCAGATAGTCCGCGCGCCGGAGCACCTCGGCGAGGATCTCCAGGCCGCCGAGGAGGGCCAGGTCGTCGGACGCCGATCGCGCGACGTCGCGGCGAACGGCGCACACCTCCATGTCGAACGCACGGGCGCGCCGGGCCAGGCACTGGCCGATCCGCCCGTAGCCGAGGATGCCGAGCGTCTTGCCCGCCAGCTCGGGCCACGGCACGGGCGGCGGCACG
>JBGQEL010000096.1:0-15503 GCA_041496385.1 Methylomirabilia bacterium | reverse complement strand
GTCATCCCGGCGAGCATCGGCTCCACCAAGTGCGTCACCGTCGGGCTCGTGCCATTCTCCGCTTGCGTTCGCTGCGCTTCCGCTGTTCTCTTTGTCATTGGCGGCTCCTTGGTCCCGGTTGTTGGGACCGTTTGTCTTGGTCGACGCGATTCTCACGCCGACCAGGGAGCCGTCGCTACTCAGTTCTCAAGTTCAACAGGGGCCGGGACATCCCCCGCTTCCACGCGGCGGGCGCCAGGTTGACGAGGGCGAGGAGCTCCTCGGTGAGGCGCCGGCGCTGCCCCGCGCGGAGCCCGGGGTTCACGGCGTCCACGGCGAGCGCGACGTTCTCGTGCACGGTCATCCAGGGCAGGAGCGAGTACTGCTGGAAGACGATGCCCCGGTCGGGCCCGGGCCCCCGCACCGGCGCGCCGTCGAGGACGATCGCGCCCGCGTCGGGGAGGATGAGGCCGGCCAGGAGCGAGACGAGCGTGGTCTTGCCCGAGCCCGAGTAGCCGACGACGGCGACGAACTCCCGCTCCTCGAGCGACAGGTCCACGCCGCCCAGGACGTGCGTGGTGGCGCGCGGCGTGACGTAGGATTTCGCGAGGCCCTGGACCTCGAGATAGGCCATCAGCCCGCCTTGAAGCGCGCCTCGACGAGCCCCATGAGCCGGTCGAGCGCCAGGCCGACGGCGCCGATCGTGATGACGCTCAGGATGATGTGCGAGTAGACGAGGCTGTTGTACTCCTGCCAGAGAAAGCCGCCCACGCCCGGCGTGCCCGTGAGCATCTCGGACGCGACGATGACGAGCCACGCGAGACCGAGCGAGAGGCGGTAGCCCGTGAAGACGTAGGGCAACGACGCCGGGACGATGATCTTGGAGAGCATCTTGATCCGCGAGAGCCGGAGCACCCGGCCGACGTTCAGATAGTCCTGGCTGATCGAGCGCACCCCGACCGCGGTGTTGATGACCGTCGGCCACATCGCGCACAGCGCGATCGTGAAGATCGCCGCGGGCTCCGACTTCTGGAAGATCACGAGCCCGAGCGGGAGCCAGGCGAGCGGCGAGATCGGCCGAAGGAACTGGACGATCGGGTCGAACGACTCGTGGAAGGCGCGCGAGAGGCCCAGGAGGAAGCCGAGCGGCGTGCCGATCGCGAGCGCCAGCAGGTAGCCCTTCCCCACCCGGACGAGCGAGTAGAAGGCCAGGCGCAGGATGCCCTGGTTCATCTCGCCGTCCTTGAAGAACGGCTCGAGGACATAGCGACGCGACTCCTGCCAGGTCCGGAGCGGTGACGGCAGGTCGGGCGCGACCGTCTGGCTCAGCGCGGTCCAGACGAGCAGGACGCCGGCGAGGCTCAGCAGCGGGAGCGCGACCTTGCGCAGGGTCATGATGCGCCCCGCCTACGCCATCGAGTGGACGGCGAAGCCCTTCGCGTACTTCTCGGGCTCCGCCGGGTCGAAGGTGACGCCGTCGAAGAGGGTCTCCTTCTTCATGTCCTCGCGCGGCGTCTCGAGCCCCAGCTCCTTCGCGACCTCGCGGTAGATGTCCGAGCGGTGCACGCGGTCCACCAGCGCCTTGTAGTCGGGCGGCTCCTTGACCATCCCCCAGCGGCGGAACTGGCTGAGCCACCAGACGCCGTGCGACTTTTGCGGGAAGTTGGTGAAGCGATCGTAGAAGGTCATGTAGTACCTGTCCTTCTCCTTGCGCCCGTCGCCGTAGTCGTAGTCGCCCAGCATGCGGCCGAGGATGACCTCCTTCGTCGTGTTGATGTACTGCGGCTGCGCGACGACCTCCGCCATCCGCGGCCGGTTCTCGAGCTTGTCGATCCACTGGCTCGCCTCGACGATGGCCCGGATGGCGGCCTTGACGGTCCTGGGGTTGCGGGCCGCGAACTCCTCCGTGAAGACGAAGACCTTTTCGGGGTGGTCCCGCCACATCTGCTGCGTCGTGATCGCCGTGAAGCCGATGCCGTCGGCGATCGCGCGCGCGTTCCACGGCTCGCCCACGCAGAAGCCGTCCATCTTGCCGACCTTCATGTTCGCGACCATCTGTGGCGGCGGGATCGTGATGAGCGAGACGTCCCGGTCCGGATTGATGCCGCCGGTCGCGAGCCAGTAGCGCATCCACATCGCGTGCGTGCCGGGCGGGTAGGTCATCGCGAAGGTCATGGGCGAGCCCTTCGCCTTCGCCTCGAGGGCCAGCGGCCTGATCTGCTGGGGCGTCCTGGCGCCCCGGTCGAGGAGCGTCTTCGTGAGCGTGATCGCCTGCCCGTTCCGGTTCAGGTAGCACGGAATGACCATGGGCTTCACGGGCGAGCCCTGGAGCCCCATCGTCGCCGCGTACGGCGTGCCGAGCAGCATGTGCGTCGCCTGGTTGTCGCCGAGCGTGAGGCGGTCGCGGATCACCGCCCACGACGCCTCCTTCGAGATCGTCGACTCGATCCCCTGCTTCTTGAACAGGCCGAGCTCGTGCGCCATCACGATCGAGGAGCAGTCGGTGAGCGCGATGATGCCGATCCGGAGCTTCGGTGTCTCGGGCGCGTCGTTCGCGTAGACGCCGCCCGCCCAGCCGGCGGGAAGCCCGCCCAGCAGCGCCGCCGCCCCCGTGGCCTTGACGAACTCTCGACGGCTCAGCCCCATCGTTCCTCCTGACAAAAAAACGGCGCCGTGTCCCGTGGGAACACCGGCGCCGTCGCCTTGACACGGCGCCTTCGGCGGGCCGTGCCGGGGCTCAGCAAGCAGCGTCCGTGCCAGACGAGGGCCCGTGGCGGGCGAGGGATCGAATGTGCCGATGCGATGGCGGGTTAGGGCCCGCGGGGGTGGGGAACGGCGCGCGCCGTGCCTGCCGTCTTCCCGGGCAGGCGCCATTTCGCTGCCCGCGGAACGGGCGCCGGACGCGCTACGCCGAGCGGTCGAGCCGGCAGGAGAGCCGCATGCGGTTGCGCGCGACCCACGCGTAGAACCGCCGCGCGATCGGCCGC
The DNA here is from genome assembly GCA_041496385.1 of Methylomirabilia bacterium. GTDB lineage: Bacteria > Methylomirabilota > Methylomirabilia > Rokubacteriales > CSP1-6 > AR19. The sequence goes on along the minus strand of JBGQEL010000096.1, from coordinate 12,537 downwards.
ACCCCCGGCAGCGCGAAGAACGCCGCGAGCCAGCCGAGGCCGCGGATGCGGCGCAGCAGCTCGGGCACGGCGTCGGCGCCAGCGAGCACGCGGCCGTCGGGCAGGACGAGCTGCATCGCGGTCATGCAGGCCTCGTCGGCGACCTGGGGGAATCGCGCGCGGCGCGGCGCGGAGCGGCACGGGAGGATCTCGAGGGCGCCCCCGGAGAGTGCTAAGCGCATGAGCCAGAGCGCGCTCGCGCGGCACATCGCGCACTCGCCGTCGTAGATCAGGACCGCCGGCGGCATCGCCGGGCCGGCCCCCGCTACTCGCGCCGTCCCCACGTCCGCAGCGTCCGGTAGTAGACGACGAGCCCGACGGCGACCACGACCGACACGATCGCCTGGACCAGCGCGTCGGCGCCGCCCGCGCGGCCCCACAGGCGCAGCTGGACGACCGCGTAGAACAGGAAGAACGCGATGCCCGCCGCGATGAGGATGCGGTGGGCCGTGATGAGCTGCACGCGAGCCCCCCGCGTCAGGCGCCCAGGACGACCTTCACCGCGTCGCGCGCAACCCCGACGAGCCGGTCGATCTCCGCCTCGGTGACGACGAGCGGCGGCGCGAAGAAGATCTGGTCGCCGTTCGCCGGGTGCGGTCCCCCCGACGGGCGCGTCCGTGTGACGACGCCGCGCTTCATCATCTCGGCCTGGATCCGGGCGGCGAGCTTGCGGTCGCCGGCGAAGTTCTTCTTGGTCGCGCGATCCTCGACCAGCTCCACCGCGGCGAGCAACCCCTTGCCGCCCCGGATGTCGCCCGCGTTCGGATGATCGCCGAACGCCTGCTTGAGCCCGGCGTGGAGGCGGTCGCCCATCTTCGCCGCGTTCTCCCAGAGGCGCTCGCGCGTCATGATCTCGAGGTTCTTCACGGCGACCGCGCAGCACGTCGGGTGCGCCGAGTAGGTGTAGGCGTGCATCCAGCGGTCCTCGGGCTTCACCGAGTCCATCGTGTCCTTGATCGCCTTCGTCACCATGATGCCGCCGAGCGGCAGATAGCCCGAGGTCACGCCCTTGGCGAACGAGAGGATGTCGGGCTTCACGTTCCAGTGGGAGAGCGCGAACCAGCGCCCCGTGCGGCAGAAGCCGGTGATGACCTCGTCGCCGATGAGGAGGACGCTGTGCTTCGTGCAGACCTCGCGCACGCGCGGCCAGTAGTCGTCGGTCGGGTAGAGCACGCCGCCACCGCCGTGGATCGGCTCGCCGATGAACGCCGCGACCGTGTCCGGCCCCTCGCGGAGGATCGCTTCCTCGAGCTCCCGCGCCGCCGCCTGCCCGATCGACTCCCCGGGCTTCGCCCCCTGGAAACGGTACGGGTAGCAGGTCTGGATGTGGATGAAGCCCGGCACCCGCGGCTCGAACATCTTCCAGTAGGCGGGCATCCCCGTGGCGGACATCGCCTGGAGCGTGACGCCGTGGTAGCCGTTCTGGCGCGCGATGACCTTGACCTTGTCGGGCTTGCCCTGCGCCTTCCAGTAAAAGCGCGCCGTCTTGAACGCCGACTCGTTGGACTCGGCGCCGCCCGACGTGAAGAAGACCGCCTGCATGTTGTCGTAGGTGATCTCCATTAGGCGGTTGGCGAGGGTGATCGCCGGGATGTTCGACGAGCCCACGTAGCCTGTGAAGTAGGCGAGCTCCTTCATCTGCGCGGCGGCCGCGTCGGCCAGCTCTACGCGTCCGTGGCCGACGTTGACGTTCCAGAGGCCGGCGAGCCCGTCAATGTACTCGTGGCCGCCGATGTCGTAGACCGTCGCGCCCCGCCCGCGGACGTAGATGATCGGCTCCTTGGCGTCCACGGGGTGGTGCAGCGGGTGGATCAGGTGGTCCTGGTCGGCCTTGACGAGCTCCTCGGCGTTCAGAGCCATCGCTTCCTCCTCGCGATCACGGTCGGTGGCCGGGCGACTGCGCCCGGCGGAAATCGCCGTCCGGGATCGGGACGGCGCGCTGCCGCGGCCCGCGGTACCAGTAGACCCACGCCCGCGCGCGGCGATCCTCGGCGAGCGTGACCATCGACCGGCGGCGCTCGAAATTGTACCCCTCCTGCCGGTCGAGCACCGGGAGAAGTTCGGGATCGTCCATGCGATAGACCTCGCCGCGGACCGTGCCCGCCCCGGCGACGAGACCCGGATAGCGTCCGAGTTGCAGGAGACGTCCCCGGATCCGTCCCTCGCCCAGGTACGTCGCGCCACGCGCGAGCACGGCGTGCAACCCGTAACCCCGCATCAGCGTCCCGTACGCGAAGAGCAGCGGCGCGGCTCGCGGGCTACTTCGTCGCGGCGAGCTCACGGAGAGCGTCGAGCGCCCGGCCCGTGTCGATGGCGGAGCGCCCGGCTTCGGCCCAGCGCACGCGGCCCAGGCGGTCGATGATGAACGTGGCGCGCCGGGACAGGCCCCAGAGATCGTCCCACGCGCCGTAGAACCGGCTCACCCGTCCGGGCGGGCCCACGTCGCTCAGGAGGCGGAAGGGCAGGTTGAGCCGCTTCGTCCACGCGAGATTGCGCTCGGGCTGGTCCGCGGAGATGCCCACGATCTCGGCGTTGAGGGCCGCGAACTTCGCTTGGTCGTCCCGGAACCGGGAGAATTCGAGGTCTCAGCCGCCGGTGAAGGCCTTGACGTAGAACGCGACGACGAGGAAGTCGCGCTGCGCGAGCGCGTCGGCGAGCTTGAATGGCCGGCCGTGCTGGTCGCCGAGCGCGATCTCGGGCGCGCGCGCGTTGATCGCCGGCGGGCCCGGCTCGTCGGCGGCCCCCGCCACGGCGGCCAGCAGGACGAGTGCGAGCGCGAGGGCCCTCGGCCACTTTTCGAGCATTTTCACCGCTCGCCTCGCCGCGAGGCGCGGCTCAGCTCGCACTGCCAGTCGCACTGCCACGCTCGCCTCCAGGTCGACTGGATTTTCGAGCATTTCTCACCGCTCGCCTCGCCGCGAGGCGCGGCTCAGCTCGCACTGCCAGTCGCACCGCTGCTGACCGCCTCGAGGACCGCGCCGAGGAAGTCGCGCTCGGGCACGGCGCCCTCGAACTGCACGCGGTCGTTGATCACGATCTTGGGCACGCCCATGACCTGGTAGGCGCGGGCGAGCTCCGGGAACTCGGTGGCCTCAATCGCGATCGAGCGGACGCGGTCGGAGGCGACCGACATGTGCTGCGCCAGGCGCACGGCCCGGGGACAGTAGGGTCAGGTCGGCGTCGAGAAAACCTTGATGTCCACGTCCTCGGTCAGCGCCTGGAGGGAGGCCTTCGTCTCCTCGCTGAGCGCCGGCTCGCCCGTGGACGCCACGATGATCGAGTCGATCAAGTTGCTGAACTCGTAGCCCGCGGGGATCCCGTAGAAGCGGATGCCGTAGTCGCGCGCGCCCTCGACGACGATGGCGGGCACCTGATCCACGCGGTACTGCTCGGCGCGCTCCCGCTCGATCGCGAGGTTCAGCACCTCGACGCTGATGGTATCGCTGAGCTCGGCCACCTCGCGGACGAGCTGCTCGTTCTGGCGACAGAGGTCGGCCGCCGCCAGCTCCTGGGAGAAGACCACGAGCTTCACGGGGCCGACGAGCTTTTCGAACTCCTTGCGGACGGCGGCGCGGTCGGGTTCGGTCAGGATCGACATGCGGCCATTATACGCGCGTGCCGAAACCGTGGGCGCCGGCCCCGGCCGATGCCGCGAGAGGAGGCACGGCCGGCCACGACGGCCGCGCATGTGGGCGAAATCTCGAGACCGTGCGCTTGGCATGGTTGTTGGGATCGGCTTCGCGGGGGTGCGTCATGGACGACTGGTGGGAGGATCTCGCGAACGCGGATCCGCCTGGTGGGCTTGCCCTAGCCCGCGGACGGACGTAACGTCGTATGCCATGAAACCCTTCGTCATCAACCGATACGGCCGGCTCGTCTTCCCTTCCAACTTCTTCCCCGCGCTCGACTTCTCCGTCTTCGAGACGCTGGACCAGTTCGCCGCGGTCATCAAGCGGGACTTCGAGGAGAAGGCGCCGACGGAGACCGACATCGTCGCGCGCGTGGACTCGCACGCGTACAACGGGCGCTACGACCTGCTCCGCGACCTCGCGCTGAACCTCTTCTGGGTCAACCGCTACGCGATGACCATGTACGAGAAGCGGCCCATGCGCTGGCGCGACGTGCCGCGCCACCGCGAGGATCTCTTCCTGCCCGTCTTCAAGCCCTGGGACGGCGAGGAGCTGACGCAGGCGATCGAGACCGGCTACCGCGCGCTCCCGCCGGCGTGGGACGAGGGAACCGAGGACAAGATCTCGCGGATCCTGCTCGACGTCTTCCGGCACAAGAAGGGCGCGGGCGCGGAGCTGCCGGCGATCAAGCCGACCGTCGGCGAGATCCTCCAGAATCCGAAGAACCTCACCTACCACCTGCTCGCGTACGACCCCGACTTCCCGGGCTACGGCCACGAGGACATCATCGAGTACTGGCACCGCGTGCCGGAGCTCGAGGCGCTGATGCGCCAGGCGATGGTGCTCCACAACCAGTACCGCTGGGACCGGGCCCGGACGCGCGTGATCGAGGTCGGGAACCTCCACGACGACGACTTCGTGGTCGTCTTCGCGCCGCGCAACGACGACGTCGTGCAGTTCATCCGTCGCGTAAAGGGCGGCCGCCGCACGCGGGCTCGCCGGCCGGCGCCGCTGCCATCCCGCGCGCCCGTCGCCGCGTACCCGCCGATCGACGTGCGGCGGCGCTTCAGCGTCATGCCGCGCATCGAGGCGCTCGCCGTCTACAAGGGCGAGCTCGTCTGCACCAACGACGACCTGATCCGCAACGGCGCCTACTGCTGGTCCCCCATGACGGCGAAGGAGATCGAGGAGAAGACGGGGATCGTCGAGCGGCTCTACACCGAGCTCGACCTCGACCACATCGCCCTCCTGGCGGCCGAGCGGGCCCTGCAGAAGGCCGGCCGCCGGCCCGAGGAGATCGGTGCGGTGCTCTTCTGCTCGTGCACGTCCACGAAGATGATGCCCTCGCTCGCGACCTGGCTCTCGGGCCAGCTCGGCATGTTCCAGACGCACGCCTCGTGCGACATGGTCGCCGCGTGCGCGGGGCTCCCGTACGGGCTCTCGGAGGCCGTGCGGCTGCTCCAGGAGGTGGAGCGGCCCGTCCTCGTCGTGTGCGGCGAGAAGTTCTCGGACAAGATCGGCACGGTGCGGACGTCGCGGATGATCTTCGGTGACGGCGCCGCCGCGCTCGTGGTCGCGCCCGCGCCGGCCGGCGCGCCGCCCGACGTCGAATGGTTCCAGACCTACGCGAGCGGCCCCATGAGCGAGGTGGACTCGATCGTGTGGCCCAATCCCGAGTTCGACAACAACATCACGGTCTACGGCCCGGAGGTGAAGGCGCTGGTGAAGCGTTACCTCACGCAGATGATCGGCGAGCTCAAGGTGCTCCCGCGCCCCGACGGCGAGCCGGGCTCCCTGCTGGACGCGATCGACCTCGTCGTGCCCCACCAGGCCAACAAGACGATGGTCGTCCACTACGCGAAGGCGGCGGGCGTGCCGGCGGAGCGGCTCTACTTCGACATCGAGCGGGTGGGCAACACCTCGTCGGCGTCCATCCCCATCGCGATCCACGACGCCGTGCAGGAGGGCGTGATCGACCGGCCGATGCGCGTCTTCGCCCCGGGCTTCGGCGCGGGCGCCGTGGGCGGCTACGTGGTCATGCGCGTCGATCCGGCGATCGTCGCGGTGTAGCCCCGCTCAGCGGAACTCGTAGCCCGGCGAAACTTCGGCTTCCATCTCGGCCGGCGAGGCCGGGCGGCCGTCGAAGAACATCGCCACCTGCTCGCCGAGCGGCCGCCGCCGGTTGATGCGGAGCACGATGTTCCACTCGTCGTGGGCGCCCTTGCTGTAGGCGCTCGACGCCCGCAGCGCGTAGAAGCGGACGAACGCCGCGAGGCGCCCGGGGTCCGCGACCACCGTGCGGCGGAACTCGTCGTTCGCGAGCGCCCGTGACCGCGCGTGGCGCTCGATGCAGCCGGTCACGTCGTCGTTGCCGCAGCCGAAGAAGGCGCGCATGCCGGCGGGACCCGTGAAGTGCACCATGTCGAAGTCCCGCCCGGTGCCGTCGTCCCCCGCGAGGACCTGCGTCCACATGAGCATGTACTCCTCGCCTCCGGGCGCCCGGCCGCCGAGGGGGGACATCTGGTACGCGCCCGGGTCGAGTACCCAGACGGCGCCGCCGAACTCCTTTTCCAGGCGCGTCTTGACCGCCGCCGCGATCTCGAGGTTCACGCGCTCGTTCCCGCCGCCGCGGGGGCTGATCGGCGTGCTCGCGTAGACGACGAGCTTCCCGGCCTGGCGTTGCGCCCGCACGTCCTGCCGGATCGCCTGCACCCGGCCGGTGATCGTCGCCGTGAACGCCGGATCCACGCAGTAGCTCATCCCCAGCACCGTCGTCGCAAGCGTCCGCGGTGGCGCGCACTCCGCCGCCCCGGCGCCGCCGGGCGTGAGGGACGTGACGAGGAGCGCCGTGATCGCGGCGACACGCAACCCGCGCGTCATGCCGCCACGTTGGTCCAGCACGCCCGAACTGTCAAGCCCAGACGGCGACGACGGCCGGCCCGCCGACGGCGAGCGCGCGGCCGAACGCCTCCGCGAACCGGGCCTCGCCGTCGGCGGCGAACGTCGGCACGCCGAAGCTCTGCGTGAGCCGCGTGAGCTCGGGCGCGCCCGCGCCGTGCTCGCCGAACGCGACCACGACGACGGGCGCGCGCAGCCGCGTCGCGGTCTCCAGCTCCGACGCGGCGCCGATGAGTCCGGCCGCGGCGGTGAAACAGACGGCGCGCCGCGCCGGGCGGGCCAGATGCGCCGCGATCGCGGCGGGCAGCGCGAAGCCCGTCGTCGCCGCGCCGTCGGAGACCAGGAATTCGCCGGGGGCCACGGCGTCCCAGGCCGCCGCGACGTCGGCGGCGTGCGCGCCCGGATCCACGGCGGCGAGCATTCCGGCCTCAGCGGCCTCGCGCGCTAGTCGCACGATCCTCCGGCGCGCCGGGCCGCCCGCCGTCGCCGGCAGCGCGCGAAGCTCGCGCTTCATCCGGTCGAGCTCGGCCACGTCCCAGTCGGCCCGCGCGCCCCCCCGGAGGCGCGGCGCCAGCTCCTCGACGATCAGCGCGATCTCGCCCACGACCTCGGTCACGCGCCGGCGCAGCCCGCCCGCCGCGGCGAACGGCGCCAGGTGCAGCAGCGGCGCGTCGCCGGGCCAGGTGTCGGGGCTCGCCTCGGCGGCGTCGAGCCCGAGCGCGACGAGAAGGTCCGCGCGCGCGAGCAGGCGCCCCTCGACGCCGCCGCCCGGCAGCACGCCGAGCCGCAGCGGGTGGGGGTCCGGGACGGCGCCCTTCCCCTTCCGCGTCGCCAGCACGGGAGCGGGCAGAGCCTCGGCGAAGGCGCGGAGCCACCCGGCGCTCTCCGGCGCGCGGCAACCCAGCCCGACGATCATGACGGGCCGCGACGCGCGGGCCAGGAGCGTCGCGGCGGCGTCGAGGGCCTCGGCGGCGGGCGGCGGCAGGGGCTCGGGACGGCACGCCGTCGCGAGGGGCAGCGCGGGCTCGCGCGCGACGTCGGGCGGCACGTCGAGGTGCACGGGACCGCGCGGCGGCTTCATCGCGAGCTGGACGGCGTGGGCGATCCAGTGCGCCGCGGAGGGCGCTTCCACCCGCAGGCTGGCCTTGCAGGCGAGCAGCGTGCCCGGATGGCGGTCGGTCAGCAAGAGCATCGGCGAGCGATCGAGCGCGGCGTGCGCGACGCCGGTGATCGCGGCGGCGACGCCGGGGCCGCGGCCCGCGAGCGCGACGCCGGGCGCGTCGCCGAGATCGCCCGTCACCGCGGCCATCACGCACGCGGCGGCGTCGCCGTAGGCGAGCACGAGCGGCAGGTCGCGCGCACGCGCGGCCTCGAGGAACCGGAGGTTGCCGCCGACGCCGGGCACGCCGAAGAGCCGCGCCGTGCCCGCCCGCTTGAGACCGTCGACGACCACGTCCGCGACGGTGATCATGGGCTTGCCTCAGGCGGGGCGGGACGCGAGCCAGACCGTCGCGCGCCCGGGCGTGGCCACGCCGTCGCGCGGGTTCTCGATCCAGACGTCGAGGTCTGCGGCGCCGTGTGCGCCGTCGCGCCAGCGGCGCGCGACGCGCCCGGCGACCGTGATCGTGTCGCCGAGCAGATGCGGCCGGCGCATCTGGAAGCCGAGCTTCCTGACGAACCCGTCGTCCCCCGCCCAGTCGCCGACGAGCCGGCAGAGGAGGCCGCGGATGAGCCCCGTATTGATGAAGATGTCCGCGTGACCGCCCTGGCGCGCGAACTCGCGGTCGTGGTGCACCGGGTAGAAGTCCTGCGTCCCGGAGACCTGGAGGGCCATGCGGGTCATCGTGAGCGGGAGTGCGAAGCCCGGGAGCGACTCGCCGTTCGTCGAGTCGCCGGCGGGGCGCAGGCGCGCCCGACCTTCGGGCCGACCGGGCGGGTGTGGCTCCGGCGCGCGGCGTTCGGCCGGATCCCCCGTGCCCTGCTCGGCGGTCGCGCGGTGGACCATGATCTGGTTCAGGCGCGTCGCCACGGACTCACGGGCCTGGTTCACGATCGTGGTCTCGGTGGAGATCCATACCGAGAGCGGGTCCAGCCGCGTCGCGCGCAGCTCGATCGAGCGCACGCGATGGCGCGCGCCCAGACGGTCGCCCACGCGCGCGGCGCGGTGCCACTCGAACTCGTGCCCCAGGTTCACCAGCCGGTCGCCGGGCGTCGGGATCCTCCGGACGAACGTGATGATGTCGAGCTCCGCTGGCGGCCAGGCGCCCGCGGAGGCGAAGTAGTCGACCATGACGGGCGGGCACTCGCCGCGCTCGAGGTAGCGCGGGTTGGTGTCGTCCACCATGTGGCAGTGGCGACGGATCGGGTCGTGCTCGACGGGATAGCGTCCCCAGACGAGCTCGGTCTCGTAGCCTTCCCACCGCGCCCGTACGGCGCCGAGGTCGAAGGTCACTTCTTGGCGAAGCTCTCGAACACGGGGCGCATCCGATCGAGGGCGAGCCGGAGGTTGGCCTCCGAGTTCGCGTACGACAGCCGGAGGTAGCCCTCGCCGTGGGCGCCGAACGCCGTGCCGCCGAGCACGGCGACGCCCGCCTCGTTCAGGAGGCGCTCGGCCACCTCCGCCGCGGGCCGGCCGGTGGCGGTGACGTTCGGGAAGGCGTAGAAGGCGCCGCGCGGCCGCGCGCAGCGCACGCCGGGCAGCCGGTTGAGGCCGTCCACGAACAGGTCGCGGCGCCGCTTGAACTCGGCCACCATGCGCGCGACCGGCGTCTGGTCGCCCTGGAGCGCGGCGATCCCGGCGAGCTGGACGAACGAGGCCGTGCAGGACGCCGAGTTGACCATCAGCCGCGTCACGTGCTCGGCGAGCGGCGGCGGCATGACCCCGTAGCCGAGGCGCCAGCCCGTCATCGCGTACGACTTCGAGAAGCCGTCGAGCAGGATCGTCAGCTCGCGCATGCCAGGGAAGCCCATGATCGAGGTGAACTCGCCCTCGTAGAGGAACTCGCGGTAGATCTCGTCGGCGAGCACGGGGATCCGGCGCTCGGCCGCGATCCGCGCGACGCGCTCGATCTGGCCGCGGTCGAGCACGCCGCCCGTCGGATTCTGGGGCGAGTTGATGATGATGAGGCGCGTGCGCGGCGAGACCTTGCGCTCGAACAGCTCGAGGTCGAAGCCAAAGCCGCTCTCCTCGCGCAGCGGGATCGCCACCGGCACGGCGCCGACGAAGTTGATGACCGACTCGTAGATCGGAAAGCCCGGGTTCGGGTAGATGACCTCGTCCCCCTCACCCGCGAGCGCCATGATCGTGAAGAACATGATCGGCTTCGCGCCGGGCGTCACGACGACCTCCTCGGGCGCGACGGGCACGCCGCGCGTCTGGCCGACGTGCTTGGCGATCGCCTCGCGGAGCTCGGGCAGGCCGGCCGACGGGCCGTAGTGCGTCGCGCCCGCGTCGAGCGCCTGCTTCGCGGCCTCCTTGATGTGCGCCGGCGTGTCGAAGTCCGGCTCGCCGATCTCGAGGTGGACGATCTGGCGCCCCGCGCGCTCGAGCGCCTTGGCGCGCGCGAGCACCTCGAAGGCCGACTCCGTTCCCAGGCGTTGCATCCGTGACGCGACGTTCATGGGGTTCCCCTTTCGGAAGGCCACTATTATACGGCGATGCGATTCGTCCGCGTGCCGGCGGGATCGTTCCTGATGGGCTGGGCGGAAGGCCACCCGTGCGAGCGCCCCGTCCACGAGGTCTGGGTCGACGAGTTCCTCGTCGCCACGACGCCCGCGACCAACGCCGACTACGCCGGCTACCGCGAGGCGACCGGCGCCCCGCCGCCGCCCTTCGGAGCCGATGGGGCGTTCGCCGATCCGCGGCAGCCGGTCGTCGGCCTCGCGTGGAACGAGGCCGCGGCGTTCGCCCTATGGGCGGGCGCGCGCCTGCCGACGGAAGCCGAGTGGGAGAAGGCGGCGCGTGGGGGCCTCCCTGCCGCGCGCTATCCGTGGGGCGACGCCGGGCCCCACGGGCGGTTCGAGCGGCCGCCGTGCGTCGGCGCGACGCCCGCGAATCCGCTCGGCCTGACCGACCTCTCCGGGGTCTGCCACGAGTGGTGCGCCGACTGGTACGACGACGCCTACTACGGTTGCGCGCCGGCGGCGAATCCGCGCGGCCCCGAGGCCGGCACGCGCCGCGTGAGTCGCGGCGGCGCCTGGCGTCACGCCGATCCGTGGAGCCCCGTCGCCCATCGCTCCTCGCTGCCACCGCACCTGCGCTACTCGGACTACGGGGTCAGGTTCGTCCGCGACCCCTGATACAATACCCGCCGACGGTCATGGCGCTGGTCCACCGGTCCGTCCTGCGCGAAGGCATCGTCGCCGGCTTGATCGGAGCGACCGTCGTCGCCGTCTGGTTCCTCCTCTTCGACGCGGCCCGCGGCCGCCCGTTCCTGACGCCGGCGCTGCTCGGCGCGGCGGTGTTCCAGGGCGTCACCAGCCCGGCGGGTGTCGAGATCACGGCGGGCAACGTCGTCGGCTACACGATCCTCCACGGGCTCGCCTTCGTCGCCTTCGGCGTGATCGCGGCCAGCGTGATGGCGGTGAGCGAGCGCGAGCCCGCCCTCTTCGTCGCCTTCATCATCCTCTTCGCCTGCTTCGAGGTGTTCTTCTTCGGCGTCGTCGGCGCGCTCGGCAAGTCCATGCTCGGTGCGCTCGTCTGGTGGGCGATCCTCGTCGGCAACCTCCTCGCCTCGGTCGCGATGCTCTGGTATCTCTTCCGCGCGCATCGCGCGCTGCCGCAGTCGCTCGTCGGCTCCTGGGGCGGCGTGCTGCGCGAGGGCGTCATCGCGGGCCTCATCGGCGCCGCCGCCGTGGCGGTCTGGTTCCTCCTCATCGACGGGATCCAGGGCGAGCCGCTCCGGACGCCGCGGCTCCTGGGCGCGGCGCTCCTCCGCCAGGCGTCGCCGCTGCCGGCGGTGCTCTGGTACACGGTCGTGCACGGCCTCGCCTTCGTCGTGGTGGGCATCGTCGGCGCGCTGCTCATCGCCGGTGCCGAGCGCCAGCCGCTCTTCGTCTTCGCGCTCGTCATCTTCTTCACCGCCTTCGAGGTGTTCTTCTTCGGCGCCGTCGTGATCGCGGCGAAGTGGGTGCTGGACGAGCTGGCGGGCTGGACGGTCTTCGTCGGCAATCTCCTCGCCGCGGCGGGGATGCTCGCCTACTTCTTCAAGGGCCACCGCGCCCTGGCCCGCCGCCTCACCGCCGCCTGGGTCGACGAAGACTAGCCCTTCCCGCGTTGTCTCTGCTCGCGGCGGCGGGGCGCGGGGGCCGGGGGCGGGAGGGGTGGCTCGCCACCCCCGCCCGGTGTGGGGTCCCCCGGCTCGCCACCCCTCCCGCCCCCGCCCCCGTGCCCCGGTACCCGATGAGACGAACGCGGACTTGGTGCGACAGCGTAGCCCAGGTACGACAGGACGGCGGGACGCGAATCGCCTGGTCGGGCTGATCCTGATCATGCCGCCGACGCTGCGCTCACAGCGGAGACGCGGATCGCCTCCCGCCAGATCCACCGCAGCTACGGCTGGCCGCGACGAAGCCTAGCTACCTTCGCGGAGCGTCCGGAACATCTCCCGCACTTCGTCATCCGTGACGATCTCGCGGCGAACGATTGTCCGGTCCCGCCCGTACCCGCTTCCTTCATCAAGATCCCGCCGTCCCTCCTCGCGCTCAGCGATGTCCTCGTCCAGCCGCTCGATCTGATACTCAAGATCGAGGCCGTACTCATTGCGGAGCTGGTCGAGCGACACCCGCAGCCCTGTCAGCTCGTCCAAGGTCGTGCACTCATGCCGTTCATCGCTAGCAGGTTGCGGAAAAAGCGGGTGAATAGCGGGCTCGAGGTTGGCTCATCACCGCACCAGACACCGGGCGGGCGCTTCGCTCGGGGTTCACTTGCCGCGTCCGCCCCACGGACGTTGCGACAAATTGAGCGAGCCGC
>JBGQEL010000095.1:0-15573 GCA_041496385.1 Methylomirabilia bacterium | reverse complement strand
GGAGGACGAACGAAAACAGCACGTTAACGAATGCTCCGCCGCGGCCCGGCTGGGGCCGGCCGGTCTCGGTGGGACACGGACGCCCCGAAGGGCCTAGCTGCGGATCTGGTACTTGTTGATGAGGCGGTGGAACGTCTTGCGGTCGATGCCGGCGGCCTTGGCCGCGGCCGAGATATTGCCTCCGTGCCGCTCGAGGAGCTGGCGAAGGTAGGAGGCCTCGAGCACTTGCATCCACTGCTCCTTGGCTTCCTTGAGCGGCAGGTCCTCGCCGGCGGCCCGTAACGCTTCTGCGTCACCGGCCGACGGCGGCCCCGCGGCAGCCGCGCGGCCGCCGCCCCCCTGGAGCACGTGCGCCGGCAAGTCGTTCCGCGTCACGCGGTCGCCGTCGGCGAGCGCGCACGCACGCTCGAGAACGTTCTGCAGCTCACGCACGTTGCCCGGCCAGGGGTAGGCGTCGAGCGCCGCCAGCGCGGCGTCGTCGAAGCCCCTCACGCGCTCGCCGCCGTACCGCTTGAGAAACGCGTGGGCGAGGAGCCGGACGTCGCCGGCGCGCTCGCGCAGGGGCGGCAGCGGGATCTCGATGACGTTGACCCGGTAGTAGAGCTCCTCGCGGAACTGTCCAAGCTTCACCCCCTCGCGCAGGTCACGGTTCGTCGCCGACACCAACCGGACGTCCACGTCGATCAGCGACGTCCCGCCCACGCGCCGGAGCTGCCGCTCCTGCAGCGCGCGCAGGAGCTTCACCTGGAGCGAGAGCGGCAGCTCGCCGATCTCGTCGAGGAAGAGCGTGCCGCGGTCGGCCACCTCCATGAGCCCGCGCTTGCCCTTCACCGCCCCGGTGAACGCGCCCTTCTCGTGGCCGAACAGCTCGGACTCGAGCAGCTGCTCGGGCAGCGATGCGCAGTCCACCGGAACGAACGGCTGCGCGGCGCGTGGACTGTTGGCGTGGACGGCGCGCGCGACCAGCTCCTTGCCGGTGCCCGACTCACCGATCACCAGGATGTTCGCCTCCGAGCGCGCGGCCTTCCGCACCAGCTCGAAGACGCGCGCCATCGCGGCGCTCCGGCCGAGAATGTTCTCGAAGCCCAGCGTGCCCTGGAGCTGTTCCCGGAGGTTCAGGTTCTCCTGCTGGAGCCGCCGGTGCCGGAGCCCGCGCTCGACGGCGAGCCGGAGCTGTTCGATCGTGAAGTTCTTCGGCAGATAGTCGAACGCGCCCTCCTTGACGGCCTCGACGGCGGACTCGACCGTGGCGAACGCGGTGACGAGGATCACCGGCAGCGCGGCGTCCAGCTCGTGCGCGCGACGCAGGAGTGCTATGCCGTCGATGCCGGGCATCTTGAGGTCGGTGAGCACGAGGTCGGGACGGTCCGACTCCACGATGGCGAGCGCCCGGACGGGATCCGTCGTCGTGAGGCACTCGTAGCCCGCGTGCTTCAGGATGCGCGCGTAGTTCTCGACCATATCCGGCTCGTCGTCGACGACCAGGATCCGGCACGCGCTCACGCAGGCACCTCAAGCATGCGGCTCCATGGTACCCGATCCGCCGCCGACGCGGCGCCCGGCGCCCTCAGCCGGCGTGTTCGGGCTGCGTCGCGGGGAATCCGAGGACGAACTCGGTGCCTTCACCGGCCGAGGAGCGGACGTCGGTCGTGCCCCCGTGGTCCCGGACGATGCGGTCGGTGATCGAGAGTCCGAGCCCGGTCCCGCCGGGCTTCGTCGTGAAGAAGGGATCGAAGATCCTCGGCAGGACGTCCGCGGGAATCCCCGGCCCGGTATCCGCCACGACGAGCTCGACCCACCCGGCGCGCTGGGACGCGCGCCGTGTGACGATCCGGACCTCGCCCCCGCCTTCCATCGCCTGCTGCGCGTTGGTGACCAGGTTCAGCACGACCTGTTCCAGCGCGCCGGCGTCGCCCGCGACGGGCGGCAGGCTCCGGTCGAGCGACGTGACCAGGCGCACCCCAGCCTTGGTGAGCTGCTTCTCCGCGAGCAAGAGGATCTCGTCCACCACGTGGCTCAGGTCCACCGGGTGCCGTTGGGGCGCCGACGGGCGCGCGTAGGACAGGAGCGCTTGCACGAGCCGAGCGACCCGCTGCGCCTGCCGGTGAATCACGCCGAGATCCTCGCGGACCGTCGGGGGCAAGCGCTGCTCCGGGTCGTCCAGGAGGATCAGCTCGGCGCGCGAGATGATGATCCCGAGCGGGTTGTTGAGCTCGTGGGCGATGCCGGCCGACAGCGTGCCCAGGGCCGCCAGCTTCTCCGATTGTCGTGCCGTGCCCTCGATGCGCAGGCGCTCGGCGATGTCGGTGATGAACGCCATCACGTGCAGCCCCCGAGGCGTACGCACGTGGCTCAAGCTGATCTCCAGGGGAAACTCGCTGCCGTCCCGGCGGCGGCCCGCCAGGTCCAGGCCGCGGCCCATGGGACGCACCCGCGGCTCGGCCACGTAGCCGGCGCGATGCGCGACATGCCGCTCCCTGAGCCCTTCGGGCAAGAGCGTCTCCATCGGCTGACCGACGAGCGCCCCCTGCGCGTACCCGAACATCTCCTCGACCTGGCCGTTCGCCACCAGGATGTGCCCGCGCTCGTCGACGATGAGGATTCCCTCGGCCGCGGACTCGATGAGCGCCAGCGCCGTCGCCTCGCTCTGCCGCAGCGCCTCGCTCGCGCGCTTGCGTTCGCCGATGTCACGCGCGATCTTCGAGGCTCCGACGATCTCGCCGCCGGAGTTCCGGACGGGTGAGATCGTCAGCGACACGTCGAGCAGGCGCCCATCCCTGGCGCGTCGAACCGTCTCGAAATGCTCCACCCGTTCGCCGCGACGGAGCCGGCCCAGGACCTCGGCCTCCTCGTGCAGGCGCTCGGCCGGGATGATCATCGTGATGGGCCGCCCGATCGTCTCGGCGGAGCGGTAGCCGAACATGCGCGCCGCCGCCGCATTCCAGGACGTGATGATTCCGTCGAGGTCCTTGCCGATGATCGCGTCGTCGGAGCTCTCGACGATGGCGGCCAGCCGCCGGGCTTCCTCGCCCCGGTCGACCGCCTCGCCGTGCCGGCCCCTCGCGCGCGCCCGCGCGGCGGCGCCGCGAACGAGCAGCGCCACCCCCAGCACGACCGCCGCGATCGCGAGGACGAGGACCGCGATCGTGACGCCCGGGGGACCCACGGTGGCGGCGGCCGGCGTCAGCTCGACCATGCGCGATCATTATATTGGATGGCTGCACGGCGGGACACGCGCCTCCCGCCGGGCGCGCAGGAAGACCTAGTTGAAGCGGTAGGTGAGCGTCAGGCCCAGGATGTGGGCGTCGTAGTTCCTGAGATCGTCGCCGAGCCAGACCGAGCCCGTCGTGCCCCTCAACTGCGGCAGGAACGGCGTCAGGTTGTCGGTGCGCCAGTCGTTCTTGATGAAGGACTCGAAGGTGTAGAAGAGCGACGCGGTCCAGGACTTCGAGAAGTGGTAGCGGAGCGAGGTGGTGAGCGTGACGAGCCTGTCGTCGGCCGCCGGCATTCGCTTCGGGAGCAAGCCGGGGACCGCGAGGGCCGAGCCCGGGAGGGTGGCGCTCGACAGGCGCGATTCCCGCGTCCCGGACGACGACGCGTAGCTCGAGTCGAGGGTCCAGTCGAGCACCTTCGGGATCAGCGCCGCCTTGGCACCGACATGGAAGATGTCGAAGAGGTCCAGCATGTTCGTCGTCCAGTCGGCGTTGATGCTCGAGACCAGGTCGAAATTGGCGCCGCGCGATTTCAGATTGCGGTCGATCACCTCGTGCAGGTAGCCCGCCGAGAACGAGAGACGCTCGAGCGGATTCCAGCCGATTTCGATCCCCGCCGACCAGTTCGACTCCCACTGGAGGCCGAACGCGGAACGGATGCGGTCGTCGAAGCGATAGCCGGCCGCGGGCGTGATCATGAGCGTGTCGAGCGGCGTGATCTGGAGCAGGAGGTCCACCTTCTGGCGGTCGCGCTCGGACTCGTCGATCTTCCTGAACAGGAAGCCGTTCCCCGGGTCCACCTGCCAGCGGCTGTAGTCGGCATCGCGCTTGAACGACGGCTTGTAGGTGAGCCGCATCAGGAGCCACTCGGCCGGCGTCACGTCGAGGGCCGCCTTCGCGAAGTACTCGTCGGTCTCCCGCACCTCGCGTTCCGGGCCCCGGTTCCAGCGCTCCCAGCCGAATCCGAGGGTCGCGGCGACGGGCTGGGCGATCTGGTAGCGGGCGTCGACGTCGGCGTTGTGGCGCGAGAAGCTGAAGCGGTCCGCGACCGTGACGGCGCGAGTCGGGCTGACCACGCCGCCCACGAGCACGGCGCGGTCGTCGACGACGTGGGCGGGAAACGTGATCTTGTCGCTGTTGTCTTCGAGCTTGTACAGGCGGTACTTGGCGGAGAGCGTCAGCGGCAGGGCGAACGGCCGCGACGTCGCACCCAGGTTGAGATTGATCGTCTGCACTTCGCCGTTGAGGCTCTTCTGCGAAAGGCGGAGGTCCGGATCCCCGGCGATCGAAGGGTTGATCGTGTGCGGGAGGAAGTCCTGGTCCTGCAGCCAGAGGCTCCAGCCGAGGTTGCCGGTGACGCGGGTCCGGAGCGGCAGGCTCACGCCTCCGGCGAGATTGATGGTGTGGGCCATGTTGCTCGGCGGCAGCGAGCTCTGGCCCCTCGCGGGCGTCAAGTTGTTCACCGCGGTGCGGGACTCGCCGGCAGCGCATCCGAAGGTGGCGCCGCCCCCGATCGGCCCCTGGAAGCACGGGTTGTCGAATCGGACTCTGTCGAGATCGTTCTCGAAGGCCGAGAACGTGTAGCTACCCTGGAGCTGCCAGGTCTCGCGCGCGAGGGTGAAGCCCACGCGGAACTCGTGGACGGTCTGCTCGACGGGCTCGAGCAGCTCCAGGAAGTTGGAGCCGGGCGAGCCGAACGCCATGCCGAAGGGCCGGTTGCCCTCCTTGCGGATCCGCGTGTACTTGGCGTTGAGCGTCAGATCCGGCGTCGGGCTCAGCGTGAAGTTGAGGCGGGCGGTGTCCCAGCGGACGGAGACGTCGTGGAGCTCCCGCGAGGTGGCCTGGCCGTTGAAGTCTGAGATCGACCCGATTCCCGGCGCCTGCCACACACCGCGCTGGGTCTCGTGCAAGAGCGTTCGCGCGGTCGTCGAGAAGACATGGGGGGTCTCATCCCAGTTGAACTGGAGCTGCCAGAGGCCGGTGCGGCCGGCGCTCAGCGAGAACTCCTGGTCGTCCCGGCCCCACTTCGACCCCGCGATCTCGGACCCGTAGCTCTCGTCCCGCGTGAAGAATCTCAGCTGAAGCCCCTGGAGGAAAGGGCCCGCCTGGATGTCCCGGTACTCCTCGAACTTGGCCCGGTCCTTGTTCTTCGGTCCGTCCGTCAGGAAGCCCTGGATTCCGGCCTCCATGGTTCCCTCGACGTTCATCCCGGCGAATCGAGTCTGGGCCCGCGCGCTCTCTGCCACGAACAGGACGACGATCGCCGAGGCCAGGAGCGCTGAAGCCAAGCACTGCGTCGCTCGTGTCGGTCTCATCCTTGGCCTCTTACCGGGTGAACGCGGAGCCGGACGGGTGGTTGGAGCCGTGGATGAGTTGGTGGCAGTTCAGGCATTGCCGGCCCATCACGAACTTGAGCGATGCCGTGTCACCGCGACCGTACATGTTCGCCGGATGGCCGGTTCCGGGGGCGTGGCACTGCTGGCAGAGCCGCGGCCTGGCGACCTTGAGCATCTTCTCCCAGTTCGTGCCGTGCGGGTCGTGACAGTTGACGCAGCTTTCCTGGACCGGGGGGTGCGTCCAGAGGAACGGCCCACGCTTCTCCGTGTGGCAGGTATAGCAGGTCTCGTTGATCCCGTTTTCCTTGAGGAGCGTCTGCGTGACCGTCCCGTGGGGGTTGTGGCACGAGGTGCAGGTCATCTTCCCTTCACGGACCGGCATGTGGGAGGACCGCATCATCTGCGACCGCTTCTGCAGGTGGCAGGTGCCGCAGGTCTCGACCTCCGTCGCCTTGGCGAGCTGGCTCTTCGGGGAGACGTCTTCCATCACCTTGTGGCAGTTGGTGCAGGCGACGTCGCGCGACTCGTGAGCGCTCCCCTGCCAGTAGAGACGGGCGCCCTTCGTGTGGCAGGACAGGCACGTGGCGTTGCGCTTCTCGACGGGCGTCTTGTCGTTCTTGGCGAAGGTGATCATGCCGCCCACGCCCTTGCCACCGCCGGCCTCCGCGTGCGCTTTGCCCGGGCCGTGACAGCCCTCGCAGGCGAGTCGCTCCTGGGCGCTGCGCGGATGCTTCAGGAACAGCCGGCCCATCCGCGTCTTCTCGAACTTCGCGAACTGGTCTTCGTGACAGGTCTTGCAGGTCTCGGCGCCGACATAGCCCTCGGGGAGCGCGGCCACGGCAGCCGGCGCGGGCTGCTGGGCGGGCGCGGGCCACGGCCTGACGAGCAGGACGACTCCGCCCAGGGCGAGCGCCACGCCCACGGCGACACCGAGGAACACCTTCCGCTCCATCGCGCCGCTCCTTGGTCCTCGCGGTCCTCGCGGGTTTTTCCCACGGGGACCTTGCGGAAACGGGCGGGACAATACCGGAAACCTCCGGCTTTCACAATAGGTTATTCGCGCTAGTTGGCGGGACCGTGATGCGTTTGAGCTACAAGCCTGGCCCTCCGGGAGGATATCGGTGGGTCAGCGGGCCGGCGGCGCCTGGAACCCCGATGCCCGCGCCAGCTCGTCGAGGCTCATGACACCCTCGAGGCGCTGGCCGGTGATGAACCACGTGGGAAAGCGGCGAATGGACGCCCGGTCACAGCGCGCCGGATCGGGATTGATCCCGCGCTCGTCACACTCGACGTACGGAAGAAGCGCCGCGGCAGACCCGAACCGGGCCTTTTGCTCTCCGCACGCGGGTCACCAGTAGGCGCCGTAGAAGATGGCGCCCGAGGCCGCGAGGTGGCGCGCCAGCGCCTCCTGATAGGAGGACGCGGTGGTGGGCGTGTCGGCGACGAAGACCCCCGCGGCGAAGATGACCGTGAGCGCCGCGAGCGCCGCGCCGATCGCGACGAGCCGGCGCGGCCTGACCCGCGCGCGCCGCCCCGACACGGCCGGCCGGCGCGCGAGGAGCGTCGCGAGCAGCCCGACGGCGATGCCCGCGTCGGCGAGACAGTACGGGCAGGCGGCTCGCAGCTCCCAGAGGGAGAGGTACGTGAGGTACGCCGAGAACGCGACGGCGGCCACCGCGAGCGCGTAGGCGGCGGTCCAGCGGCGCGGCGAGAGTCCGGCGAGCGCCAGGCCGAGGACGAGCGCGTAGCCGACGACGCCCCAGGCTGCCGTCGGTACGCCGAGGAACATCGCGTACCGGCTCGCCTGGACGATGTCGCAGGCGCTGCCCCTCTCGCAGAAGAGCGCCGACGCACCCGTCCACTTGGCCCAGGCGAGATAGCCGGACACCAGGAGGCCGGCGGCGGCGACCGCCGCGACAGGCCAATCGCGGCCGGCCGGAGCCGGAACGGGCGCGCGTCTCATCGGCCTCCCACGAGCGCCTGGGCCTCCTGCGCCTTGCGGCGCGCGGCGCCGAGCAGCGCGTCCGCGGCCGGCGGGTTGTGCGCGGGCCGGGCGGCGGCGACGAGCGCGAGCGCCTCGCGGGCGCTCTTCAGCGACGCTTCGGCCTCCGCGACGGCGCGTCCAGCCCGCCGGGCGCGCGCGACGGCCGCCTCGGCGCCGTTGACCGCGGCGGCGGTCGCCCGGAGATCCCGGGCGAAGCCGGCCGTCCACTCGGTCAGGAGCGCCGTGTAGGGCGGCTCGTGGCAGCCGGTGCACTTGTCCCCGACCGCGGCGCGGGAGTGCGCGCGGCTCCAGTCGTGGCAGCCGGTGCATGACACGGCGGCGGACATCACGTTCGGCTCGACCTTCCCGAGCTCCGTTTTCGTCTCGCCACGGTAGAAGGCCGCCTGCGCTCGATGGCACCCCTCGCAGCGCTCGTTCTGTGGGTGGTGGTGGCACGTCGAGCACGTCGTGGGCGTCGCGGTGAGCGCCTTGTGGGTCTCCGCCGAGTGGCACGACGTGCAGGTCGCGCCGAACTCGGCCACGTGGCGCGCGTGGGGGACCTTCAGCTTCCGGTACGTCACGGTGTCCAGGAGCTTCACGCGCGCGGCTTCGTGGCAGAGCGCCGCGCAGTAGCCGCCGCGGACGAGCTGGTCGTCCCCCTTGACGGGCGATTTGCCGAGGAGCGCCGTCGCCTCGTCAAGCCAGCCGTTGGCCAGCTTCAGAAGGTCGGCGGCGTAGAACACGTTGTGAACGCCCTTGGCGAACACCACGTAGCGGACGTTGAACTCCGCGTCGTCCACGAGGGTCCGTGCGCGTGTCGCCTTCGGGTTGCTGCGGTCGGCGCCGTCGAGCGTCGCGCGCGTCACCGTGAGCTTGGGCGAGACGACCTCGAGCATCCGGGTCAGCGTCGTCGTCCACTGGCTCAGCATGCCGCGGTACTTCTCGCCGTGGCAACCGACGCACGCCTGCTCGCTCGGCCTGAACGTCTGGCCGCCCAGCTCCGCAGCCCCGGCGGGCACGCTCGCCGTCGTGTGGCAGGCGATGCATTCGACGCGCACCTGGAACATGTGGCTCGGAATGGTCGGCGTCCCGCGGCCGCCGATGCCCAGATACATCTGGACGATGCCCTGGTGCTTGCCGAGATGACAGGTGCGGCATTCCAGCTCCCCCTCGCGATGCGGCGGCCGCGGCCGTTCGGGTGCGGAGGGTGCGGGGGCCTTCGGCCCCTGCGCGAAGGCCGGCGGCGTGAGCGTTGCCGCCACGACGGCCACGAGCAGGGCGCGGGCGAGTATGTCGAGCGCGATCGGCGCCTTCACGGGATTGCCGCGGCCGTCGGCACGCCGATCGGCGACGGCAGTCGGTGCCTGATCTCCGTATGGCAGCGCACGCAGTCGATCGTCTTGTCCGTCACGTGGACCGCGTGGATCTTCACCCGGTCCTCGTAGCGTTCGAGCTTCTCCGGCTGGTTGTGACACGTGAGACAGCGCTCGCGCGGTGCTTCGCCCTGCCCCTGCACGACGTTCAGGTGACAGCTCTGGCAGGCGACGCCTCGTCGCACCATGTCGCCATGATTGAACCGGACCGAACCCACCTCGATGTCGCCCGCCGGCGGCACGTGGCAGCTCGTGCAGCCGGCGACGGGGGTCAGCTCGCGGTCCCCCCGCGTGCCCTTGAAGTGGCACGTGAAGCAGGTCGACTGCTCGATCTCGAAGTGCTTGCCCACGACGACCTGCGCATGGCAGCTCGTGCAGCGAAGCTGCCACATGGTCTTCGACGCATGGAGGTGTGGGCCGTGGTCGAACCGGATTCCGCGCCCGAACGGGCGGGCGCCCTTCCTTTCCAAGTCGCTCGTCGCGTGGCAGCCCGATCGGAGGCAGCTCGCGTCCTCGACCTCGGCGAACGGCTTCGAGCTGTACGTCCCGGTCGCCCACTTCACCACCTGCGTCGCCGCCTGGAACTTCACCCGCAGCGTGTCTCGAAGCCCGGGGGGGTAGTGGCACTGGACGCACGGGACCTCGGCGTGCCTGGAAGCCCGCCACGCGTCCACGTAGGGACGCATGATGTGACACGAGTTGCAGAAGCGCGGGCTCGCGCTCACGTGCCAGAGGCCGGCGCCCGCCGCGCCGCCGAGCGCGACGAGGGCCACGACGAAGATGAGGACGAGCGTCGTCCTGCGGTTCATCGGGCTCAGCGGCGAAGATACCCGACGAGGTTCACCATCTCGTCGCCCGAAAAGCGCGGGTAGAGCACGCCCTGCCGGATGGCGACCGCGGCCATGGCGGGCGTGTGACTCCACATCGTGGCCGCCCAGCTCGGTGCTGGCGCGAAGCGGTCACGACGCTCCGCCAGATCGGGCCCGACCCGGCCGCCCTCCCCACGCAGGGAGTGGCACTTGAGGCAGCCTTTGCCGATGAGCGCCTGCTGGCCCCGGGTGAGATCCGGGGCCGGATCGCGCCGGGGATCGGCCTGCAGATAGGCCATGAGGTCGCTCATCTCGGCGGCGCTGATCCGCGGCCACTCGACGCCTTCCTGCCTGAGCACCGTGAACATCGCGGGCGCGTGGTTCCAGAGCCGGCCGGTCAGCTCGTATGCGCCCTGCGGCCGGCGCAGCTCCTCGAGCGCCGGTCCCACGCCGCGGCGCGCGCGGGGAACGTGACAGCGCGCGCATTGCTTCGCGGCGAAGACCTCCTGCCCGCGCGCGGCGTCGGGCGTCCCCTGGCCCGCGACCGGCGTGACGACGGCCGCGCCGGCGCCGAAGAGCAGCGCAACGACGGCGAGCGCCCGTCGCATGCCGTCAGCTCACTTCTTGTGGCACTTCTCGCAGTTGGCCTTGTCGTCCGCGGCGAACACGACCGTGCCGCCCGCGGCCTCCGCCGCCTTCCCGGTGTGACACGCGCCGCACTGCTCGCCCGCCTTGATCTTCGCCATCGAGATCGGGCCCGAGGTGCCCTTCTTCATCTTGAAGACCTTCACGTGGCAGGCCTGGCACTTGTCGATCTTCGCCCGGTGCTTCTCGTGGCTGAAGGTGACGGCCCCGGGGCTGTCCTTGCCCTGCTCGAAGGCGAAGTCCGCGGGGACCTTGACCTGGGCCGGGGCCACGGCGATTGCCGCGATCAGCACCGCCAGGCCGATCACCACGAGAGCGGCGCAGTAGCTCGATGGACGCATGCGGGTTCCCCTTTCCACCTTACTTCGTCGGATTCGCAGTGTACCCGAGATAGGTGAGCACGAGCACGTAGACGATGAGGGCGATCCCGATCCACGTGAAGAGCCGGCCGCCCGGGTCGCCCCGCGCCGCGCGGCGATCGAGGAAGGGAACGAGCAGGAGGAACAGCCCGCCGAGGCCGAAGCCGACGATGCCGACGACCTCGCCCTCCATGCCGAGGATGTGGCTCGGCAGGTACTTCAGGGTCTGGAACATGAACACGAAGTACCACTCGGGCTTGATGCCGATCGGCGCCGGCGCGAACGGATCGGCCTTCTTGCCGAGCTCGGCCGGCAGGAACGCGGCGAGCGCCGCGAGGATCGCCAGCGCCGAGAGCCAGCCGACGATGTCGCGCAAGAGGAAGTTCGGGACGAACGGCATGGTCCGCCGCGGCTCACCGCGCCGCTCGACCGACGGCGGAACGCTCATCCCGTGCTTCTGCACGAGGAAGAGATGGAGGCCGAGCAGGGCGGTGACGAGCAACGGCAGAACCGCCACGTGGATCCCGTAGAAGCGTGTCAGCGTGGCGCCCGTGACGTCGTTGCCGCCGCGCAGCAGGCGCAGAAGGAAGGCGCCGACGAGCGGCACCGCGCCCGTGATCTCGGTGCCGACCTTCGTGGCGAAGTACGCCAGCTCGTTCCAGGGAAGGAGATAGCCGGTGAAGCCGAACCCGAGCGCGAGCCCGAGCAGCGCCACGCCCGAGAACCACGTCATCTCGCGCGGGGGCCGATAGGCCCCGAGCAGGAGCACGCTGAACATGTGGACGAACAGGGCGAAGATCATGAGGTTGGCCGACCACGCGTGGATGGAGCGGATCAGCCAGCCGAACTCGACCTCGGCCATCAGGAACTGGACGGACTCGTAGGCCTCCTCGGCGCTCGGCCGGTAGTAGAGCAGCAGGAGCACCCCCGTGATCACCTGGACCACGAAGAGGAAGAGCGTCA
The DNA here is from genome assembly GCA_041496385.1 of Methylomirabilia bacterium. Lineage (GTDB taxonomy): Bacteria > Methylomirabilota > Methylomirabilia > Rokubacteriales > CSP1-6 > AR19. Next base: position 3,892 of record JBGQEL010000095.1, on the reverse strand, counting down.
TCCCGCCGAAGTAGTACCAGAGCCCGTGGCGGTGAACCGGGACCTGCTTCTTCCGGGCGAGGTACTCGAAGTCGGAAAGGCCGATTCGCTCGTCGAGCCAGGTCCAGAGCCTGCCGCGCGGCGCCTCCGGCGCGGCCATCAGGCGCCCTTGCTCACCACGACTTGCGCTCCGCGGACGTTGACGACGAACGCGTCCAGCGGCCGCGGGGGTGGGCCCGCGATGTTCTGGCCGTTGAGGTCGAAGTGGCCGTTGTGACAGGCACACCAGATGTGGCCGAGGTCCGGACGGAACTGCACGGTGCAGTTCAGGTGCGTGCAGACGGCGGAGAAGGCCTTGAGCTCGCCCGCCGGCGTCCGGACGAGGATTGCCGGCTTGTTGCCGAACTTGAAGATCTGGCCCGTATTCGGCTTGACGTCGCCGGCCTTGACCGGCACCGTCACGCTCGCCGCCGAGGACTCCGCGACCTGCGGGGGCACGAGGTAGCGGGTCACCGGATAGAGCACCGAGACCAGGAAGGCTCCCGCGCTCGTCGCGAGCAGCCAGTTGACGAACCCTCTGCGCCCCGTATCGGGCCCCGGCGTGGCCTCGGTCATCGCTCGCCTCCAGAATTTGAGCCTGCGTTCCCCGCCTGCGATCGGCGATCGAGCTGGCGAATCTTGACGACGAGCCCGGCGATCAGGGCGAGGATCACCATGAGCGAGACGCCGAGGCCCTTGCGGCGGAACTGGAGCTCGTCGAGAGCCCGTACGCCGCGCGCGTAGGCCTTGGCGCTGATCGCGAGCCCCGGCTCGGCCTCCTTCTTCGTGGCCTCGAGGCTGAACGCGTGGACCGAGGCCCGCGTCTTGACGAGCGCGTCATTGGCGCCGTTCAATTCGAAGCGGGCCTGGCTGACCTCCATGCCCGCGTGCTCCGCGCGCTCGAGGATCGCGCGCGCCCCCTCCTGCTCGACGCGCAGGGTGTCGACCAGCCGCCGGATCTCGACCGCGGCGCGACCACCCTTGTCGTCCGCCGCGTGGCACGTGCTGCAGACCGCCGGGCCGCCGAGCCCCACCATCTCGACGCTCGCCGGCTCGATATCGTGGTTGTTGTGGCAGGTCGCGCAGCCGGGCGCGCCTATCTGGGCGAACGCCTTGGCGTGCACGCTCTTCGCGAACAGCTCGCCCATGACCGTGTGGCACTGCCCGCACACGTTGCCCACCCAGCTCACGCCCGGCGGCGCCGCGCCGTGGTTGCCGTGACAGCTGTTGCACGTCGGGGCCGAGAGGTCGCCCTTCGCCGACATCGTCTTCCAGTGGACGCTCTTCCGGTACTTCTCGAGCTGGTCCGTCGGGATCTTGTACTCGGCCATGTACTTGGCGTCGGCGTGACAGCGCCCGCACGTCTCCGCCACGCGCAGGGGGTGAATGCTCGAGGCCGGATCCGACTTCGGCTTGATCGCGTGCGCCGGGTGGCAGCTCGAGCACACGGCGACCTTCGGGTCGTCGAGCTCCCGCAGGCGCCGCCCGTGGACCGAGGTCGCGTACTCCGCCACCTGATCCACGCGCAGGGACGGGTTGTACTGCTTCATGAATCGCGCGTCCGCGTGGCAGCGCCCGCAGACCTGGACCGTCTGCTGACGGTTCGGCTTTCCGATGTAGCCCTTGGACGGATCCATGGCCTCCATACCGGCCTCGCGCGCATCGCCGCCGTGGCAGGCGATGCAGCCGAAGCCCTTGGCCCTGTGGATGTCGGCCGCGAAGGCCTTCACCGGATTCGCGAGGCGCTCGTCACCCGTCTCGAGGTGACACGCGGGGCACCCCTCCGTGGGCGGCGCCGGCTGCGCCCACGCGGGTGACGCCGCGGCGAGCGCGAGGAGCGCCAGGGCCACGACGAGGTTGGCGCCCCTCACTGCGGTCGCCTCAGCGACTGGAGATAGGCGATCAGATCGGCCATCTCGTCGGACCCGATCTCCGCCCAGCGCGCCTTCTCGCGCGTCGCCTGCGGATCGCCGACGAAGGTGTGGTTCCACATGGCGGACAGCACCGCCGGGGGCGAGTCGAGACCCCTCGCCTTGACGAGATCGCTCGCCGGCTTGCCGCGCTCGCCGTAGAGACCGTGGCAGCCGAGACAGCCCTTGGCGCTCGCGATGGACGCGCCCCGCTTGGGGTCGCCGGCCGGCCCGAAGTACCGGACCGCGTAGAGGTAGGCGACGATGTCGGCCATCTCGTCCGGCTTCAGGCGCGGCAGCGCGATGGATCGGGTCTTCATCGCCTCGAGCATGGCCGGCGCCTTGTTCCACATCGCCGCGGCGAACTGGCCGAGGCTTCGGTGGAGACCACGCTCGGCCAGGTCCGGGCCGACCTTGCCTCCCTGACCGGCGACGCTGTGGCACTCGATGCAGCGCCGCTGGGCGAAGAGCACGCGCCCCTCGGTCGCGCGGCCGGGCAGGACGTAGAGCGGCCCCTGCGGCAGCACCGGCGAAGCCGAATTGATGTAGGCGACCAGGTCGGCGAGCTCCGCGTCCTTGAACGTCGGCCGCGCGATTCCCCTGGCCTTCATCGCCTCGATCATCTGCGGGCCGTGGTTCCACATGGAGGTCGCGAGGAAGATGGGGGACCCGTACTGCCGCAGGAAGTCGAGGCTCGGCCCGACGACGCCGCCCGTCCCGCCGACCTGGTGACAGGCCACGCATCGCTTCTCGGCGAAGAGCCGGCGGCCGGCCAGCGCGTCGCCCCGCCGATCGAAATAGTCGACCGTGAACAGGAACGCGACGAGGTCGCCCGCCTCGCGCGCGTCCAGCTGGGGCCGCGCGATGCGGAGCTCCCGCATGCGGTCGGCCATCCGCGGCGCGTGATTCCAGAGCGCGGCGGCCAGATCGTGGAACGACCTCGGGCGCTCCACGCGTCCGAGGTCCGGGCCGACCTTGCCGCCGGCGCCGTTCACGGCGTGACACTTCACGCAGCCCTTTGCGCCGAAGACCTTTGAGCCTGCGAGAGGGTCCTGCGTCGGCGTGAAGAGCGGCTGCGCTTCAACCGGCAGAGGGTACAGGGCGAGGGACAGAAGGAGCGGCACGAGGGCGAGGCAGGTCATCCTCACGGCGCGACTATCCTAAGCGCTCGCCACGATGGAAGACAATCGCCGAGAGGACGACTTCCCTCTCGGCGATCTTTCCCGCTGGGTAGTGCGAATGCACTACCAGCCGGCTACTCGAACGTGAGCCTGAGCACGCCCGGGGTGTACGCGTGGCGCACCTGCGCGTTGTCGAACACGGCCACACCGAACGCGTACTGTTTCTTCGGGTCGTTGAATTGCACGTCGTACTCGCCGGCGGTCACGAGCTTCCGCCAGAATACCAGCGTCCACACGCCGTCCTTCCACTCGGCCCGCACGCTGATGTCGCCGCGGTCGCCGGTGAACGGGGCGACGATGATCCCCGGCACCTCGTCACCCGCCTTGTACTTCGAGTCGTCGAACGGCTCCTTTTCGGCGTCCACGATCCAGTAGGGCGGCGCGGGCTTGTTACCCTTCAGCGCGAACCTCGGACCCTTCTTGTCGTCGCTCACGTTGTCCGCGTAGCCGCCGCCGGTCTTCGGATCGCTCTTGCGGCCGGCCTCCGGCGCTTTCGCGGGATCGTAGCGGGTGTCGTCGAGATACTGGTCGTCGATCTGGCCGACCGAGCCCGTGCGCACGCTCTTCCAGTGCCAGATGTCTGCTTTCTCGCCCTGGTTCGGGAGGTACTTGTTGCCATAGGCCTTGCCCTCGCCCGTATGGCAGGCGGCCATGCAGCCCTTCTGCTCGAAGGCCGGCGAGTTGATGTTCCAGATCATCGCCATCTTGTCTTCGTAGTACGTGTTGTTGTCTCCGCCCTTGTCGTCGGGATCCTTGAGCATCTTCCACGAGCCGTCGGGCTGC
>JBGQEL010000094.1:0-15929 GCA_041496385.1 Methylomirabilia bacterium | reverse complement strand
GCTCGTCAACAACGCCGGCATCAGCGGGACCTCCGACCCCGATCTGCTGAGCACGGCGGCCTGGGACGCCCTCATGTCCGTCAACGCCAAGGGCGTGTTCCTCGGCATCAAGCACGCCGTGCCCGCCCTGCGGCGCGCCGGTGGCGGCGCCATCGTCAACATCTCGTCGATCTCCGGCTTCGCGGGCCAGGAGGGCGTCCACATGGGCTACAACGCGTCGAAGGGCGCGGTGCGCATCATGACCAAGTCGGCGGCGGTCCAGCACGCGTCGGACGGCATCCGCGTCAACTCGGTGCACCCCGGCTTCATGCCGCCCATGCGCACGTCGAAGGGCTCGGCCGATCCAGCCTGGCGCGCGGCGATGCTCGCGAGCGTGCCGATGCGGCGCGAGGGACGCGTCGAGGAAGTCGCGCACGCCGTCCTCTTTCTGGCCTCGGACGAGGCGTCCTACGTCACGGGGACGGAGCTGGTCGTGGACGGCGGCTTCCTGGCCCGCTGAGCTAGCCATTCATGAACCGACCCCACGCGAGGCGGACGGGTCCTGGCGCCGGGGGCTGTGCCCGCGCCCCGGCTCCGTCACCCACTCACCCGATCGCAGCTCTTCGAGCTGCGGACGGGACTCGGGGGGCCCACTTCGCCGGCTGCGCGGGCACAGCCCGCGGCGCCACCCGTCCGAGCTCGGTGTCCTCGTTCACGATTGTTTCGGGCTAGAGCCGGCCGGGGGCGTCGCGGATCGCGCGCCAGACGCGCTCGGGCGTCACCGGCATGTCGAGGTGGCGGACGCCGAGCGGCGCCAGCGCGTCGGTGACGGCGTTCAGGAGGGCGGGCAGCGCGCCCACGGTGCCGGCCTCGCCCACGCCCTTGGCGCCGAGCGGGTTGACCTTGGTCGGCACCTCGTGCGAGTCCACGTCGAAGAAGGGCACGTCGTCGGCGCGCGGCATCGCGTAGTCCATGAAGGAGCCGGCGAGGAGCTGGCCCGTCGCGTCGTACGCGAGCAGCTCGAAGAGCCCCTGGCCGAGGCCCTGGACCACGCCGCCGTGGATCTGCCCCTTCACGAGCATCGGGTTCACCATCCGGCCCACGTCGTCGACGACGGTGTGGCGCACGACGCGCACGGCGCCGGTCTCCGGGTCGATCTCGACCTCGCACACCTGCGAGCCGTTGGGGAAGGTGACCGCGGGCGGCGCGAACGCCGCGGTCTCGCTCAGGCCCGGCTCCATCCCCGCGGGGAGCTGGCGCGGCGCGTAGGCGGCACGGGCCACGGCGGCGAGGGTCACGCCCCGGTCGGTCCCGGCGACGCCGAACGTCGCGTCGCGCAGCCGGACGTCCTCGGGCGCGGCCTCCAGGAGGTGTGCCGCGATGAGCCGGGCGCGCTCGATCACCTTCTCGGTCGCGCGCGCCACCGCGGAGCCGCCCACGCTGAGCGCGCCCGAGCCGCCGTTGCCGCGGCCGGCGCCGAGCGCGTCGCTGTCGCCCGAGAACACGTGGACGCGCTCGGGCGGCAGGCCGAGCCGATCGCCCACGATCTGCGCGAAGGCCGTCTCGTTGCCCTGGCCCATCGACGTCGAGCCCGCGAAGAGCGAGACCGAGCCGTCCGGGTTGACGCGCAGCTCGGCGGTGTCGGGGTTCAGCGCGGTGTAGGGGCCGCCCGCGACCTCGATCGGGTTGGCGACGCCGAGGCCGCGCAGCTTGCCGCGCGCGCGCGCCTCCTTGCGGCGCGTCTCGAACCCCGCGCGGTCGGCAAGCTCGAGCGCCATCTGCATGCCCCGGGCGAAGTCGCCGCAGTCGTAGGTGAAGACGAGCCCCGTCTTGAAGGGCATGGCCGACGCGGGAATGAGGTTCCGGCGGCGCAGCTCGATCGGATCGAGCCCGAGCTCGCCCGCGGCCAGATCGATGACGCGCTCGATCGCGTAGGTGGCCTCGGGCCGGCCGGCGCCGCGGTAGGGCCCGGTCGGTGTCATGTTCGTGAAGACGCCGGTCGTCCGGACGTGGATGGCGGGCGTGGTGTACACGCCGGCCACGCCGCCGACGTTGTTGGTCCCCGGCCCCGCGCTCCGGGGCGTGAGGTAGGCGCCGATGTTGAGCGTGATCCCGACGCGCAGCGCCAGGAACCGGCCGCCGGCGTCGAGCGCCAGCTCGGCGGTCGAGACGTTGTCGCGCCCGTGCTCGTCGGTCACGAAGCCCTCGCGCCGGTCGGACGTCCACTTCACCGGTCGCCCGAGCCGCCGCGAGGCCCAGAGCACGAGCGCGAGCTCGGGGTAGGCGCCGCTGCGCATCCCGAAGCTCCCGCCGACCTCGGCGGACACCACGCGGATCTCGCTGTGCGGCGCGCGCAGCATCTCGGCGAGCAGCGCGCGGAGGCCGTGCGGTCCCTGCGTGCCGGTGTGGAGCGTGTAGCGTCCCGTGCGCCGGTCGTACTCGCCGACGGCGCCGCGCGGCTCGAGCGGCGCCGCGGCCACGCGGGTGACCACGAAGTCCAGGCGCGTGACGTGCGCCGCGCCCGCGAAGGCCCGCGCGACCGCCTCGCGGTCGCCCGCCTCCCAGACGAAGGCGACGTTGTCGGGCGCCTCGTCCCAGACGGCGGGCGCGCCGGGCCGCGCCGCGTCCGCGGTCGCGGCCACGGGCGGCAGCGGCGCCCAGTCCACGCGCACCAGCTCGGCCGCGTCGACGGCCTGCGCCGGCGTCTCCGCGACCACCAGCGCCACCGGGTCGCCGACGTGGCGGACGCGCTCGCGGACGAGCGCCGGCCGCGGCGTGGCGAACGCCGGCGAGCCGTCGCGCCGCTTGCGCGTGGCGTCGCCCGGCAGGTTGCCGATGCCGTCGGCGGCGAGGTCGGCACCCGTGAGCACGGCGAGGACACCCGGCGCGCGGCGTGCGGCGTCCGCGGCGAGCGAGCGGATGCGCGCGTGGGCATGCGGCGAGCGCACGAGCACCGCGTACGCCTGGCGCGGCAGGTTGACGTCGTCCGAGTAGCGGCCGAGCCCCCGGACGAGGCGCGGATCCTCCAGGCGCCGGATCGACTGGCCGACCGCGAACTTCTCGACGCGCGGCGGCTCCACGCTCAGGACCGCCGGCTCGACACCTCGGGGTTCACGACGTTGATCGGCGTGCCGCCCGCGTAGGCGAGGATCTGGTCGAAGATCGCGCCGAACATGTGCTCGAGGCTGTCGCGCTCGACGTAGCCCAGGTGCGGGACGCAGATCGCGTTGTCGAGCGCGAGCAGGGGATGCCTGGCGCCGAGCACGGGCTCGTCCTCGTACACGTCCACGGCCGCCATGCCGGGCCGGCCCGCGCGCAGCGCGGTCTCGAGCGCTCCCGGCGCGACGAGCCCGGCGCGGCTCGTGTTGACGAGCACCGCGGTCGGCTTCATGCGCGCGAGGTCGGTGGCCGTGACCATGCCGCGCGTCGCGTCGATCAGCCGCACGTGCAGCGAGACCACGTCGGACGCCTCGAGGAACGCCTCCTTGCTCGCGGCGGCCGTGTAGCCGTCGCCGCGCGCCTTGGCGAGCGTCGTCTCGCGCCCCCAGACGAGCACGTTCATGCCGAACGCCCGGCCGTAGCCCGCCACGACCGCGCCGATCTTGCCGTAGCCCCAGATACCCAGTGTCTTTTCCCGCAGGCCGATGCCGATCGAGTGCGCCTGCCACTTGCCGGCGCGGAGCGCGGCCATCTCCTGTGGGATGCGGCGGAACGCGGCGATGACGAGGCCCCAGGTGAGCTCGGCGGTCGCGTAGGAGGGCCGGCCCGGGCCCGTCTGCGAGCAGACGAGCACGCCGCACCGCGTGCAGGCGGGGACGTCGATGTGCGGGTAGACGCCGACCTGGCTGATGATCCTGAGCTTGTCCAGGCGCTCGAGGAGCGGCGCGCGGATCGGCGTGCGCTCGCGCAGGAGCGTCAGCGCCTCCGTGTCCTTGAGCCGTCGCGCCAGCTCGTCGACGTCCTTGGTGTGATCGTTCCAGATCGTGACGTTGTGGCCCGCCACCTTGGGAAAGCAGCCGAGCGCCCGGACCGTATCCTGGTAGTCGTCGAGGACCGTGATGTTCATGGTGGACCGCAGTATATTACGGGGGCCATGACCCAGCCATCCGGACCCCCGCGCTTCGTCACGCTCCCCGAGATCCGCCGCGCCGCCCACGAGGCCCTGCCCCGGGATCACTGGAACTTCGGCGACGGCGCCGCCGAGACCGAGGCCACCAAGCGCCGGAACCGCCGGCACCTCGACCGCCTGGCGATCGCGCAGAACGTCCTCGTGGACGTGCGCCAGATCGACCTGCGCACGAGCCTGCTGGGCGTGCCGCTGGCGTGGCCGGTGGCCGTCGCGCCGATGGGCGGCCTCGTCCTCTTCCATCCCGAGGGCGACGTGGAGATGGCCCGCGGCGCCGGGCGCGGCCAGACGCTCCAGTGGCTCTCCGGCGCCTCCGGCTGGCCGGTGGAGGACGTCGCGAAGGCCGGCGCGGGCCCGCAGATGTTCCAGCTCTACGCCCACGGCGACCACGGCTGGATGGGCGAGCTGCTGGCGCGGGTGGAGTCCTCCGGCTACAAGTCGGTCGCGCTCACGGTGGACGTCCAGCTCTACAGCCGGCGCGAGCGCGACATCTATCACCGCTTCAGCCCGCGCAAGGCGATGGAGATCGCGCCGAACCCGCGCGGGCCCGAGCCCGACTTCCAGTCGCGGCTGACGTGGGCCGACGTCGAGTGGCTCATGAAGACCACGAAGCTGCCCGTCGGCCTCAAGGGCATCATGACCGTGACCGACGCGCGACGCGCGGTGGACATGGGCGTGCGCCTCATCTGGGTCTCCAACCACGGCGGCCGCCAGCTCGACCAGACGCAGTCCACCATCGAGGCGCTGCCGCCGATCGTCGACGCCGTGGGCGGGCGCGCCGAGATCGTGGTGGACGGCGGGTTCAACCGCGGGACCGACGTCCTGAAGGCGCTGGCGCGCGGCGCCCGGGTCGTGGCGGTCGGCCGCACGATGCTGTGGGGACTGGCCGCCGACGCCGCCGCCGGCGTCGCGCGCGTCTGCGAGATCCTGCGCGACGAGCTGCGCACGAGCATGGGTCTCTGCGGGCGGACGAAGATCGCCGACCTCACGCCCGACCTGATCCTCAGGGTGGATTGAAGGAGTCACGCATGACGCCCACCACCGAGTACGCCCGCCTCGAGGAGCGCATCCTCGCCCGCGACCAGCTGGGCGCCACGCAGGTGCTGTACGGGCTCTTCAAGCAGGACCGGCCCGCGACCGAGATCACGCGCGAGACGGTGCGGATCCACGCGCCGTACACGCACGTCCCCTACCACCAGCGACTCGACGACGGCGTCGTGAAGTTCGTGAACAACGATCACTGCCTGCTGAGCGAGCGCGTCGGCCTGCCGCTCATGTCCATGGTCCGGCCCGAGCTGCGCCTGCTGCCGCTGGCCCAGACCGTCTGGTACATGCCGACGGGCCTCGATCCCTGGAACCAGCTCCTCGGCCGCGCGCCCGGACACTACACGCGCCTCTACGAGATCGCGGTGCACCAGGAGCCGCCGAGACCCGAGGTGCACTGGCCCGATCAGGAGCCGCTCCGCTCGGAGGGCACCCTCCGCGAGCGGCTCAACCACTGGCTCACGCTCGTCCAGCGCGGCGAGGTGCTGACCTCGTACCGGGTGTTCCTCGGGCTGATGGAGGACGCGCCGAACCGGCGTCAGGTCCTGGCGCACCTGGCGTTCGCCGGGCTGATCGACGTGCAGGACCGCATGCTCCACAACCGCTCCTACACGACCGGCCACAAGTCCTATCGCGCGCGCGCGACGATCGAGCTGGGCACGGCGTTCGGCTGGGACTCGGCGCACAGCGTGCTCTACGCCGGCGTGCCCGACATCGCGGTGGGTCCGCGCTGGTACTCGACCTACGAGATGGGCTGCAACGTCGTCCAGAACCTGCTCGACGGCCGGGACGCGGAGCTGCTCTCACAGGACACGGGGCTCACGCCCGCCGAGGAGACGATGCTGGTGGAGGCGATCCTCCGCGAGCGCGAGTGGTCCGTGATCGGCGCGATCGTGGCGCTGCTCAAGGCGGGCCGGGGGCCGCGCCCTATCCTCGACGCGATCCAGGTGGCCTCGGCCCAGGTCATCCTCGACACGGGCGACCCGAACAACTTCTCGATGTCACAGCACGGCTACGAGTACTGCAACACGCTCGGGTGGTTCTACGACACGTTCGAGCACCCGCACCGGCTGAAGCTCCTGTTCGTGGCGGCCTCGTTCATCAATCGGGCGTCCGAGCATCAGGCCAATACGCCGGACAACGGCCGCCGGACGATCAAGCCCCCGGCGGGCGCGGCGTCCCTGTCCGCGGAGCGGCTGCTCGAGCGCCTGGAGGGAACGCTACTGGCGCTGCGCGCCGACGAGGGGGTGGATCTGACCGCGGCCTACCTGGCGGGCGGCTTCGATCGCGCGCCGCTCGTGCAGACGCTGGCGACCGCCGCGTGCAAGCTGGGGAACGACCCGCACAACCAGGAGCTCGGGATCTGCCTCCTGGAGGACTACGTGCACACGAGCGCGAACGGCCGCGACCGGCTTCTTTTAGCCAGCGCGAAACACAGCGCGGGGCACCGCAAGTACGGCGACCCGCTCGAGGCGTACCGGCGCTTCGCCGAGGCGTTCGACCTCGGCGATCGCTAGGCTCAGGCCCCGCCGGTCCCCACGCGGCTGGCCTCGCCGAACACCGGGTTGTCCGTCCGGTCGACGAGCGACTCGGCGCCTTCCGTGGGCAGCTGCTCGGCGTAGTTCTGCGCGGCGTCGATGTCCTGTTCCCACACCTCGCGCGGCAGCTCGTACAGCACCTCGATGCCGTGGCCGTCGGGATCCGAGATGTAGACGCTGTGGGTCATGCCGTGGTTGACGCGGCGATGGAACGTGACGCCCTTCGCGCGGAGAAACTCGACCTGCTTGAGCCACGACTCGCGGTCGGGCCAGGCGATCGCCACGTGGTTCAGGCCGACCCGCGACGGCATCAGGTCCCACGCCTGGCGATCGGCGCCGGTCCCGCCGTCCGGGACCTCGGCCAGCGCCACGTCGTGGTGCGTGACGTCGCCGTGCGGGTCGAGGCCGCTGTAGAAGCGCATCTTCGGGCGCTTGCGCCCCGGCGTGGACTTCAGCTCGGCGACGCATCGGAAGCCCATGATCTCGGTCCAGAACCGGTGCGAGACCTCGAGGTTCCGCACGTTGAGCACCAGGTGGTTGACGCCGCGCGGTGGCTGCGGATTCGGCATGGAGTCCTCCTTGGCCGTCATGGCTACGCCAGCGGGATCGTCGCCGTCAGGCAGGGCTGGTTGCCGTGGACGCGCGTGGTGTGCCCCTGGCCCGTCGTGTCCTCGACCAGGCGGGCGTCGCCGGGACCGAACACGCGCTTGCTGCCGTCGCCCAGGCCGATCTCGAGCTGGCCGGAAACGATGATGACGAACTGGCGGCGCGGCGCCGGGTGCCAGTCGAGCTGCCAGCCGGCCGGGTTCTCACGGAAGGCGATCTGCGTCGTCGCCAGGCCCTTGCCCCACTCCGGCGCCCGGGCCAGATCCATCGGCTCGATGCGCGACTTCCCGTCGGACCCCGTGTAGAGCCGGAACAACCCCATCGCGACCCCCCTCAGCGGTGTCAGCCTCGCCACAGCCTAACACGAAGGCGCGCCCGACTGGATCGTGAGCCGCGCGGGCTGTTACACTTCGCCCGCATGCGGATCCACAGCATCGACGCGATCCCGATCGAGATCCCGCTCACGCGGAACTTCGGCGGCAGCACGTACGGAGTCCTCAAGCGCTGCACCGTCGTCACCCGCATGCGCACCGAGGGGGGTCTCGTCAGCGAGATCTACAACGGCGACAACCGCGAGGAGGGCCCCGAGATCGCGCGCCTGATCAAGGACACCCTCGCCCCGCGCGTTCGTGGCATGAGCATCTTCGAGGGCGAGCGCGTCTGGGAGACCCTGTTCGCGCTGACCCACGCGAGCCGCGCCCGGAAGACGCTGCTCGAGGCGATCGCCTGCGTGGACTGCGCGCTCTGGGACCTGGTCGGCAAGGCCCTGGGCAAGAGCGTGTGCGCGCTGCTCGGCGGCTACCGGCGGCGGCTGCCGATCATCTCGATCGGCGGCTACTACATGGACGGCAAGACCCTCGCCGACATCGGGCGCGAGATGGAGGCGTACCGGCTCGCCGGCATGGCCGGCTGCAAGTTCAAGGTCGGCGGACGCACGCCCGAGGCGGACGCCGAGCGCATCGGCGCGGCGCGGCGCGCGGCCGGCCCCGATTTCATCCTGATGGCCGACGCCAACCGCGGCTGGCCCGTCGAGGACGCCGTGCGCTTCGCGCGCCTCGTCGAGCCGCTCGACCTGCGCTGGTTCGAGGAGCCGTGTCACTGGCACGACGACGCGGCGATGATGGCGCGCGTGCGGCGGGCGACGCGCATTCCGATCGCCGCCGGCCAGAGCGAGATCACGAGCCAGGGCGTGCGCCGCCTCGTCGACGCCGGCGCCGTGGACGTCGTCAACTTCGACGCCTCCGAGGGCGGCGGCGTCACCGACTGGCGCCGGGCGGCGGCGCTGTGCGGCGCGGCGGGCGTGCAGATGGCGCACCACGAGGAGCCGCAGGTCGCCCAGCACCTGATCGCGGCGGTGCCCCACGGCACCTACGTCGAGTGCTTCGCCGACCCGGAGCGCGATCCCGTGTGGCAGACCCTCTGGACGAACCGCCCGGCGATCAAGGACGGCGTCATGGACGTGGCCCAGGACCCGGGCTTCGGCGTGATCCTCGACGAGGGCATGGTCTCCCGGTATCGCGCCGGGTAGGCCGCGGTATACTCCGGCGTGCCCATCACCGTGAGCGTCACGTTCTTCGCCGACCTGCGGCGCTTCCTGCCGCGCGGCGCCGACGGACCGCAGCGCCGGACGCTGCAGGCCGGCGCGCGGGTGGCGGATCTGCTCACGGAGATCGGCATCGAGCCGGACGCCGACGTGACGGTGGCGGTGGACGGCGAGCTGGCGGAGCGGGACACAGCGCTGCGCGACGGCGCCGAGGTGATGCTCCTGAGCCCGATGGAGGGTGGATGAACGGCTACTGGAACAAGATCCTGCACGTCGATCTCGCCGAGAGGACGACGCGAATCGAAGAGCCCGGGGACGCGTTCTTCCGACGCTACGCGGGCGGCCGCGGGTTCATCGCCCACTACCTGCTCAAGCACGTGCCGAAGGGCGCCGATCCGCTCGGGCCCGACAACATCCTGGTCATCGCGCCCGGCGTGCTCACGGGCGCCCCGGTGCCGGGGGCCGGCCGTCACAGCGTCGGCGCCAAGTCGCCGCTGACGGGGGGCTTCGGCGAGTCCGAGTCGGGCGGGTACTGGGGCGCCGAGCTGAAGCGCGCGGGCTGGGACGCGATCGTCATCCACGGCGTGTCGCCCACGCCCGTCTATCTCTGGATCAATGACGGCGCCGTCGAGATCCGCGACGCCGGGCATCTCTGGGGCAAGATCACGGGCGAGGTCGAGGACGCGCTCCTCGCCGAGCTCGGCGACCCGCGCATCCGCATCGCCCAGATCGGGCCGGCGGGCGAGAACCTCGTGCGCTTCGCCTGCATCGCCAACGACCTCAACGAGGTCGCGGGCCGCACGGGGATGGGCGCCGTGATGGGCAGCAAGCGCCTCAAGGCCATCGCGGTCCGCGGCAAGAGTCCGGTGAAGATCGCCGACCAGCCGGGGCTCATGACGATCGCCAAGTGGGTCTCGGGCACCATGGACGAGAAGCACCGCGCGTTTCACGAGTTCGGCACGGGCGCCGCGATGCAGGGCAAGAGCCTCGAGGGCGGGATGCCGGTGCTCAACTACCGCCTGGGCGGCGCCGACACCGTGGGCAAGGTGGACGCGATCGCGGTCCGCGACCAGGTGCGCGTCCGGATGGGCGCCTGCTACGCGTGCTCGGTGCGCTGCAAGAAGGTCGTGCACATCGAGAAGAAAGAGGAGGCGGCCCTCGCGGCGGCGGAGAGCATCTACAAGGGCCGCGCGAAGGTGGCCGTCGACCCGCTCGGCCGCTACCGCGTGGATCCCCGCTACGGCGGGCCCGAGTACGAGTCGCTCGCCTCGCTCGGCGTCAATCTGGGGCTCGACGACCTGATCGCGATCTGCAAGTCGAACGAGATGTGCAACTATCTCGGCATGGACACGGTCTCGCTCGGCGCCACGCTCGCCTGGGCGATGGAGTGCTTCGAGAAGGGGATCCTGACGCTCGACGACACGGGCGGCGTGCCGCTCCGCTTCCATGATGCCGACGGCGTCGTCAAGCTGGTGGAGATGATCGCCTACCGTCGCGGCGTCGGCGATCTCCTCGCGGAGGGGTCGCAGCGCGCCGCGCGCCGGCTCGGCCGCGGCTCGGAGGCGTTCCTGACGACGGTGAAGGGGCTCGAGATGGCGATGCACGACCCGCGTCACATGCCGGTGATGCGCGCCTCGTATCTGCTCGCGCCCACGGGCGGCGATCACATGCGCCAGACCGGTAACCGCAACGGCCTGCGCAACCAGGTGGGCCTCTGCCACTTCCTCGCCTACGACGACGACCAGACGCTCGCGATCATCAAGGCCGTGACCGGCTGGGACGTGACGCCCGAGGAGCTGGTGACGACGGCGCATCGCGGCCTCACGCTCGCCCGGCTCTTCAACCTAAGGGAGGGCATCGGCCGGGCCGACGACCGGCTGCCCGCGCGCTTCAGCGATCCGCTGCCCAAGCACGCGGGCCTCACGCGCGAGCAGCAGGACACGATCGTGACCGACTACTACGTCGAGCTGGGCTGGGATCGGGCGACGGGCGTGCCGACCTCGGAGACCGTCCGCGCGCTCCAGATCGAGGCGGACGCGGCGCACGCGGTCTGAGCGGAGCGCGGCCATGACGCGTGAGGGGCTCCAGGTCGAGGACGACCCGCGCCGGGAGGACGTCGCGCTGCTGGACGCGCGGCTCTACGAGTTCAACGCGGCGGCGAGCGGCGTCGACGACGGCCGCGGGCTCGCGGTCTTCGTCCGCGACGCGGGCGGCGAGATCGTCGCCGGCATGCACGGCTGGACCTGGGGCGGCACCGGGTTCGTGCAGGCGCTCTGGGTGCGCGAAGACCTACGCGGGACCGGGCTCGGCACGCGCGTGCTCGCCGCGGCCGAAGCGGAGGCGGCGCGTCGCGGCTGCCATCAGATGCACCTCGACACGCAAGGCTACCAGGCGCCGGGGTTCTATCGCCGGCTCGGCTACCGGGTGATCGGCGAGCTGCCGGGCTGGCCCGGCGACGACACCCGCATCTTCCTGCGCAAGGCGCTCGCCTAGGCCGCGGGCCAAGCGGCCTCGTGCGTCCCCAGCGGCACCGCGGGACGCGACCAGAAGGCGGGCGTCTCCGAGAGCCGCGGGGCGGGCACGACGTGGCGCAGCGTCCCGAACGGCGTCTCCGCGTCCGCCAGCAGGTC
This sequence comes from Methylomirabilia bacterium, assembly GCA_041496385.1. Lineage (GTDB taxonomy): Bacteria > Methylomirabilota > Methylomirabilia > Rokubacteriales > CSP1-6 > AR19. The sequence continues at coordinate 4,463 of JBGQEL010000094.1, read as the reverse complement.
GTCGATGCTCTCGAGCGTGAGATCGGGAGTGCGCAGGCCGTCCACGCGGCCGAGCGCGTCCACCCAGCGCGCCGTCTGGGCGAGCGACACGCGCACGAGATAACTGCCACCCTCCCGCGCGCGCCGGGCCAGCGCCATCAGGGCGCCGAAGGCCGCGAGGTAGCCCGTGCCGTGGTCGACGACCTGCGCCGGCAGGTGCCGCGGGCCGTCCGCGCCCAGGCCGAGCCCCTGCTCGTGCGCCATCCCGCTCACCGACTGGATCAGCGTCTCGAAGCCGCGCCGCCCCTGCCAGGGCCCGGTGTGGCTGTAGGCCGAGAGCGCGACGTAGACGACGCCCGGCCGGAGGCGCGCGACGTCGTCGGGCGCGAAGCCGAGCCGCGCGAGCGCGCCGGGACGGTAGGACTGGCAGAACACGTCGCACTCGCTGACCAGGCGCCGCAGGCGCTCGGCGTCGCCGGCGCGCGCGAGGTCGAGCGAGGCCGAGAGCTTGCCGAGCCCCGTGTCCATCACGAGCGCCGGCGCGTTCTCGAGGTGCGGGTTCGCGACGAGCAGCACGTCGGCGCCGTACGAGGCCAGCGCGCGCCCGCACACGGGCCCCGCGATCACGCGCGTCAGGTCGAGGACGCGCACGCCGGCGAGCGGCCGCGCCCCGGCGCCGGCGGGCTCGGGCGGCGCGTCGCCGATCCGCACGATCTCGAGCACCGGCAGCGCCGCGACCGCTCGGCCCTGCGCGTGGTCCTGCCACTCCGCCCGCGTGCGGACCATGCCGACGGGCAGGCCGGCCGTCGCCAGCGCCTCCTCGAGCTCGCCGGCGCCGCGGCGCGCCACCGCCGCGGCCAGGGCCTCGCGCGTGGCCTCGCACGCCAGCGCGTCGAGGATGCCCCGGCGATGATGCGGCATCGCGCAGTGGAGCTGGATGAAGCGGCCGTCGCTCCCGCGATAGAAGCCGAAGAGCGTGCCTCGCACGTCGGGCGGCTGGCGGCCGTCCACGCGCAGGTAGCGCTCGCTGCGGAAGGCGGCGATCGCGGCGCGCGCGTCGACGGCCACCGACTGGCCGTGCCCGGTGCGCTGGCGCCAGACCTCCGTGGCCGCGAGCGCCGTCGCCGCGATCACGGCGGAGGCCGCGGTGCCGATCTTGAAGTCGGTGGGCAGCACGGGGTCGGCGCCCGTGAGCGTGACGCGATCGAGGGCGGCGGGATCGCCGCCCGCCTGCGCCCAGAGCGACTCGAGCGCCGGGCGCACCGGCTCAGCTCACCATCGCGAACGTGCGCTCGATGTTGCGCGCGAGGCCCTCGCGCCACGGCCGGTACTCGCCGTAGGCCGAGAAGGGCTTTTCGTACGCGGACGCGAGCCTCGCGGTCACGCGCTGCTTGACCTCGTCGAGCGTGGCGCCGGTGGCCGCCTCCGCGCGGACGGCCTCGACCATGTCGTGGACGTAGCCGCGGAAGGTGCGGAGCCAGTCGCGGCCGGCGACCTTGCCGTGGCCCATGATGATGTGCGTGAAGTCGAGCTGCGCCAGACGGTCGAGCGTGCCCACCCAGTCCTCGGGGTAGCCGTCGCCCATGAAGGGCGTCCAGCCGATGACGGCGTCGCCGGTGATGACCACTCTCTCCTTCGGCAGGTAGACGAACACATCGCCCTCGGTGTGGGCGCGGCCGAGGTGGAGGAGCTGGATCTCTCGGTCGCGCCGGTAGAGCTTCATCGTCCGCTCGAAGGCGATCGTCGGCAGCGCGGGCTCGAGCCCGCGGACCTCGGCCAGGTAGGACCTGGCCAGGCGCAGCTCGGCCTCGAGCCTGGCGCGCTGCTCGGGCGTGTGGGCCGCGGCGAGGTCGGTCTCGAGCTTGGCGATCTCGGCCGGCATCTGACGGACGTGGTCCTGGATGCGCTTGAGCCCTTTCTTGAGCATGGCCTCGCGCGTGATCTCGTTGGTGACGATCTCGGCGTGCGGGTACGCCGCCGGGTACGCCTCGTTGCCGTGCCAGTGGTCCCAGTGGAAGTGCGTGTTGATCACGTAGCGGACCGGCTTCGACGTGAGGTCGCGGAGCCGGTCGATGATCACCCGCGCCGCCGAGGGCTTGGAGTGCGTGTCCACGATCATCACGCCGTCGTCGGTCTCGATGATGGCCGTGTTGGAGTTCACCTTGTAGGCGGGGGCGGCCACGGCGACGTGCACGCCGTCGGCGACCCTGGCGATGTCGAAGCGCGCGTCTCCCGCGGAGGGCCCCTCGTGAGCGCAGCAGTCCATCGGAGTGTCTCCTTTCTCGTGACGCGCCCCGATCATACCGGTCCCCGGCCCGCCCGGCGCGACGTTCCCCACTCGAAGAATCCCCAGCTCACCAGCACGGCGACGGGCGCCGCGCCGAACGGCACGGCGTACGAGCCGGTCGCATCGTAGAAGAAGCCCGCGACGGCGGGGCCGAGCGCGGCGCCGAGCCGCCAGCCGAGCGTGAGGACGCCCATGATGGCGCCGAGCGCCCGGATGCCGAAGACGTCGGGAACCACCTTCACGATCATCGTGTCCGTCGCCGCGAAGCCGACCCCGAACATCGCCAGCGCGACCACCAGGCCCTCGCGCGAGGGCACCCACATGAGCGCGGCCAGCGCGAGCGCTTCGATCGTGTAGCCCGCACGGATGGTCGTGAGCGTGCCGACGCGGTCGGAGACCACGCCCGCCGTGAGGCGCCCGGCCGCGGAGCCGACGCCGTAGGCGCTCAGCGCGAGGGACGCCCCGGCGAGGCTGATGCCCTGATCGCGGGCGAACGGCACGATGTGGACGCTGACCATCAGCGCGAGACCGCCGAGCAGGAGCCACGCGACGTTCAGGCTCCACTGGCTCGGATCGGTGAGCGCGGCGCGCAGCGTCACGCCGGGGCCGGCCGGCGCCGCCGTCGCGGCCCGGGCGCGCGGTCGCTCGGCCTCTCCGTCGCGCGGCAGGCGCACGCTGAGGGCGGTCAGCGTCGTCAGCAGGCCCGAGCCGCCCGCGAGCAGCGCGTACGCCGCGCGCCAGCCGGTCTTGTCGATGAGCCAGGCCGCGAGCGGCCCGGCGGTGATGTAGCCGAGGTTGAACCCGAGGAAGACCACCGCCAGGGCCAGACCCCGGTGCTCGTCGAACCAGCGCGTGACCGTGGACGCGCTGAGCAGATAGAAGCTCGACATGCCGAGCCCGCCGAGCACCCCGACGAAGAGGTAGAGCTGCCAGAGCGCGCCGACCGTCGAGACGAGGGCGAAGGCCGCGCCCGCCAGCGCCACGGTGAGGACGAGCGGGGCGCGGGGTCCGTGGCGGTCCGCGCGCGCGCCGACGGCCAGGCCGGCCACGCCGCCGAGCAGCAGGTTGAGCGAGAGCGCCGTCGAGACGGCGCCGCGGCTCCACCCGAACGCCTCCGAAAGGACCGGCAGGAACACGCCGTAGGCCGCGAGCGGCGTCGAGATGCCGTACGTGACCACGAACAGCGCGGCCACGATCAGCCATCGGCGGGAGGCGGGACGCACGCTGCGGTTTTTACCACACCCGTCGAGAGGCCTGCCTCGCCTTGACGTTTGGTGTATAAAGACGACGAACGTCAAACGCCCCCCAACCCCCCACCAACCCCCCCACAAGGAGAGCACGACATGGCCCAGCTGACGATCCCCCTGGACGCTGCCCGCTTCGCCAAAGGCCTGACCTGGAAGGACTACATGGCCCAGATGGGCGACACGCGCGCCCGCACCGAGGAGAACTTCGCCAAGTCCGGCCTGACCGACGAGGAGCGCAAGTTCTTCAGCGGCGTCGCGCACGTGAAGTACGTCATGATGCTCGCCGAGAACTGGTGCGGCGACGTCCATCGCAACTCGCCGCTGATCGCCCACGTCTGCGACGCGATCCCCGGCGCGGAGCTGCGCGTGTTCCTCCGCGACCAGAACGCCGACCTGCGGGACATCTTCCTGAACAACGGCTACCAGTCGATCCCCGTGGTGGTCTTCTTCGACCGGAACTGGAACGAGGTCGGGCGGTGGATCGAGCGCGCTCACGTCGCGACGGGCAAGAACGTCGGCCTGCGCGCCAAGACGCTGGACACCCTGCCGAAGGACGCGCCGAAGGACAAGCAGGACGCCATGATGGGCGAGTTCAGGAAGCTGACCCAGGCCGAGTACGACGCGCCCGGCGGGCCGCTCTGGCGCGCGGCCGCGTCCGAGGTGCGGCTCGTCCTCTCGACGAAGAAGTAAGGCGGACGCGTGCAGATCGATCCGCGAACGCTGAGCGGGAACGCCACCTACAAGCTGCTCATCGGCTGCGTCGTGCCGCGGCCCATCGCCTGGGTCTCGAGCGTCGACGCCGCCGGGGTGCGGAACGTGGCGCCGTTCAGCTACTTCATGGCGATCACCGACGACCCGCCGACGATCGCCTTCTCCTCGGCGCCCCGCGCGGCCGGCCTCGGGACCGTGCGCGGGAAGAAGGACACGCTGCGGAACATCGAGGCCAGCGG
>JBGQEL010000093.1:0-16030 GCA_041496385.1 Methylomirabilia bacterium | reverse complement strand
GTCGAGGTTGCGCTTCTCGAACGCCTGCGTGTTGACGATCAGCAGCCCGCCCGTCTTCAGGTCGCGCAGGTGCACCTTGAGCGCGGCCGGATTCATCGCGACGAGGCAGTCCAGGCGGTCGCCCGGTGTGTAGACGCGCTGGCTGCCGAACTGGAGCTGAAAGCTCGACACGCCGAACAGGGTGCCGGCGGGGGCGCGGATCTCGGCCGGGAAGTTCGGCAGGGTCGCGATGTCGTTGCCCGCCCACGCCGACTCGGTCGTGAACTGCTCGCCGGTGAGCTGCATGCCGTCGCCGGAGTCCCCGGCGAAGCGAATGACCGCCCGGTCGAGCTCCTTCAGCGACTTGTGGACACCCGAGGCGGGAGTCGCCGTCTCACTCATCGAGTCGTCTCTCCTCAGTCGGTATCGTGCCTACCGCACACACGCTGACCGCTTCCGTCGCTCCCTCGGGTATCACTGCTGAGGCCGCCTGCCCCGGTCGGCGCGCTGTAACTCCGGCAGACCGTTGTCATTTTAGCGAACACCCCAGGCGCGGGCAAGATTTGGCTCGGCCCCGGCCCCTCAGCCCGCATCGATCTCGTGGGGACGCTTGAGCCGCTCGCCCGGCGGGAGGTTCAGGACCGCTTCCGGGAACAGATCGGCCAGCCAGCGGATGACGTCGCTCACCGTCACCACGCCGATCGGACGACGCTCCGCGTCAACGAGCGGGACCGTGCGATAGCCGGCAACGCTCATGGAGTGGACCGCCCAGGCGATGCGGTCGCGCACCGAGAGGGCGTCGGGGTTCTTGGTCATGACCGCGGAGAGCGGCGTCGTGCGCGGGTCGAGATCCCGTCCGAGCACGCGCGTGAGCACGTCCCGCTCGGTGAAGATCCCGATGAGCCGCCCCTCGGCATCGGTGATCAACGTCCCCGCCTGCCGGCGCGCCACCATGGTCTGGACCGCCTCGTGGACCGACGCCGTCTCAGGCAGGCGGATCGGCTCCGCGGGCGACAGGACGGCGATCGTGTCGTCGAGCAGTGCCCCGCGGGTCTCCTTGCGCTCGCCCTCGAGCGCGGCGGAATACTCGTCCTCGAACTCACCCATGACGTGTCCCCTCCCTGCCTTTACGGCCCCGACGTCATCCTACAGGACTTCGGCCGACCGCGCGCGTCCTCGGCCGGAGCACCGGGGCAGCGTCGATGGGCTCTTCGCTCGCTTCCTTCAGGAGCTGGATGAACCGGCTCGCGGTGGGTGTGAGCGGCTTCTGGCGGCGGTGGATGATCCCGACCGGGCGGACGAGGTCCGGGATCGCCAGCGGCACGACGGCGAGGGTCCGGATCCCCGCCTCCTTCTGCACCGTGTGGCGGGGCAGGATCGAGACGCCCGCCGCGATCATGATCGCCTGCTTGATCGTCTCGATGTTGTCGAACTCCATCACGATGTTGACCTTCACGTCGTGCTGGCGCAGCGCGCGGTCGATCGCCTTGCGGATCGTGAGCCCGGGATCGAAGGCGATGAAGGTCTCGCCGCTCAGGTCGGTGGGCCGGACGAGCTTGCGCCGCGCGAGCCGGTGGCTCGGATGCGACACGAACGCCATCGGCTCGGCGCGCAGCGGGACGATCGACAGCGCACGGTCGGTGGGCGGGTAGGACATGATCCCCACGTCGGCCTCGCCCTCGAGGACCGCCTCCACGACCTTGTGCGGGTGCAGGCACTCGAGCTGGACGCGCGCCGCCGGGTAGAGCGACATGAACCGCTGCATGTGGCGGCTCACGTCGTGAAGACCCACCGAGTAGATCGCGGCGACGCGCACGGTCCCGTCCACACGCACCTTCACCGCGGCCACCTCGGCCTTGACCTTCTCCCACGTCTCGAGCAGACTCCGGCAGGCCTCGTAGAAGGCCTGCCCCTCGGGCGAGACGACGAACGGCCGCTTGGTCCGGTCGATGAGCGCCACGCCCAGGTCCGCCTCGAGCTGCTGGACGGCCTGGCTGGCGGCGGACTGGGAGACGAAGTTCTGCGCGGCGCCGCGCGAGAACGAGCGGAGGCGGATCACGTCGCAGTAGAGCCGCAGCGTCTCCAGGTGCATGCGCAGACTTTACTATAAGCGCCGCTGATACATATCATACGAATTTTTCGGGATGACTAATAGTCAGCTTCCGGATATTATCGTGCAACTGTTCACAAAGGGGATGCAGCAATGAGGGAGCTTCAGCGCCGAACACCTCCCGCGCCGGTGCCCGGCCCGCCGCCCGCCCAGGGTCTCTACGACCCCCGGCACGAGCACGACGCCTGCGGCGTCGGCTTCGTCGTCAACATCAAGGGCGTCAAGTCGCACGCGATCGTCCGCCAGGGTCTCCTGGTGCTGATCAACCTGCTGCATCGAGGCGCCTGCGGCTGCGAGCCCAACACCGGCGACGGCGCCGGCATCCTGCTGCAGATGCCCGACAGGTTCCTCCGGCGCGAGTGCGCGCGGCTCGGCATCACCCTGCCCCCGCTCGGCGAGTACGGCTGCGGCCTCGTCTTCCTCCCGCGGGATCCGGCGCAGCGCGAGAAGGTCCAGGTGCTCCTCCACACGATCGTCGAGGAGGAGGGCCAGCGGATGCTCGGCTGGCGCGCGGTCCCGACCGACGACCGGATGCTGGGCGCCACGGCGCGCTCGGTCGAGCCGCATATCGTCCAGGTCTTCGTCGGGCGTGGGCCCGGGGTGCGCGACCACGCGCACTTCGAGCGCAAGCTCTACGTGATCCGCAAGCTCTTCGAGAAGTCCGTCGCGGCCCTCGACATTCCCGAGAACAAGTTCGCCTACCTGCCGAGCCTCAGCTCGAACACGCTCATCTACAAGGGCATGCTCAGCGCGGACCAGATCGAGGCGATGTATCCGGACCTCACCGATCCCGACGTGGAGTCCGCCCTGGCGCTCGTGCACCAGCGGTTCAGCACCAACACCTTCCCCTCCTGGCCGCTCGCGCATCCGTACCGGTACATCGCGCACAACGGGGAGATCAACACGCTGCGCGGGAACATCAACTGGATGCGCGCGCGCGAGGCGCTCTGCCGCTCGGAGGTGCTCGGCGAGGATCTCAAGAAGGTCATGCCGGTCACGCGCGAGGGGCTCAGCGACTCGGCGACGTTCGACAACGTCCTCGAGTTCCTCGTCATGAACGGGCGGTCGCTGCCGCACGCGATCCTCATGATGATCCCGGAGCCGTGGCAGCACCACGAGTCCATGGGGCCCGAGCGGCGCGCCTTCTACGACTACCACTCCTCGCTCATGGAGCCCTGGGACGGTCCCGCGTCGATCGCCTTCACCGACGGCACCGTGATCGGCGCCGTCCTGGACCGCAACGGCCTCCGGCCGTCGCGCTACTACGTGACCAAGGACGACATGGTCATCATGGCGTCCGAGGTCGGCGTGCTCGACGTCCCGCCGGGCAACATCCTCGTCAAGGAGCGCCTGCATCCCGGCCGGATCTTCCTCGTGGACACCGCGCAGGGGCGGATCATCGACGACGAGGAGATCAAGGCGCAGCTCGCCGCCGAGCATCCCTACGCAGACTGGCTGCGGGCGAACTCCGTGCGGCTCGAGGACCTGCCCGCGCGGCCGGTGCCGGCGGCGGATCACGAGACGGTGCTGAACCGCCAGATCGCGTTCGGGTACACGCACGAGGACCTCCGCATCCTGCTCGCCCCGATGGCCAAGAACGGCGAGGAGCCGGTGGGGTCGATGGGGACCGACACGTCCCTGGCGGTCCTGTCGAACCGGCCGCGACCGCTCTACGACTACTTCAAGCAACTCTTCGCACAGGTGACGAACCCGCCGCTCGACCAGATCCGCGAGGAGCTGGTGACCGCGATGGAGTCCACGGTCGGGCCGGAGCGGAACCTCCTGCGGCCCGAGCCCGAGTCCTGCCGCCAGATCGTCCTGCCGGATCCCGTGCTCTCCAACCAGGAGCTCGCCAAGCTCCGGCACGTCGACGCGCCCGGCTTCAAGGCGACGACGCTGCCCATGCTGTGGACGGTGGCCGACGGCACGCCGGGGCTCGAGGGCGCGCTCCAGGAGCTGCAACGGCAGGCGAGCCAGGCGATCGCCGACGGCTACAACATCATCGTCCTCTCCGACCGCGGCGTGAGCCGCACGCACGCGGCGATCCCGAGCCTGCTCGCCACGGCCGCCGTCCATCACCACCTCGTCCGCCGCGGCGAGCGCACGCGCTGCGGGCTCGTCATCGAGACCGGTGACGCGCGCGAGGTGCATCACATGTGCCTGCTCATCGGGTACGGCGCGGGCGCCGTCAACCCCTGGGTGGCGTTCGAAACCCTCGACGACATGATCCGCCAGGGCCTCCTCACCGGCATCGACCACGCGAAGGCGGTCACGAACTATATCAAGGCGCTCAACAAGGGCATCCTCAAGGTCATGGCCAAGATGGGCATCTCCACGCTGCAGAGCTACTGCGGCGCACAGATCTTCGAGGCCATCGGACTCAATCGCGACCTCGTGCTCCGCTACTTCTCCGGCACGGCCTCGCGCATCTCGGGCATCGGGCTCGACGTCCTCGCCGAGGAGGTCCGCCGCTGGCACGAGCGCGCTTTCCCGGATCGGCCCGTGGGGCACGCCGACCTGGACTGGGGGGGCGAGTACCAGTGGCGGCGCGACGGCGAGTACCACCTGTTCAACCCGGACACGGTCTTCAAGCTCCAGCACGCCACGCGCGCCGGCCAGTACAGGATCTACAAGGACTACACGACGCTCGTCGACGAGCAGAGCCGCCATCTCGCGACGCTGCGGGGGCTCATCGGCCTCAAGCCTGCGACCACGCCCGTCCCGCTCGCGGAGGTCGAATCCGTCGAGTCGATCCTCCGCCGCTTCGCGACGGGCGCGATGTCCTACGGCTCGATCAGCCAGGAAGCCCACGAGACCCTGGCCATCGCCATGAACCGCCTCGGCGGCAAGTCGAACACCGGCGAGGGCGGCGAGGACCCGGCGCGCTACACGCGCGACGCCAACGGCGACTGGCGGCGGAGCGCGATCAAGCAGGTGGCCTCCGCGCGCTTCGGCGTCACCAGCGAGTATCTCGTCAACGCCGACGATCTCCAGATCAAGATGGCGCAGGGGGCGAAGCCGGGCGAGGGCGGGCAGCTTCCGGGCCCCAAGGTCTATCCGTGGATCGCCAAGGTGCGGTTCGCGACGCCGGGCGTGCCGCTGATCTCGCCGCCGCCGCACCACGATATCTATTCGATCGAGGATCTGGCGCAGCTCATCCACGATCTGAAGAACTCGAACCCGCGGGCGCGGATCCACGTGAAGCTCGTCGCCGAGGTCGGCGTCGGGACCGTCGCGGCCGGCGTGGCGAAGGCCCACGCGGACGTGGTGCTGATCTCCGGTCACGACGGCGGGACGGGCGCCTCGCCCCTCACCTCGATCAAGCACGGGGGCGTCCCCTGGGAGCTCGGCCTCGCCGAGACGCAGCAGGTGCTGGTGCTCAACAAGCTGCGCGATCGCATCGTCGTCCAGGTGGACGGCCAGATGAAGACGGGGCGCGACGTGGTCATCGCCGCGCTCCTCGGCGGTGAGGAGTTCGGCTTCTCGACCGCCCCGCTCGTCGTCCTGGGCTGCATCATGATGCGCGTCTGCCACCTGAACACCTGTCCGGTCGGGATCGCCACGCAGGACCCCGAGCTGCGCAAGCGCTTCACGGGGCGCCCGGAGTTCGTCGAGCAGTTCTTCCGCTTCATCGCGGCAGAGGTGCGCGAGTACATGTCGCAGCTCGGCTTCAGGACGATGGACGAGATGATCGGCCGCGCCGACCGGCTCGACGTCCGCTCGGCGGTCGACCACTGGAAGGCGCGCGGACTCGACCTCTCGTCGATCCTCTACCAGCCGAACATGCCGCCCGAGGTCGCGCGTCACTGCGTGACGACGCAGGACCACGGCCTCGAGAAGTCCCTCGACCACACGACGCTCATCCCCCGGTGCGTCGACGCGATCGAGCACGCGAAGCCCGTCGAGCTGCGCCTGCCGATCCGGAATGTGAATCGCACCGTCGGCACGATGCTCGGCTCCGAGATCACGCGGCGCTGGGGCGGCGACGGGCTGCCGGACGACACGATCCGGGTCCGCTTCACGGGGTCGGCGGGGCAGTCCTTCGGCGCGTTCCTGCCCCGCGGGGTCACGTTCACGCTCGAAGGCGACGCCAACGACTACTGGGGCAAGGGCCTCTCCGGGGGCCGCCTCGCCGTCCTCCCGCCGCGGGGGGCCACGTTCGTGCCCGAGCAGAACATCGTGATCGGCAACGTCGCGCTCTACGGCGCGACGAGCGGCGAGGCGTACGTCCGCGGCGTGGCGGGCGAGCGCTTCGCCGTCAGGAACAGCGGCGTCCACGCGGTCGTCGAGGGCATCGGCGACCACGGCTGCGAGTACATGACCGGCGGACGGGTCGTCGTCCTCGGGCGCACCGGGCGGAACTTCGCGGCCGGCATGTCGGGCGGGCTCGCGTTCGTCCTCGACGTGGACGGCGCGTTCAGGCGACGCTGCAATCCGGGCATGGTGGATCTCGAGGCCCTCGACGTCGCCGAGGACATCCGGCTCGTGCGCGCGCTGATCGAGCGGCACGTCGAGCGCACGGGCTCGACCTACGCGGCGGAGATCCTCGCCGGCTGGAACGGCGTGCTGCCGCGCTTCGTGAAGGTCGTGCCGAAGGACTTCAAGCGCGTGCTGGCGGCCGAGGCGCACGCGCGCGCTGAGGGACGCGCACCCACCTTCGCCGAGCTCGTGGGGACGGCGGGTGGGTAAGGTCACCGGCTTCCTCGAGATCAAGCGGAAGAAGTGGCCGACTCGCCCGGTCGGGGAGCGGCTCGCCGACTGGCGCGAGGTCTATCTCCCCTATCCGGCCGACGAGCTCAAGAAGCAGGCCGCGCGGTGCATGGACTGCGGCATCCCGTTCTGCCACCAGGGCTGCCCGCTGGGCAACATCATCCCGGACTGGAACGACCTCGTGTACAGGGACCGCTGGCGGGACGCGATCGATCGCCTGCACGCGACCAATAACTTCCCGGAGTGGACCGGTCGGCTCTGCCCGGCGCCCTGCGAGGGCTCGTGCGTCCTCGGGATCAACGACGATCCGGTGACGATCAAGGCGGTGGAGCAGAGGATCATCGAGCACGCCTTCGACGAGGGCTGGGTCACGGCCGAGCCGCCCACGGTGCGCACGGGCAAGAAGGTCGCGGTCGTCGGCTCGGGCCCCGCCGGGCTCGCCGCCGCGCAGCAGCTCAACCGCGCCGGGCACACGGTGACGGTCCTCGAGCGCGCCGACCGGATCGGCGGGCTCCTCCGGTACGGCATCCCCGAGTTCAAGATGGAGAAGCGCTTCGTCGACCGGCGCCTGACGCTCATGGAGAAGGAGGGCGTGGCCTTCCGGACGGGCTGCCACGTCGGCGTGAACCTGCCCGTCGCGGAGCTTCGCCGCGACTTCGACGCGATCGTCCTGGCGGGCGGCGCCTGTCACCCGCGCGACCTCCAGGTGCCGGGGCGCGATCTCCGCGGGATCCACTTCGCGATGGAATACCTCACCCTCCAGAACCGGCGATGCGAGGGCGACGTCGTTCCCGACACCGCCTTCATCACGGCCGAGGGAAAGCGCGTGGTGATCATCGGCGGCGGCGACACCGGCGCCGACTGTCTCGGCACCGTCCATCGCCAGGGCGCCGCCTCGGTCCACCAGTTCGAGCTGCTGCCGCGGCCGCCCGACGATCGCGCGCCCGACAACCCGTGGCCGCTCTGGCCGAACGTCTTCCGCGTGTCGAGCGCGCACGAGGAAGGCGGCGAGCGCGTCTACGCGGTCTCCACGCAGCGCTTCACCGGCGACGCCGACGGACGCGTCGCGCGGCTCCACGCGGTACAGGTCGAGATGGTCCGCGAGGGCGGACGCGTCGACTTCAGGCCCGTGTCGGAGAGCGAGTTCGTGCTGGACTGCGAGCTGGTGCTCCTCGCCATGGGGTTCCTCGGCCCCGAGAGGCCGGGCATGCTCGCGGATCTCGGCGTCACGCTCACGGAGCGCGGCAACGTCTGGCGCGACGCGAGCTGGATGACGAGCGTGCCGGGTGTCTTCGCCTGCGGCGACATGCAGCGCGGCCAGTCGCTGATCGTCTGGGCGATCGCCGAGGGGCGCTCGGCCGCGCGCGGCGCGGATCTGTACCTCATGGGCAAGTCCGACCTCCCCGCGCCCCTTCCCTGACGCCCCCGATCCTCCTCGTCCACGGCGTCGCCAACTCGGCGCGCGTCTGCACCTACTGGCGAGACGCGCTGGAGCGCCGCGGCGCGGGCGCTCGAGGATCCGCGGGAACGCCGGAGCGCGACGGGGCTAGGCGCGGCCGGCGGGCGCGCCGGATCCCGCGACGGGGCTCTGCCAGAGCGCGTGGCCGACGAAGAAGGGGCCGAGGCTCTGGAGGTACTGCGACGTCTGGGCCGTCTTGCGCATGGCCTGAACCAGGTGCGAGAGCGGGTGGAGATCGCGGCCGACGAGGCCGATGACGAAGTCGTTGTCGTGCGCGTCCAGGCCGTGGCACGCGAGACGGACGTCGTGGGCGAGATCGGCGTCACCGTAGGCGCGCCCGAGCACGCTGTGCTCCCGGATGACGGCGCCTTGCTCCTGGGGCGAGAGGCGGGCGAACGCGCCGGTACGGCGCAGCGGGTACCAGATCCCCCACGGCCACGTCGGGTTGAGCGCGGCGCGCCGGGGCCGGCGCAGCAGCCACTCGTCGAGGTCCGCCTCGAACCCCGAGGAGTACGTGCGACCGAGCATCGCCAGCTCGGGCTTTCCTTCGAGCCCCGCAAAGGGCTCGGCGTTCAGCAGTTCGCGGAGCCCGTGGACGAAGAAGGTCGGATCCTCGCTCATGGCCAGGACGGCCACGCCGCGCGGATCGCCGACGTCCTGATAGAGCACGGCCTCGGTACGGCTCGACTCGAGCGCCCGCACCAGGGGCTTGGGATCGAGGCACGCCCCGAAGGCGTGGAGCACCATGTAGAGCCGCCGATCGGAGGTCTGCTCGCCGGCCCCGCGCTCCCGGACGTCGACCTTCACTGGCTCGCTCGAGCTCACGGCCTTCCCTCCTCGCGGCGCTAGCCGCCGCGGGTGTGCATCTCCAGGTGCGGGTCTTCCTTGAGCCGCGCGATCTGGACGAGGGGCGAGCGTTCGCGAAGCGCCAGCCGCTGCTCGGCGCCGCGGTCGCTCCGCGTCCGCCAGGCGCCGGCGAGGAGGCTCTTCAGCTCCTCGGAGCTGGCACCCCGGCGGAACGGACCGCGCAGATCGATGCCGCGCTGGGCGTAGAGGCACAGATACCAGACGCCGTCCGCCGTGAGCCGGCTCCGATCGCACTGCGCGCAGAACGGCGCGGTCGTGGACGCGATGATCCCGAAAACGGTCCCGTCGGGCAGCAGGTACTGGTCGGCGGGTGCGCTCGTCCGCGCGCGCACCGGCTCGATCCTGCCGTAGCGCCGCTCGAGGATCTCGAGCATCTCCTTGCGGCTCACGACCTGATCCATGGACCAGCGCGTGGCGCCGCCGACGTCCATGTACTCGATGAACCGGACCTCCGCCGGGATGCTCCGGCCGAACTCGATGAGGTCGGCGAGCTCGTCGTCGTTCACCCCTCGCACCACGACCGTGTCGAGCTTGGTGTCGCTGAAGCCCGCGCGCGGCGCCGAGCGGATCCCCTCGAGAACCTGCGCGTGGTTCGGGCGGCGGGTCAGCGCGACGAAGCGGTCGGGACGGAGGGTGTCGAGGCTCACCGTCACGCGGTGCAGCCCCGCCTCCCGGAGCGCGCCGGCGTGCTCCGCGAGGAGGACGCCGTTGGTCGTGAGCGCGAGGTCGCGCAGGCGGGGCTTCACGGCGAGCATGGCCACGAGCCGGGGCAGGTCGCGCCGCAGGAGCGGCTCGCCGCCGGTCAGCCGGATCTTGTCCACGCCCAGGTCCATGAACACGTCCACGAGCGCCGCGACCTCGCCGAAGTGGAGAATCTCCTCCCGCGGGAGCCAGACGTAGTCCTCCTCGGGCATGCAATACGCGCAGCGGAGGTTGCAGCGGTCCGTGACCGAGATCCGGAGGTTGCGGAGGGGGCGCCCGTGGATGTCCTGGACGGCCATCACGACGCGCCCGCGGCGACCGCGCCCTCGGCCTGCGCGCGCTCCCATTCGCGGAGCAGCCCCGCCGTCTTGACGCCGACGTCGAAGTGCTCCCACGGAAGCCGCTCGTCCACGGGACGCGTCCGCGTGGTGTAGAAGTCGGCGTCACCGTCCCATTCGCGGAGCGCCCGCCGCCAGTCGCCGTCGAGCGCGGCCGCCAGCTCGAGGAATTCGGCGACCCGGCGGTCGCCCCGGGCGAGCAGCGCCTGCAGCGCGGCTTCCCGCGGATTCTCGTGGAACACGCGCACGTTCGAAAACCGGCGCACGCCGTGCTTGATGATCTCGAGCTTGGCCTGGAGCGACTCGGCGCCGTCGAAGGGCGCCCACTGGAACGGTGTCCACGGCTTCGGCACGAAGGACGAGATCGACAACGTGAGCCGGCCGAACGGGTGGCCGACGCCGTCGAGCACGCGCAGCCGCTCGAGCATCCGCGCCGCGAGCTCGGGGATCGCCTCCACGTCCTCGCGCGTCTCCGTCGGCTGCCCGATCATGAAGTACGTCTTGAGGTTCGGGATGCCGTGGGTCCGGACGAGGTCGCAGGCGGCGAGGATCTGCTCGTCCGTGATCGCCTTGCGGATCGCGCGGCGGAGCCGCTCGGTGCCCGCCTCCGGCGCGACGGTGAGCGTGCGGTGCCCGCCTCGCGCCAGCGCGGCGACGAGGTCGTCGGTGAGGCTGTCGGCGCGGATGGACGAGATCGAGACCTCGAGGCCGTTCTCCTCGACCACCTTCAGCAGCTCGCCGATCCACGGATAGTCGGAGACGCACGCGCCCACGAGGCCGATCCGCTTCTCGCCGCTGGCGGCCATCGCCTGCACGGTCGCGCGGAGCGCGTCCACGCTGCGGTGCCGCACCGGGCGGTACACCTGGCCCTCCAGACAGAAGCGGCAGCCGCGCCCGCAGCCCTTGCCGACCTCGAGGAGCGCCATGTGCCCGTACTCGGCGTTCGGCGTCTTCACCGTCGCGATCGTCTCGAATGCGTTCACGTTCCGGAGCCGCCGCTTGGCGACGATCGCCGGCGCGCCCTCGCGCGGCGTGACCGCGGCGAGCGTGCCGTCGGGCGCCCAGGCGACGTCGTAGCGGCCCGGGACGTACACGCCTTCCACCGCGGCGAGCTCGGAGAGGAAGCGCGCGCGATCGCCCGCGCCCTCTCGGTAGCGCGCGATCAGCTCGACCACGAGCTCCTCGCCCTCGCCCACGACGACCAGGTCCATGAACGGCGCCAGCGGCTCCGGGTTGGAGAACGCGCACACGCCGCCCATGAGGACGAGCGGGTCGCGCGGCCGTCGATCCGCGGCACGCAGCGGCAGCCCGGCCAGCTTCAACAGGCGCAGGACGTTGATGTAGTCGCCCTCGTAGGTCACCGAGAAGCCGACCATGTGGAAGTCGGTCAGAGGCCGGAGCGATTCGAGCGAGAAGGGGGCACCGCCGGTCCGCCTGAGCTCCTCGACATCACCCGGATCGGGCAGGAACACGCGCTCGCAGACGACGTCGGGAAGCGCGTTCAGGTGCCGGTAGATGGTCTGGAAGCCCAGGTTGGACATCCCGACGGCGTAGCTATTCGGATAGACGAGCGCGAACGAGACTTTCCCGCCCCAGTCCTTCCGCACCGTCCCCTGCTCCTGCTCGAGCAGGGCCTGCACCTTCTTCTTCAGATTCCAGGACACCGGGGTAGTCTATCACGCGCGTCCTCAGCCCTTGACGACACCGACCGGGCGCAGCCGGGCCACGCGCGTGGAGATCCCGAAGCGGTGCACGACGTCCACGACGTCCTTCACGTCCTTGTAGGCCTCGGGCATCTCCTCGGCGAGCGCGTCGCGCCCGGCGGCGCGCGCCACAACGCCCCGCTCGAGCAGCTCGCGCTCGATCCGCCGCCCGCGCGCGGCCTTCACCGCCGCGGTCCGCGAGAGAAGCCGCCCGGCCCCGTGACACGTGCTCCCGAACGTCTCGCGCATGGCCGCCTCGGTCCCGAGCAGCAGGTACGAGTACCGACCCATATCGCCCGGCACGATGACCGGCTGGCCCGGAAAGGCCCGCGTCGCGCCCTTGCGGTGGACGAGGAGGCGGCGCGGGAGCCCATCGACGACGTGGTCTTCGAGCTTCGCGATGTTGTGGGCGACGTCCCAGACGACGGTCATGTCGAGGCCGCGCGCGCCGGCGCCCAGCACGCGCGCGAAGACCTCGCGCGCCCGGTGCGCGAGCACCTGGCGATTCGCGAAGGCGAAGTTGGCCGCCGCGCGCATCGCCCCGAGGTAGGCGCGCGCCTCGTCGGAGCCCAGGGGGGCGCAGGCGAGCTGCCGGTCGGGAACGGTGATGCCGTAGCGGCGGAGCGCCCTGCCCGTGAGCTCGAGATAGTCGGTGCAGACCTGGTGCCCGAGCCCGCGCGAGCCCGTGTGGATCATGAGCGCCACCTGCCCGGCGTGCACGCCGAGCGACTCCGCCGCGACGGCGTCGTGGATCTCGTCCACGATCTGGATCTCGAGGAAGTGATTGCCCGAGCCGAGGCTGCCGAGCTGACGCCGGCCGCGCTCGCGCGCGCGTGGCGAGACACGGTCGGGGTCGGCGCCCTCGAGGCGTCCTTCGGACTCGATCCGCGCGACGTCCTCGGCGAGGCCGTAGCCCGACGCCGTCGCCCAGGCGGCGCCGCGCTCCAGCACGCCGTCGAGCGCGCCCGCGTCGAGGCTCGCGATCCCGTGCGCGCCGACGCCGGTCGGGATCGCCGCGTAGAGCGCGTCCACGAGCGCCTCGAGCCGTCCCGCGAGCGCGCCCTCCTCGAGCCCCGTTCGAAGGAGTCGCACACCGCAGTTGATGTCGAACCCGATCGCGCCCGGGCTCACGACCCCGCGCTCGGCGTCCGTCGCGACGACGCCGCCGACCGGCAACCCGTAGCCCTGGTGGATGTCGGGCATCGCGAGCGCCGCGCGGACGATTCCGGGGAGCGTGGCGCCGTTGGCCAGCTGCTGCAGCGAGGCGTCGCTCCGGATGGAGTCGATCAGCCGCGCGTCGGCCACGACGAGCCCCGGCACGCGCATGCCGCGCCGCTCGTCACGGGGGATCCGCCAGAGATACGGGCCCACCTGCTCGAGCTGCATCGACGAAGGGGCTGCGTCAGCGCGCGGCGGGCGGGGCCGCGTGGCGGCGGGCCCAGGCGATTCCCGCGACCGCGACGAGCAGGCCCGCGAGGCTGGCGAGCTGGGGCACGCGGAAGGGACCCAGCCAGAAGCTGTCGAGCCTCAATCCCTCGATGACGAAGCGGCCCACCGAGTAGAGCCCGACGTAGCAGAAGAAGAGCGCTCCCGGCTGGTGGGTGAATCGCGGACGCAGCCAGCCGACGAGGAGCCCGAAGACGAGGAGGTCCCACAGGGACTCGTAGAGGAACGCGGGGTGGAAGTACTCGAACTGGGTGAAGCCGAGCGGCCGGTGCGCGAGCTGGATGTAGAGCTTCCACGGGAGATCGGTCGGGGCGCCGAACGCCTCCTCGTTGAAGAAGTTCCCCCAGCGTCCGATCGCCTGACCGAGCACGATCGACGGCGCCGCGACGTCGAGGCCCCGGAGCACGGGAAGCTTCCAGCGGCGCGCGAGCCAGACGCCGACCAGCGGTCCCAGGATCAGGCCGCCGTGGATCGCGAGTCCGCCCTCCCACACCGCGATGATCTTCGCCGGATTGCTGCCGTAGTAGTCCCAGTTGAACGCGACCTCGTAGAGCCGCGCGCCGACGAGCCCGGCGAGAATCGCCCACTGCGCGCAGCTGATGATGTCGTCCGCGGGCAGGCCCTCGCGCCTGGCCTGCCGGTGCCCGAGCCAGAGCCCGACCACGATCGCGGCGGCCATGAGGACACCGTACCAGCGGATGACGAGGGGACCGACCTGGATGGCGATGGCGCCTGGCGAGCTGAACACGCTCCCCAGGGTAGCACGCGCCGCTGCGGGGATGGTGCTGGTGGAGGGATTCGAACCCCCACTGGGCCGATTTTAAGTCGGCTGCCTCTGCCGATTGGGCTACACCAGCCGCTAGAGGCCGCGGTACTTCTCGTTGACCTGCTCGATCCGGCGCTTCTTGTCCTCGTCTTGAAGGAGCTGCTCGGCCTTACGCTGCTGCTCGAGCTCCTCCTGATCGTGGAGCGACTTGTTCGCCCCGCCGATCCACTTGTCGATGTGCTGGACCCACAGCCCGAGATTGGTCTCCTCGGACTTGAAGACCAGGGCCTGGTGCATCAGCCCGAGCTTCTTCGGGTGGCACATCACCGTCGTCTCGTCGGGCTCCGAAAAGAACCTCACCCACTCGCGCGAGGGGGGTTGGCTGAGCGCGATCGTCCAGGTGAACTCGTCACCCTTGAGGTCCGTCGCCTTCGGGGGCCCGGAACGCCTGATCTCTTCGGCCATGTCGGTCTCCGGCCTTGGGTCCGCTAGGGGTTGGAGGAATGGAGGCGGCGAGCGGATTCGAACCGCTGAATAGAGGTTTTGCAGACCTCCGCCTTGGCCACTTGGCTACGCCGCCCCGAGTGCCCGAACCGAGAAGGGATTGTAGTTGATGGAGCGGGAAACGGGATTCGAACCCGCGACCCCGACCTTGGCAAGGTCGTGCTCTACCACTGAGCTATTCCCGCGCCACAGCGCACGATGGTACCACGATTCTATCCGGCTCCGGCCCGGAGGGCCTCGGCCGCGTCCTCGGGCAGCATCGGATTGATGAAGAAGCCGCTCCCCCACTCGAAGCCCGCCACGCGCGTGAGCTTGGGAATGATCTCGAGATGCCAGTGGAACGAATCCGGCTGGCCGTCCCGCAGGGGCGCGGTGTGGAGCATGAAGTTGAATGCCGGCTCGCCCAGCACACGGTTCATCCGGCCGAGGAAGTCGCCCAGGACCTCCGCGAGCGCGCGGAGCTCGTCCACGTCCGACTCCTCGTACGCCGCGCGATGGCGGAGGGGGAGCACCCACGTCTCGAAGGGAAACCGCGGCGCGAACGGCGCGAGGGCCACGAAGCCGTTTGTCTCGAGGACCAGCCGGCGCCCCTCGCGCCGCTCCTGGCGCACGATATCGCACCACACGCAACGCTCCTTCATGGCGTAGTACTGCGCCGAGCCCGCGAGCTCCTCGGCGACCATGATGGGGATGATCGGCGTGGCGATGAGCTGCGAGTGCGGGTGCTCGAGCGAGGCGCCGGCGGCCTCGCCGTGGTTCTTGAACACCAGGACGTACTCGAAGCGGGGATCCTTCTTGAGGTCCACGATGCGATCCCGGAAGGCCAGCAGCACGTCGGCGAAGGCGTCGGGCGCGAGCGTCGCGAGGGAGGCCGCATGGTCCGGTGTCTCGATCACGACCTCGTGGGCGCCCACGCCGTTCATCCGGTCGAAGAGCCCCTCGCCGGACGGCTGGAGGTCGCCCTCGATCCGCAGCGCCGGAAACTTGTTCGCCACGACGCGATAGGACCAGCCGGGCTCGTTCGGACCACTCCCGGCTCCGCGTCCGGCGAGGATCTCGGGCGGCGTCTTCGCCTCGTTGCCCGCGCAGAAGACGCAGGCGCCGCCCCTGGCCCGCACCGGCGCCGAGACGAAGTCCGAGGGACGGCTCGCGCGCTCGGTCGAGATGATCACCCAGCGGCCGACGACCGGATCCTTGCGGAGCTCGGGCATGCCTAGCGGTCCTCGCGACGCGGCGGCCGCTCGAGGAGCGACGCGACGGCGTCGGCCGGCGCCTTGCCCTCGAAGAGGACCGCGCCCACCTCCAGGCAGATCGGCATCGTCACCCCGTGCCGGCGAGCGAGCGCCAGCGCCGACGTCACGGTGCGCGCGCCCTCGGCGATCATCCGGGTCTCGCGCTCGACCGCCGCGGCCGTCTCGCCGCGCGCCAGCGCGATGCCGAGCTGGC
>JBGQEL010000092.1:0-16304 GCA_041496385.1 Methylomirabilia bacterium | reverse complement strand
GCTCGGCGCTCCGTGGATCGTCGCCTACGTCGAGACGCCGGCGCAGCTCCGTCTGCCGGCCGCGGCGCGCGAGAGCGTGACGCAGACGCTCCGGCTGGCCGAGCAGCTCGGCGCCGAAACCGTGACCCTCCCCGGGCAGACCATGAGCGAGGCGATCCTGGCCTTCGCGCGCGACCGCAACGTGAGCAAGATCGTCGTGGGCAAGCCCCGGCGCGCGCTCTGGAAGCGCATCCTCATCGGCTCGATCGTGGACGCGCTCGTCCAGGGCAGCGGCGACATCGACATCGAGGTCGTCAGCGGCGGGCGCGAGGACGCCGCCCCGCTCGCGCCCGTCCGCCGGCGGGAGCTGCCGATCGACTGGCCGGCCTACGGGCTCGCCGTGGCGATCGTGGCCCTCACGACGGGCGTGGCGTGGCTCATGTTCCCGCTCTTCGAGCTGGCCGACCTGATCATGGCGTACCTGCTCGGGATCGTCGGGGTCGCGATGCGCCGCGGCCGCGGTCCGTCGGCGCTGGCGTCGGTCCTCAGCGTTGCCGCGCTCGACTTCTTCTTCGTGCCGCCGTACTTCACGTTCGCGGTCTCCGACGCGCGGCACGTCTTCACCTTCGCGGTGATGCTGGTCGTGGGGTTCGTGATCAGCGGCCTGACCGTCCGCGTCCGCACCCAGGCGTCGACCGCCCGCGGCCGCGAGGAGCGGACGGCGGCGCTCTACGCGATGAGCCGGGAGCTGGCGAGCACGCGAGGCGTGGACGAGCTGCTGAAGATCGCCGTGCGGCACCTCGGCGAGGTCTTCAAGAGCCAGGTGGTCGTGCTGCTGCCGGGCGCCGACGGCGGCCTCGTTCCCTGGAGCGGCGGTCAGTCTTCGCTGGACGGTAACGAGCTCGGTGTCGCCCGGTGGGTCTACGAGCATCGGCAGCTCGCCGGGCTCGGCACGACGACGCTGCCCGGCGCCTCCGCGCTCTATCTGCCGCTGATCGCGCCGCGCGGACCGGTGGGCGTGCTCGGCGTCCGCCCCGCCGACCGCCACGCCCTGGACGCACCGGAGCAGCTCCACCAGCTCGAGACGTTCGCCAACCAGACCGCGCTCGCCATCGAGCGGGCGCGGCTCGCCGACGAGGCCCAGGAAGCGCTGGTCCGGATCGAGACGGAGCGGCTGCGCAACTCGCTGCTCAGCTCGGTCTCGCACGACCTCCGGACGCCGCTCGCCACGATCACCGGGGCGGTCAGCACGATCCTCGAGAACGGCTCGCGACTCGACGAGCAGACGCGTCGTGAGCTGCTCGAGTCGGTGCGCGACGAGGGCGAGCGCCTGAACCGCCTCGTCCAGAACCTGCTCGAGATGACGCGGCTCGAATCGGGCGCCCTCGAGCTGAAGCGGGACTGGCATTCGCTGGAGGAGGTCATCGGCGCGGCGCTCGGCCGCATCGGCAAGCGGCTCGGCACCCGGCGCGTCACCACCCGGGTGCCGCCCGAGTTGCCGCTGGTGCCCATGGACGACGTGCTCGTCGAGCAAGTGCTCGTCAACCTCCTCGACAACGCGATCAAGTACACGCCATCCGGCAGCCCGATCGACATCATCGCGACCGCGACCGACCGCGCCGCCACCGTCGAGGTCGCGGACCACGGGCCCGGTCTGCCGCGCGGCGAGGAGGACCGGGTGTTCGAGAAGTTCTACCGAGGACAGCCGGGGGACGGCCGGGGCGCCGGGCTCGGGCTCGCGATCTGCCAGGGCGTCGTGCGCGCCCACGGCGGCCGGATCTGGGCCCAGAACCTGCCGGGCGGCGGCGTCGCGTTCCTGTTCACCCTGCCCATCACGGGCCAGCCGCCGTCGCCGGCCGATGGCTGAGCCCGCCGTCGTCGTCATCGAGGACGAGCCGCAAATCCGCAAGTTCCTGCGCGCGGCGCTCGGCGGGCAGGGCTACCGCGTCTTCGAGGCCGGCACGGGCGAGGACGGCCTCATCGAGGCCGCGAGCCGGCAGCCGGACGTCGTCATCGTGGACCTCGGGCTGCCGGATATCGACGGACTGCAAGTCATCCGGAGGCTCCGGGAGTGGAGCGCGGTCCCGATCATCGTCCTCTCGGCGCGCGGTCAGGAGCCTGACAAGGTCGCGGCGCTGGACGCCGGCGCCGACGACTACCTGAGCAAGCCCTTCGGGGTCGGCGAGCTGCTCGCCCGGATGCGCGTCGCCCTGCGCCACCGCTCGCGCGTGGACCAGGAATCGGTCGAGTCGACGATGACGGTCGGCGACCTCCACGTGGATCTCGGCCGCCGCCGCGTCCTGATCCAGGACGCCGAGGTGCACTTGACGCCGATCGAGTACCGGCTCCTGGCCACGCTCATCCGCTACGCCGGCAAGGTCGTCACCCATCGGCAGCTTCTGCGCGAGGTCTGGGGGCCGAACGCGGAGAGCCAGTCCCACTACCTCCGCGTCTACATGGCGCACCTGCGGCGCAAGCTGGAGAAGGACCCCGCCCAGCCCCGCTACCTGCTGACCGAGCCCGGCGTCGGCTACCGGCTGTTGAGCGAGTGACGGCGGGTCGCGGCGGCGCGCGGCCTCACTGCGCGCGGACGCGCACGATGCGGTGGAGCGCAGACTCGGCGACGTAGAGGGCGCCGCGGCCGTCGAGCGCGATGCCCGCCGGGTCGGCGAGGCCGCTGGCGACCACCGAGACGCCGCCGTCGGGCGCGACGCGGAACACGCGCCCCACGTGGAAGCCGCCGCTCACGAAGATCGCCCCGTCGGGCGCGACCACCATGTTGATGCGGTTGTACTGCCCGCGGGGCAGGCGCGCGAAGAGGCCGAAGCCGCCGTCGCTCGAGAGCCGGTAGAGCTCGCCGTTCGACGCCAGCAAGAGCATCTCGTCGTGCGGGAGCGGCGCCACGGAGATCAGGTGCGGGAGCATGCCGCCGCCGGCCCGCCCGCCCCAGGCACGCGGGAACAGCGGGGACAGCTTTCCCACCCGTCGTGGCAGCGGGAGCGTCGGGTCCAGGGTGAGGCGGAAGACGAGCGGCCCGCGGTAGTCCTCCTCCCGGAGCTGATCGAGGCCGGGGGGCGGCCGATCGTCGGGCGACGAGAGATACGGGTCGGCGTAGTCCACGACCACCAGGCGCCCGACCCGATCGAACACCAGCGTGCTGCCGCCGGCCAGCCGCCGCAGGCCCGTGGCGTAGAGGGTGAGCCGCTCGTCGGTTGTGAGCCGCCAGATACGGGTGCCGTTCTCCTCGCCCAGGAAGAGATCGCCCGATGCCGGGTCGAGGGCCAGGCTGCCGAGCGTCGCCGCCGCGCGGTCGGCGAACGGAATCCGCACCCGAGCCTGACGTGAGAGGTCGGTGGGCGCGTCCGCGTCAACCGGAACACGGTGAATCTCGCCCGCCGAGTCGCCGCGCGCGCTCGGGCTCAGCACCACGAGAAATCGCCCGTCCCAGACGAGCTGGAGGGGCCTGGACACACCGGTCGCCACCACCTCCACGACACCCTGGGCGCGCGGCGGCGCCGTCGGGGCGCCCCAGGCGAGCGCCAGGATCGCGACGAGCGCGACGGGAACCCGCCGACGCATGCTAGTCGTCGGGAGTGAACGGCTCCCACGTCTTCGCGCCCGGAGCGGCGACGAAGAGGAGGAGGAAGCGTGCGGGCTTCGGGCTCGTGTTGGTCACGTTGTACCAGAGCCCCGCCGGCCCCGCGTACGCCTGGCCCTCGCCGTGGTACTGCACCCCGGACACGCTGATCGGCCCGCCCTGGGTGTCGATCACGATGGTGCCCTCGAGCACGTAGAGAAACGACGGGACGAGGTTGCGCTGCTGCCCCGTCTGCCTGCCCGCCGCGAGCTCGATGATCTGCCCGCTCAGCGCGGCGGGCACGCTCAGACCGACCGCGGCGATCGCGCCCGTGGAGCCGACGAGGCCCCGGCTCGTGACGCCCTTCGGCTCCGGCGGCTTGGCGCCCTGCGCCTGCGCGGGCGCGATGCCCGGGCCGCTGTACTGCGCCTGCGCGCCGCCGGCGACGATGAACAGCCCGACGACGACTGCGACGATACCCTTGAGTCTCATCGATGAGTCCCCCCGAATGCCTGTGGCATTCCGCTTACTTGATCGCCGCTCCAGTGATGCCCGAGATGAACTTGTCGAGGAACAGGTTGTAGACGATCGCCACGGGGACGCCGACCAGCAGGGCGCCGGCCATGAGCGAGCCCCAGAAGTACACGTCGCCGCGGATCAGCTCCGTCGCCACGCCGAGCGGCACCGGCTTCTCCTCCGAGATCGAGACGAACGCGAGCGAGTAGAGGAAGTCCTGCATCGAGAGCGTGAACGAGAAGATGATGGACGTGATGACTCCCGGCCAGCTCACCGGCAGCACCACCCGCAGGAGCGCGCCGAGCTGGCCACAGCCGTCGAGCATCGCGGCCTCTTCGATCTCGAACGGCACGGTCTTGAAGAATCCCATCAGGAGCCAGGTGCAGAACGGGATGGTGAACGTCGGGTAGACCGCGACGAGCGACCACCAGCTGTCCTGGAGGTCGAGCACGGAGACCACGCGCGCCAGCGGGATGAACAGGATGATCGCGGGCACCAGGTACGTCATGAAGATCGCGATGCCGAGGTTCTCGGCGAAGGGCAGACGCAGGCGCGCGAGCGCGTAGCCCGCGGGCACGGCCGTGAGCAGCGTGATCGCCGAGACCCAGAACGAGATGGACATGGTGTTGATGATCCAGTCCCCGTACGACGTCCGGTGGAAGAGAAAATCGAAGTTCTTCCACGTCGGCGGCAGGTGGAACCAGAAGGGCACGGCGTCCATCCGGTAGAGGTCGGGCTCCTGCTTGAGCGCGGTGATCAGCATCCAGAAGATCGGGAACACGGCGAGGACGAGGAACGGGACGAGCCCGAGGTAGATGAGCGCATGGCGCCGCGTTTCCTTGGAGCGCCGGCTGCGGGCCGTCCCGTAGGTCGGCGCCGGGACGACCGTCGCCATCAGTACTGTCTCCGGCGGAGCGTGCGCAGCAGGATGACCATGGCCGGCAGCAGCAGCGGGAACAGGAACAGCGAAATCGCCGCGCCCCGACCGAGGGCGCCCGCCCGGATGCCGGTGTTGTAGGCGAGCGTCGGCAGGATCTCCGTGGCGCCGTCCGGGCCGCCGTTGGTCAGGAGGTAGACAATCGACAGGTCGGAGAGCGTGAACACCGTGTCGAAGGCGGTGCCGATGAAGAGGATGGGCGCGATCATCGGCACGATGATCTTGCGGAACCGCTGCAGGAAGCTCGCGCCGTCCACCTTCGCGGCCTCGAGGATCTCCGGCGCCACCGAGGTCATGCCCGCCAGCAGCACGATCGCGCTGAACGGGAAGCCGCGCCAGACGTTGACGAACATCACCGCGAAGAGCGCCAGGCCGGGCTGGCCGAGCCATACGGGCCAGTCGGGCGAGCCGTAGCCGCCGATGAGGTGCAGCCGGCTCAGCGCCCAGTTGATGACGCTGAACTGGGAGTCGAACATCCACTTCCAGCCGAGCACGGCGACCGCGATCGGCATCGTGAACGGAATGACGATGAGCGCGCGGACGACGCGCCGGCCCTTGAACGGCTGGATGAGCAGGAAGGCGAGCGTCGTGCCGAGCAGGCCCTTCATGAGGCCGGCGCCGATGGTGAAGACCAGCGTGTTGCGCAGGGCCGCGTAGAAGCCGGCGTTCTCGAGCGCGGCCTTGAAGTTCTCGAGCCCGACGAACCGCGCGACGGGATCGCCGACCGAGGCGTCCGACAGCGAGAGATAGAGCGAGAACAGGAACGGCACGCCGACCAGCAGCCCCACGTAGAGGACGGCCGGCGTCATCAGCGTGTAGCCGAACAGATAGCGGCGCGCGGTGGGGGTGCGCCACCAGGACGTCACCCCCACCCGTCCGCCGACCGCTACCGAGAGCGAGGCATGAGGCCGCGGACTCCCGGCCGCGGGCAACTCCGACATGCGTCTAGGAGGCTTTGTGCTTCCCGTGGATGCGCCGGACCTCGCCGACACCCCACTTCATGGTCTCTTCGATGTCGGCACCGCGCGCCACTCGCGTGAACATGTCGGGAACGATGAACGTGGTCAGGACCTCCTGGGCCGCGGGCGACATCGGCCCCGGGTAGCCGAAGAAGGCCGTGATCTTGTCCTGCTCCTGGAGCACCGACAGCTTCGGGTCGTTGCCGAGCATCGGCATCGGCTTCTTGTACTGGTCGCGCAGGAACGGCATGTTGTAGCCGCGGCTCGCCGTCATGGCCTCCTTCTGATTCTCGGAGATCGCCATGATGAACTCCTTGGCCGCGGGCACGTTCTTCGAGAACTTCCAGACGGCCCACACGTTGGGCTCGCCCACGTTCCACTTCCCGCCCGGGCCGGCCGCCTCGTCGAGCACGAAGGTCTGCTCGAACACCTTGGGGTTCGTGTCCTTGGTCGTGAGGAACGCCGAGATCGCGTCGTGGATCCAGGAGCCCACGCCCGAGGCGAGGAAGCGGTTGTCGGAAGCGTCGTCCCAGGAGAAGACCTCGGGGGTCATGCCCTCCTCGTAGAGGGCCTTGCCGAAGCGGAGCGCCTCGCGCATCTCCTTGGAGTCGAGCGTGACGTTCTGGCCGGAGGGGTCGGTCTCCTTCACGCCGAAGGAGTACATGAGGGCGCGCCAGTTGTGGTTGGCGTCGTTGCAGTGCGAGAACTGCATCCCGGTCGGGTGGCCCTTGGCTTTCAGCAGGCGCGCCGCGGTCCGGAGGTCGTCCCACGTTTTGGGCGCCGGCCGGCCGACGGATTCGAACAGGTCCTTGCGCCAGAGCACCGGGATCGAGATGAAGAAGTCAGGCACGGCGTACCAGACGCCCGCGACCTGCGCGGCGCTCTTCGAACTCTCCATCCAGCCGCCGTTTTTCTTGCCGAGCGTGTTGGCGATGTCCGACAGGTCCACCAGGTTCTTGTAGTACTGGCCCGTGAGGATCTGGCCGACGTAGTAGATCAGGTCGTGCCCGGCGCCGGCGGCGAACTCGGCCGCGTAGCGCGCCGGCAGCTCGAGGTGCGGGATATGGTCCACGCGCACCTTGACCCCGTTCTTCTCACCCCACTTCTTGGCGAAGTCGTCGAACCACGTGTCGTAGGCCGGCACGAAATGGCTCCACTTCAGCATCCTCAGACTGGTGCCCTTGATCTGGGCGGGCGCCTGGCGGGCGTCCAGCATCGTCAGCAGCGAGCCTCCCGCGACTCCGGCGCTGCCAATCTTGATGAAGCTCCGGCGGCTCAGGCTCTGGCGGAAAGTTTCGGTAACCCGGGAGTCACTCATGAACGCCTCCTTGCTGGTCATGGTCGGATCGAGTTCAACAGAAAAGGTTAACCTCTTTACCCATTTACATGCCGACTTGTCAAGCCCGATTTCCTGTCAAGACAGCTCGGGCCCGCCCTGGTGCTATTCTCGCCGCCATGCGCCGCCCCCTCCGTCCCCTGGTCGTTCTGGCCCTGGCCGTCGCCTTTCTCGGCTTCCTTGCCGGGGGACTCGCCTGGGTCCTGGACACGCCCGGGCCTCGCCCGGGCGCTCCGCGGCCCGAGCGGGTCTTCGTCGCGCTCTGCGCCGGGTGCCACGGCGCCGACGGTCACGGCTCCTGGCGGGCGACCCTCTTTCTGGTCCGGCCCGGCGACCTCGCGGACCCCGACCGGACCGGGCGCGAAAGCGATCAGTATCTCTTCGACCTGATCAAGCACGGCGGGGCGCCCATCGGTCGCCCGGGGATGCCGGCGTTCGGCGCCGCGCTCACGGACGACGACATCCGGGAGCTGGTGGCGTACGTGCGCGGCCTCGCCCGCAAGCGCTAGCCGATCTTCTCGATTCGCAGCAGGACGAGCCGATCCGCCTCGCGGCGGACGGCGAGACGCACGCGGTCGCCGGGCTTCACGTCGGCCGCGTCGAGCAGGGCTGGCTCGCCGAAGATCGCCATGAGCTCCATCGAGCCCATGCCGAGCCCTTCCACCGGGTCGTGGTTGACGAGGATCAGGTTGGAGGCCGGGCGCGCGGCCAGGGTGCCGCGGACCTCGTAGGCGGCCGGACGGAGGATCGTGCCCCAGATGCCGGCGGCGAACGCCGCCAGCAGCACGGAGAACAGGACGCCGACGACCCAGCGTGGCGCGCGCGTCAGGTGGGGCTCGCCCGCGCGCGGCACCACGCGTTCAGTCGGACGGATCTAGTATTGGCTGGGCCGCTCCTGGTCCTCGATCATCCTCGACGGGCGGAGGTCGTCGCCCCGCAGGACCCATTTGCCACCGCAGCCGTCCTCGCCGGTCGCCGCCGCAGCTTTGTAGGCGCTGCCGAGGGTGAGTAGCATCAGGACGCCGCCGACCAGGACCCCGGCACCGCAGACGAGGGCCTTGCCCGGCACGTAGGCGATGTTCGCGATGCCCGCGCCGACGTCGTACGCGTTCGTGTCGTCGGGCTGGCCCGTCTTCATCTGGTCCTGCATCATCGGGGGCTGCTGCTGTGCGGCCGCCAAGGGCGCGAGCGGCCCTCCGAGCAGGAACGAAACCACGACCACGAGCGCGAGGGATCGGGCAAGCAGCTTCATCAGGTGCCTCCTGGCTTTGCCCCGCGTCACTCCTCGGGGAAAAAAAGTATAGCGCACCGCCCCCGGTGGCACCTAGCGCCTCGGAAGGGGCTATAATTGGCCACTAATTTCTCTCCCGGGAGGGCTCCCGCTCATGAAGCTCGTTCGTTTCTCCACCAATGGCCAGTCCCCGCGTCTCGGCGCCCTCCGGGGCGACCGTGTCGCGGACCTCCAGGCATCGCTCGCAGCAACCCTGACGCGCCGCGGCGTGGTGCGGGCCGAGGAGATCGCCGCCGCGCTTCTGCCCCAAAGCACGCGCGCCTTCCTCGAAGGCGGCGCCGCCACCCAGGACGCGATCGCCGGGATCACCGAGTGGGTCACCGTCCCGGCGTCGAACGCCCGGCTCCTGGCGCCCATCACCGACCCCGGGAAGTTCATCTGCATCGGCCTCAACTACCGAGATCACGCGGCGGAGGCCAACCAGCCCATCCCCAAGGAGCCGCCGATCTTCGCCAAGTGGGCGAACGCGATCCTCGACCCGGGCGAGCCCATCCTGCGCCCGCGGGGCTCGAACCAGCTCGACTGGGAGGTGGAGCTGGGCGTCGTCATCGGCCGCACGGCGCGCTACGTGACCAAGGAACAGGCGCTCGACTACGTCTGGGGCTACACGATCATCAACGACGTCAGCGCGCGCGACTTCCAGTTCATCGGCAGCCAGTGGATGGCCGGCAAGATCCCCGAGACGTTCGCGCCGGTCGGGCCGTATATCGCCGATGGGAGCGAGATCCGCGACCCGCATGCGCTCGACCTCAAGCTCTGGGTGAACGGCAAGCAGATGCAGGCCGGCACCACGAAGACCTTCATCTTCGACGTCCGCTACATCGTGAGCTATCTCTCGGGGCTCATGACGCTATCGCCCGGAGACCTCATCGCGACCGGCACGCCGCCGGGCGTGGGCTTCGCCCGCAAGCCGCCCGTGTTCCTGCAGCCCGGTGACGTGTGCCGGCTCGAGATCACCGGGCTCGGCACGCTCGAGAATCCGGTCAAGGACGCCTGAGCGCCGGCATGCTCGAGCTGATCGCCCCGCTCGTCATCGACAACACGACCAAGATCGTCGTGCTCTCGCTCGACGGGCTGGGCGGCCTTCCTCGCCCCGAGACCGGGCGGTCCGAGCTCGAGACCGCGCGCCTGCCGCACCTGTCCGCGCTCGCCGGCGCGGCGGCGTGCGGCCTGATCCGCCACGTCGCGCCCGGCATCACGCCGGGGAGCGGCCCGGGCCACCTCGGCCTCTTCGGCTACGACCCGATCCGCTACCAGGTGGGGCGCGGCGTCCTCGAGTCGCTCGGCATCGAGTTCGACCTGCGCGCGGGCGACGTCGCCGCCCGCGGGAACTTCTGCACCGTCGACGCCAAGGGGTTGATCAGCGACCGGCGGGCCGGCCGCATCACGACCGAGACGTGCGTCAAGCTCACCGAGCGCCTGCGCGGGATCCGGCTGCCGGGCGTCGAGCTCTTCGTCGAGCCGGTGAAGGAGCACCGCTTCGTCCTGGTGCTGCGCGGCCGGGGCAAGGGCGGGGGGCTCTCGGGGCGTCTGTCGGAGACCGACCCGCAGCAGCTCGGCAAGCCGCCGCTGCCCGTCAAGCCGCTCGAGCCGAAGGCGAAGGCGACGGCCCAGCGCGTGAACGCCTTCGTCGCCGAAGCCCGGCGCCGGCTCGCCGACGCGGCGCCCGCCAACATGGTCCTCCTGCGCGGCTTCGATCAGCTCCCGAGGCTCCCGCGCTTTCCCGAGATCTTCCGCCTGCGCGCCGCGGCGATCGCAGCCTACCCGATGTACCGCGGGCTGGCGAAGCTGGTCGGCATGGAGGTGCTCAAGACCGGGGGCACGTTCGCCGAGGAGGTCGCGACGCTCCGCGAGCACTGGGAGGCGTACGACTTCTTCTTCCTCCACTACAAGGACACCGACAAGGCGGGCGAGGACGGCGACTTCGACGCGAAGGTCGCCGCGCTCGAGCGTCTCGACGCCTTCGTCCCCGAGATCCGGGCGCTCGGACCCGACGTGCTCGTCGTCACGGGCGATCACGCGACGCCGTCGGTGCTCGCCGGGCACGGCTGGCAGCCGGTGCCCGCGCTCCTCTGGAGCCGCTACTGCGGCGCCGACGGGGTCGCCCAGTTCAGCGAGCGGGCGTGCACGGCGGGCTCGCTCGGCGTGATCCCCTCCCACCACCTCATGCCGCTCGTGATGGCGAACGCGCTCCGGCTGACCAAGTTCGGCGCCTGATGGAAGAGACCGGTCGCCTGAGCGAGTCGATCAAGGAGCTGCTCGGCGGCGGCCGGGACGAGCGGCTCGCCAACGTCCTCGAGGAGGCCCACGCGGCCGACCTCTCGCGCGTCATCCGCGAGCTCCCGGTGGACGACCAGGTGCGCGTCTTCCGCCTCCTCACCCCCCAGCACGCCGGCGCGGTGCTCGCGGAGCTGGACGACCCGGTCCTGCGCGAGCTGGTCGGCTCGCTCGACGAGGCCGAGGTGTCCCGCGCGCTCGACCGGATGTCCAGCGACGACGTGGTGAACGTCGTCGAGGAGCTTCCGAAGGAGCAGGCCGAGGAGATCCTCGACCTCATGGAGGAGGACAAGGCCGAGGAGGTCCAGGAGCTGCTGGAGTACCGCGAGGGCACGGCGGGCCGGCTCATGTCGCGCGAGCTCGTCGCGGTCCACGAGCAGGCGACGGTCGCGCAGGCGCTCGAGCACATCCGCAAGGCCAAGACCGGCGACGGCGCCTTCTACCTCTACGTGGTCGACGACCACGAGCATCTGGTCGGGCTCGTCCCCCTGCACCGCCTGCTCGCCGCCGAGCCGGCGACCCCGATCCGCGCGATCCGCACGGAGGACGTGGAGAGCGTCACCGTGGACACCGACCAGGAGGAGGTCGCGCGCCTCGTCCAGCACTACAACCTGATCCAGGTTCCCGTGGTGGACCAGAACCGCCGGCTCCTCGGCACGATCGGCGTCGACGACGTCCTCGACGTCCTCCGCGAGGAGGCCACCGAGGACATCCAGCGCCTCGGCGGCGTCGCCGGCGACGAGACCGTGCTCGACCCGCCGCAGAGCGTCTTCGTGCGGCGGCTGGTCTGGCGGCTGATCAACCTCGGGACGGCCGTGCTCGCCGCCTCGGTGATCGGCCTCTTCGAGTCGTCCATCCGCTCGCTCGCCACGCTGGCGGTCTTCATGCCGATCGTCGCCTCCATGGGCGGCATCGGCACGACCCAGACGGCCACTATCGTTGTGCGCGGGATCGCGCTCGGGGACATGACGTCGAGCGTGCTCCGGCGCGTGCTCTGGAAGGAGGTCTGGCTCGGCCTCACGACGGGCGCGGCCAACGGCCTCGTCATCGCCGCGATCGCCTACATCTGGAAGGGCCAGGTCCTGCTCGCGCTCATCCTCGGCCTGGCGCTCGTCTTCAACATGCTCGTCGCCGCGGTGGTGGGCACGCTCATCCCGATCGCGCTCAGGACGTTCCGCATCGACCCCGCGATCGCGTCTAGCGTGATCATCACGACGTTTACCGATGTCTTCGGATTCTTTTCGTTTTTGGGCCTGGCGACGCTCCTGATCCGGTTCCTGCTCTGAGCTCACTACCCTCTTGGCAACGCCCGCTCGCACCGAGTAGAATGCACGCGGTTTCGTCCGGTGCGGGCCGGCCTCAAGTCGAAAGATCTGGAGGAGCCTGAGTGGACGCGGCGTTGGAGAAGCGGCAGGTCCAGCGCGCCTACGAGCTGTACGCGCCGGTGTACGACTTCGTCTTCGACTGGATCTTCGCCCCGGGTCGCGCGGCGGCCGTCAGGCACCTCGACCTCGAGCGGAGCGATTCCGTGCTCGAGGTGGGCATCGGGACGGGGCTGAATCTGCCGCTCTATTCCGCGACCAGCCGGCTCACGGGCATCGATCTCTCCCAGGAGATGCTCGACAAGGCGGTCGAGCGCGTCCAGACGCTCACGATGCCCAACGTGACGCTCAAGGTCATGGACGCCACGTCGATGGACTTCGGCGACAACGAATTCGACCGGGCGCTCGCGACCTACACGATCTCCGCGGTCCCGGATCCCGTCGCGGTGCTGCGCGAGATGCGGCGCGTGGTGAAGCCGGGCGGCATCATCGTCATCCTGAACCACTTCCGCAGCGAGCGCCGGGTGATGGGCTGGCTCGAGGATCTCGTCGCCCCGGTCTGCACGCGGCTCGGCTGGAAATCGAACCTCGCGCTGGCGCCGCTGCTGGCGCAGGTGGGTTTCGAGCCCGAGCTGGTCGCGAAGGTGAACATGTTCAACGGGTGGCGCCTCGTGAAGTGCGTCAACCGGAAGTAGCCCGGCTCGCCGGTCTCCTCCTGGCCCTGCTCCTCGCCGTGCCCGTCGTCCGCGCCGGGCGCACCATGCTCCTGGCTGGCGCCTTCCTCGCGGAGTTTCTGACGGGGGGCCATCCCGCCCCGCTGACCGCGCTCACCTCACCGCCGGCTCGCGAGCCCCTGGCCGTGGCCGGCGCGGCGGTGGACCGGTACGTCCCCGCGGGGTTCGGCCGGGCGCCCGCGCTGGTGCTCGTCCACGGCTTCACGCCCGAGGGCAAGGACGACCCGCGCGTGCGTGAGGCCGCGACCCTTCTCGCGCGCGCCGGGTTTGACGTGGCGGTGCCAACGGTTCCCGGCCTCACCCGCGGCCGGCTGCGCGCCGACGACGTCGCGGCGGTCGTCGCGACTCTCGCGGCGCGGCCGGGCTCCGTCACGCTCCTGGGCGTGAGCGTGGGGGTGGGGCCGGCGCTGCTCGCCGCGGCCGATCCGCGCGTGCGCGATCGCGTGAGCGCCATCCTGAGCCTGGGCGGCTACGCCTCGGCGCTCGAGGTGCTCCGCTTCTGGCTGACCGGCGCCTACGCGTTCGGCGACGCCCGCGGCGTCGTTTTGCACGACCCCGAGCTGGTCCGGGCGTTCGTCCGCGCCAACGCCGACCTGCTCGAGGCACCGGCCCGCACCGAGCTGGAGGCGGCCGACCCCGCGCGCGCCGCGCGCGTCCTGGCCGACCTGGCGCCCGAGCTCCGGCGCCAGCTCGAGGCGCTCTCGCCGCTCTCCGTCGCACGCGACATCCGGGCGCCGCTCGTCCTTGTCCACGGCCGCGGCGACCGCGCGGTCCCTTACACCGAAAGCCTGCGGCTGGCGGCGGCGCGCCCGGAGCGGACGACGCTGGTGCTGGTCGGCGTCCTGGACCACGTCGAGGGCGGCGGCCCGGCGCGCTGGCAGGACGCGCGCGACTTCCTGGCGCTCTGGCGTGTCATGTACGCACTGCTCGCCGCGAGCTGACCGCTCGTCCGGCTCGGCGGGCGGGCGCGGTGGAGCGCGAAAGGGACTCGTTCCAGCGGCGGGCGACGCGTCTCGCTGCGTGGACGGGCGCTCCGAGACGGAGGCGCGATTCTACAGCGACAGGCTGCGCCCGTCGGCGCTCGCGGGGCGGTGGATGCCCCAGCCGGACAGCTTGGCGAGGATGGTGTTGCGGTGCACGCCGAGCTCCCGCGCGGCGCGGCTCACGTTCCAGCCGACGCGCTCGAGCACGCGCAGAATGTACTGCCGCTCGAACTGGCCCATCGCCTCGCGCAGCGGTGGCCCCGTGTCCTCGGCGAGGCGCGCGCCCGTCTCGGGAATCGCGACCTCGAGCGGCACGTCCTGGAGCTGGATGACCGGGTTCCGCGCCAGCACGACCGCACGGTAGATGACGTTCTCCAGCTCGCGCACGTTGCCGGGCCAGTCGTAGCGCGTGAGCACCTCGAGCGCGCCCACCGACACGCCGCGCACGTCGCGGCGGCACTCGCGCGCGGTCTTGCCCACGAAGTGGTCGACGAGCCGCGCGATGTCCTCGCGGCGCTCGCGGAGCGGCGGCACGTGGATGGGGACGACGTGGAGACGGTAGTAGAGGTCTTCCCGGAACTCGCGCGCCCGGATCGCCGATTTCAGATTAACGTTCGTCGCCGCGAGCACGCGCACGTCGATGGGGATCGTGCGCAGGCCGCCGAGCCGCTCGATCTCGCGCTCCTGCAGCGCGCGCAGGAGCTTCGTCTGGAGGTCGAGCCGCAGTGAGCCGATCTCGTCGAGGAATGCGGTCCGATGATACGCTCACGCGCCTTGCCGCGATTTCGTTCGAGTACGCGGAGGTCTCCACGTGACCGCCGGTGCGCCTCTGACTCTGAAACCTTGGCCGCTCCCCGCCAGCGCCTCGTCCGCGGCGGGAACGCGGAGTGTGCTGGTAGCCCGATCTGACCGATCGTCGCTCCTGGCGCCACTGCGCGCCGCAGGGAGGAAGCACTCTTGGTGAGCGCCACGCCGAAGAAACGTCAACGCGACTACGTGACGGTGCCCGCGAGGCACCTCGAGACACTGCTCCGGAAGGTCGTGCACGCCGTGCTGTCGAAGGGAGGTCAGGCGGCGGCGGAGCGAGTCCTCAGCCGCGCCCTGAGGAATACCCGGACCGGGCTGGTGGCCATCGAGGTCATGGGCATGATCCTCGGGGAACTGCCGACGTCGAAGATCACGGTGCTCGTGCAGCAGCCGAGACCCCGCCGGCGGCGTCTGAGCCGCCGATGAAGCTCCGCCTCGCCGCCGAGCTCGAGCTTTCACTCGCAGCCGTCACCGAGACGTTCGGGATCCTCGCCGCGCGCGGCGC
This sequence comes from Methylomirabilia bacterium, assembly GCA_041496385.1. Classification (GTDB taxonomy): domain Bacteria; phylum Methylomirabilota; class Methylomirabilia; order Rokubacteriales; family CSP1-6; genus AR19. Next base: position 1,081 of record JBGQEL010000092.1, on the reverse strand, counting down.
CGGCAAGAGCAACGCGGCGGCCGTGATGGCCGAGGAGATGTTCGCGGCGAAGCTGCCCTTTGTCGTGATCGACCCGGTGCGCGCCTGGTGGGGGCTGCGGTCCTCCGCGGACGGCAAGGGGCCCGGGCTCGCGGTCCCGATCTTCGGCGGGCGCCGCGGCGACGTGCCTCTCGAGCGCGGCGGCGGCCAGCTCGTCGCCGACCTGGTCGTGGACCAGCGGCTCTCCTGCGTGCTGGATCTTTCCGACTTCGAGAGCGAGGGCGCGAAAAAGCAGTTCCTCCTCGACTTCGCGCGCCGCCTCTACCAGCGCAACGAGCACCCGCTGCATCTCTTCCTCGAGGAGGCCGACGACTACATCCCGCAGAAGCCGATGGGGCGCGACGAGCCGTTCCTGCTGCGCGCCTGGGAGAACATCGTCCGGCGCGGCCGCGCGCGCGGGCTCGGCTGCACGCTCATCACCCAGCGGAGTGCCGTGCTCAACAAGAACGTGCTCACCCAGGTCCAGACGCTCATCCCGATGCGGACGACGGGCCCGCAGGACATCGCCGCGATCCGCGAGTGGGTCAAGTATCACCACCAAGGCGAGGCGCTGCTGGCGACGCTCCCAAGCCTCGAGGACGGCGAGGCGTGGGTCTGGTCGCCGCACTTCCTGAAGAAGATGGTGCGCGTCCGGTTTCGCCGGCGCGCGACGTTCGATTCGGGGGCGACGCCGACCGCGAGCGCCAGTCCGCGGCCGCCGGCGACGCTCGCCGACGTTGACCTCGGCGCTCTGAAGACAAAGATGGCCGCGACGATCGAGCGGGCGAAGGCGGAGGATCCGCGGGAGCTGCGCCGCCAGGTGCAGGATCTGCAAAGAAAGTTGCAGGATGCGCAACACCGTGTCGCGCCGGCGGCATCCCCCAAGCGCATCGAGGTCCCGGTCCTCAAGAAGGACCACGTCGAGCGCCTGCAGGCCGGCGTCGCCCGGATCGAGCGCGCGGCGGAGGTGGCGCGGGATGAACTGACGAAGCGCTCCGCCCTCTGGCGGGACCTGATGACGGTGGCGAAGGAGGTCGCGGCCGCGCTGCAGCGAGTCGGGACG
>JBGQEL010000091.1:0-16441 GCA_041496385.1 Methylomirabilia bacterium | reverse complement strand
CTTGCGCGGGGCCGGGCGGGCGGCTACCCGGCGGACGTCAAGATGATCTACTCGGCCGCCGGCGATCTCTTCAACCAGCTGCCCAACGTCAACAAGATCGTTGCCGCCGCCGAACGGCTCGAGTTCATGGTCGTCCACGATCACTTCGTCACGCCGACGGCGCGCTACGCCGACATCCTGCTGCCGGCCACGACGTTCTGGGAGCGCAACGACGTCCACACACCCTGGGCGGGTGCCGGCCACTACGCCATCTTCATGAAGCAGGCCATCGAGCCGGTGGGCGAGTGCCGGAACGACCTCGACATCTGCACCGCACTGGCCGGCCGGCTCGGCATCGCGGGATACAACGACAAGACCGAGGAGCAGTGGCTGCGCGAGCTGACCTGTGACGCGATCGACGACTTCGACGCGTTTCGCGAGCAGGGGGTCGCGCGCCTGCCCGCGCCCGAGGACGCCGTTGCCTTCGCCCGTGAGATCCGCGATCCGGAGCGTCATCCGTTCTCGACGCCGTCGGGCCGGATCGAGATCTACTCGACGCGCCTGGCCGCCGACCCCGATCCCTACGGCCTCGGGTCGATTCCGCCGATCCCGACGTGGCTCCCGGACGCGATCGACACGCGCCATCCGCTGCGGCTCCTCACGCCGAAGTCGCGGGCGCGGACCCACTCGATCCACGACAACCAGCCGATCCTCGCGCGCGCCGACCGGGACGACGTCTGGATCCACCCGGGCGACGCCGTTGCCCGCGGCATCCGCGACGGCCACCGGGTCCGCGTCTTCAACGAGCGGGGCGCCACCGTCCTGCCCGCCTGCGTGACCGACCGGATCGCGCCGGGCGTCGTCTCGATCCGGGAGGGCGCCTGGTTCACGCCCGACGCGGGCGGTCAGGACACGCGCGGCTGCGCCAACGTGCTCGTCGCGGATCGCGCTTCGGCGGCGGGCGCGAGCGCCTTCAACTCCTGCTTCGTCGAGGTCGCGGCGGCGGGGTAGGCTGCGGGGTCAGGCGCGGCCCGCGGCGGGCGCGGGCTCGGCGATGTCGAGGGTCGTCACGCGACGGAGCTCGCGGCGGTACTTCGTGTCGTCGAACGGCCGCGCGCGGTGCATCGTGGCGCGGTTGTCCCAGATCACCAGGTCGCCGACGCGCCAGGCGTGGCGGTACACGAACCGCGGCTGAGTCGCGTGCTCGATGAGATCCCGGAGGAGGAGCCGCCCCTCGGGGACGGGCCAGTCGATGATCCGCGCCGCGTGCGAGGCGACGTAGAGCGAGCGGCGGTTCGAGCGCGGAATCGTGCGGACGAGCGGATGGATCGCGCCCTTCAGGATCTCCTGCTCGTCCTGGGAGAACTCGAAGCCGAGCGTCTGACGCGAGTACGCGATCGAGTGGTGCACGCGCAGCCCCTCGACCTGCGCCTTCGTCTCCGCGTCGAGGGCGTCGTACGCCGCGCGCATGTCGGCGTACTCCGTGTCCGCCGCGACGGGCGGGACGACCTTCGCCGAGAGCATCGAGTAGCGCCCCGGCGGGTCCTGGAACGACGCGTCGGTGTGCCACAGGCGGTTCCCGAGCCCGTACATGCGACGGCGGTTGTCGGACAGCATGATCTCGCCGTTCTCGTCGAGGTTCGAGATGTCGCCGAGGGCCTCGTTCCCGAAGCGGTTCTTCTGCAGGGCGCTGATCCCGAGCTTCGTGTGCAGCTCGCCGTCGAGCCGTTGCGCGAACGCGAGCTGCTCCTCGTCGGCGAACGGCTGATCGCGGAACACGAGGACGGCGTGCTCATCCATCCCCGCGCGGATCCGGGCGAGCGTGTCGCCGTCGTGAACCCGGCGGAGATCGACGGGGCTCACCTCGGCGGCGAAGTGCGGGTGCAGCTTGCGGAACGAGAGCGCCATGCGCGTCAAGCCTACGGCGGCCCCGGCTGCCGAGTCAAGCCGCCGGCCTGCGCGGTCGTGTCCTGCACGCGCCCTTCGACTCGCTCAGCGCAGATTGTAGAGCGCCGCGACGTTGTCGCAGGTGAGCTTGCGCCGTACGCGGTCGGAGAGCCCGCCCAGGTGCTTCTGGAGGTGCCCGCGCGAGTCCGGCCAGACGCAGTCCGGATGCGGGTAGTCGGCGCCCCAGATGATGTTGTCCTCGCCGATCAGCGGGATGATCGGCTCCAGGTACTGATCCTGCTGGTAGGTGACGTACCCCTGGCGGCGGAAGTAGTCGCTCGGCTTGAGCGCGAAGCCGAGCGCGCGGGCCCGATCCTCGTACTCCGTGTCGAGCCGGTCGAACACGTACGGCAGCCACGTCACGCCCGACTCGCCGAGGACGAATTTCAGGTCCGGGTACTTCTCGCACGCGCCGGAGGCGATCACCGAGACGAGCACCTCCATCGTGTCGAGCTGGAAGAGGGCGGAGCGGACGAGGCGCCACTGCAGCATGTACTGCTGTTCCGCCTGCGGCGTGTCGGGCGCGCGCAAGCCCTTGAAGCCGGTGGAGTGGAACGAGATCGGGAAGCGGCACTCCGCCGCGGCCTCCCACATCGGGTACCACTCGTGCTGGTAGAGCGGCAGGCTCATGCGCTTGAAGGCGAGGTCGCCGCCGCGCAGTCCCAGCTTGGCGCAGCGGCGGATCTCGGCCGCCGCGACGAGCGGGTCGTTGTTCGGGACGATCGCCAGCGGAAAGACCCGGTTCGGGTCCGAGCGCCGGGCGAAGTCGGCCGCCCAGTCGTTGTAGACGCCGTTGGCCCAGGCACGCATCTCACCGGTCGCGATGAGGTCGTTGATCATGAGGCAGCCGTAGACGATCTCGGCGTCGAGGCCGTCGCGGTCGAGATCGGCCAGCCTCAGCTCGGGCGTGGTGGGGCGGGGCCTGGCGCCGGGACGGTAGTCCCACTCGAAGCCGACGGCCTTCATCTCGTCGATGTGGCCGAAGGCGCCCGGCGTGTACTTCAGGAAGCCGGGACCCACGCCGTTCCACATCCCCTTGTCCTGGGCGTCCACGAACCAGTGCAGGCCGTCCTCCAGCTCCTCGACGCGCGGCACCAGCAGCTTCCACTTCGACGGCGCCCGCGAGGACCAGAGTTGGGGCGGGCAGTAGGTGAGGTCGATGTGGTTGTCGCCCGAGATGAGCCGGTCTTTCATGGCACGCTCCCTTGGAGGCGGACCCTCGCCGTCGTGATCCTAACAGGCCGGCGTCCGCGATGCTATCCTCTCGCGCATGGCCAGCGAGGGGCGCGGGATGCGCAGGAGCGACGACCGGATCCTGACGACCCACGTGGGCAGCCTGCCGCGCAACCCGGTGCTCCGCGACCTCCTCGTGCGCCAGGAGCGCGGCGAGGCGATCGACCTCGCCGAGCTGGGGCGCCAGGTCGAGTCGGCGGTGGCCGCGGTCGTCGGCCGCCAGCTCGAGGCCGGGATCGACGTCGGCAACGACGGCGAGCAGCCGCGCGTGGGGTTCTCGACCTACGTCGCCCGGCGCATGCGCGGCTTCGGCGGCGAGAGCCGGCGCCCGCTGGCGCGCGACCTCGTGGACTTTCCGGACTACGCCGCCATGCTGGCGGAGCGGCGCCGACACGGCCCGCGGATCGCGAACGCGCCGCAGGCGGTGGCCGAGATCGAGTACGCCGACCTAGGCGAGGCCGCCGCGGAGTGCGAGGTCTTCCGCCGGTGTCTCGAAGGCCAGCGGCGGCAGTTCGCGGAGACGTTCATGACGGCGGCCTCCCCGGGCACGATCGCCACGATCCTGCTCGACGCCTTCTACGGCTCCCACGAGCGGTACGTCCAGGCACTCGCCCGCGAGATGCGGAAAGAATACGAGCTGATCCACGCGCGCGGGCTCGTGCTGCAGCTGGACGCCCCCGACCTCGCGATGGAGCGCGCGCGGTTCTTCCAGCACGACCCGGTCGAACGCTTCCAGCAGATCGTGGAGCTGCACGTCGGCGCGATCAACGAGGCGACCGCCGGCATCCCGCCCGAGCGCATCCGCCTCCACGTCTGCTGGGGAAACTACGACGGCCCGCACGTCCACGACGTGCCGCTCGAGGCGATCCTGCCGCTGCTCTACCGGGCCCGCGTCGGCGCGCTCTCGATCGAGCTGGCCAACCCGCGCCACGCCCACGAGTACAAGGTCATCAAGCGCCACCCGCTGCCCGACTCGATGCTCTTCCTGCCCGGGGTCATCGACTCGACGACGAACTTCGTGGAGCATCCGGAGGTCGTGGCCGATCGGATCTGCCAGGCGGTGGAGGCGGTCGGCGACCGCACGCGCGTGATCGCCTCGACGGACTGCGGCTTCGGCACGTTCGCCGGGACCGAGGCGGTGGCCGCGAGCGTGGTGTGGGCCAAGCTTCGCGCCCTGCGGGAGGGCGCCGACATCGCCACGCGCCGCCTCTGGGGCAGGGCCTAGGGGAGCGCGCCCTCCCGGCGTAGGCGCTCGAGCGCGCGGTCGAAGGCCTCCACGATCTGGTCCACGTCCGCGTCGGTCATCGCGGCGTTCAGCCAGCCGTGCGCGCCGCCGCGGCTGTAGTCCACGCCGTTGAGCAGCATCGCGAGGTGGAGCCTGGCGCCGAGCGGACCCATGCCGCGGTCCAGGCGCGCGGCGTCCATGGACCAGTCGTCCAGGCCGAGCTCGTGGGCATCGGCCCCTACGTGAATACGAAAGATCGACGAAGCGCCGTAGACGCAACCCTTTACGCCGCGCGTCTTGAGGGTCTGGTTCATTCCGCTTCGCACCCGGTCACCCTTGCGGTTCAGCTCGCGCTGGAGCTCGCCCGTGCGGAGGATCTCGAGCCCGGCGACGCCGGCGGCGGCCACGAGCGGCGTCGCGCTGTAGGTGCCCTGGTCGGCGACGCGCCGCGTGCGGTCGCGCTTGGCGTCGCCGGCGAACGCGATGGTGTCGAGCAGGTCAGCGCGCCCGACGAGCGCCGCGCCCGGGAGGCCCCCGGCGACCGCCTTGGCGAGACAGGTCAGATCGGCCGTGACGCCGTAGTACTCCTGGGCGCCGCCCGCCGCCATCCTGAAGCCCGTGACGACCTCGTCGAAGATCAGGATGACGCCGCGCTCGCGCGTCAGCGCGCGGAGCGCGCGGAGGAACTCGGGATTGGTCGGTACCGTCATGGAGCGCGCGCCCGCGGGCTCGAGGATGACCGCGGCCACCGGCTGCTCGTCGAGCAGCTCGCGGACGTGGGCGAGGTCGTTGGGGCGCGCGACACGCGTCAGCGCGAGCGTGGCCCCCGGCACCCCGGCCGACATGGGGATCTCGAAAGGGTCCTTCACCGCGGCCGTGACCGCGTCGTGGACCCCGTGGAAGTGCCCCTGGAACTTGACGATCGCATCGCGCCCCGTGAAGGCGCGCGCCACCCGCACGGCCAGCGCGGTCGTCTCGGTGCCCGTCATGGTGAAGCGCACGCGCTCGGCGCCCGGCACGCAGCCGCGGATCAGCTCGGCCCAGCGGACCTCGAGCTCGCTGCACGCGCTGTAGTGCAGGCCGCGCCGCGCCTGCTCGGTGATCGCGCGGACGATCGCCGGATGGTTGTGGCCGAGGATCAGGGCCCCGTGGCCGCTCCAGCAGTCGATGTAGACGTGGCCATCCACGTCCCACTTGCGAGCGCCGTCGGCGCGGTCGACGAAGAACGGGAAGGGCGAGATCGCGCGGCCGTCGTGGGCGACGCCGCTCGGCATGCTCTGGCGCGCGCGCTCGTGCAGCGCGCGCGACTTCGGGCGCGCCTCGGCGTATTCCTGCTCGATCGTGGGCATCGTGGGTTCCTCCGGAGCCATATTCTCACACTCGCCGGGCTTTCCTCGGCCTGCGGGCGAGGGCGCCCATGAACAGGTCGAGCGGGCCGCCGGGACAGGTCCGGGATCGGCGGCGACGCCTCGGTCAGCGGGCCAGCGCGATGACGACGAGGCCGGCGAAGATCACGACGGACCCCGCGATGCGGACGGCGGAATGCCGCTCGCGCAGGACGAGGGCGCCGAGCACCGCCGCCACCACGATGCTGGTCTCCCGCGCGGCGACGACGTAGCTCACGGGCGCCAGCGCCATCGCGCCCAGGACCGCGACGTAGGCGCTCATCATCAGGACGCCGACCACCACGATGCGGCCCCAGGGCGCGTCGCGCCGGATCGGCGGCGCGCCGCCGCCGCGCACCCACTGGGCGAGGTGGATCAGCGCGGCGTCCACGAGGAACACGAGAAAGGCGTAGAGCGGCACGGGGACCAGCCGCACGCCGAGCTTGTTCACGAGCGAGTAGCCGCAGGTGAAGACGCCTGTCAGGACCGCCAGGCCGAGGGCGCGGCGATCGGCGCGCGCCACCGTCCAGCCGCGACCCGTCGCGCCGTGGCTCATGAAGATCCCGACCACGACGAGCCCGATCCCGCCGAGCCCCGGCGCCGAGAGCCGCTCGCCGAGGAACGCCACGGCGAGCGGCGTCACGAGCACGGGCGCGATGCCGCGCGCCACTGGATAGACCAGCGAGAGGTCGCCGGCGCCGTAGGCCGCGGAGAGCGCGAAGACGTAGGACGTCTCGAGCACGCCGGAGACGAGCATCAGCGCCCACGCCCGCGCCGGCACCCCGCCGAGCGGGTAGACGAACAGTACGGGCGCGCAGAGCAGCGTGCCGACGATGATGGCGCCCGACTGGATCTCGAGGCGCCGCGGCTCGGTCTTGATGAGCAGGTTCCACGTGCTGTGGCAGACCGCCGCGCCGAGCACGAGCAGGAGCGCGGCCGGGGGCATTGCACGAGTCTGCTATGCTTGCGCACGCATGTCCACCTTCGAACCCCGCGATCCCCATTTCGAGGCGCGCGTGCGCGGGAGCTTCGCCCTGCAAACCGTGATGACGACGATCGGCGCGCGGCTCGGCAAGGTCAGCACGGGTTTCTCCACGCGGGCATCGTGACGACCATCGCCGACAGCTCCTGCGGCTACGCGGCGCTGAGCCTCATGGCGCCCGAGGCCGCCGTCCTCACGGTGGAGTACAAGGTGAACCTCCTGGCCCCCGCCAGGGGCGAGCGGCTGATCGCCCGTGGACGCGCGACGCGGCCCGGTCGTACACTCACCGTGTGCGCGGCGGACGTGGTCGCCCTCGACGGCGGCCGGGAGACGGCCGTCGCGACCATGTTGGCGACGCTGATCGCGCTCGTCGAGCGCGCGGATCTGCCAAGAGGAATGTGAGCGATGAGCCACGACCACGATCACGATCACGCGGAGGAGGGCTCGCCCCTCACCGAGACCGAGCTGCGCGTGCGCGCGCTCGAGTCGTTGCTCGTCGACAAGGGCCTGGTGGACCCGGCCGCCCTCGACGCACTGATCGACACGTACGAGACGAAGGTCGGGCCGCGGAACGGCGCCCGCATCGTCGCGCACGCCTGGGTCGACCCTGCCTACAAGCGCCGGCTGCTGGAGGAAGGCACCGCGGCGGTCGCCGAGTTCGGCTTCGTGGGCCGGCAGTCCGAGAAGCTGGTCGTCGTCGAGAACACGCCCGCGGTCCACAACGTGATCGTCTGCACGCTCTGCTCGTGCTACCCGTGGGCCGTGCTCGGCCTGCCGCCCGTCTGGTACAAGTCGGCGCCGTACCGCGCCCGCGCGGTGATCGATCCCCGCGGCGTGCTGCGCGAGCTCGGTGTCGACGTGCCCGAGGCCACCGAGGTCCGCGTCTGGGACAGCACGGCCGAGGTCCGCTACATGGTGCTGCCCGAGCGGCCGGCCGGCACCGAGCGGATGACCGAGGACGAGCTGGCGGCCCTCGTCACCCGCGACGCGATGATCGGCGTGGCCCGGGTGCCCGCGCCCCCCGAAGGCAGCCGCCGGTGAACGGCGCCCACGACCTCGGCGGCATGCACGGGTTCGGGCCCGTGGAGATCGAGCGCGACGAGCCCGTCTTTCACCACGCGTGGGAGCGGCGCGCCTTCGCGCTGAACCTCGCCGCCGGCTTTCTCGGCAAGTGGAACATCGACATGTCGCGCTACGCGCGCGAGCAGATGCCGCCGGCCGAATACCTGGCGACCTCGTACTACGAGCACTGGCTCTACGGCCTCGTGAAGCTCCTGCACGAGACCGGCCTGGCCCGGGGCGAGGAGCTCGAGGCGCGGCTCGCGGGCCGGCCGGACGCGACCGCGCCCGTCGCCGGCCTGCGCGTGCTGAGGGCCAAGGACGTCGAGCCGGCGCTCCGCAAGGCCGGCGCCTCGCGCGTCGAGAAGGAGCTGCCCGCGCGCTTCCGGGTCGGCGATCGCGTCCTCACGCGCAACATCCACCCGCTCGGCCACACGCGGCTGCCGCGCTACGCGCGCGGCAGGCGCGGCGTCGTCGCGCAGGATCACGACGTCTGGGTGTTCCCCGACGCCAGCGGCATCGGGCAGGGGGACAAGCCGCAGCACCTCTACAGCGTGCGCTTCGAGGCGCGTGAGCTCTGGGGCCCGGAGGCCTCGCCGCGCGACACCGTGTACATCGACCTCTGGGACGACCACATGGATCCGGCATGAGCGCGCCGGATCTATCGACGCTGCCCGCGATCCCGAAGGACGATGCCGGGCCCCTCTTTCGCGCGCCCTGGGAGGCCCAGGCCTTCAGCATGGCGGTGGCGCTCAGCGCGCGCGGGTGCTTCACCTGGACGGAGTGGGCCAGGCACCTCGCCGACGAGATCGCCGCGGCGAAGGCACGGGGCGAGGTCGACGACGGCAACCGCTACTACGACTACTGGCTGGCGGCCCTCGAGAAGCTCGTCGCCGAGAAGGGGCTGATCCCCGCCGGGGAGCTGCTCACGCGGAAGGACGAGTGGGACCGCGCCGCGCGCGCGACCCCGCACGGCCAGCCGATCGTCCTTCCGCGATCCCGCTGACCCGCCGCCGCTCCTCCATCTCCTCGAGCGTCCGCGGCCAGTCCGCGTGCAGCAGACGCGAGAGCGAGCGGTCGGCGAGGAGCCGGCCGCCGGTCTGGCAGCGCGCGCAGTAGTTGGTCTCGTTGTCCGCGTAGACGATCCGCTGCACCGGCGCACCGCAGTCCGGGCAGGGCTGGCCGTAGCGCCCGTGGACCGCCATGCCCTCGCGGAACGCCGTCACGCCCTCGGGGAAGCCGCCGCCCGCCAGCGCGCGCAGCCGCGCGCTCCACTCCACCAGTGTCGCGCGCGTGGCCTCGAAGAGCCGCGCCGTCTCCGCGCGGGTGAGTTGGCGCGTCTGCCGGACCGGCGAGAGCCGCGCGCGGTGCAGGATCTCGTCCCCGTAGGCGTTGCCGATCCCGCTCAGGATCCCGGGGTCGGTGAGCGCGCGCTTGAGCGTGTGGTTCTCGCCGGCGAGCGCCGCGCCGAATGCCGCGAGGTCGGCCTCGAGCACCTCGAGGCCGCCCGGATCGTGCTCCGCGAGCGCGGCGTCGCCCCGCACCAGGTGGAGCGCCGCGCGCTTCCGGGTGCCCGCCTCGGTGAGGGTGAGGGTGCCCGTCGAAAAGTCGAAGGCGGCCAGGCCGATCCGGCCCGGCGGTTTCGCGCCGGCGGGCTTCCAGTGCAGGCGGCCGGCGATCATCAGGTGGAGCACGAGGTAGAGATCGGGATCGAGCTCGATCACCAGGCGCTTGCCGAGCCGGCGGAGGCCGCGGACGCGGCGGCCGGCCGCGGCGGCGAGCGGCGGATCCACCGAGCGCAGCACGAACGGGCTCAGGAGGCGGACGCGCTCGAGCGTTGCGCCCAGCACCCGCGCGCCGAGCGCCTCGAGGTAGACGACGACGTCCGGCAGCTCAGGCACGCTGGCCCGGCATGCCGCCCTTCGAGTTGTCGATGAAGCCGACGAGGTTGCCGTGGTAGATATGTGCATTATGAACGTCAAGGCGCTCACGTTCGATGTCTTCGGGACGGTCGTGGACTGGCGATCGAGCCTCGTTCGAGAGGGCGAGGCGCTCGGGCGGGCCAAGGGGCTCGCCGTGGACTGGGCGCGGTTCGCGGACGCCTGGCGCGGTCTCTATCAGCCCGCGATGGACGAGGTGCGGAGCGGCCGCCGGCCCTGGACGAAGCTCGACGACCTGCACCGCGAGAGTCTCGACAAGCTTCTCGTCGAGTTCAAGATCGCGGGGCTGTCGGAAGCCGAGATCGACCACCTGAACCGCGCCTGGCATCGCCTCGATCCGTGGCCCGACGCCGTGCCCGGCCTCACGCGGCTCCGGACCAAGCACGTCCTCGCCACGCTCTCCAACGGCAACGTCGCGCTGATCGTGAACATGGCCAAGCACGCGGGGCTCCCGTGGGACGCCGTCCTCGGCGCGGAGGTGGCGCGCCACTACAAGCCCAAGCCCGAGGCGTACCTGACGACCGCCGCGCTGCTCGGCCTCGCGCCGGGGGAGTGCATGATGGTCGCCGCGCACAACGGCGATCTGGCCGCCGCGAGCGCGCAGGGCTTCCGCACCGCCTTCGTGCCGCGGCCGGCCGAGCACGGGCCCCGCCAGGCGACGGACGTCGCGCCCGCACGGGCGTGGGACGTCGTCGCGCGCGACTTCGTGGATCTGGCCGCCAAGCTCGGCTGCTGACGGTTTCGCGGGCGCCGGCCGGCCGCGCGGGCGTTCCGCGATCAGTCCGGAACGAAGAGCGTGAGGTCGGGGACGTCCCGGAAGTCCTGTGGGTTGAGGGTCCAGAAGCCCGCGCCGTGGGCGAGCGCGCAGGCGGCGATGGCGAGGTCGATCTCCCGGCCGCGCGCCCGACGCACGGTGCCGTAGAGACGGGCGGCCAGTGCCGCCTCATCGGGACCGAAGGGGACCGCCGCCGCGCTCGGGAACAGCGCTTCCTGGGCGGCCACTTCCTCCGAACGACGCGGGCCGCGGCGCCACTCGTAGAGGACCAGCGCGCTCAACGTGACACGCCGTCCCCGCTCGATCGCGCGCCGGAGCAGACTCGCCGAGCGGCGGGGGCCCGTCAGGGCGTCGATGACGACCGAGGTGTCGAGGTGGATCACCGACGGGCGCCGGGGCGTCGCCCGTGGCGGCGCCGCGCACGCCTGACGGCGCGCAACTCGGCGTCGGCGCGTGCGGCCGAACCCGACGGGATCGCGGGAACGAGCGTGTCGAAGACCTTCAGCAGGTGCGTCCGCTCCGCCTCGCTCAGGTGCCCGGCGCGCTCGGCGTAGTCCTTCACCGCTTCGCGCACGACCTGGCTCTGAGGCTTCGCCAGGCGCCGCGCCGTGCGCCGCAGCTGCTCCACGGTCGCGTCGTCGAGCGTGAACGTCACCTTTACCATACCGATGCCATACTACCATACCAGAGAGCCTGGACGCGGGCGGTAGACTGTGGGCCTGGCCATGCCCACGCCTCCGATCGCCCCTCGGAAGCCGAAGGTGGACGTCCTGCACGGCGAGCGCCTGCAGGACGACTACTTCTGGCTGCGCCAGCGGGACGACCCGGAGGTCCTCGCCTATCTCCGCGCCGAGAACGCCTACACGGACCTCGTCATGCAGCCGACCGAGGCCTTCCAGCAGGCGCTCTACGCGGAGATGCTCGCCCGGATCAAAGAAGACGACACGACGGTGCCCTTCCGGCGCGATCGCCACCTCTACTACACGCGCACCGAGAAGGGCCGGCAGTACCCGATCTACTGCCGCAAGCTCGAACGCCTCGAGGCGCCCGAGCAGGTCACGCTCGACCTCAACGCGCTCGCCGAGGGCCACGCGTTCTGCGCGCTCGGCGCGACCGCGGTGAGCGACGACGGGCGGCTCCTGGCCTACACGGTGGACTTCACCGGCGCGCGTGACTACACGCTCCACGTGCGGGACCTCGAGACGGGCGCGCTGCTCGCCGAGCGGATCGAGAAGGTCGCCGCGGTCGCCTGGGCCGCCGATCCCGCGACCTTCTTCTACGTCACCGAGGATCCGGCCAAGCGCCCGTACCGGCTCTGGCGCCACCGGCTGGGCGCGCCGTCCGACGATCTCCTCTTCGAGGAGCCGGACGAGCTGTTCCGGCTCCACGTCGAGCGCTCGCGCAGCCGCGGGTACGTGTTCCTCGCGTCGGGGAGCCACACGGCGACCGAGGTGCGGTTTCTCCCGGCGGCCACGCCGGACGGTGCCTGGACGCTCGTCGCGGCGCGCGAGAAGGACCACGAGTACGACGTGGACCACGGCGCCGGGCCCGGCGGCGACGTCCTCTACATCCGGAGCAACGGCGCTGGGCGGCGCAACTTCCGCCTCGTCACCGCACCGCTCGCGGATCCCGGCCCGGCGCGCTGGCGCGAGGTCGTCCCGCACCGCGAGGAGGTGATGCTCGAGGGCGTGGACGTGTTCGCGACGCACTATATCCTCCAGGAGCGCGAGGGGGGACTCGTGCGGCTCCGCGTCACCCTGCTCGCCACGGGCGCCACGCACGACGTCGAGTTCCCCGAGCCGACGTACGAGGTCACGCCGGAGGCGAACTTCGAGTTCGCGACGGCCCGCTACCGCTTCCGCTACCAGTCGCTGATCACGCCGCCGTCGGTCTACGACTACGACGTGACGACGCGCGCGCGGACGCTCCTGAAGCGGACGGAGGTGCTCGGCGGCTACGAGCCCTTGCGCTACCGTTCGGAGCGCGTCCACGCGACCGCGCCCGACGGCACGCGCGTGCCGATCTCGCTCGTCCGCCGCGCCGACGCGCCGCGCGACGGGTCGAGCCCCATGCTGCTCGCCGGCTACGGCGCCTACGGCCTGCCGTACCCGGTCACGTTCGCCTCGAGCCGGCTGAGCCTGCTCGAGCGGGGTCTCGGCGTCGCGATCGCGCACGTGCGCGGGGGCGGGGAGCTGGGCAAGCGCTGGCACGACGCCGGGCGCATGCTGAACAAGCGCAACTCCTTCACCGACTTCATCGCCGCGGCCGAGTTCCTCGCGGCGCAGGGCTACACCTCGGCGGAGGGGCTCGTCATCGAGGGCGGCAGCGCGGGAGGCTTGCTCATCGGCACCGTGCTCAACATCCGGCCGGAGGTCTGCGGCGCCGCGGTGCTGCGCGTGCCGTTCGTGGACGTGATCTACACCATGCTCGACGAGTCGCTGCCGCTCACGGTCGGCGAGTTCGAGGAGTGGGGCAACCCGAAGATCCGCGAGCACTACGAGTACATGAAGACCTACTGCCCCTACACGAACCTGGCGCCGCGCCGCTACCCGGCGATGTTCGTCCGCGCGGGGCTCAACGACAGCCAGGTCATGTACTGGGAGCCCGCCAAGTACGTCGCCCGGCTCCGCGCGCTCGAGCCCGGCGGCCCGCCGCTCCTCTTCAAGATCAATCTCGAGGTCGGCCACGGCGGCGCCTCGGGGCGCTACGACGCGCTCCGCGAGCTGGCCTTCGACTACGCGTGGGTCCTGGGGAGACTGCGGAAACTGGGGAGGGTGGAGCGGACGGAACCCGGGGGCGCGGCGTGATCGACACCGTGCGCGTGTGGATCACCGGCGCCGCGCGCATCGTGGCGCTTACCGGCGCGGGAATCTCGACGGACTCCGGCATCCCCGACTTCCGTGGGCCGCACGGCGTCTGGACGAAGAACCCGGAGGCCGAGAAGCTCGCCACGCTCCAGCACTACGTCGCCGACGCGGAGGTCCGCAAGCGCTCCTGGCGGAGCCGGCTCGAGTCGCCCACGTGGGCGGCCAGGCCCAACGACGGCCACCGCGCGCTCGTCGGGCTCGAGCGCGCCGGCAAGCTCGACACGCTCATCACGCAGAACGTGGACGGCCTCCACCAGCTGGCGGGCTCGTCGCCCGGGAAGGTGGTGGAGATCCACGGGACGATGCGCGAGGTCACCTGCCTCGACTGCGGCGAGCGGGCGCCGATGGAGCGCGCGCTGGCCCGCGTCAGGGCGGGGGAGGAGGACCCGCCCTGCCGCTCCTGCGGCGGCATCCTCAAGTCGGCGACGATCTCGTTCGGTCAGGGCCTCGTGGCGGAGGATCTGGCGCGGGCCGGCGCCGCGGCGCGGCGCTGCGACCTGATGCTCGCCGTCGGCACCAAGCTCTCGGTGTGGCCGATCGCGAGGGTCGTGCCGACCGCGAAGGAGGCCGGCGCGCGCGTGGTGATCCTCAACGCCGAGCCGACGGAGATGGACGCGCTCGCCGACGCGGTCCTCCGCGGCCCGATCTCCGAGCTGCTGCCCCGTCTCGTCGCGCCCTGATCCGGCGGCCCATCGCGCGATCGTCTACACCAGCGGCCAAGGGTAGCGCTGGCCGCCCGTGTCCTCCGGGAACCGCCCGTCCTGCACGATCCGCCGCGCGCGCGCGAGGAGCGCCTTGGTCTCGGCCGGCGCGAGGAGCTTCGAGAGCACGCCGGGCAGTCCCTTCGTCGCGAGCCGCCGGACGTCCGCCAGGAGCGGCGGGGGGATCGGCTCGCCGGCGAACTCCCAGATGACGGTGCGGAGCTTGGGCTCGGCGTGGAAGCAGAGGCCGTTGTCGATCGCGTAGACGTGGCCGTCCGGGCCGAGCAGGCAGTGGCCGCTCTTGCGGTCGGCGTTGTTGGCGATGAGATCGAAGAGGCAGATCCGCATGAGCCGCTCGCGGTGGGCCGCGTCCGGGGCGAGCGTGAAGTAGTGCTGCTCGAAGTCGGCCTCGATGAAGCACTGGAGCGCGCCGGTGCCGTACGGCGCGTCCTCGCGCACCAGCGTGAGCGGCACGAGCCCCCAGCCGAGCGCCTCCGAGAGGAGCCAGGCGCCGAGCTCGCGCTTGAAGAGGCCGGGCGGGAAGTCCCAGAGCGGCCGCTCGCCGCGCGCGGGCTTGTAGACGGCGAGACCCGTCGCGCCCTCCAGCGTGAGCTCCACCAGGAAGGTCGCGTTGCTGCTCCACGGCATGCGGCCCTTCACCGTCACCGCGCCGCGGGCGAGCAGGTCAGTGGACGGCGTGGCCATTGCTGCGCGGGCAGACGTGGCCGCCCGGGTCCTTGGGCTGGCTGCAGACGGGACAGATCTGGCGGCTCGCCTGCATGAGCGCCTCCGCGCGCTCGACGAAGGCCGCCGCCTGTGCGCGGGTGACGGCGAAGCGCGCGGAGGCGGCCTCGCCGCCGGCCTCCTCGTCCTCCAGCAGCTCGTGGGCGACGACGACGAGGCGCCCGCGCGCCTCGTCGTAGCCGACCGCGATCGAGGCGACGGTCCACGCGGCGTCCACGGGTTCCAGCAGCGAGGGATCGCCGGCCTTCGCGCCGGTGTCGGCGACGCGGTCGAGGATTCCCGCGAGGTAGGTGGCGAGCGCGCGCACCTGCTCCTTCTCGCTCTTGAGCGTGACGAGTCCCTGGCCCTCGCGCCCCTGGAGATAGAAGACGCGCTCACCCGGCGGCCCGATCGCTCCGGCGGTGAAGTGGTCCGGGTTCTGGAGGTCGAAGGAGGGGCTCACCCGCCGACCAGCCGGCCGAGGTCGCCGTCCGTCGAGTTCACCGTCAGCACGCTGGGACCGTAGTCGCGATAGACGATCGCGGTCACGGAGGCGGGTGCGATCGCGAGCCGCTGGAAGAGATCGAGGTGGATCCCGAGCGCGTGGGCGACCGCGGCCTTGATCGGGTCGGCGTGGAAGACGGCGACGACGACGCGGCCCCGGTGCCGCAGCACGAGGCGGCTCAGCGCGGAGGTGATGCGCGCCTGCATCTCGACGAACGACTCGCCGCGCGGAAAACGGAAGCCGCTCGGATGGCGCTGGACGGCCGCCCACTCCGGCTTGCGCGCCAGCTTCGCGAGCGACTCGCCCGTCCAGTCGCCGAAGTCGACCTCGAGGAGCCCGCGCTCGATGCGGAGCGCCCGGTCGCAGGCGCGGGCGATCGGCATGGCGGTCTCGCGCGCGCGCTCGAGCGGCGAGGCGTAGACGGCGGCGACGCGCCGCAGGGCGGCGATGCGCTTGGCGACGGCGTCGGCCTGGCGCCGGCCCTCCTCGGAGAGGTGCAGGCCCTTCGCACGCCCGGGCAGGACGCGGCCCGTCGTCGGCGTCACGCCGTGGCGGACGAGGAGGACGAGCGTGGACTTGCCGTCCAGGTCAGTCCACCAATGCGATCGCGCGGACCGGCGAGCCGTCGGCCTCGGCGAGCCGGAGCGGCAGGGCCACGAAGCGGCAGCGCGCGGCGCCGATCTCGTGGAGGTTGGTGAGGTACTCGATCACCGTGACGCCCTTCGGGAAGAAGACGTGGTGGGTCGTGCAGTCCTCGGCGGTGACCTTCGTGCCCGGCTCGAAGATCATCGTGCGGATCGAGTAGTCGGGCGGATAGTCGTAGCCGACCGCCTTCACGCGGCGGGCGACGAGCCACTCGCAGGCGCTCCGGGCGGTCCACGGCGCGTCGCGCCAGAAGCGCTCGTCGTCCACGCTCATGCGCCGCGGCCAGTCGGTGCGGAGGAGCGCGATGTCGCCCGCGCCCACGTGGCCCGCGTGGCGCTCCAGCTCGGCCGCCGTGACCGCCGCGTTCGCGCCGAGGTGCGTGAGGTCCACAACCGCCGCGTCACCCACCCACTGGTCCACGGGCATCTCGTCGATCGAGGGCATGCCCGGCAGGAAGTGCTTGGGCGCGTCCACG
>JBGQEL010000090.1:0-17371 GCA_041496385.1 Methylomirabilia bacterium | reverse complement strand
TTCGCTTCCTCCTCGAGGCGCGCCTGCAGGGCGTCGGTGATCGTGATGCCGGCGAGCCGGTTGTTGCGAATATAGCGCGCGCGCGCGACGGTCAGCAGCATGACGCCGGCCATGACGGGCGCGGTGAAGCCACGGTGGCGGCGGTAGGTCATCAGCTCCTTGAACTTCAGCATGTCCCAGCCGACCTGGGTGATGACGCAATCGGCTCCGGCGTTCTCCTTCTTGGCCATCTTGAGGTACTGGTTCATCAGCTCTTCTTCGTGATACTTGAACGGCGACACGGCGGCCGCGATGTGGAACGCGCCCGCCGCGCGCGCCTGCGCCACCATGTTCACCGAGTCGTAGTATCGGACCTGGCGTCCCTCGGGCTCGACCTTCAGCTTGTCACCCGTGACGACGAGGATGTTCTCGAGACCCGAGGTCTCGAGCCGTGCAAGCGCGTCCGCGGTCCACGCGGCGTCCCGATCCTTTCCCGAGAGGTGCACCGTGGGCATCTTGCCGCAGGCTTCGGCGACCCGGGCCCCGACGAGCACCGGATCGTGATCGTGGTCGGATTTGACGCGGTCCGTGATCGCGATGGCGTGGAAGCGCGGATCCGCCTTGACGTGCTCGGCGAGGTCGATGATCGGGGCGATCGCGCCCTCCAGCTCGTCCGACGCCTCGGGCGTCACGAACTCGACGGCGGCGACGAACTGGCCCGTTCTCAGGCGCTCGCGCAGAAGGTTCTGATAGTGCCACCGCTCCATGTCAGCCTCCTACCTCGCGCGGAATCACGCCGAACAGGCCCGAGAGCGATTTCTTGGGCGTCATCACCGAGTACTCGCTGAGGCGAACCGGAAGTGGAGCTCCGTCGAACGCCGAGAACAGCTGCGCCTGCTCGGTCAGCGGCCAGTCCTGGTAGCCGGGTGCCAGGCGGGGACTCAGGCGGCAGGCCCGCCCCGGCTCTCGCGTCGCGAGATGCGCGCGGAAGGCCCGGACGGCGTCCTCGATCGCCAGCCAGCCCGCGGTGTCGAGGAAGAGCGCCTCGAGCAATTCATCCCCCTCGGCCATCTCCGCGATGCGCTCGTCGAGCGCGGGACCGAGCGTCATCACGAAGCACACCGCCTCTCGCGCGCGCGCGAGATGCGTCTCGAAGCAGCGTCCGCTGAAGCGCGGACCTCCCCGCAGCTCCACGCCCTCGGGCGTGACGCGCGCGATGGGGCGCGCCACGAAGGCAAAGCGGGGATCGGCCAGTTTCTCCGCGAGCGCAATCATCTCCCGGGCAGCCTCGAGGATGGGCGCAGCGACCTGCTCGACGGTGCGGTAGCGCTGAAACCTGAGAATAGGCTCCAGTCGGAGCTTGGGGGGGTCGGGGACGAAGTCCTCGACTGGCATCACCGAGAATATACAACAAATATATTGTTTGGGGCGCTTCCCCGGCGTCCGGCCTACCGACAGGGGGCGACGGTCGGCGCGGCCACCGCGGGTGGTAGACGGAGGCTACAGGCCGGTCGTGCGCTCCTGCTCCCGACGACGAAGCAGCTTGCGGTCGATCTTGCCCGTCGTCGTGAGCGGAAAGCTGTCGACGAACTCGACTTCCCGCGGGTACTTGTAGGCCGCCAGCTGCCGCTTCACGTGGTCCTGGATACGGGCCTTCAGCGCGTCAGACGGAGTGACCCCGGCCGCGACGCGGACGAGCGCCTTGACCACCGCCCCGCGGACGGCGTCGGGCGCGGCGATGACGGCGGCCTCGGCGACCTCGTCGAGCGCGAGCAGCGACTCCTCGACTTCCGAAGGACCGATCCGGTAGCCGCCGCTCTTGATGAGATCGTCGTTGCGGCCCACGAAGCGAAAGTACCCCCGCTCGTCGCGCGTCGCCATGTCGCCCGTCTTGATCCAGGCCTCCGGCGTGTCCCGGCCGCCCAGGAACATCTCGGCGGTCTTTTCCGCCTTCTCCCAGTAGCCGAGAAAGCCGGTGGGGTCGCCGCGGCGCACGACGATCTGGGCCTCGACGCCGGGCTCGACCGTCACTCCCTGCTCGTCCACCAGTCTCACCTCGCGGCCCGGATAGACGCGACCCATGAAGCCGGGCCGCACGGGCCAGAGGACGGAGCAGTTGCCGACGAGGTGATTCACCTCCGTCAGGCCGTAGAACTCGTTCACCGGGGTGCCCAGCTCCTCCTCGGCCCAGCGCAGCACCTCGGCCGCGACCGACTCGCCGCCGCTGCACAGAACTTCGAGCCGCGTGGGGAAGCGCTCGCGCGGCGTCCGCACCTGGGCCATCATCTTCAGCGCCGTCGGGGCCAGGAACGAATGCGTGACGCCGACATCGGCGATCATCGCGAACGCGCGTTCCGCCTCGAAGCGCGCGCTGGAGCCGAGCACGGGGCGCCCGAACGCCCACGCGGGCAGCACGACGTCGAGCAGACCGCCGACCCAGGCCCAGTCGGACGGTGTCCAGAACACGGTCCGCTCGTCGAAGCGGATGTTGAAGACGAGCGCGATCGTCAGGAGGTAGCCCGCGAGCACGCGATGGGCGTGCAGCACACCCTTCGGCGGGCCCGTCGTGCCCGAGGTGTACATCAACAGCGCCGGCTCCTCGGCTGCGGTGTCGGCCGTCGGGCAGGCCGTGGCGCCGCGCTCGAGCAGGCCGGACCAGGCGAGGCCGCTCCCCTGCCCGCCGACAACGATGACGTGGCGGAGATGGGGGAGGCGGTCGCGGATCTCTTCCACGCGTCCGATTGCGTCGGCGGCGATGACGATGCCCAGCGCACGGCAGTCGCCGAGGATGTACTCCAGCGTGGTTGGGCCGTAGAGGAAGGAGAGCGGGACGGAGATGACGCCGAGCTTGAACAGCGCCAGGTGGGTCACGCCAACCTCAACGCACTGCGGCAGGACGAGCGCAACGCGGTCGCCCCGCGAGACACCCAGCGCGCGTAGCGCGTTCGCGAGCCGGTTCGCCTGCTGCTGCAGGTCCGCGAAGGTCCAGGACGTTTGGCGGCCGGCCGCGTCTCGATGCAGAAGCGCCACGCGCGCGGGCGCCTCCCCCGCCCAGCGGTCGACGGTGGCGGCGGCGATGTTGTAGCGCGCGGGGATCCGCCAGCGGAAGTCGCGGATGAGGTGATCGTAGTCGCGATACGGCGCGAGCTCGGTCGGGGACCAGAACGCCGTCATGGGCGGCTACCCTACACCCGCGCCGCTCGCCGGGCCAGCCCTTGGTGCTTTTGACTTGACCTTCCGACCATCCTTCACGATAACTAGGGCCCACGGGATATGCGCGGAATGGCACTTGGATATGCGCGTACCCACAGAAGAGGAGGCGTCACGATGCGTCGCTCCATCCTCATGACGATCGCGGTGATCGCCCTGGCTGCACCGTCGCTGCTGTCGGGCGGCGCGGGCGCGGCGATGCAGCTCAAGCTCAACCACCAGATGGCGGCGAACACGGTCGGATCGCAGATCGACCAGTGGTTCGCCGACGAGGTCGCACGGCGCACCGGCAACGAGATCCAGATCAAGGTGTTCTGGTCGGAGGCCCTCGGAAAGGCGAAGGAGAATCTGCAGCTCGTGAAGGATGGCGCGGTCGACCTGGTCGCGATGTCGCCCTCGTACTTCCCCAGCGAATTGCCCTTCTTCACCGCGCCGAACTCACTGCCGATGGCCATGGACAACCTCACCCAGGCCGACCTCATCATCAAGGCGTTCCTGGAAAAGGTTCCCGCCTTCCAGCAGGAAGCGCGGGCCAACGGGCTCAAGCCGCTCTTCTTCCACCACCTGAACGCCTACATGCTGATCTGCAAGGAGCCGGTCCGGAGCTTCGCCGATCTCAAGGGCAGGAAGATTCGTACCTGGGGTGAGGATATGCCCCGGCTCATGAAGGCGGCGGGCGCGACGCCCGTGACGCTCTTCTTGCCTGAGCTCTACGAGAACCTCCAGCGCGGCGTCATCGATTGCGCGCCCTTCGCCGTCGACTGGATCCAGAACTACAAGACCTACGAGGTCGCCAAGTTCATCACCGAGGTGACCGTCTGGCAGGGACCGACCTGGGGCGTGTGGATGAACGTCAAGAAGTGGGACGCGCTCACCGAGGCCCAGCGGAAGATCGTCGCCGCCGTCGCCGAGGAGGCGAACCAGAAGGATCTGCAGGCGGTCGCCGACGCCGAACAGAAGGCGAGGACGTTCCTGGCCCAAAACGGCGTGGAGTTCATCAAGTTCCCGGAGTCGGAGCGGCAGCGGTGGATCCAGGCCAGCCCCGATTTCTTCGCCGACTGGATCGCGAAGATGGACTCGCTGGGCAAGGGCGCGGCCGCCCGCCAGACCGTCGCCATCTGGAAGGAGCTGCGCGAGAAGTACAAGTAGCCCGATGGCCCGGCTCGTCGCTCGCCTCGGCGCGCTCGGCATGGGGCTCGCCGGGGCGAGCCTGCTCGCGATGATGCTCCTGGGCGCCATCGACATCATCGGGACGAAGTTCTTCAGCCAGCCGGTGCCGGGCGCCTACGAGGCGACCGAGGCGCTGCTCGTCCTCACGGTCTTTCTCGCCCTGGCCCACGCCCAGGCCTCTCACCAGCACATCGCCGTGGACCTCGTGGTCGAGCGTCTGGGGCCCGGCGCGCGCCGCGCCCTCGGCCTGCTGGCGCAGGCGCTCACGCTCGGCGTCTTCGCCGTCATCGCCTGGCGTGGCTGGATCCTCGGCCTCCGCAGCCTGGCCATCCGCGAGTACGCCTCCGGGATCATCCCGTTCCCCGTGTATCCCTCCAAGCTCGCGCTCGCCGTCGGCGCCACGCTGATGGTGCTCCAGACGCTCGTCGGCATGGTCGGCACGGCCCGGGACGGCCACGACGCCGGCACGGTCCTGCCGCCGGTCTGAGCCATGATCCTCGGCTCGATCGCCATTGGCGCGATGCTGGTGCTCCTGACGCTCGGCGTCCCGGTCGGCGTCGCCATGGCCGCCGTCGGCTTCACCGGCATGGCGCTGGCGGTAAACCTACAAACGGCCCTCACCCAGTTCCAGACCCTGCCCTACAACCTGACCGCCGAGTACGGCTTCGCCGTGATGCCGATGTTCATCCTCATGGGAAGCCTGGCCGTCACCGCCGGGATCGCCGAGGAGATCTACGACGTCGCCTACAAGTGGTTCGGCCGGATGCGGGGCGGCATGTACCTGACCACGATCGTCGGTCAGGCCGCCTTCGGCGGCATCTCCGGCTCGACCGTCGTCGACGCAACGGTCTTCACCCGGACCGCGCTCCCCCAGATGTTGCGCTACGGCTACCCCAAGACCTACGCGGGGGCGTGCATGGTCGCGACCGGCAGCTTCGCCGCGATGATTCCGCCCTCGATCACCATGGTGATCTACGGCATCATCACCGAGGTCTCGATCGGACGGATGCTCATCGCCGGGATCGTCCCCGGCATCCTCTCGGCGGCGTTCTACGCCGTGGCCGTCGTGATCGCCGTGAGGTTCCGCCCCGAGGTGGGCCCGCCCGCCCGGTTCACGGTGTCGTGGCGCGAGCGCTTCACCGCGCTCCGAGGCCTCTGGGTGCTCATCCTCCTGTTCGGCGTCGTGATGGGTGGCCTCTATCTCGGGATCTTCCCGCCCTCCGGCGCCGGCGCGGCCGGCGCCTTCGGCACCCTGATCGTGGCCGTGGCCCGGAGAAAGCTCGGCTGGCGCGGCCTGTGGGAAGCGACGCGCGCGTCGGCGACCATCACCTGCGTGATCTTCACGATCATCATCGGAGGCCTGTTGTTCTCCCGGTTTCTCGTGCTGGTCGGCTTCATCGACGCGTTCGGCCCGCTGGTCCTCGGGCTCACGCGCTCCCCGCTCGGGATCATTCTGCTCTTCTCGCTGATGTACCTCGTGCTCGGCTGCCTCATCGACACGACGTCGATGATGATCGTGACGCTGCCGTTCGTGTACCCCGTGATCAAGCAGGCTGGTATCGACGGCATCTGGTTCGGAATTCTGCTGGTCAAGCTCGTGGAGATCGCGACGATGACGCCGCCCGTCGGTCTCAATCTGTTCGCCGTGGCGGCCGCCGGCAAGGGCCTGGTGACGCTCGGCGACCTGATCCGCGGGATCTGGCCCTACATCGTGATCGAGCTGGTGATCCTCGCGGTGCTCATCGCGTTTCCGTCGCTCTCGACGTGGCTGCCGTCCCGCATGCTCGGCTGAGATCAGCCGATCCGGCGGACGCGCACCTTGCACTCGTTGAAGCCGATGCCGCCGGAGATCGGGTTCACGATCCCGGAGAGGATCGGGTTGATGTGGGTGCCGCGGCCCCGGCTGCGTCCCTGCCAGTGCCCGAACCCGTGGCCGTGCCGGACGCTGACGACGCCCGGCCGAATGCCCGGCCGCACGCGGGCCAGGATCTCGACCCGGCCGAGCGGCGAGACGAGCTCGATGCGGTCCCCATCCGCGATGCCCAGCCGGCGCGCGTCCTCGGAGTTCAGCTCCGCCCAGTTCTCGGGGGCGATCCGGAGCAGCAGGGGGCTCTCCTGCGTGGTCAGGTTGCAGTGCGTCTCGAGTTTCGTGTTGATGAGCTGAAAGGGGTAGTCGGCGTCCGGGATGACGGCGCGCTCCCGGTACTCGGGAAGCGCGTTCGCGCCGTGCTTCACGAACGACTCGGCGTAGAGCTCGATCTTGCCCGACGGGGTCGGGAGCCCGCCCTCGAACTTCCGATAGCGCAGCGGGGCTTGCCAGAAGCCGCGCGCCTTGAGGTCCTCGAGCGTGACCGGCAGGTCGGCGACCACTCGCCGCGCCCATTCTTCCCAGCTTCCCCACTGGAACAGGTCGCCGTACCCCATCCGCTCCGCGATGCCCCGGATGATCTCGTAGAGCGGCCTGGACTCACCGAGCGGTGGCACGGCCGGCATGCAGAGGAGCGCCTCGCCGGACAGGGCGAGGCCCTGCCGTACCTCGGCACGCTCGTAGAATGACGCCTCCGGCAGGACCAGCGCGCACTCGGCGGCCGTTTCGCTCAGGTAGGTGTCGATCGCCACCGAGAACTCGAGCCCCCGCAGCATCTGCCGGTAGCGTTCCGTATTCGGCTCGCTCATCAACGGGTTCGTACACTGGAAGAACATGGCCTTGACCGGGTAGGGACGCCCGTGCAGGACGGCGTCGGGCAGGAGCGAGGTCGGCAGATCCGGCGCCAGCGGGTAGCCCATCGCGACGTGGAGCGGCGGGCGCGCGATCGCGGCCCGGCGCTCCTTCGGCACCCGGACGGGCGGGCGCAGGGGCGCCCACTCCTTGAGGATCAGGTTGCCGGGGCCGTCGACGTTGCCCGTGAGCGCGTCGAGGATGTAGACGAGCCGCGAGGCGTCGAGGCCGTTGGTGTAGTTGCCGAGCCCCTTGAATGTTTCCATCAACGCCGGTCGTGTCGTCGCGAACTCCCGGGCCAGCCGGCGGATCGTCGCGGCCGGGATCGTCGTGATGCCTTCGGCCCACTCCGGTGTATAGCGTCGCTCGAGCACGTGCTGGCAGAACGCGTCGAACCCGTGCGTCCATTGCCGGCAGAAGGGCTCGTCGTAGAGCCGCTCCGCGACGATGGTGTGCGCCATGCCGAGCAGCAGGGCGCCGTCGGTGCCCGGGGCGATGGGCACCCACTCGTGGGCCTTCGCCGCCGTCGTCGTCAGCGCCGGGTCGACGACGACCAGCCGGGCACCGGCCGCGAGTGCGTCGACGAGGCCTCGGCTCTCGTAGAGGTTCTGGTTGGCGCCCAGCATGTTGATACCGAGCAGCATCACGTAGCGTGCGTGCTCGTAGTCGTGGACCGGGAACGGGTGGCCGAAGACCGTCAGGGCGGCCAGCCGCCGGTCCTGCTCGCACGCGGAGGTGTGGCCGTAGTAGTTCGGGGTGCCGTAGCAGTCGCGCATGAACACCTGCGCGAAGACGCCGTTGGCGTCGATGTGCCAGAGGTACACCACCGACTCGGCGCCCCAGGTCGCCTTGATCCGGGTCAGCGCCTCCGCCACGATCTCGAACGCCTCGTCCCACGACACGCGCTCGTAGCCGCCGGAGCGTGTGCGGCGCAGCGGGTGCTTCAGGCGGGTGTCGTCGCGCGCGAGGTGCGCGCTGGCCTCCCCCTTGACGCAGCGTGAGCCGAGTGTCGTGGCGTCGGGGTTGCCGCGGACGTAGAGCACCTCGTCGTCGCGGGTGAAGACCTCGGTCGGACAGGTGAAGGGACACACGTAGCAGACGCCGAACACGCGCTCGGCATCTCGCACGCGCGCGAGACGCGCGCCGGTCGTCGGCTCAGCGGGCCGGTTCAAACCAGAAGAGCTCCATGGGATGCTCCACGCGCGCGTCGGCCCACGCCACCCGCATGGGCAACCCTGGAGTGAGACGGCGGGCGTCGCCGTAGTTCCGGATCTGCTGGAGCAGGAGCGTCGAGGCGCCCTCGAGGGCGACGTAGCCGAGGACCAGATGGCCGGCGCCGCCGCCGGTCGTCAGCGTGTACGCACACTCGGTCGCCGCCGCCAGCGTGCCGCGCCCCGGCAGCTCCACCCACTCCGTGACGGTGAGGTCGTTGCCGCAGGCTGGACGGGGCGGCATCCATACCGTTCCGCAGCGCGGGCAGCGCGTCGCCATCAGACGGCGCTGCTCGAGATCGAGGAAGAAGCGCGAGTATTTGCCGAGCGAGTGACGGAAGCGGAAGCTCAGCTGCAGGTCGATGATCTCCACTCTCCGGAACTCGCGCCACGGATCCTCCTGGCCGCCGCGCCCGAGGGGGTCGACCGCCGTCAGCTCCCTGAGCTTGGCGCCGACGCGCCCGGCGTCGAGCGGCCGGTCACCCGTCGTGCTCAATCCCGTCGCTCGAAGACCGACACGACCGCGAAGCTCGCGGTCCCGCCGTGGATGTCCGTCAGCCCGCGGCGCGCGCCGGGGACCTGACGCTCGCGCGGGCACTCACCCCGCAGCTGGCGGACGATCTCGACCGCCTGCGCCAGGCCCATCGCCCCGGGCGGCGCGCCCTGGCCGATGAGGCCACCCGACGTGTTGGTCGGCAGCTCGCCGCCGAGGTCGAACACGCCGCGCTCGGTGAGCAGACCGCTCTCGCCGTAGCCGCAGAACCCGAGATCCTCGTACGACTGGAGCTCGACCCCGGTGTAGGGATCCGCCACCTCCGCGACGTCGATCTCCCGCCGGGGATCCGTCACGCCCGCCATCGCGTAGGCCATCGCGGCGGCCTCGCGCTTGGCCCGGAAGTGGGCCAGGCCCGGGTACGGCCCGGGCCGGTCGCCGAGACGCATGCGGTCGGTGCCGCAGCCCGAGCCCGTGTAGTAGATGCGCGCACGGTCGCGCCAGGCGCGGGCGTGCTCTCGGGCCCAGCGCGGCGTCGCGATGACGAGCGCGGCGGCGCCGTCGGCCAGGACGGCGCAGTCCAGACGCTTGTAGGGCGCCGCGACCGGCGGAGACTTCAGCACGTCGTCGACGGTGAGCGCGAGCGGCATGCAGGCCATGGGATTGGAGCGGGCGTTGCGGTGGTTCTTCACCGACACGAGCGCCATCTGCTCCTCGCGCGTTCCGTAGCGGCGCATGTGCTCCTGCATCATCAGCGCATAGTACGCCGTGAAGAAGCCGCCGGCGGCCATCTCGAAGTCGACGTCGCCCGACATGGCGTAGACCTGCCGCACGGTCGTGGACGGCACCTGCCGGCCCACCGCGTCCGCGCCGACGACGAGCATCGACTCGCAGAGACCCGCCCGTACGTAGGCAAAGGCCGTGCGCAGTGCCGCGCCGCCCGTGCCCCCGCCCGCCTCGACCCGCACGCTCGGCTTGGGACAGAGGCCGAGGGCGTCCTGCACCACCTGGCCCATCGTCAGCTGGCGGGCGATGATCTCGCTCTCGTAGGCGACGATCGAGTGCTCGATGGTCACCAGCTCGACGCCCGCATCGGCAAGCGCCGCCTGCGTGGCCTCCACGATCCAGTCGATCGGCGTGCCGTCCGGGCGCTCGGCGGCGAACTTCGACAGCCCGCCACCGAGGATCACCACGTCCGCGGCCGACGGAGACGTCACGCCAGCGGTACCGCCCGGCCCCGATCGTTGAGCGCCCAGTCGTAGGCTCGATACTCGAGCGTCGTGGCGCTCGCGTTGGCGGCGAGCCACTCCCGTCCCGGGCCGGGATCGAGATGGCGCACGAGCCACGGGACGAGGTCACCGAAGTCGGCCTCGTACCAGTGGAAGAGGCGGGAGAGCCGTACGGTGCTACGTACCCGATCGACCTCGACGTCGGCGTTGACGAAGCCGCGGGTGGCGAGGTCGAGCTGGGCCTCGAGGCGCTCGGCGCGATAGGCGCGGATCGGTGGACACGAGCGGGTGCCACACATCAGGGCGAAATGCACCTGGGGATCGAACCGGGCGACCATCCAGGCTCGGCGCGGATCCTCGGGCGCGAAGACCGGATGCGGCTGGTTGCGGGACGGCCGGTTCTGCCTGAGCACGCCGTGCTCGATGTCGAGCAGCGAGAAGGGCTGGCCGCCGACCAGGTAGCGGATGCGTCGGAAAAACTCGTGGATCTCACCGATGCCCTCCCGGATGTCGAGCGCGACGATCGCGTGGACGATCAAGGCATTGTAGAGGTTGGCCCAGAACGCGATCTGCTCGTCGGGGGTCGCGAGCTCCTCGGCCCGCGCGCCCGCCAGCCCGCCGGTCGTCTCGACGACGGCGCGCCACTCCGCCGACCGCGCCAGCCGGCGATAGTCCACGAAGCCCGTGGCGGCGTCCGCGTGGACGGCGATCAGTCCGGCCAATCGGGTCCGCAGATCTTCCGCGAGCCGGGAGAGCGACACGGCGAGCGAGGCGGCGCCGGCTTCGTTCAGCACGATGGGTTCGATCCGTCGCGGGCTCACCTGAGCGCTCCCTCGGCTCGCAAGGCGTCCATCTCACCTTGGCCGTAGCCCAGCTCGCCGAGGATCACCTCGGTATGCTCGCCGAGACGCGGCGCCGCGGTGTGCGGCGCCGTCTCGGCTCGTGTCACCCGCCACGGGGGGCCGGCGTAGGGCAGCGGCCCGAGCGTCGGGTGCGGGATCGTTTCGATGAACCCGCGGGCGGCCAGATGGGGATCGCGGGCGAGCTCGAGCGCCGTCCGGACCGGATACGCCTCCACGCCCAGCCCGTGAAGGCGTCGCGACAGGGCTTCGGGCTCGTGCTCCGCGGTCCACGCCTCGATCCTCGCGTCGATCTCCGCGCGGCGGCGCTGCCGCTCGGCGCGGCTCATCGCGGGCAGCCCGACGAGCGGCGCGAGCTGAGCCCAGGCCGGGTCGTCGCGCACGACGATCGCGATCCACCGATCGTGACCCGCCGACCGATAGATTCCGTGGGGCACGAACCAGGGATGGGCGTTGCCCAGGCGACCCATGACCCGCCCGTTCAGCGACCACTCCGAGACCGCGATCCCCGTCAGCGCCGCGGCCGCCTGCTGTTGGGGCAGCTCGATGAGCGCGCCCCGGCCCGTCCGGGTCCGCTCGCGCAGCGCTGCGAGGATCGCGAAGGCCCCGGTGACGCCGCCGACCATATCGGGATACGAGCACCCCATGCGGAGCGGCGCTTCGCCCTCGTACCCCGTGAGGGACGCGAGCCCGCTCTGGCCTTCGAGCGTCGGTCCATAGCTCCGATACTCGCGGTGGGGTCCGCTGGCGCCGAAGCCGGGCATCGCGCAGTAGACGAGGCGCGGGTTGAGTGTCTGGAGCCGCGCCCATGGGAAGCCGAGCGAGGGCAGGACGCGCGGCGTGAAATTCTCCAGGAGCACGTCGCTCGCGGCGACGAGTCGTTCCATGACGCCGCGCGCGCCCGCGGTCTTGAGGTTCAGCGTCAGCCCGCGCTTGTTCCGGTGGAGTGAGGCGAAGATGGCGCTACGGTCCGGGCCGTCGGCCGCGCCGTGCGGCGGGTACTCGCGCATGATGTCCAGACGGTCGCCGGTCTCGACGTGAATGACGGCGGCGCCGAGGTCCGCGAGGAGCTTGCCCGCATACGGGCCCGCGTAGGCAGTCGAAAAGTCGATGACGCGGATGCCTCCGAGAAGCAGGACGCGCTTCAATGGGCAACGCCCGCCGGCTCCTGGCGCCCGTCCGCGTCGAGGCCGACCTCCGACAACACCGCCCTCGAGTGCTCCCCCAGCCGGGGCGCGCGCGTCAAGTGGGGGGCGGTCGCATCGATGCGGAACGGCGGGCCCAGGTCGGTGTAGTCGCCGGCATCGGGGTGCTCCATCGCACGGAAGAAGCGGTCGGCCACCAGCTGCGGGTCGTCGAGCAGCGAGCGCGGCGTGTGCACGACGCCGATCGGGATCCCGAGGTCCTGGCCTCGATGGAACAGATCCTCGGGCCCGAAGCGGCCCAGGCCCTCGATGAGCCTCGCCTCCAGACGATCGGCGTGGGCGCGGCGCACGTCGCGGTCCTCGAGCACGGGATCCGCCGCCGTCACCGCGTCGCCGACGAGGGAGAAACACGCGCGGGCCTGGGCGGCCGAGCCGCAGCTCATCACCACGAAGCCGCCGTCGCACGGAAAGACCCGCCCCGGCCACGAGATCGGGTGGCGGCCGTTCTGGCGGGGGATCGTCCGGTTCTCCAGAAGCGCGAACTCCATCGCGTTCTCGAGCACCGAGGCGACCGACTCCTGTGCCGACACGTCGAGGTGGACGCCGGTCGTCGCGCTCGCGTCGCGCGCCAGGACGGCCGCGACGATGACGACCGCGGCGTGGAGCGCCGTGATGTGCTCACCCTGGTCGCCGCCGGGGCGTAGCGGCGCCCGCGTCGGATCGC
Source organism: Methylomirabilia bacterium (assembly GCA_041496385.1). GTDB lineage: Bacteria > Methylomirabilota > Methylomirabilia > Rokubacteriales > CSP1-6 > AR19. Next base: position 4,631 of record JBGQEL010000090.1, on the reverse strand, counting down.
CGGTGAGCGCCGCCAGACCTCCGGCCGCCGTCACCACCAGATCGCCGCCGATGACCGCGCGCTCGGGTCCCACCTCGCCGAACGCCGTGACGGCCGCCAGGATGAGCCGCGGATGGCTCTCGGCGAGCCGGTCCGGCTCGAGCCCGAGCGCGGAGGCGCGGCCGGGGGGCAGATCGTGGAGCAGCACGTCGACCGTTGCCGTGAGCGCATCGAGGACCCGACGTCCCTGGGGCGTCTCGAGATCGACGACCACGCTGCGGCGACCGGCGTAGTAGTGGAGGAAGAAGAGACTCTTCTCGGGATGCGGCGTCTCGCCGACGAAGGGCCCCACGCCGCGCCAGGGATTTCCTTCGGGCGGCTCCACGACGACGACGTCGGCGCCGTACTCGGCCAGGAGCCTGCCGCAGTAGGCGCCGCGCAGTTCGCGCGAGAGGTCGAGGACGCGGAGACCCTGGAGCGGACGCGCCGTCATGTCAGCGCGCCGTCACGTCAGCGCCCCGTCCACTTCGGCGTCCGCTTCTCGCGGAAGGCGGCGTACCCCTCGCGGGCGTCGTCGCTGCGGTAGAGCGGCGATTGGAGATACGCCTCCAGCTCCTCGCCCGCGCGCAGGTCCGTCGCCCACGCCCGGTCGATCGCCTGCTTGGCGAAGCCGACCGCGAGCGGCGCACCCGCCTTGAGCTGCGCCACCATCTCGTCGACGGCCCCGGACAGCTTCTCGCGCGCGACGACACGGTTGACGAGCCCAATGGCCAGGCACTCGTCCGCGCTGACGCGGCGACCGGTCAGGATCAGGTCCTTCGCACGGGCCACGCCGATCAAGCGAGGCAGGCGCTGGGTCGCGCCGAGGTCCGGGATGATGCCGAGGCGGACCTCCGGGATCATGAGGTAGGCGTCGGTCACGGCGATCCGGAGGTCACAGGCCAGCGCGAGGTCGACGGCGCCGCCGACGCAGGGGCCGTTGATGGCGGCGATCACGGGCTTCTCGAGCTGCTCGAACCGATCGAACACCGACTGCAGCCGCCTCAGCCTCGCCCGGAACGCCGCGGGCGCCAGATCCGGATCCCCGAACTCCTCGACCATGTCGAGATCCGCTCCGGCCGCGAACATCGTCCCCGCCCCCGTCACGACCACGACCCGCACCGCGCGGTCGTCGGACGCCCCCACGACGGCCGCGTCGAGCGCGGCGAAGACCTCGTGCGACATCGCATTCAGTCGGCGCGGGCGATTCAGCGTCAGCGTGAGAACGCCGTCCTCGAGCGAGCTGAGAAGCACCGTGTCGTTCGTCATGTCTCGAGACTCCCCGCCGGCGGCCGGCCGCCGGCTCACAGCTGCAATCGCTGGGCGATGATTTCCTTCATGATCTCGGACGTCCCTCCGCCGATCGACCAGAGGCGCGCGTCGCGGTAGAAGCGCTCGATCGGGTACTCGCGCATGTAGCCGTAGCCGCCGAAGATCTGCGTGCAGTCGTAGGCGACGCGATTGGCGAGGTCGCCGGCCAGAAGCTTCGCCATCGGGATTTCGGTCGAGCAGTCCTCGCCGCCGGCGTAGCGCGCCGCCACCGTATGCAGGAACACGGTCAAGCTCTCGAGCTGCGCGGCGAGGCCCGCGATGCAGTGGCGGATCACCTGGAGCTTCGACAGCGGCCCGCCGAAGGCCTCGCGCTGGCGGGCGTACGCGATCGTGTCCTCGAGGGCCTGGCGGCTGGCGGAGGCGAACCAGAGCGCGGCCACCAGGCGCTCGCGCTGGAAGTTGCGCATGATCTCGTAGAAGCCCCGCCCCTCGGTCCCGAGCAGGCTGGCGGCGGGCACCCGGGCGTTCTCGAAGGAGAGCTCCGCGGTGTCCGACGACCGGTTGCCCATCTTGTCGAGCGTGCGACTCACGATGAATCCCGGTGTGTCCCGTTCCACCAGGAAGATGCTGAGGCCGCCGAAGCGCTTGTCGGGTTCGGGGGCGCGGGTGCGGACCGCCGTGACATAGAGGTCGGCCTGGGCCCCGTTCGTGATGAACATCTTCGAGCCGTTGAGGATCCATTCCTCGCCCCGCCGCTCCCCCCGCGTCTGGATCGCGGCGACGTCGCTGCCGCCCCCCGGCTCGGTCACGGCGATGGCGCAGACCGTCTCGCCCCGGCCGATGCCGGGGAGCCAGCGCGCCTTCTGCGCCTCCGTGCCGAGGTTGACGATGTGTGGCGCCGCCATGTCCTTGCTCGCCAGCACCCCCATGGCGACTCCGGCCGACCGGCATCGTGCCAGCTCTTCGCAGAAGACCGCGGTGTGCAGGAAATCGGCGCCCGCGCCGCCGTACGCGTCGGGGATCTCGATGCCGAGGAGGCCGAGCTCGCCGAGGCGCCGCCAGACCCACGGCGCGAAGCGCCCGGCCGCCTCCCACTCGTCGACGTGCGGAACGAGCTCCTTCTCGACGAAGGCGCGGACGGTGCGGCGCACCGCTTCATGCGCGGGGCCAAAGACGCTCATCGTCACCGGCCCGGCGCGCTACGGCTCTCGTTCACGTGAGCGCCGTGTCCTCGAGCGGGATCCGCCGTGCCGCGCGGATCGGGGGCGGAGAGAAAACATGAACCGTGATACCCAACGCGCACCGCGCTGTCAAGCATCATGCCCCCTGGCTCGCTTCCTCCAGCTCGCTCCCGCCGACGTACTGGAGGGCGAGGAGCGCTGGAAACAGCATGACCATGAAGATCGTCGTCGCCGCGCTGGACACCTGGAAGGAATCCAGGTTGTAAGTGTCGTACAGGACGGCCGGGTACGTCTGGTTGATGGGCGTGTTCAGCAGGAAGCTCGCGTTGAACTCGCCGAGGGATATCGCGAACACGAGCAGCGAGCCGATGAGAATCGCATGCTTGAGGTTCGGCAGGATCACCCAGCGCATACGCTGCCACCAGGTCGCGCCCAGGCTGGCGGCGGCCTCTTCGAGGGCCACGAAGTCGAAGCTGCGCAGCGTGTTCGTCACCGCCCGGATCATGAACGGCATCGTGTACAGCAGGTGCCCGACCAGGATGATGTACCACGTGGGACGCAGCGTCGTGTGCGCCTGGATCAACGCGATGGCTACGGCGATCCCCGGAATCGACATCGGCAAAAGGACGACCTCCTCGACGAGCGCCTGCCCGCGGAACCGGTAGCGGACGAGCGCGTACGAGGCCGCCACGCCGATCACCGTCGTGAGGACGACCGACACGACCGCGAGCTGAAGCGTGAACAGGATCGTCCGGCCGTACACGCGAAACACGTACCGGTACCACAACAGGGTGAAGAACCCCCTCTGCGCCCGGGTGCGCTCGGCGAACACTCCGCCCCCGCTCGCCGCCGATGGCTGCCACCCGGGCCCGACCTCGCTCGCCGTCCCCATCGCCTTCGAGGTCGTCATGGCCCCCCAGAACGAGACGGCGACCGGGGCGAGGATGGCGAGCGCGAGGAGCGCGCTGACGAGATAGGCGGCGGCCGACAGCAGCCGGGTGCCGATCGTCGTGAGGACGATGGGCCGCTGTCGCGCGGCGCCGGGGACGCCCGCGTCAGCGCTGCCGGAAGACGTAGTGCTTCTCACCGAGTCGCCGCAGGTAGAGATTGGTCGTCAGCGTGATGGCCAGCATGACCACGCACAGCGCGCTCGCGAACTCGAAGTTCGCGTAGCCGGTGATCTCCAGGAAGATGTCGACGGGCAGCACGTGGAACTTCTTGGCGATGATGAGCGCCACACCGAAGGAGCCCATGGACACCGCGAACGCCAGCGCGATCGTCGAGATGATCGCCGGGAGCAGCAGCGGAATCAGGACGTACCAGAGGCGCTGCCACAGGCCGGCGCCCAGGCTCCGGGCCGCGGCGTCGAGGTCGAAGTCGAACCGCCGGATGGCGGCTTCCAGCGTCAGGGTCGCCCGCGGAATCTCGAAATAGACGTACGCGATGACGAGACCCGAGAGGGTGTAGGCCACCATCGACAGGTAGGCCTCTCCGGTCAGCCAGTGCAGGAAGGCGGGAATCGCGCCCCAGCGTCCGAGCATGATCACGATCATGAAGCCGACGATCACGCCCGAGAACGCCATCGGGATCGTCAGCACGGCGCGAAAGAGCCGCTTGCCCCGGAACTGCGTCCGCACCAGGACCCAGGCCGGCGCGACGCAGAGTGCGACGGAGCCGACCGCGACCGCGAGCGAGAGAAGGACGCTGTTGACGAGCGACGCGACGTAGTACCGATCCTGGAAGAGCTTGACGTAGTTCTCCGGAGTCGCGGTCTGCAGCCACTGCGCCGGGCTCCACCCACCCACCTGCTTCGTCCGCCCCTCGAGCACGCCGCCGCCGGGCACGAGGCTGTTCGCGGCCAGGTAGCAGAGCGGATACAGCAGAAAGACGACCAGGAAGGCGACGAGCGGCACCACCAGCAGCGGGCCGCCGATACGCACCCTCACCCTCGTCGCTCCCCCCTCGTCGCCGTCGTCTTCACCGCGCGCGCCGAACCTGCTCGATCCAGGCCTTCTTGTAGGCATCCACCATCTACACCTTCCGCGGCAGGTCGTAGGGCTTCAGCGTGTCGTACGAGCCCGAGAGCGGCTTCAACTTCGCCGAGATCTCCGGCGTCAGCGCGCCCGGATGGATCGGGCGAAAGAAGGACTCCGCGAAGAC
>JBGQEL010000089.1:0-17559 GCA_041496385.1 Methylomirabilia bacterium | reverse complement strand
GTAGCGGCCGCTCGCGAGCGCCAGCGCGAAGTTCATCCGCGCGAGGAGCGCGCCGGTGTTGACCCACGTCTCCGCGGTGTCCTTGTAGCCCGTGGGCGGCTGCGCCTCGTAGAGCGGCTCGCCGATCTCGGCGCTCGCCCGTGCGAGCGCGAACGCGCCCTGGGCATCCAGGACGGCGCCGAGGGCGCGGGTCGCGCTCGCCACGAACTCGAACGGCTTCTTAATCTTCGCGCGCCAGGCCTCCGCGCCCCGGAACTCGGGCGAGTCGACGATGGTCCGCAGCATCGCCGGAATGTCGCCGTCGGTCCGCGTGTACGTCGCGGCGACGCGCTCGACGAGCGCGGGCGGCGGCGCGTCGGCGACGAACCGCCGGACGAGCTTGGTCGCGACGAAGCGCGCGGTCGCGGGGTGGCGCGTGAGGATCTCGATCACGCGGTCGCCGTCGCCGGCGCCGCCTCCGGCCGGAATGCGCTGGCCGAGCACGATCTTCTCGCCGACGTCGTGCATGGCCCCCCGGAACACGAAGCGTCCCTCGACCTGCGGCCGGTCGATGGACCAGCCGGTGAACGCGCGCGCGACCTCGCGGACGTCTCTCTGGGTGTAGCCGCCGTCCACGCCGAGCGTGTGGAGCTCCATCAGCTCGCGCGCGTAGTTCTCGTTGAGGCCGCCCCGCCGCCCGCGGTTCGGCCCCGCGACCACCATGAAGTCCTCGCGGGCGCTGAGCCAGTTGTCGAGGTAGAAGAGCATGGCCGGGTGGCGCGCCGTGGCGCTCACGAGGTCCCGGAACCGGCCCAGCGCGTGCGGCCGGATCGCCTCGCGTTCGTACGCCGACACGTACCAGCGCACGTCGCCCTTGCCCGCGAAGACGTTGAAGTGGTTGAACCAGAAGTCGACCATGACTTCCTGGAGCTGGCGCCCGCTCGACACCGCGCGCAGCATCTTCGCCGCCTGGAGCTCCGCCGTGATCCGGTACGGCCGCTTCTCCGGCGGGTAGGACTCCATCATCTCCTGGCGCGACATCTGGCCGCTCTGGAGCTTCTCGCGCGTCTGCGGATCGGGCCGCGGATACGCGCGGAGCGCCTCCGGGATCGACATGCGCAGCGAGGCGAGCTCGACGAGCGCCCGGTCGGTGGCGGCGTCGTCGATCGTCGCGGGACGGAGCTGCCCCTCGATCCACGCGCGCACGCCGACGGCGCGCACGCGCTCGACGTCGCCGGGGCGCGGGCCGTACGTGAGACGGCTCAGCACGTGGAGGATCGTCCGCTCGTCGTCGGGCTGCTGGGCGGCCGGCGCGGAGACGGCCGCGGGCGCCGGGACGGCGGGGCCGGCGACGCCGCGCGCGGCCGGCGCGCCGCAGCCCGCGAGGGTGGCGAGGGCGGCCGTCCAGAGGGCCGCGCGTCTCACGGCGAGCGCTCCTGGCCGCGCGGCGCGTGCTGGCGGCGGTACTGGTCCCGGAGCCGCTCCCGCTCCTCCGGCGTGGCGTTCTTCCACTGCTCGCGGAGGCGCTCGCGCTCCTCGGGCTTGGTCTGACGCCAGCGCTCGCGCGCCTGGGTGCGCTGCTCTGGCGTCATCTGCTGCCAGCGCTGGTAGTTCTTCATGACGCGCTCGCGCTCCTCCTGCGGCATCGCCTCGAACTGGTGGTAGCGCTGCAGGATGCGCTCGCGCCGTTCGGGCGGCAGCTGCTGGAAGCGCTCGTAGGACTGCTGGAGCTCCTGCTTGCGCGCGGCGGGGAGCTCGTTCCAGCGCTGAAAATCCTTGAGGACCCGCCCCTTCTCCTCCGGGGACAGCCGGCGGAAGCGTGCGTAGTTGTCGCGCGCGGACTGCCGCTCCTGAGGGCTCATCGACTTCCAGTGGCGATAGTTCTCGAGCGCGCGGGCGCGCTCCTCGGGCGTGAGCTTCTGCCACCGCTCGAGGTTCCGCTCGGCGACCGCGCGCTCCTCGGGCGAGAGCTTGTCGAGCCCCTCGATCCGGGGTGTCTGGCCCCAGGCGACTTGGGGGACCCCCGCGAAGAGCGTCGCGACGATGATGATGAGGAGCCCCGGCAGCAGACGGGCCTTCATGTCACTTCACCTCCTTGGCCTGCGCGGGGGGCGGCGCCTGCTGGGACTCGAGCACGGGCAGCGTCTCGAGGAGCCGCATGCGTTCGAACAGCGGCATGCGGGTGAGAAAGCCCCGGTCGCGCCGGAGATCGGCCTCGCGCAGGAGATCGAGGTCGAGCAGCATCTGCGCGTCGGGCTGCGTCTCCCGGTCGGCCGCACGGACGCCCGCCGCCGGCAGAAGGCCGAGGGCTCCGAGCAGCGCCGCCACGAGCCGGGTCCGCGTCCACGGCATCCTCAGCCCTCTCGCGTCCCCGCGAGCTGGTCGAGGTTCCGGATCAGGTCGAGATCCTCGAGGAGGTCGAGCCGCTCGACCACCGAGTACTGCTGCAGGAGCCCGAACCGCCCGCCGAGCATCGCCTCCTCCATCGTGAGGGACTCCACGCCGGTGGGCGTCCGCCACCCGCCCCAGACGGCGAGGAGCAGCACCACACCCGCGAGACCGGCCGAGAACGCCAGCGGCAGCGGACGCCACCACCAGGCGCGCGCTCGCGCCCGCCGCGCCTCGAGCTTTTCGCCGAGCTCGGCGCGCCAGCGGCCCCAGTGAAGGGCGGGCGGGAGGGGCGCGGTCCGCGTCAGCTGGCTCAGCAGCTCGCGCAGGTCTTCGGCGTCCTGCCGGCAGTCCGGGCAATCGTCGAGGTGGTGCGCGACGCGCTCGCGGTCGGCGGGCGCGAGCTCGCCACGGACGTACGGTACCAGCTCGGTCTCGGGATGGTTCGCCATCTCAGCGTCGCTCCATCGTCTGCTTGAGCGTTTTCAGCGCCCGGTGCAGGTGCACGCGCACCGTCGCCTCCGAGCATTTCAGCACGGCCGCGATCTCGGCCGTCGGCAGCTCCTCCTGCACCTGGAGGATCACCGCCGCGCGCTGCTGGGGCGCGAGCCGGTCCACGGCCGACCAGAGCGCGCTCAACGTCCGCTCCCGGCCCAGCGCGTCCACGGGATCGCGAGCGGGGGCGGGCTGGCGGTCCAGGAGCGACTCACCCGACCCCGGGTCCTCGTCCTCGCGGACCCAGAGACGCCAGCCCTTGTTCTTCCGGCGGTGGTCCAGGCAGAGGTTGACGAGGATGCGGTAGAACCAGGTCGAGAATTTCGCCCGGCCGCCGAAGCTCGCCGCGGCCTCGTAGAGCCGGATGAAGGCCTCCTGCGAGACGTCACGCGCGTCCTCGGCGTTCCGGAGGATGGACCAGGCGAGCCGGTACGAGCGCTCCTGGTATCGGGCGACGAGCAGGTCGAACGCCGCCTCGTCCCGCTCGGCCACGCGCTGGCACAGCGCCTCATCGGTAAGCTCCACGCTTCACGTGTCCTCGCTCCCACATTCCCACTCCTGACTCCCACGCCGCAAGGGGCGGGGAGTCAGGCCCCCCGCCCCTCGTCCCTTTCGTCGCTACTTGCTGGCGTCCTGGCGCTTCTCGCGGACGTCCTTCTTGAGATCGCGGCGATCCTTCTTGAGGTCGCGCACGTCGTCACGCCGGTCCTTCCTGTCCTCGCGCAGCTCCTTGCGGTCTCCCGCGAGCTCCTTCCGGTCCTTCTTGATCGCGTCCTTGTTGCCGGCCTTGATGTCGTCGCGGAGCTCCTTGCGGTCGCCGCGGATCTCGCGCTTGTCCTGCCGGATCTCGCGCGAGTCTTGCCGGATCTCGCGGCGATCCTGCCTGACGTCCTGGGCGTCCTTCTTGATGTCCTTGGCGTCCTGGGCCCACGCGCCACCGAAGCTGAGCGCCACCAGCATCCCTCCCACCGCCACGATCGTGGCCGTCTTCATTGCCCATTCCCTCCAGGGTCGAAATGTGTGCTGCTTGGTGGGTAAGACGTTAGGGTGTGTCGGATCGTTTACGGGTGTGAAATCGCGGGGTTTCCGGACGCGCTCGTGTCCGGGGCCCGGGGCGGGGTGCGGTCGGGTCGAGAGGACCACGCGACGCGCGCTCGCATACCCCTGGGTGGCTGGGCTCCGTCCGGGCGCGCGGGGTCCTCGGCCGCGTGACGGGAACGGCGGGCGTTAGATGGCCAGGAGCGTGCCGGTGATGTGGGCGGAGGCGGGGCGGACGAGCACGGCGATCGCGTCGGCGACTGACTCCACAGGCACCCAGCCCTTCCGGTCGCTGTCGGGCATCGCGGCGCGATTGGCCGGCGTGTCCATGGTGCTTGGCAGCACCGCGTTCGCGGTCACGCCGTGGGGCCGTACCTCCAGGGCGAGCGCCTGCACGAGGGCGATCGCGCCTGCCTTGGCGACGGTATAGGCGAGGACGCCGGCCGCGGGGGGCACGACGGCGCGCGAGGCGATCACGACGACGCGGCCCCAGGCGGCCCGGAGCATGTGCGGCACCACCGCGCGCGTGGTGACGAAGACGCTCGTGAGATTGAGCGCGAGCATCCGCGTCCACGTGGCCTCGTCGGTCTCGACGAGCGCACCCCCCGCGAAGCCGCCCACCCCCGCGACCAGTACGTCGATCCGGCCGCGCGCGGCGGCCAGGCGGTCGGCGAACGCGGTCATCGCGGGGAGGCTCGTGACGTCGACGGGCTCGGTGACGAGCCGGCCCTGATCGGCGGCGGCGACGCGCTCGCGCAGCCGCTTGGCCTCCTCCGGGACGGCGTAGGGGACGACCACGAGAGCCCCGTCCTCGAGGAGGCGCAGGCACACGGCCTGGCCGAGCGCCCCCGTCCCCCCGGTCACGAGGGCCACGCGGTCGTCGAGCGGTCTAGTCAGCGGCGGGGGCTCCCATGATCGCCGAGCGCTGGATGTCGTCGTACCGGACCTTGCCCACGTCGAAGTCCTTGATGTTCTCGCGGAGCTTGCGGAAGGTCTGCTCGAAGGGCGGGAGCGTCTTGCGCGCGCGCGTGAGCGGCGTCGTCCGCGCCAGCACGTAGTTCTTCACGTACGGGTGGTTGATCCCGCGCTTCTTGATCTTCTGGACCGCCTCGACGAGCGCCTCGTCCGCCGCGCGAACCAGATCCGCCCGCTCCCCGCGCTCCTCGAGACCCTTCGGGAGCTTGAGCTTCAGGAACTTGTCCACGCGCCGCAGGATCGGCGCGAACGCGCCGCCCGCGAAGCGCTTGTTCTCCTCGTAGAGGAGGCCGAGCGTGATGAAGTGCGGGGACTCGAACTGGGCGGCCCACGCCTCCTCGGTCGTGTCCGGCTCGTCGCGGACGAGCGCCCGGTACATGCGGATGACCTCGAGCGACTTCTCCTTGAGGTTGTGCGCCTTCTCGACGTTGAGCGGCAGGACCTCGAAGAGCATCTCGCGCTCGACCACGAGGATCGCGGGCACGAGCCCCGTCTTGAGCTTGTCGAGGACCGCGCGGCGGTGGTTGCCGTTGGGCGTCCAGTAGACGCCGGGCCCGGGCGAGACCGCCACGATCGGATCCACGAAGCGGTCGAGGCGCTTGACCGTCTCGGTGAGCCGCTTGACGTGGGTCGGCGAGAGGTCGCGCTGGTAGGGGCTCGCCTCGCAGCGCTCGCGGGGCAGCAGGCAGAAGATCTGCCAGTGGTCGCCCACGGGCTCCTGGTAGATCGCGAGCACGCGGCCGCCGTCCCGCCCGACCTGGTCGGCGAGCGCCTGGGCGTCGCGCGAGGGACCCGGATCCGTCATGCCTGTACGGTCGCGCGTCCCGGGCCGCTGCGCAAGCGCTTGACGAGGCCGCTCAGCGAGCCGTAGATGCCCGACGGCAGGAAGATGATGAACAGGATCAGCAGCAGCCCGTAGATCGTCTCGGCCATCCCGATGAACTTGAGACCGAAGACGATGCGCAGGTACTCGGAGAGCGCGATCGTGAGCGCCGTGCCCACGCTGGAGCCGAGCAACGAGTACATGCCGCCGAGCACGACGGCGAAGACGATGCGCAGCGACACGCCGATGCCGGCCAGGGTGTCGGGATTGACGTAGGAGATGTACTGCGCGTACGCGACGCCGCCGACGGCCGTGAGCGCGGCGGAGAGCGCGGTGATCCCCACCTTGAAGCGGGTCACGTGGATGCCGACGGAGGCCGCCGCCGTCTCGTCCTCGCCGATCGCCTCCATCGCCGAGCGCGCCATCGAGCGATCCACGCGCACCCAGATCCAGAGGCCGACGAGCCAGAGGCCGAGCGACGCCCAGTAGAAGACGCGCTTGTCCGCGAACTGCATCGCGAGCAGGCTGTCGCGCCCGGCCGGCTTGAGCGAGAGCCCCAGGGAACCGCCCGTCCAGTCGCGCTCGGCGATGACCAGCAGGCGGATCACCTCGCCGACGGCGAGCGTGACGAGCCCGAAGTAGTGGCCGACCACCTGGAAGCGGCAGCACGGGTAGGCGACGATCGCGGCGAGCCCGACCGTGAGCGCCACCGCGACGGCGCCGCCGAGCCACGGCGAGAGCCCGAAGGCGTTCCAGAGGAGCGTCGTCGTGTAGGCGCCGAGACCGAGGAACGCGCCGTGGCCGAGCGAGACGAGTCCGAAGCGCCCCATCAGCGACCAGGCGCCGCCGATGAAGGACCAGATGAAGATCTGGATCGCGACGTGGAGCACGTAGTCCTTGCCCACGCCCAATGGCAGCAGGGGCGCGAGCGCCAGCAGGACGACGAGCGCGGCGCCGACCAGGCGCGCCACGCTCATGCCCGCCGCGCCAGGATCCCGCCCGGGCGGGCGAAGATCATGACGATGAAGACGACGAACGCGATCACGTAGCCCATCTCGGTCGACCACACGACACCGGCGATCGAGATGATCTCGCTCATGATGAACGACGCGAGGAAGGCCCCCGGCATGTTCCCGAGCCCGCCCAGCACGCAGATCATGAAGGTGAGCGGCCCGAACTGCCCGCCGAAGAACGGGTGCACCGAGTACTGGACGATGAGCAGGGCCCCGGCGAGGCCCGCCATCAGCCCGCCGACCGCCGAGGTCACGAGGTAGATCCGGTGCGGGTTCGCGCCCATCAGCGCCATCGCGTCGCGGTCCTGCGAGACGGCGCGGATCGCGGTGCCGACCCAGGTGCGCGTGAGGAAGAGGTAGAGGCCGACCATCGCCAGGATCGAGATCGCGAACGGAATGATGCGCGCCGCCGGCAGGAAGATCCCGCCGATCTCGTAACTCGGCAGCGAGAGCCGCACGCTCCGGTGATCGGTCGTCCAGAGGAAGGTCGCGAACGACTGGATGAAGAAGAGGAGGCCGCCCGTCGCCAGGAGCTGGTTCACGGGCGCGCTCGTGAGGATCGGCGAGATGATCAGCAGATGGACGCTGGCGCCCAGCAGCGCGCCGAAGGCCAGCGACGCCAGCCCGCCGAGCCAGAAGGGCCAGCCGTGGACCTGGACGAGGAAGTAGACGAGGTACATGCAGAGCATCACGAGGTCCACGTACGCGATCCACACGATGTCCACGACGCCGAAGATGAGGTTGAGGCCCAGCGCGAGCAGCGCCAGGATCCCGCCCAGCAGGATCCCGTTGAGCGCCGCCTCGACGAGGAAGATCGGGTCGATCACAAGCCGACGTACGCCTTCCGCACGAAGTCCTGCTCGGCCAGCTCCGCGGCCCGCCCCTCCATCTTGATCCGGCCGACCTCGAGCAGGTAGGCGCGGTCCACGAGCTTGAGCACCTGCCGCACGTTCTGCTCGACGACGAGGATCGTGTAGCCCTCCTCGCGCACGCGGCGGATCAGATCGAAGAGGCGGAGCACCATCACGGGCGCCAGGCCCATCGAGGGCTCGTCGAGGAGGATCAGCTTCGGGCACGACATGAGCGCGCGGCCGAGCGCCAGCATCTGCTGCTCGCCGCCCGACAGGCTGCCCGCGCGTTGCTTCTGCCGCTCGGCGAGCGCGGGGAAGAGCGTGAAGACGCGCTCGAGGCTCCGGGCGAAGGCGCGGCGCGCCGCCGGCAGGTAGGCGCCCATCCGGAGGTTGTCTCCGACGGTGAGCGCCGGGAAGATCCGCCGCCCCTCCGGGACGTGCGCGATCCCGTGGCTCACGATCTCGTAGGCGGGCTTGCCGGTGAGCGCCGCGCCCGCGAAGCTGAGCTCGCCCGCGCGCGGCGCGATGAGCCCGGAGATCACCCGCAGGAGCGTCGTCTTGCCCGCCCCGTTCGGCCCGACGACGGCGACGGCCTCGCCGGCGTCGACGCGCAGCCCGACCTCCCAGAGCGCGGTGAAGGCGCCGTACCCCGCGGTGATGTTCCGGAGCTCGAGCAGGCTCACGCCAGCACGATCCGCTCGCCGAGGTAGGCCTCCACGACGCGCGGGTCCTCCGCGACCTCGCGCGGCCCGCCCTCGGCGATCTTCTCGCCGTGATCGAGCACGACCACCCGGTCCACGACGCGCATGAGCGTGGCCATGATGTGCTCGACCCAGACGATCGTGACGCCCAGCTCCCCACGGATGCGCCGGAGCATCTCGGCGGCCCCGCTCATCTCCGCCGGGTCGAGGCCGCCGAGGCTCTCGTCGGCGAGCAGGAGCTTCGGCTCCGTGGCGAGCGCGCGCGCGAGCTCGAGCTTCTTGAGCCCGCCGGCGCCGAGCTGCGCGGTCGAGGTGCCTCGCTCCGCCGGCAGCCCCACGAGGGCCAGGATCTCGCCCGCCCGCGCGCGCGCGGCGGCCTCGCCCACGCGGCCGGCGGCGCCGTAGTGCGCGGCGACCGCGACGTTCTCGAGGATCGACAGCTTCCGGAACGGCCGCGGGATCTGGAACGTGCGCGCGATCCCGAGGTGACAGACACGGTCCGGCGTGAGCCCGGCCAGCTCCTGGCCGGCGAAGCGGATCGAGCCGGCGGTGGGCGCCAGCGCGCCCGAGACGCAATTGAAGCACGTCGTCTTGCCCGAGCCGTTCGGGCCGATGAGGCCGAGGATCTCGCCCTCGCGCACGTCGAACGAGACGGAGTTCAGCGCGGTGAAGCCGCCGAAGCGCTTGGTGAGCTCGCTGACCGTCAGCACGGCGTCAGGTGGAGGTGCGGCCCGCGGGCAGGAGAGGTTTGGAGGGGGTCAGGCTCTGACCCCCTCCAATCCAATTACCGCGCCGCAAGCGGCGAGGACGCGGGCAGCGGCAGGAGCGGCGGCGCAGTCGCGACCGCCTTGGGGAATACGAGCTCGAACTTTCCCTCGATGATCTCGAAGACCGCCGGATAGGAGCGCTCGTTCTGGCCGGCGAACCGATGCCCCGGCGGGAAGAACTTCACCCCGTATCCCTGCATCGTGCCGCCCTCGGGGATGTCCGTCTCACGCGCGGCCTTCGCGAGCGCCTCGGGGCCGAAGCCCCCGTGCTTCTGGATCGCGCGCGGCAGCACGTCGTTGAGCAGGATCCACATGTTGTTGAAGCCCATCGAGACGTGCGGGGCGATGGCGCGGTCCTGCACGTCCTTGTCGTAGAGCGCCTTGTAGCGGCGGACCATCTCCGCGGTCATCTCGCCGACGCCCGGCTTGAGCTTCTTGGGGTCGAGGAGCTGCGAGGCGATCGGATCGAGCGTGTGGAAGCCCTCGATCTCCCTCGCCCCGAAGGCCTCCTTCAGCTTGTCGATCTGGCTGTGCCCCGCGCCGTGACCGATGTAGGCCTTAATGCGCAGCCCCTGCTCCTTGGCCTGCCGCAGGAACAGCGCGATGTCCGGGTTGTAGCCGGTGTGGAGCAGGACGTCGGGTCGCACGGAGCGGAGCTTCGTCACGAGCGCCGAGAGGTCGGGCGCGCTGATCGAATAGCCCTCCTTGAGCACGACGTTGAGCCCCAGGTCCTTGGCGCGGAGCTCGCTCCCCAGCGCGACGTCGGCGCCGTAGGCGCCGTCCTCGTGGATGATCGCGATCCGCAGCTCCTTCGCCGGCTTCTTGAACTTCTCCTGCGAGTAGTCGGCGATGTACTGCACGGAGAGCGCGCCGAACTGATCGCCCGTCGCCTGCGGCCGGAACGTGTACTGGAGGTTGCGGCCGTCGAAGACCTTGGACGAGATCGCCGTCGTGATCCAGAGGAAGCGTTTCTGCTTGTCCACCTTCTCGGCGAGCGGGACCGCGTGGGCGCTCGAGTAGATGCCCGCGAGGATGTCGACCTTCTCGACGTTGAGCAGCCGCTCGGCCTCGTTGATCGCGGTCTCGGCCTTCGACTGCCCGTCGCCGTCCACCTGGACGAGCTTGTACTTGCCGAGCACGCCGCCGCGCTCGTTGATCAAGTCGATCATCATCTTGGCGCCGCGCCAGCAGTTGAGCGAGCCCGCCGCCGAGAAGGGGCCGGTGTGGTCGAACAGGACGCCGATCTTGATCGTCTGCCCCTGGGCGTCGGCCGCGCGATGCGGGGCCGCGACGACGACGACGGCCGCGACCAGGATCAGCGCGAGCGCGATCCGGAGTGTTTTCATCGAGTCAGACCTCCTGAGGACGAAAAGTGGCGTGAATCTAGCACGTCTTGCGGAAGAGGACCATCCATTCCTGGCCCAGCCGGAGCCGCACCGACCGTGGCGTGTAGGCGCGCTCGACGCGGAAGCCGACGGCCAGGAGCCGCCGCCGCATCTCGGCCCGCGGCACCGGGAACGGCGGGCCGGCGGCGCGCCGCCGCAGCGGGAAGACGCAGGCGAGCAGCCAGCCGCCCGGCCGGACGATCGCGGCCATCGTCCGCGCGTACTCGGCCCGGCGCGCCGGGTCGATCGCGCAGAAACACGTGTACTCCCAGACACCGTCGAACGCGTTGGCGTAGTCGCGCGAGAGCGTGAAGATGTCGCGCTCCACGAAGCGGGCGGCGCTTCCCTCGGCGCGGGCCAGCGCCTGCGCGTCGTGGACCGCCGCGGGCGAGAAGTCGAAGCCGAGCGCATCGTGGCCGCGCCGCGCGAGGTATCGCACGTCGTGGCCGCGGCCGCAGCCCGGCACGGCGACGCGCCCGGGCGGCAGCGGCGTCGTCTCGATGAACTCGACGAGCGGCGGCGCCGGCTGGCGCAGCTCCCAGCCGTCGCCGCCCCGCGCGTAGAGATCCGTCCAGAACTCGGCCGCGCTCACAGAGGCCATGCGAGCCCCTCGAAGTCGTCGATGACGGCCGCGGCACCGGCCGCCCGCAGCTCCGCGTCCGTGTGGGCCGTCGTCACGCCGACGACGCGCATCCCGGCGCGGCGCGCCGCCTGGATGCCGACGACCGAATCCTCGAACACGAGGCAGGCGCCGGGCGGGACCGCGATGCCCGCGGCGGCGCGCACGTAGGCCTCGGGGTCGGGCTTGCCGTAGCGCACGTCCTCCGCGCCCACGACGACCTCGAAGCGGGCGCGCAGGCCCAGGCGGCCGAGCAGGCGGTCCACGTCATGGCGCGAGGCGGACGTGGCGACGGCGCGCGGGACGTCCGCCGCCTCGAGGCGATCGATGAAGCCGGCCACGCCGCGGACCGCGGGGAGTCCCTGCCGCGAGAGGCGCAGGTAGTGGTCGCGCTTCCGGTCGGCGAGACGCCGCGCCTCCGGCCACGGGAGGTCGCGTCCGAGCAGGAGCGTCACCGCCTCGTCCGAGGGGCGGCCGATCGTGAGCCGCCAGTAGTCGGGCCGGGGCGGCTCGGCCCCCAGCTCTTCGAGGAGCGCGCGCCACGCCTCGCGGTGATGGGCGCCGGAGTCGATGAGCACGCCATCCATGTCGAAGATGACGCCGCGGGACGATTCTCGGGCCATGTCACCGCGCGCCTCGTCGCGCGGAACGCGCCTCGGCTCGCACCGATTGTCGGGCCATCTCACCGCTCGCCTCGCCGCGAGACCGCGTCTCGGCTCGCATTGATTTTCGAGCTATCTCACCGCTCGCCTCGCCGCGAGACCGCGTCTCGGCTCGCATTGATTTTCGAGCTATCTCACCGCTCGCCTCGTCGCGAGACCGCGCCTCGGCTCGCATTGCCATTAACGCAGCCGGTAGAGCGGGGCGAGGGCGCGGAACGTCTCGAGCGCGGCGGCGCGGTATTGCGCCTCGGTCCAGCGCGCGGCTTGCTCGGCGGGGACGGCCCGCCCGATCACGAACTGGCCGTCGCGCGTCCGCGTGAGCTCATCGCCGAGCTGGGCCAGCGCGTCCGGCGCCAGGTCGGCCAGCGGGGCCGCGGGTTCCTCGTCGTGCTCGTCCTTGAACCACGCGAGCCCCTCGACGCGGCGGAGCACCGGCGCCAGCTTCGGCGCGTTCTTCTTCCAGGCCGCGGCCCAGCGCTTCTTGCTCGCGTGTTCCGGTCCCACCTCGAAGACGAAGCGCACGCAGCGCCGCGAGACGGCGGCCTTGAAGTGGCAGTGCTTCTTGTAGCCGCGCGCGTCGGGGCTGAACGCGACCCACGTGTCGTCGGGCGGGTTCACGGTGCGCCGGGCGTGCTTGGCCACGTGCGCGAAGACCTCGGCGCCGATGGACCGGCCCACCGCGGGCGCCAGGCTGTGGCCGAGCGCCTCGAGCTTCGGCCGGACCCGGCCCCGGATCCCGCCCATGCGGGCGCGGAATCCCTTCACGTCGAACACCTTGAAATCACCTGCGACGAATGCAAACGGCATCGGCGTTCTCCTCGGGCTCAGGGCTCGTCGAGCGGGTAGATCGGGCGGCGCACGTGCTTGAACGTGAAGCGCGCGAGGTTCGACGACGAGAGGCCGGGCGCGTCCACCTCGACGATCGCGCGCGCGAGCGGTTCGAAGGCGGCGCGGTAGTGGACGGACGACTTCACGACGAGGATCTTCTCGGCGGCCGGGTCGATCCCGACGAAGCGGATCATCTCGGGATCGAGCGTCTGCCACCGGAGCGAGATCAGGAGGATCTTGAGGTCGTTGACGTCGAGCACGGCCGTGGGGCCGAGTCGCCCCTCGAGGCCACGGAACATCGGTCCCTTGTGGACGAAGCGGCCGTCGGAGAGCGTGCGGACACGCCCCGTGACGTCGACGGGCGCGCCGTGCGCGGGATCCACGCGGCCGCCGACCTTCACGGTGAGGGTCGCGCCGACGCCCGCGCGGACGCAGGCCTGCACCGCCTCGGGGTCCCAAATGCAGGCGACGGTGGCGCGGCGGACGCCGAGGCGCAGCAGCTCGCGGAGGACCGACGTGGTGTCGCCCGCGGCGCCGCCGCCGGTGTTGTCGGCGATATCCGCGAGGATGACGGGGCCGCCGGCCACGCCGAGCGCGCGGGCCACCGCGTCGGGGATGGGCAGGGCGCTGTGGAGGAAGTCGGCGCGCTGCTCCCACGCCGCGGCGGCCAGCCGGTCCGCGAGCTCGCCGGCCAGACCGCGGTCGCCGCTGGTCGCGACGTAGACCGAGAGCCCCGCGTCGCGGATGTCGGCGAGCGGGAACCCCGCGAAGATCGAGATCGAGACGACGCGCGGGTCGCGCTCCATCTCGGCCGCCATGTCGTAGAGGCGTCGCATCGGCCCGCGCGCCGTGAGCTGGCCCGCGATCGGCGGCAGCAGCGGAGGCTGGCGCCAGGCCACGGCCGGCCGGAGGCGCCCCGCCGCGATCTCGAGCAGCCGCTCGGCCGCCTCGCGCCCGCGCGCATCCATGTCCACGTGCGGGTAGGTCTTGTAGCCGTGGAGCAGCGTCGCGTGCTCGACCATCGCCTCGGTGACGTTCGCGTGGAAGTCGAGCGTGACCGCCACGGGCACCGCCGGGCCGACCGTCTCGCGCACGGCGCGCAGGAGGTCGCCCTCGCCGTCCTCGAGCCCCTCCGGCACCATCGCTCCGTGGAGGTCGAGCAGCACGCCGTCGAGGCGTCCCGCCGCGGCGAGGTCGGCGAGCAGCCGCCCCTTCGTCTCCGCGTAGAAGTCCGCCGTCACGCGTCCCGCCGGCGAGGCCGAGGCCGCGAGCGACGGCACGAGCGTGACGCCGCGCGCCTCGGCGACGTTGACCATCCCGCCGAGGCACGTGCCCGTGCCGCGGTACGCCTCGAGGAGCTCGCCGCCGTAGCGCAGGTCGCGCGCCTCGAACTGCCGCCGGTCGGTCGGCAGCGTGCTGAAGGTATTCGTCTCGTGGGAGAACATCGCGATGAAGAACCGCACCGAGCCTCCTTGAGAGCGGGGGTTAATATAAGGGTTCAGGTCGCCGCTGTAAACGGTCACGAAAGGAGATCCCATGTTCCACAACCTCCGCGAGGGCGGCATCGTCCGGCAGCTGGCGCCCGGCGTCGCGGCGCGGGTCTTTCCGGGCGTGCATGCGATGCTGTCGGTGGTGACGCTGGAGCCGCATTCGGCCTCGCCCGTGCACTCGCACCCGAACGAGCAGTGGGGCGTCTGCCTCGAGGGCGAGTGGATCCGCATCCAGGACGGCGTCGAGCATCACGTGAAGGCGGGCGACTTCTGGCAGACCCCGCCGAACGTGCCGCACGGCGGGCGGACGCTCGCCGCGCGCTGCGTCGTCCTCGACATCTTCGCGCCGCCGCGCGAGGAGTACCGCCAGCCCGGCCAGGGGCTGGGCGCCGCCTCGGTGTCGCCGGCGCGCGCGTGATCCGCGTCCTCGAGCTCCTCACCGGCACGGAGCTCGGCGGCGGCCCGCGGCAGGTCTACCATCTTCTTCGTCATCTGCCGCGGAGCGAGTTCAGCGTGTCGGTCGCGGGACCATACAACCGGCGGTTCCTCGACGAGGTGCAGCGCCTCGAGGTGGAGGCGACCACTCTCCCGCTCGACACTCTGAGCGCGCTTCCGCGCACGTTGCTGGCGACGCGACGACTGATTCGCGCCTCGCGCGCCGACGTGGTCCACACGCACGGCAAGGGCGCCGGCTTCTACGGCCGGCTCGCGGCCCGGATGGCCGGCGTGCCCGCGGTTCATACCTTCCACGGCATCCACTACGAGGGCTATTCGCGCGCCGGCCGGTCCGCGTACCTGGCGCTCGAGCGAGGGCTGTCGCGCATCACCCACACGGTGATCAACGTCTCCGCGGCGCAGGAGGCCGAAGCCGCGGCCCTGGGCCTGGCCCGGCGGGGGTCGAGCGCGGTCGTGGTGAACGGGATCGACGTTGACGAATTCGAGAAGCGAGGCCCGTGGGAGCGAGGTCCTCTTGGTCTTGGGGAGGACGCGCTGGTGCTCGGCTGCGTGGCGCGCTTCGACCCGATCAAGCGCCACGAGGTCCTCGTCCGCGCGCTTGGATGCTTCGCGCGGAGGCGTCCTTCGGTCTCGCTCTTGCTGGTCGGGGAAGGTCCCGAGAAGGAGCGGATCGCGAGGCTTGCGGCCGAGCTCGGGATCCCCGGGGGGCGGATCAATATTCCTGGAGCGATCGGGATCAGGACGAACCCGTATGCGGCCATGGACCTCTACGTGACCGCCTCGGCGAAGGAGGGACTGCCGCTGGCGCCGCTCGAGGCGATGGCGTCGGAGCTGGCCGTGATCGCCACGGACGTTCCCGGGCACCGCGAGGTCGTGCGTCACGGCGAGACGGGCCTGCTGGTGCCTGCGGGCGACGCGAAGGCGCTCGCCGCGGCGATCGAGACGCTGCTGGACGACCCGGAACGGCGGCGACGCATGGGCCAGGCCGGGCGCGAGCGGGTGCTGAGGGAGTTCACCGTCCAGCCGATGGTCGCGAAGACCGCCGAGATCTACCGGGCCGCCGCCGCGACCCGCTAGACGCTAGAGCTTCATGTGCGGGTCGAGCCAGTCCCGCAGCGCGTTGCCCATCAGGTTGATCGCGAGCGTCGTGACGAAGATCGCGAGGCCGGGGAAGGCCGCGATCCACCAGGAGTTCAGCATGTACACGCGCCCCTCGCCCAGCATGTTGCCCCACGCCGGCGTCGGCGGCTGGATTCCGAGGCCCAGGAAGGACAGGAACGACTCGAGGACGATCACCTGGGCGACCTGGAGTGTGGCGATGACGACGATGGGCGACACGACGTTGGGCAGGATCTGGCGGAAGATGAGCCGGGCGTGGCTCATCCCCAGCGCCCGGGCCGCCAGCATGAACTCGCGCTCGCGGATGGCCAGCGTCTCGGCGCGGATGACGCGCGCGTAGATCGGCCAGCCCGCCACCCCGAGCACGACGATCATGTTGGTCAGGCTCGCGCCGAGGACGGCGATGACGGCCAGCGCCAGCAGCACGAACGGGAAGGTGAGTAGCACGTTCACCCCCATCATGATCGCCCAGTCCACGCGCTCGCCGAAGTAACCGGCCGTGAGCCCCAGGAGCACGCCGATCGTGGAGGAGAGCAGCACCGCGGAGACGCCGATCACGAGCGAGACGCGTCCGCCGTAGATGACCCGTGCGAGGAGGTCGCGTCCGACCTGATCGGTCCCGAGCAGGTGCTGCGGCGTCCCGCCGTCCATCCAGAGGGGCGGCGCCAGGCGGTGGCGGATGTTCACGCTGAGCGGATCGTGCGGGGCGATCAAGGGGGCGAGGATCGCGGCCGCCACGATCACGAGCATGACGGCCGCCGCCGCCATCCCCCACTTCAGCCGCACGAGGCGCCGCAGGGTCGCGCGCAGCGACGACGGCTCGGCGGCGCTCGCGGCGCCACGCGCCGGCTCGACCGCCACGCCCGCGTTCACCGCGCTCACGTGCTCACCCGGATGCGCGGATCGATCAGGCCGACGAGGAGGTCGACGATGACGTTCGCGGTCACGATCAGCAGCGCCAGCAGGATGACCGCGCACTGCACGACCGGGAAGTCCTGGTTGCGGATCGACTCGACGGTGAGCGTCGCCACCCCGGGCCAGGCGAAGACCGTTTCCGTGATGATGGCCCCGCCCAGGAGCTGCCCGAACTGGAGCCCCAGGACCGTGATGACGGGGATGCACGCGTTGCGGAAGGCGTGCTTGATCACCACGGTGCGCTCGCCGACGCCCTTGGCCCGCGCCGTCTTGATGTACTCCATGTTCATCACTTCGATCACGCCCGACCGGACGAGGCGCATGGTGATCGGGGCCAGGGCGGCGCCCAGGCAGAAGGCGGGCATGACGAAGTGCTGCCACGTGCCGTAGCCGGACGCGGGGAGCGCGCGCAGCCGGACGGCGAAGATGATGATGAGCATGATGCCGAGCCAGAAGAGCGGCATCGCCTGCCCGAAGACCGCGATGCCGGTGCAGAGCGTGTCGATGAACGAGTGCCGCTTGAGCGCGGCGAGGATGCCCAGCGGCAGCGCGATCAGCAGGGCCACGGCGAGCCCGGCCAGCGTCAGGTAGATCGTGGGGGGCATGCGCTCCAGCACGAGGCGGAGCGCGGGCGTGTCGGCGTACCAGGACTTGCCGAAGTCGCCCTGGACGGCGTGGCTCGTGAACTTCCAGTACTGGACCCAGATCGGCTGGTCGAGCCCGAGCAGCTTGTGGTATCGCTCGAACTCTTCCTTGCCGGCGTTCTGGGGCAGGAGGAGGACCACGGGGTCGCCCAGCACGTGCAGGATGCCGAAGGCGAGAAGCGAGATGCCGATGACGACGACGACGAGCTGGACGAGCTGCCTGGCGACGTACCGCCTCATGACTCTCTACGCGGAGCGGGAGACGAGCGGGGTGGGGGGGGGGGGGGCCCCCGGGTGGGGTTGCCGCGCGGGGCGGCCCCCCCCCCCCCCCCCCCGCACCCCCCCCCCCGGGTTTGTAAGTATTGTGGGTGTGGAGAGGTACAAAAGGGGGGCCCGGGGGCCCCGCGCCGG
>JBGQEL010000088.1:0-17968 GCA_041496385.1 Methylomirabilia bacterium | reverse complement strand
GCCCGCATGGCCGCGCACGTGACGAAGGCGGGCAAGCAGATCCGCCCGCACGCGAAGACCCACAAGTGCCCCGAGATCGCGCGGCGCCAGATCGCCGCCGGCGCGCTCGGCGTGGCGTGCGCGAAGCTCGGCGAGGCCGAGGTCATGGCGCGCGACGGCATCCGCGGATTGCTGATCACGACCGAGGTCGTGACGCCCGGCGGGCTACGCCGGCTCATGGCGCTCGTCGGCGAGGCGCCCGACACGATGCTGGTGGTGGACAACGCCGAGAACGTCGGCACGCTGGCGCGCGCGGCGGCCGCCGCCGGCGTGATCGTGAACGTGCTGGTGGATGTGGAGGTCGGCAACCGGCGGACCGGCGTCGCGCCCGGCGCGCCGGCGCTCGCGCTCGCGCGCGCGGTCGTCGCCGAGCGCGCGCTCCGCCTGCGGGGGCTCCAGGGCTACGCGGGCCACTGCGCCCACGTGATCGGCTGGGAGAAGCGCCGCGAGACGTCGCTCGCCGCGATGCGCCCGCTCATGGAGACGCGCGCGCTCCTGGAGCGCGAGGGCCTGCCCGTCGAGATCGTCGCGGGCGGCTCGACGGGGACGCACGACATCGACGTCGAGCTGCCGGGCCTCACCGAGCTCCAGTCGGGCTCCTACTGCGTGATGGACCTCGACTACCGGCGGATCGGCGGGCGCGGCGGCGCGATGCTGACCGACTTCGAGATGGCGCTCACCGTCGTCGCGACGGTCGTGAGCGTCACGCCCGGCGACCGCGCAATGGTGGACGGAGGGCTCAAGGCGTTCTCGACCGACAAGCCGTTCCCGCCCGAGGCGGTCGAGCGCCCGGGGGTCGAGTACGGCTTCGCCGGCGACGAGCACGGGCGGCTCGCGATCACCGACCCCTCGCGCCCGCCGCGGCTCGGCGAGCGCATCGAGTTCTTCCCGCCGCACTGCGACCCCACGATCAACCTCTACGATCGGATCTACGCCGTGCGCGGCCCGAAGGTCGAGGCCGTCTGGGACGTGGCCGCGCGCGGTCGGTCGGACTAGGAGGAATGAGGCCGCCGGCCCGGCCTCTCGCGCTCGTCGCTCTCGTGTGTCTCGCGGTCGCCGCGGGTCCGGCGCCCTCGAAGACGCCGGCCGGCGCGGGCGACTCCATCAGCCGACGTGGCACGTATGAGGGCGGGCAGTACCAGATCGAGGTGCCCGCCGGGTGGAACGGTGGGCTCGTCCTCTACGCCCACGGGTTCGGTGGCACGCAGGCCTCTCCCCTGGCCTCGCATCTGCTCGACAGTGGATACGCGCTCGCAACCTCGAGTTATCGCGCCGCGGGCTATCGGGTCGACTGGTTCGTGGACGACATGCGGGCGCTCCTCGAGCTGTTCATCCGGGAGGTGCGCCGCCCGCGCTGGACGATCGTTCACGGACGCTCCATGGGCGGGCACGTCGCGATCGCCTCACTCGAGCTCCATCCCGGCCTGTATCAAGGCGCGCTCATCGATTGCGGCATCATCGATGGCGTCGGGATCGCGGACTTCTACCTGGCCGCCCGCGCCGCCGCCGAGTATCTCAGCGGCATCAACCTGTTCGAGGCGCCGGAGCGCGAGACGCTCATCCGCCGGGTGAACGAGCAATGGCTCCCGCTCGCCATCCACGAGACCGGTGACGGCCGGGTGCCGTGGAGCCTCCAGCAGGCGTACCGGCGGACGCTGGCCGCGGGGACCAGCCACCTGCTCGTGCAACGCGCGGTGCGCTGGCCGGGCCACTGCGCGATGGACGGCGAGGTGCGCGAGCAGGCGTTCGACGACCTCGTCGCGTGGCTCGAGCGGGGGACCAGGCCGGACGGCGACGACGTGCTCGCCGCGGACGTGTCGACGCTGGGCCTGCGATGGACGCGGATCCTGCATCCGGAGGACCCGGCGCGACGCTCAGGAGCTGCACCCAAGTGAGCGATGCCGAGCTGCCGGCCTTCGAGGCCTTGCCCCCGTCGAGGATGGAGCTCTTGCGCCGACGCGCCGAGGGCGTCACCGCGGTCGTGCCCTCGTATGCCGAGATGCGACGGCATCTTCTCGAGCTCGGCGGACTCGAAGTCGTCGCCCCGCCCTTCGACACGTCATCGGAGACGGCGCGCCGCCGTCAGGAGTACGAGATCGCGCGGACTCTTGACGCGGGCCGGGCGTGGGCGGGGCGGCTCGCCCTGCTCGAGCCGATTGAACGAAGCAACTGCCACATCAACGTCGCCCGTCTGCGCGTGGCGGGCCGCGGCGACATCGCGACGGGATGGGCGCTCGCTGAGGATGGGCTCTGGCGCGAGCACAGCTGGCTCGTTCAGCGCCCGGCTTCAGTCGACGGGGCACTCATCGAGACGACCCGCCCGTGGCTCCTCTACTATGGCTATGTCCTCGGCGCGGAGGAGGCGAATCGGTTCGTGAGGGCCGAGCTGGGTCCGGATGCGCTGAGCGGGATGTAGACGAGGGAGGACGGCCGTGGACACCTCCATGCTCGCGTTTCTCGGTATCTCGATTCTGGTGATCGTGACACCCGGACCCGACACCGTCCTGACGATCAGGAACACCCTTCTGGGCGGGCGATCCGGCGGCGTCTTCACGGCCCTTGGCGTCACGATCGGTCAGCTGACGTGGGCGATCGCGACGAGTGCCGGCATGGTCGCGATGCTGCTGGCGTCGGAGCCGGTGTTCCACACCGTGAAGCTCGCGGGCGCCGCGTATCTCATCGGCCTGGGCGCGCACTCCCTTTTCATGGCGCTTCGTCCAGCGAATCGCGCGACAGCCGCGACCGAAGCCGGTGTCCGCACGCGCCTCCGCCCCGTCGTCGCACTCCGCCAGGGCATCGTCAACAATCTCGGAAATCCCAAGATGGCGGCGTTCTTTGCGAGCATTCTTCCGCAGTTTGCTCCGCCCGGGCAGGGCATGTTCTCTTCCCTCGTCCTGCTCTGTGTGATCTTCTCGCTGCTCACGCTCACGTGGCTTGTCGTCTATGCGCTGGCAGTCTCGGTGGTGGGTGGCTTCCTGCGGCAGCCGAAGGTTCGTCGCGTCGTCGAGGGCGCCGTCGGGGCCGTGCTGATCGGCCTTGGCGCGCGCCTGGCGACCGAAAGCCGATAGGGATCAAACGCCATGCGCCCATTCGCCCAGCGCGCGGCCGAGTGGTATGCGGAAGCCCTGCGCAGAGCGCAGCGACGCAGGAGTGTGTGGAATTTCATTCTTATACCTCTTGGTCTTGCCGGCTGGCTCGGCGTTTGGTATGGGCTGTTCCGGCTCGTCTGGGCCTTCCATGTCACGGTGTACCCGCAACACCGTCTTCACGACTTTTGGGGCGAAGGCGTGAGCTTCTCCGTCTTCATGCTCAGTTTCCTGATGGTGTTCGCTCCCGCGCCGGGAGCGATGTGTCTCGGCTACGCGCTGGCGAACTGCGCGGCCTGGCTGGTTGCGCCTGCCCGACATGTATTCGACGCTGAGGCGGTCGGCTACACTGGTGCGAGTTTCCGCGAAGCGACGGGCGCCGTGTTCAAGCTCGCCGCATGGACTTTGCCGGCGGGTCTCGCCATTGCGTTGCTCGCGGCCTGGGCGCTGGGTTCCTTGAGATGAAGGAGTGAGGCGATGCGGATTTCGAGCGCAATCGCACAGCTGCGGACCACGGACCTCGCGGCATCAGTCCGCTTCTACACCGCCTCGGTCGGGCTGACGCTCGAGTTCCAGTACCAGGACTTCTACGCCGGCATCCGGGCAGGCACGCAGGTCTTTCACCTGAAACTCGTGGATGAGAAAGATCCGTCCATTGAGTTCGTCGACAGGGGCGGACATTTCCATCTCTATCTCGAGACGGATGACGTCGCGGCCGTGGCGGACGCGTTGAAGAAGAAGGGGGTTCGCCTCCTGAAGGACGTGCACGAGACCCCCTGGGGAACGAAGGAGCTCGCCATCAAGGACGACCAGGGGCACACCCTGTACTTCGGCCAGAGCCTGTAGGGGGTGACCAGAGAGCCTCGCCCGGTCGTGGTGGCCTCGTATCAACCCCGCTGGGCGAGCGAGTTCACGCGGATCGCCGGACGCATCCGTCAGCTGAGCGGACGCGCCGCGCTTCGCATCGATCACGTCGGGTCGACCGCGGTTCCAGGACTTGGCGCCAAGGACGTCATCGACATCCAGATCACGGTGTCCGACCTGGACGCGGCCGACGGTGTCACGAACCCGCTCAGCGCCGCCGGGTTCCGCCACGGCGGCGCATTTCAGTACGATGTCTTTCACAAGAAGCCCACGACGGATCCTGAGCTGTGCAAGCTCTACATGCGGGAGCCGTCGCATGAACGGCGAACCCACATCCACATCCGGGAGGTCGGGCGATTCAACCAGCGATACGCGCTGCTGTTTCGCGACTATCTTCGCGCATCGGAGGACGTGCGCGTCCAGTACGAGCTCCTGAAACGCCGCGCGGCGGAGATCTTCCCGGAGGACATCGACGGGTATCTCCGGCTGAAAGACCCCGTCCTGCACATCATCTACGAAGCCGCGTCGCTCTGGGCCGAGAAGGTCGGATGGACTCCGGACGAATCGAACGCCTGATCGAGCTGCCGCCCGATCGCATCGCGCCCATGGCCGCCGAGAGCGAGCGAGCCGGATTGCGATTCGTCCGTCGACTCGCCGAGGAGTGGGCCGCCGGCCGGAACCGGTTCGATCGTACCGGCGAGGCTCTCTTCGCCGCCCTGTTGGACGAGCGCATGATCGGGGTGTGTGGGCTCAACGTCGATCCGTACACGACCGCGCCACGCGTCGGCAGGGTCCGCCACCTGTACGTCATGTCGACGCATCGGCGGCTCGGCGTCGGCCGGCGACTCGTCGGGGAGGTCATCGAGGCGGCGCGACGCTCATTCGACCATCTTCGACTGCGCACGGACAATCCTGCCGCCGCACGATTCTACGAGAGGATAGGTTTCCGTCGGTGCAGCGAGGTCGCCGACTGCACGCATCTCATGGCGCTATGACGTCCGGGCACCGCCTGCTCCGCGCCGCCTACGCGGCCTTCAACGCCCGCGACATCGACGCGGCTCGGCTGACGCCGTGAGTTTCGTGGTTCCGCACCTACAGCGAGGATTCTTCCTTTTCTCGGCCTGCTGGCTCGTATTCCTGCTCGAGTCGCTGAGCAGTACCGGTCTCGCGTTTCCGTTCTTTCTCGTCACCTTCGCCGTCACCGTTCTCTTCGGCGTCGCTTCGCTCGGGCTGGTGCTCACGCGCCGGCCGGTCAGTCGCCGGGGAATGCTTGCGTGGCTCGTGCACCCTCTCGCGGCGGGCGCACTGCTCCTCCTCTTCCTGTCTTCACAGTCGCCCGGCAATCCGCTCTTTCGCCTCCGCTTCCACCTCAGCCGCCCGGCGCTCGAGGATGCCAGACGCGTCGCGCTGTCGCAGGGACCGGGCGCCGTGCCCGCGTGGGTGGGACTCTTCCCCGTCCGGCGTGTCGACATCCATGAATCGGAACTGCGGTTCATCTCCGACGGCTGCGGCGTCATCGACGAGTGCGGCCTCGTGTACCTGCCGGGGCCGATCACCGAGGGCCGGTCCAAGACGAGGATGAAATCGCTCGGCGCGCCCTGGTACCACCTGTACGCGGTCTTCTAGCCTTACGCGGCGGGCCGGTAGGCGATCAGATACTTGTGCTCGCCCTCGAGGACGATCTCGTCGCGCTGGTTCCGGAGCGCCACGCGCAGCGTGAGGAGCCCGGCCGAGCGCTTGCGCTCGAGGCCGACCACCTCGTGCGCCGGATAGACGGTATCGCCGAGGAAGGCGGGCGCGACGAAGCGCGTCCGCTGCTCGACGAACGCGACGATCGACGCCTCGATGACGGGGGCGAGGGTCGAGGCGCCGACGGCGGTCATCGAGGTGAGCAGGAGGCCGTGGGCGAGGCGCCGGCCGAAGCGCGTCTTCCTGGCGTACTCGTCATCGTAATGGATCGGGTGGGCGTCGCCCGTCATGCCCGCGAAGAAGAGGAAGTGGGCGTCGGTGAGCGTCTTCGACGGGCTCGCGAAGCGGTCGCCGATCGCGAAGTCCTCGAAGTAGCGCTGGGTCACCAGGTCGCCCAGAACACGTCGTCGACCTCCGCCGGGCTCGCCGCGCGGAAGAGATCCTCGCGCATCCGCGCCGCACCCGGGAGGCCGTGCGCGTACCACGCGAGATGCTTCTTGCGCTGGACGAGCGCCGTGCGGGACGGCAGGTGCGTCTCGATGAGCGCGCAGTGGCGCCGGATGATCCGCGCCTTCTCCTCGCGCGGGACGTCCTCGCCGTGGAAGATCCACGGCGCGCCGAGGGCGCCGCGGCCGATCATGACCGCGGCGCAGCCGGTGGCCGCGACCATGGCGCGCGCGTCCCCGGCGCTCCGCACGTCGCCGTTGCCGGTCACGGGGATCGCGACCGCATCCACCACCGCGGCGATGACCGCCCAGGGCGCCAGGCCGGAGAACTGCTGGGAGCGCGTGCGCGGGTGAACGGTGATCGCGTTCACGCCCTCGCCCTCGGCGATCCGGGCGATCTCGACGGCGTTCAGCGTGTGCGCGTCCCAGCCGCCACGGATCTTGATCGTGAGCGGCACGCCGATCGCCTTGCGCATCGTCCGGAGCACCACGGCAGCGCCGAGCGGATCGCGCATCAGCGCGGCGCCCTGACCCTTGGTGACGATCTTCGCGACGGGGCAGCCCATGTTGAGGTCCACGCGGTCGGCGCCCGCGGCCTCGAGCCGGCGCGCGGCCTCGGCGAGCGCGTCGGGGTCCGACCCCAGGAGCTGCAGCGCGATCGGATGCTCCTCGGGGAGCCAGCGCGCCAGCTCGGCCGTGCGCGCGCTGCCCTCGACGAGGCCGCGCGCGTCGATCTCCTCGCTGGTGAGGAGCCCCGCGCCGCACTCGCGCGCGACGAGCCTGAACGGCGGGTTCGTCACCGCCGCCATGGGGGCCAGACGAAGATCGAGCGTCATGACGGATCAGTCTACCACCCGGGCCCGGCGCGGACTCAGGCGCGCCGGGCCGCGAGGACGGCGACGGGATACCCGTAGCGAGTCAGGTCTCTGTCGCGCCGGGCCTGGACGCCGCCGCAGGCGACGTCGAGCACCGTGTCGTGGGGGCCGGCGCCGGCGAACTCGACGATCAGCCGGAGCGCCGCCGCGTCCTTGATCCCGGGCGCCGTCGAGAAGGGGACGGCCTGGCGCGTGAACTAGTCGAGGATCGCGTCCTGGTGCTCAGAGGGTCTGCTTGTAGACACGGCCGCCCTTCATGATGACCTTCAGGCTGTCCTGGATCTGGAAGACCCGCAGATTCTTGAGGGGGTTGCCCGCGACGACGATCAGGTCCGCGTACTTGCCCGCCTCGGCCGTGCCGATCCTGTCCTGCATCCGGAACAGCTCGGCGTTCACCTTCGTCGCGGAGAGCAGGACCTCCATCGGCTTCATCACCTGGCCCTTCAGCTCGAACTCGACGGCGCGCTGGACCATCATGTCGCCGAGGAGATCGGAGCCCGAGCCGATCTTGCAGCCGGCCTTGTAGGCGTACGTCAGCCCCTGGACGGACTGCTGGCGCGCCAGGTCGATCTTCTGGATTTGGTGGTCGCCGATCCCGTAGCGCTTGCCCTCCCGATAGATCGCCTCGTACGTCACCATCGTCGGCACGAGGAACGCGCCGGCGTTCTTGATCGCCCTGGCCGCGGCCTCCCGGATGAGGTTGCCGTGCTCGATCGAGCTCACGCCCGCTTCGATAGCCTTCCGTACGGCGGCATCCGAGTACGCATGGGCCAGCACGTATTTCCCGACCGCCTGCGCCTCTTCGACGGCGGCGCGCATCTCGGCGACGGTGAACTGTGTCGTGTCGAGCTCGTCGGAGGGCGACATGGCGCCGCCCGACGCCATGATCTTGATCTGGTCCACGTCGCGGCGGAGCTGCTCGCGCACGGCCTTGCGGACCTCCGCCTCGCCGTCGGCGATCGAGCCGATCATGCCCATGCAGCAGTCGATCGGCGGGGTCCATTCCGCGCGGCGACGCTTGTCGCCGTGGCCCCCGGTCTGGGAGATGTAGTGGCCCGAGACGAGGAGCCGCGGGCCCGGGAAGTGCCCTTCCTCGAGGAGAAGCCGGAAGCCGTAGTCGGCACCGCCGGCGTCGCGCACGGTCGTGAAGCCCTGCATGAGGCACTCCTCGGCACGCCGCATCGCCCGCGCGGCGACGTACGAGGGGGGGTAGAAACGGTGCTGGTCGGTGATGTTCTCGGTGACGGCGCAGATGTGGACGTGCGCGTCGGTGAGCCCCGGCATGAGCGTCGCGCCCTTGAGGTCGAGCGTCGTGACGGGCCCGGGAAGCGGGCCGACCTTGCCCCCGAGGATGACCTCCTTGATCCGGTCGTCCTCGACGACGAGGGCGGCGCCCTCCTTGGGATCGGCGCCGGTGCAGTCGATGAGAAATGCGTTGGCGAAGACCGTCAGGGCCATGGGACCTCCGCTATCGCGCCACGATCTTGGCGTCGTACATCCACACCTTCTCGTCGGCGCGCGGCGTCCACTCGATGTGGCTCGCGACGCCGTAGAGATCGTGCTGCTGCCAGAGGAACACCCAGGGCGCCTCGTCGTGCACCAGCTTCTGCAGCTCGGCGTAGGCGGCGGCGCGGACCTTGGCGTCGACGATCGTGACCGCCTTCGCGATCTTCTCGTCGAGCACCTTGTTGTTGCCGTAGGACGAGTACGTCGCCTCCGCCTTGAAGAGCGGCTCGATCGTCCCCTGGCCGTGCAGCGCGGGGCCCCAGCCGAGGAAGAACATGTCGCCGGTGTTCCGGTTCTTGATCTTGTCGAGGTGGGTGCCCCACTCGTTCACGACGACGTTGGTCTTGATGCCGAGCCGCTGGAGCTGCGCCGCGATCGCGAGCGAGACGTCCTTGTCGAGCGGGTACCGCCCGGACGGCGTGTCGAGCGTGAGCGCGAGCTTGGTGGGGTCGACGCCGGCCTCCTTGAAGAGGGCCACGGCGCGCGCGGGATCGTGCTTGTAGCAGTCCACCGGCGCGTAGTCGACGTTGGTGGGCGCGAGCGGCCCGCACATCTTCGTCGCGCGGCCCTTGAGGACCTGCGCGACGAGCTCGTCGACGTCGACGGCGTGGTTCATCGCGCGCCGCACGCGAACGTCCTGCATCGGTCCCGGCTTGAGGTTGAGCAGGGCCAGATAGTTGATGCGGGAGGACACGGTCGCCCGGACCTTCGCCCGCCCGCTCCTGTCCACGGCCTCGACGACGTGGGGCGGGACGTCCTTCATGACGTCGATCTCGCCCGAGAGGAGGGCGGCCAGCCGCGCGCTGAACTCGGGGACGAAGCGGAAGGTGACCCGGCTGACGTCGGCGGGCCCCTGCCAGTAGTCGGGGTTCCGCTCGAGGACGAGCCGCTCGTCGCGCTTCCACTCGACGAACTTGAACGGCCCGGTACCGATCGGGCGCTCGTTGAGCTTCTGCGGCCCCAGCTCCTTGAGCGCCTTGGCGGGCAGGAGGAGCAGGTCCGTGAGCGAGGCGTGGTCGATCAGGCTCGGGTACGGCTTCTCGGTGACGAGCCGCACCGTGTAGTCGTTGACGATCTGCACCTCCTTGAGCGGTTTCCAGTACGCGGCGGTCGCGTAGTGGCTCTTGGTCGCGGGGTCGAGCATGTAGTCGAATGTCGCCTTCACCGACTGCGCGTTGAACGGCTCCCCATTGTGGAACTTGACGCCCTGCCGGAGGGTGAACTCCCACGTGGTCTCGTTGACCAGCTTCCAGGCGGTCGCGAGCATCGGCTTGGGCTTGAGCGTCTTGGCGTCGCGATCGAGCAGCCGGTCGTAGATGTGCTCGAGCATGTTGTTCGTCGTCCAGTCCACGATCGTCACGCCGAGCATCGTCCGCGGCTCGGCGCCGAGGCCGACGACGATCTCCTTCGTCTTGACGCGGTCCTGGGTGACGGCCGGGGGCGCGTCGACCAGGGACAGCGCGAGCACAGTGGCGAGCAGCACGTTCGTGCGGCGCATACGGTCTCCTTTTACGTCAGACTCTGAGCTTGGGGTCGAGGGTGTCGCGCAGCCAGTCGCCCAGCAGGTTGACGCCGAGCGCGGTGAGCGCGAGGGCGGCGCCCGGGAAGGCGGCGAGCCACCAGGCGACGTAGAGAAAATCGCGGCTCTCGGAGAGCATGCTCCCCCAGGCCGGCGTCGGCGGCTGGATCCCGAATCCGAGAAAGCTGATCGCGGCCTCGGCCACGATGAAGGACGAGAACTGGAGGCTCGCGACGACGATGATCGACGGTGCGACGTTGGGCAGCACGTGGCGGAAGAGGAGCCGCGCGCGGCCGTTGCCGAGGGCCGCGGCGGCCTGGACGTAGTCGCGCTGCTTCACGGAGAGCACCTCGCCGCGCACGACGCGAGCATACACGACCCATCCGGCCGCCGAAAGGCTGAGGATGATGTTGCGCAGGCCGAGGCCGACGATGGCGTTGATCGTCAGCGCGAGCAGGATGAACGGGAACGAGAGCTGGACGTCGGCGATCCGCATGAGGACGGCGGCCGGCCAGCGCTCGACGAACCCCGCGAGCAGGCCGAGCGTGCCGCCCACGAGGGCGGTGATGAGCACCGTGCAGACGCCGATGAAGAGCGCGAGGCGCGCGCCGTGGAGCACGCGCGCGAGGAGATCGCGGCCGAGCTGGTCGGTGCCGAGGGGGTGGCCCGGCGTCCCGGGCGGCTTCAGGCTCTGCACGAAGTCGGCCCGGAACGGATCGTGGGGCGCGAGCCAGGGTGCCAGCGCGGCGGCGACGAGCGCCGCCACGGTGAGGCCGATCCCGAGCCACGCCTTGAGATGTCTCACGTCCGCAGGCGCACGCGCGGGTCGAGCCAGCCATAGACCAGATCCACGCTGAGATTAATCAGCGTGTACATGACCGAGATCAGGAACACCGCGGCGAGCACGACGGGGAAGTCGCGGTTCAGGAGCGCCTGCACGGTGAGGCGTCCGAGGCCCGGCCAGGCGAAGATGGTCTCGGTGATGACGGCGCCGCCGAGGATCTGCCCGGCCTCGAGGCCCGCGAGCGTCACGATCGGGATCGCGGCGTTCCGGAGGGTGTGCTTGCCGACGACGCGGCCCTCGCCCAGCCCCTTCGCGCGCGCGGTGAGGATGTACTCCTCGCCGAGCACGTCGAGCACCGCCGAGCGCGTGAGCCGCGCGATGCGCGCGGAGAAGAACGCGGCGAGGACGATCGAGGGCATGACGAGGTGGAGGAACGTGCCCGTCCCGCCGGTCGGGAGCCAGCGGAGCTTCACCGAGAACGCGTAGATCAGCATGAGGCCGAGCCAGAAGCCGGGCGTCGCCTGGCCGAGCACGGTCACCACCGTGCCGAGGTGGTCGAGCAGGCTGTTCCGGCGCACCGCCGAGACGACGCCGAGCGGGATCGCGACGACGAGGGTGAGCAGGAACGACGTCCCCGCGAGGAGGAGCGTCGCGGGGAGGCGCTCGAGCACGAGCCCGAGCGCGTCGCGCCGGTAGCGGAGCGACTCGCCGAAATCGCCGCGCACCGCGCCCGCGACGAAGCGGCCGTACTGCACCGGCAACGGGTCGTTGAAGCCGAGGCGCTGGCGGAACTCGTTCACGTCCTTCGCCTGGATGTCCATCGGCATGAAGAGGAGCACCGGATCGCCCCCCAGGCGGACCATGCCGAAAACGGCCGTGAGCGAGAGGAAGACGACGAGCGCGGTCTGCACGAGGCGGGAGGCGATGTAGGCCCGCATGGGCCTACAGTTGTATCACGGCGTCAGAAGGCCGCCGCCTCCTCGAGCGTGCGCCGGTACCACGGGGCGTCGGGGAACGCCGGCCGCGCGATAGGCCGCGACGTAGGCCCGCGCGCGCGCGGCGTCGCCGACCGCGCCGAGCGCCTCGGCCAGCGTGTCGGTGACCGCGCCGTCGCGATCGAACGCGCGCACGCCGTCGCCGAGGCCGCCGGCCTCGAGCATCGCGCGATAGAAGGGCAGGACGAGGTAGCGGGCGAGCTCGGCGCCGAGCGCGCGGCGGGCCGCAACCGGGTCGTCGGTGACCGCGAGCGGCACCGGGCAGACGATCTCGAAGGCGTCCATGGATTTGCCGGCGCGCGCGCGCCCGCGCGCGAGGGCGGGCAGCGCGACGTCGCGCACGTACGCCGGCGGGCAGAGCCAGAGGATCGCGCCGTCGGCGAGCTCGCCCGCGAGCTCCAGCATCCGCCGCGAGAGGGCGGCGAGGTAGACGCGGGGCGCCGCCGGGCGGCGCGACAGCGCGATGCTCCAGCGCACGCGGTAGTGGGTGCCGGCGAAGTCGGCGCCCGCGCCCAGCGCGCCGCGCAGGACGGCGACGTACTCTCGCATCACGGCGAGCGGCGCCCGGAGCGGCAGGCCGAGCTGGCCTTCCATGGTTTCCCGGTGACTCACGCCGATGCCCAGCACGAATCGCCCGGCCGTCATCTCCGAGAGCGTCAGCGCCGCCTGGGCCGTCGCGACCGGGTGGCGCGGATAGATCGGGACGACGCCGCTGCCCAGGCCCAGGCGCGAGGTCGCGGCGCCGTACGCCGCGAGGACCAGGAAGGAGTCGCGGCCGGCGCCGTGGGTGACCCAGACGCTCTCGTAGCCGAGCGCCTCGGCGCGCCGGGCCAGCTCGACGCCGGCGCCCAGGTCCTGGCCGGGCGAGAGGAAGGCCGCGAGTCGCACGGGCCTAGTCGCGGATCCAGGACTCGGCGAGCGGGATCGGCGACGCGACGCGGCGGCGCGCGAGGGGACGCAGCGGGATGACCTTGGCGCCGCGCCCGGCGCTGGGCGCCAGGCGGAGCAGCCCTTCGATCTCGGCCTGCCGGTAGAGCCGCTGGCGCTTGATCCCCTGACGGTAGCTGCGGAGCACGCCCCGGCTGACGTAGGCGTAGAGCGTCGCCGGCTTGACGCCGAGCAGGCGCGCCGCCTCCTTCACCGTGAGGTAGCCCTCGCCGTCGATGACGACCATGACGGAGGAAACGCTAGCAGGCTTGAGGGGTCGCGTCCAGCCGAGGCCTGCAGAATCAATCTTAATCAAGTATAATCAACAACCAGCCAAAGGAGGCTCCCATGGAGACGACGTGGAAGGCGGGCCTGGAGGACATCGTCGCGGCGCGCTCGGCCATCTGCCGCGTGGACGGCGAGGCGGGCCGCCTCTACTACCGCGGCTACGAGATCGGCGAGCTGGCCGGCGCGGTCCCCTTCGAGGAGGTGACGGCGCTTCTCTGGTTCGGCGAGCTGCCGGCGCCCGCCGAGGCCGCCGCGTTCGGCGCTTGGCTCCAGGCGGCGCGGGGCCTGCCGGCGCCCGTGCGGGCGCTGCTCGAGCGCCTGCCCCGCGACGCGCACCCGCTCGACGCGCTCCGGACGGCGGTGTCGTTCGCGGCGACGCTCGACCCCGACACACGCGCCGGCGACCGGGAGGCGAACGTCCGCAAGGCGCTCCGGCTGATGACGCTCGTGCCCGAGACGGTGGCCGCGTGGCAGCGGATCCGGACCGGCCGCGCGCCGGTCGACGCCGCGGGCGCTCCGTCGCACGCCGCGTACTTCCTCGAGCTGCTGGATGGCCGCGCGCCCTCGCCCGAGGTCGCGCGCGTCCTGGACGTGGCCCTCACGCTCCACGCCGACCACGAGTTCAACGCCTCCACGTTCGCCGCGCGCGTCGCCGTCGCCACGCTCGCCGACCTCCACGCGGCCGTGACGGCGGCCGTCGCGACGCTCAAGGGGCCGCGGCACGGCGGCGCCAACGAGGACGTGCTGGCCATGCTCCTCGAGATCGGCGATCCGGCGGGGGCCGAGGCGTTCGTGGAGCGCCGGCTCGGCGCGCGGGCGGGCCTGTCGAAGCGGGAGCGCGGGGCCGCGGCGTCGCGCGTGCCGGGCTTCGGCCACCGCGTGTACAAGGTGGACGACGCGCGCGCGCGCGTGCTCCGCGCGATGGCGAAGACCATGGCGGAGGCGACCGGCCGGCAGCGGCTCTTCGCGGTGGCCGAGCGCGTCTACGACGCGATGCGCGCGCGGACCTCCCTCCCGGTGAACGTCGACTTCTTCTCCGCGGTCGTGTACGACGCGCTCGGGATCCCGCCCGACTTCTGCACGTCCATCTTCGCGGTCGGGCGGATCGCGGGCTGGTGCGCCCACGCGCTCGAGCAGGAGGCCGACAACCGGCTGATCCGGCCGCGCGCCGAGTACACCGGCCCCGCGCCGCGGCCCGTGCCGGCGCGCTAGCGTCGGAAGATCGAGACCTCCATCGCGTCGTCGCCGAAGTCGTGCTCGCGCGAGTCGTAGCGGCCGTGCGGGTCGCGCACGTGCGCGAGGTAGGGGGCGACGTCGCGGCGGAAGATGCCGGTGTTGTCGGCCACGACCACCGCGCCGGGCAGGAGCTTCGGCTCGAGCTGGCGGAGGTAGTCCAGGTAGTCTTCCTTGGCGGCGTCGATGAGGACGAAGTCGAAGCGGCCTGGGAGGAGCGGCACCACGCGGAGCGCGTCGCCGAGGACGACCCGGATACGGCGGGCGAGCCCGGCCTCCTCGGCGTTCGCCCTGACCAGCATCGCCAGGAAGGGGTTCGCCTCGATGCAGGTGAGCCGGCCGCGCGGCGGCATCGAGCCGGCGATCAGGATGGCCGAGTAGCCGAGGAGCGAGCCGATCTCGATGCCGCGCGTCGGGCGGTGGTGCTCGAGCAGGCGCCGGATGACGCGACCCTTGGCGCGGCCGACGACGGGGATGTGCCAGAGCGCCGTCGCGCGGTCCATCGTCGCGAGCATGCGCCGCGCCTTCGCGGTCATCGGGGCCGTCGCGCCGCGACGGTGTCGGGGACGGGATACCGGCGCGTCGACGGGCCCGCCTTGACGAGCTGACCCGGCAGCGCGTGCCCGACGATCTCCTGGACGCGCTTCGAGACCGCGATGAGTCGGTCGAGGTCGATCCCGGTCGCGACGCCCATCGCGTGCAGGCAGTGGACGAGGTCCTCGCTGCAGACGTTGCCGGAAGCGCCCGGCGCGAAGGGGCAGCCGCCGAGTCCGCCGACCGAGCTGTCGAAGTTGGTGACGCCGCACTCGAGCGCCGCCAGGATGTTCGGGATCGCCATCGCGCGCGTGTCGTGCGTGTGGAGTGTCCACTCGACCCCCGGGAACCGGGGCAGCATGTGCTCGAGCGTCTGGCTGACCTGCCGCGGGTTGGCCACGCCCGTCGTGTCGGCGAGACCGATCGCCCGCGCGCCCATGTCCACGAGCCGCCGGACGACGCGCTCGAGCTGCGCCTGCGGGACCGGGCCCTCGAACGGGCAGCCGAAAGAGGTCGAGATGCCGCAGGCGACCTCGACCCCCGCGCGCTCCGCGACGCGGAGGACCGCACCGAGCTTCTCGAGGGATTCGGCGATCGTCATGTTCACGTTCGCGAGGTTGTGACTCTCGCTCGCGGAGACGACCGTGTGGATCGCGTCCACGCCCGCATCCACCGCGCGCACCGCGCCCTTCTCGTTCGGGACCAGCGCGGCGTAGCGCGTGCCGGGTCGCCGCCTGATCGTCGCCATGACGGCCTCCGCGTCGCGCAGCTGCGGCACCGCCTTGGGGTGGACGAAGGACGTGACCTCGACGCGCGGCAGACCCGCCTCGGAGAGGCGGTCCACCACCTCGACCTTCAGCTCGGTCGGGATGAAATCGGGCTCGATCTGGAACCCGTCCCGGGTGCCGACCTCGCAGATGGCGACGCGCGACGGCAGCTTCATCGTGTCCTCCTGACGCGCTAGACTCTAGCATGTTTGCGCGGGGCTCCCGGTGCATCCCCGGAGGCCGCCGCGGCATCTCAAGGGAAAACGACACGGAGAGGAGAGCGCCATGCACGCCAACACCGGTCTCAGCGACACCAACCGCCACAGCGTCGTCAAGATCCTGAACACGCTGCTCGCCGACGAGTACCTGCTCTACACCAAGACCCGCAACTACCACTGGAACGTGGTGGGGCCGCAGTTCAACGACCTGCACAAGTTCTTCGAGGCGCAGTACGAGCAGCTCGACGACATCGTGGACGACGTGGCCGAGCGCGCCCGCGCCCTGGACGGCCGCGCCCTCGGCACGCTCGACGAGTTCACGCGACAGACGCGCCTCAAGGAGCACCCCGGCAAGCACCCCGACGCGTCCGGCATGCTCGAAGATCTTCTGGGCGACCACGAGACGGTCATCCGTCAGCTGCGCGACGACCTCGAGACCGCGGCGACGAAGCACAAGGACGCCGGCACCAGCGACTTCCTCACCGGCCTCATGGAACAGCACGAGAAGATGGCCTGGATGCTCCGCGCCTTCCTCTCGAAGAGCCGCTGACCCGGAGACCTAGTAGGAGCGCGGCATCCCGAGCACGTGCTCGCCGACGTAGGCGAGCACGAGGTTGTTGTTGATGGGCGCCGTCTTGTAGAGCCGGCACTCGCGGAACTTGCGCTCGACGTCGTACTCCTCGGCGAAGCCGTAACCGCCGTGACAGTCGATGCACGCGTTGGCCGCCTCCCAGGCGGCCTCCGCGGCGAGGTACTTGGCCATGTTCGCCTCGGCGCCGCACGGCTCGCCGGCGTCGAACAGCGCCGCGGCCTTGTCGCGCATGAGCGCGGCGGCCTCGACGGCCGTGTGCGCCTTGGCGACCGGGAACTGGACGCCCTGGTTCGCGCCGATCGCCTTCCCGAAGATGACGCGCTGGCCCGCGTAGGCGACGGCCTTCTCGGTGAACCAGCGACCGTCGCCGATGGACTCGGAGGCGACGAGCACGCGCTCGGCGTTCATGCCATCGAGGATGTAGCTGAACCCCTTGCCCTCCTCGCCGATGAGGCTCTCGGCGGGGATCTCCATGTCGTCGAAGAAGAGGGCGTTCGTCGAATGGTTCATCATCATGCGCAGCGGCCGGATCTCGAGCCCCGGGAGCCCGCGGATATCCACCAGGAACACCGAGAGCCCGTCCGTTCGGTGCTTGACCCGATCCACCGGCGTCGTGCGCGCGAGGAGGAGCATGAGGTCGGACTGGAGCGCGCGCGAGATGAAGATCTTGCGGCCGTTGACGACGTAGCGGTCGCCCTTCCGGACTGCCGTGGTCTGGAGCTTCGTCGTGTCCGAGCCCGAGTTCGGCTCGGTGACGCCGAAGGCCTGCAGGCGCAGGTCGCCCGTGGCGATCTTCGGCAGGTACTGCTGCTTCTGCGCCGCGGAGCCGTGACGGAGGACCGTGCCCATGATGTACATCTGGGCGTGGCACGCCGCCGCGTTGCCGCCGGACGCGTGGATGGTCTCCAGAATCAGCCCGCCGTCGGCGATCGGGAGCCCGGCGCCCCCGTACTCCGACGGAATCAGCGCGCCGAGGTAGCCGGCCTTGGTGAGCTCGCTCACGAACGCCTCCGGGTACTCGCGCTTGGCGTCGAGCTCGCGCCAGTACTCGCCGGGATAGCGCTTGCAGATCTCCGCGACGCCGGCCCGCAGGGCGCGCCGCTCCTCGGTGAGGGTGAGGCTGATGCTCGCCATCGTCATCGTCCTTTGAACTGCGGCTTCCGTTTCTCGTTGAACGCGCGGACACCCTCGAGGCGATCCTCGGTCACCACGGTCGCATTGTACGCTTCGATCGCCAGGATCATCGCGGTGTCGAGATCGGTCTCGAGCCCGTAGGCGATCGCCTTCTTCGCCTGGCGCACCGCGACCGGCCCGTTGCGCGCGATCGTCTGCGCGATCTCGAGGGCCTTCGCGCGCGCCTGCCCCGCGGGGACCAGGTGGTTCACGAGCCCCGCGGCCCGGGCCTCGTCGGCCTTCATCCGGCGCCCCGTGAAGATCAGCTCCTTCGCGAGCGGCGCGCCGAGGATGCGCGGCAGGAGCTGGGTGCCGCCGATCCCCGGGAAGATTCCGAGCGTCGTCTCCGGCACGCCGAAGACGGCCGTCTCGCCCGCCACGATGAAATCGGACAGGATCGCCAGCTCGCAGCCTCCCGCGAGCGCAAAGCCTT
>JBGQEL010000087.1:0-18102 GCA_041496385.1 Methylomirabilia bacterium | reverse complement strand
GCGCACACCTCCATGTCGAACGCACGGGCGCGCCGGGCCAGGCACTGGCCGATCCGCCCGTAGCCGAGGATGCCGAGCGTCTTGCCCGCCAGCTCGGGCCACGGCACGGGCGGCGGCACGCCGACCGCCCACTGGCTCTCCCAGACGCCGCGGCGCAGGGCGGCGTCGATGCGCGCGAAGCCGCGCGTGAGCGCCAGCATCGCCCCGAGCGCGTACTCGGCGATGCCGACCTCGTGACCGTAGACGTTCGCGAGCTGGGCCCCCGCCGGGAGCGCCGCGCGGTCGATGCGATCGAGACCGGCGCCGGGCACCTGGACCAGCTTCAGCCGCCGGGCCGCGGCGCCCATCTCACGGGTGAACGCCAGGCTGACCAGCACGTCGACGTCCGCCATCCGGGCGACGATCTCGGTCTCGTCGGCCACAAGGACGTCGCAGGGCACGCCGAGGTGCGCGCGCACCGGGTGCTCGAGGGTGGCGGAGAAGGTTCCGGCGAAGGCCACGCGAAGCAATGGCGGCGGGTCAGCGCTTCTTCAGCCGCACGTCCTCCAGCGGCGCCGACCAGGGGTACGGATCGATGAGCATCAGGGCGGGCTCCTCGACCCGCGGCCCGATGCCGCTGGGCCAGATGAAGTCGTAGATGCCGGCGAAGCGCACCCGCTCGTGCAGGAGCTGCTGGATCTGGGCGAGCTGCGCCTCGCGCTTGCGGCGGTCGGTCTCGTTGGCCTGCTGCCGGTAGAGCGCCTCGATGTCGGGGTAGGCGCCGTACGCGAACACGCCCTCGGCGGGCACGGTCTGGGCCATGCGCGACGGCGCGTTGCCGTAGACGGCGTTGATGCAGACGCACACGCCCTTGAGCTTCTTCGAGGCGAGCGTCGAGTAGAAGGCGGCGCGCTCCAGGATCCGCACCCGGGACTTGATCCCAACGGCGCCGAAGTAGTTGGCGACCGCCTCGCCCATGGACAGGTACGGCGGCCAGGGATGCACGTCGCCCGCATCGAAGCCGTTGGGATATCCCGCCTCGGCGAGCAGCTGCCTAGCCCGCGCCGGGTCGTAGGGATGGGGCTCGATCGGGATCGCGAACTCGAACGAGCGCGGGATGACGTTTCCGTTCAGCCGCGAGGCGCCCAGCGTCTCGGCCTGGTTCAGCGTTCGCCGATCGATGGCGAGGCTGGCGGCCAGCCGCACGCGCCGATCGTGCCAGGGCGATTTGGGATCCCACTGCTCGAGGAAATCGAGATAGAACGTCCCGATCGCGCCGGAGAACGCCAGCTTGAGGCTCGGGTCGCGCTTGACCTCTTCCGCCATCGGCCCGTCCAGCAGGTAGGCCACGTCGACCTCGCCGCGCTTGAGCATGGCCAGGCGCGTCGCGGCCTCGGGCACGCTCTTGTAGACGAGCCGCTTGA
The DNA here is from genome assembly GCA_041496385.1 of Methylomirabilia bacterium. Lineage (GTDB taxonomy): Bacteria > Methylomirabilota > Methylomirabilia > Rokubacteriales > CSP1-6 > AR19. The sequence continues at coordinate 16,699 of JBGQEL010000087.1, read as the reverse complement.
CCGAGGGCATCTTGCGCCAGTAGCCCTCGAAGGCCTCCATCACCAGCTCGACGCCCGGCGTGTGGCTCACGAACTTGTAGGGGCCGAGGCCCACGGGCTGCTTCTTGAAGCCGTCGACTCCGACCCGCTCCATGTACTTCTTGGGCGCGATCCAGGCGGCCGACGTCGCGAGCGTTCCGTAGAAGGTCATGAAGTCCGGGAAGGGCTCGTGCAGGTGGAACCGGATTCGATAGGGGCTGACGATGGCGACCTCGCGGACTTTTTCCTGGAGGATCTTGGCGCCCTTGGCACGGTGGAAGCTGAACTTCACGTCCTCGGCGGTGAAGGGGTCGCCGTTGTGGAACTTGAGGCCCTCGCGCAGCTTGAACTCGTAGGTGCGCTGGTCGGGGCTGACCGTCCAGAACTCGGCGAGGCTCGGCGCCAGCAGGTTCCCGGGCATCGGCTTCACGAGCGCATCGTGCATCGCGTAGAGCACCCAGAAGGGCGTGAGGACGCCGGCGACCTCGGCCGGGTCGAACCACGCGGGGACGAGCGAGACGTAGAGCGCCCAGCGCATCTCGCCTTCGGGCTTGGCCTGGGCCGCCGCGCGTCCGGGCGAGCCCACGACGAGGGCGACGGAGACGAACAATACGAGTCCCAGCGCGAGGCGACGCTTCCGGCTCATGGCTCCTCCTCACGGGATGGAGTGACGGCCTCCTTCTATCATGGGTGGACCTGATAGACTACCCCGAGGCAGCGCACCGCCATCCGCACACCGGGAGGACATCATGCCGAATCCGAGGACACTCGCGCTCGCGGCGCTGGCCGCGGGCGTCATCGCCGCAGCCCAGCCCGCGCGCGCGCAGACCACGCTCACGATGTCGTCGTGGGTGTCGCCCCAGCACCACCTGACGAGCGTCGTGCTGCAGGGCTGGGCGACCGAGGTCGAGAAGGCGACCAACGGCCGCGTCAAGTTCCAGATGCTCCCGAAGCACCCCTCGGCGCCGCCCGGCACCTTCGACGCGGTGCGGGACGGGCTCGTCGATCTCTCGTACGTCACCGCGAGCTACACGCCGGCGCGGCACATCCTGCCCCTCATGCCCGAGCTGCCGGGCGGCGGCGACACCGCGCTCGCCAACTCCGTCGCCTATTCGCGCATCTACTGGAAGCACTTCCACAAGGTCGGCGAGTACAAGGGCGTGAAGCTCCTCGGCGTGTTCACGCATGGCCCCGGCCAGATGTTCACGAAGAAGCCGGTGGCGTCGATCGCGGACGTGCAGGGCCTGAAGATCCGCACCGGCGGCGGCGTGGCCGAGGCGGTGGCCAAGGCGCTCGGCGCCTCCGCGTTCGTGAAGCCGGCGCCCGAGTCCTACGAGCTGCTCAGCTCCGGCGTCGCCGACGGCGTCTTCTTCCCGCTGGAGTCGATCATCTCCTTCAAGCTCGACACCGTGCTCGAGCAGGCCACGCTGTTCCCGGGCGGCATGTACAGCTCGGCCTTCGGCTTCTTCATGAACGAGGACAAGTGGAACAAGCTCCCCAAGCAGGACCAGGAGGCGATCGAGAAGATCTCCGGTGAGCACCTCGCGCGGCTGGCCGGCGCCTCCTGGGACGAGGCGGACCGGAAGGGCATGGACGCGCTCAAGAAGTCGGGCGTCAAGATCGTCAACGCCAACAGCGAGTTCGTGGCCGAGGTCCGCAAGCGCTCGGCCCCGATCATCGAGGACTGGATCACGAAGGCCAAGGCCAAGGGCGTGGATGCCGTCAAGGTCCTCGCCGAGTTCCACGACGAGCTGAAGAAGGTCGCCGCCGGCAAGTGACCGATTCCGAGCAGCGCCGGAAGCGGCGCGCCGACGTCCTCCTCGGCGCGACCGCCTCCGCGATCCTCCTCGCCATGATGCTGATCACCGTCGTGGACGTGATCGCGCGCTACGTCTTCAGCCGCCCGCTGCGCGGCGCCTTCGAGGTGACGGAGCTGATGCTGCTCGTCCTGATCTTCGCCGGCCTGCCGCTCGTGTCGTTCACCGAGGAGCACGCGGTCATGGACTTCATCGACCGCCTGCTCGGCCGGCGCGGGCAGCGCGGGCTCGAGCGCACCGTGCAGGCGGCGAACGCGGCGTTCATGCTGCTGCTCGCCTGGCTCGTCTGGCTCAAGGCCGATCGGATCTGGGCCTACCGCGACGCCACCGACGTGCTGCGTATCGTGTACGGGCCCTTCGTCTACTTCATGGCGGGCACGCTCGCGCTCGCGGGCGTGATCCACCTCTACAAGGTGGTGGAGCGCCGGTGATCGAGGGGCTCGTCGGCCTCACCCTGATGATGCTGATCTGCTGCCTGCGCGTGCCCATCGCGTTCGCCATGGCCATCGTCGGCATGGTCGGCTACGCCTACATGCGCGACTGGAACTGGACGGTGGCGTTCGCCATCGCCCAGACCAAGCTGTACGAGACCGGGCGCAACTACACGCTGTCGGTCGTGCCGCTGTTCATCCTCATGGGCAACTTCGTGACGCGCGCGGGCATGTCGCAGGAGCTGTTCCGGACCGCCTACACCTTCATCGGCCACCTGCGCGGCGGGCTGGCGATGGCCACCGTCTGGGCGTCCGCCGGCTTCGGCGGGATCTGCGGCTCGTCGATCGCCACCGCCGCCACGTTCGCCAAGGTGGCCTACCCATCGATGAAGCGCTTCGGCTACTCCGACCGGCTCGCCGCGGGCGTCGTCGCCGGCGGCGGCACGCTGGGCATCATGATCCCGCCCTCGACCATCATGGTCATCTACGGCATCTTCACCGAGACCAACATCGGCAAGCTCTTCGCCGCCGGGGTCATCCCCGGCATCGTCGGCGCCATTCTCCTTTGCGGCGCGGTGCAGTACATGACCTGGCGCGATCCGGCGTGCGGCCCGCCGGGCGAGCGCTCGAGCTGGCGCGAGCGCCTGCGGGCCCTCCGGGACGTGTGGGCGGTGGCGGGACTCTTCCTCTTCGTGATGGGCGGCATCTACGGCGGCCTCTTCACCGCCACCGAGGGCGCCGCCATGGGCGCCTTCGGGGCCATGATCTTCGCGCTGTCGCGGCGCGCGCTCACGCGGCGGACGTTCTTCGAGGCCCTGCTCGAGAGCGCCCGCACGACCTCCATGCTCTTCATGATCCTGATCGGCGCGCTGATCTTCGCGGAGTTCGTCAACATCACGACGATGCCCGCCGACCTCAAGGCCTTCGTGACGCGCTTCAACCTGAGCCCCACCATGGTCGTGGCGGCGATCTGCGCGATCTACGTGGTTCTCGGTACCGCGATGGAGGAGCTGTCGATGATCCTGCTCACGATCCCGGTGTTCTTCCCGGTGATCGTGCACCTGGGATTCGACCCCGTCTGGTTCGGCATCATCATCGTCTGCGTGGTGGAGATCGGGCTGATCAGCCCGCCGGTCGGCATGAACATGTTCGTGCTCAAGACGCTGCTTCCCCAGGTGAGCACGGGCACCGTCTTCAGCGGCGTGCTGCCGTTCATGTGGGCCGACGTGATCCGCCTGGCCATCCTGGTCGCCTTCCCCTGGCTCTCGCTCTGGCTGCCGAGCCTGATGCGCTGACGGGCCGAGGGACCCGATGAAGCTCGGGATCTACCTGAACGCGCAGCACCCGGCGGGCGACGACCCGGCCCGCCGCTTCGCGGAGACGCTGGAGCAGGCGCGCCTCGTCCGCGCGCTGGGATTCGACTCGATCTGGGGCGGCGAGCACCACGTCACCCCGGGCTTCCACTACTTCCCGCTCCTGCCGCTGCTGCAGCGCCTGGCCGCGGAGGCCGACGGGCTGTGGCTCGGCACGAACCTCGTCCTGCTGCCGCTGCATAATCCCGTCGAGCTGGCCGAGGTCGGCGCGTTCCTGGACGTGATCACCGGCGGGCGATTCATGCTCGGCGTCGGGCTCGGCTACCGCGCGGAGGAGTTCGCCGTCTTCGGCGTGCCGATGCGCGAGCGCGTGAGCCGGCTCACCGAGGGCGTCGAGATCATCCGCCGGCTGTGGACGGAGGATCGGGTCACGCATCGCGGGCGCCACTGGCAGCTCGACGACGTGAGCATCCGGCCGCGGCCCCTGCAGCGACCGCGCCCGCCCATCCTGGTCGGCTCGCAGGTGCCGGCCGGCATCGCGCGGGCGGCGCGGATCGCCGACGGCTGGCTGGTGGTGCCGATCCCGACCGTCGACGAATTCGCGGCGCAGGCGTCCGCGTTCGTCGCGGCGCGGTCCGCCGCCGGCCTGCCGCCCCACGCGCAGATCTGCCGGCTGCTCGAGGTGGTCTGCGCGCCGGACGAGGCCACGGCGATCCGCCGCGCGGCGCCGTTCCTGCTGGAGAAATACTCGGCGTATCTGTCGTGGGGGCTCGCCGGCGTCAGCATCGACCCCGCCGCGCCGCCGGAGGAGCAGCTGCGGCGCCTGGCCGCGAACCGGTTCGCCGTCGGCTCGCCCGCGCAGGTGGTCGACGCCCTGCTTCGCCAGCAGCGGGCCGGCGTGACCCACGTCACCATGCGCGTGAGCTGGCCGGGGATGCCGCAGCCGGATATTCTGGCCGGCATCGAGCTGCTCGGGCGCAAGGTGCTACCCGAGGTCCGGGCGGCGCTGGGAGGATCGCGATGACCGTCGAACTGGGTGTCCTGCTCCCCACGCGCGAGGCCGTCATGTCCGGCCGGCCGGAGACCGCGCCCATGCTCGCCATGGCCGAGCGCGCGGAGGCCGCGGGCTTCGACTCCGTCTGGATCGGCGACTCGCTGACCGCGCGGCCGCGCCACGAGCCGCTCACGCTCCTGGCCGCCGTCGCCGCGCGCACGCGGCGCGTGCGTGTCGGGACCGCGGTCCTGCTCCCCGCGCTGCGCAACCCGGTCGTGCTCGCCCACGTGGTCGGAACGCTCGACCGCGTCGCCGAGGGGCGGGTGATCCTGGGCGTGGGCATCGCCGCCGACACGCCGGCGATCCGCCGGGAGTTCGCGGCCGCCGGCGTGCCGTTCGAGCGCCGCGTCGGGCGCTTTCTCGAGATGCTCGAGATCTGTCGCGCGCTCTGGAGCCGGGACGGCGTGAGCTTCAGCGGCAAGCACTTCACGCTCCAGGACGTCACGATGGAGCCGAAACCGCACCGGCCCGGCGGCCCGCCCATCTGGATCGGCGGCAGCGGCCCGACGGCGCTGCGCGAGGCCGCGCGCTTCGACGCCTGGTTCCCCACCGGCCCGAACGTCGAGTTCTTCGCCGAGCACTTCCCGCGCGTGCTGGCGGCCGCCCGCGCGGCGGGCCGCGCCGCGGACGCCGTGACGGGCGCGGCGTACGTCACCCTCGCGCTCGATCCCGACGGGGCGGCGGCCGAGCGGCGGCTCCACGGCTTCCTCGAGTCGTATTACGCGGCGCCCGCGAAGGCGCTCCTGGCCCGCCAGGCCTGCTACGCCGGACCCATCGAGGGCTGCGCGGCGTGGCTCCAGCGCTGGATCGACGCGGGCGCGCGCCACCTCATGCTGCGCTTCGCCGGCGGCGACCAGCTCGCCCAGGTGGACGAGGCGGCGTCGCGCCTGCTCCCGCGGCTCAGGCGCGGTTGAGCGAGGTCAGCGGTCGAGCCAGGCGGCGAGGAGCCGGCCGCCGTAGTCGTAGCCGAGGTTGGGGCCGTAGTTCCTGACGGCGGCGTCCCAGACGAAGATCGTGACGGGTGAGTAGATCTCCATGATGTACTGCTGGCTCGCGACGTGGCGCTGGATCTCGTGGATCAGCCGCCGGCGCGACGCGACGTCCCGCGTGCGCCGCTGGCGCGTCAGCAAGTCGGTGAGCGTCGGGTCGTTGACCTTGGAGACGTTGCGCGGCTGGTTCGGGTAGAAGTTGGTGTAGAGGTAGTTGTCGGGATCGATGAACGGCGTCGCGCCGTAGTACATCCCCTCGTAGTTCCCGACCGCGCTCGTCGAGATGTACGCGCCGTACTCCTTGACGTTGAGCCTCGCCTCGATCCCCACGGCCTTGAGATCCCGGAGGATCACCTGGATCGCGTCGTCCATGAACGTCTGGCCGTAGTTGTTGAAGTCCATCACGGTCGCGAAGCCGCGCGGGTGGCCGGCCTCGGCCAGGAGGCGCCGGGCCTCGGCCGGATCGTGGCGGTAGTAGCGCGCGCCCTCGCCGAGCTCGTCCACCGGCAGCGCCCAGTCCTTGAGCGCGACGGGCACCGCGCCGTTCACCCGCCCCACGCCGTCGCCGACCACCTCGATGACCTCCTGGCGGTTCAGCGCGTGGGAGATCGCGCGGCGCACGCGCACGTCCGAGAACGGCGCCTTGTCGGTCCGCATGAAGACGCGATAGCCCACGTTGCTCGGGAACTCGGCGGTCCGCAGATTCGGCCGGAGCTGCCGGAGCCGGTCCTTCATCACGTTCCAGTCGGTGCGATTGACCGCGCCCGTGTTCTCCCACCCGAGGTCGTACTTGCCCGAGAGGAAGGCGGCCATCCGCGAGGCGTTGTCCTCGTCGACGGTGACGTCGATCCGGTCGATGTAGGGCAGCCCGGGGAGGAAGTAGCCCGGGTGCCGGACGAGCGTGTAGCCGACGCCCGGCCGGTAGCCGTCGAGCATCCACGGCCCGGTGCCCACGGTCGCCTCGGCCTTCTTCAGATCGCCGAACCGGTCCACGCACTCCCGCGCGACGATGGCCAGCGTCACCGGGTTCGCGAGCATGTCGAGGAACCAGGCGAAGGGTTCCTTGACCGTGAAGCGCACCGTGTACCGATCGACGGCCTCGACCTTGTCTACCGCGGCCAGCATGTAGGCCTGCGGGTTGCCCTTCACCGTGCGAAAGCGCTCCATCGAGTAGACGACGTCCTCGGCGGTCAGCTCGCGGCCGTTCACCGGGGGCTTGGGATGGAAGCGCACGCCCTTGCGCAGCTTGAAGACGTAGGTCGTGTCGTCCGGCTGGCTCCACGACTCGGCGAGGTCCCCTTCGATGGTGAAGGTGCCGGGCGCAATCGAAGGGCCGGCCCGGTGCCGGACGAGCCGGCTGTGCGTGAACGTGTACGGGATCTGCGTCCGGAACGCGAGGATCAGGTACGGATCCCAGTGCGGCGGATCCCAGAGCCGCAGGCTGAGCGTGCCGCCGCGCTTCGGCGTCTGCGCAGCGGCGCGGCGCGGCGCGAGCGCTGCGGCGGCGGCCGCGGCGCCTCGGACGAGGAGCCGGCGACGCGTGATCATGACGCCACCGCGCGCGCCCTCAGAGGCCGTAGAGCGCCGCGGCGTTGTCGCGCGTGAGCCGGCGGCGGACATCTGGCGAGAGGTGGCCCATCTGCTTCTCGACGATCTGCCGCGAATTGGGCCAGGTGCTGTCGGGGTGCGGGTAGTCCGAGGCCCAGAGCAGGTGGCCCTCGCCGTAGAAGGGCAGCAGCGACATCGCCACGTGGTCTTCCTGGAAGGACACCCACACCTGACGCCGAAACAGCTCGCTGGGCTTCAGCGTCAGGTCGATGCCGCCGCGCTGGTCCCAGTATTCCCTGGCCTCGTTCAGGCGCCAGAACCGGTAGTCCAGCTCCTGGACGATCCACGGCAGCCAGCCGACACCGCTCTCGGCCATCACCAGCCTGAGCTTCGGATGCCGCTCGAGGATGCCCCAGGCGAAGAGATCGACGAACGGGTCGAGGAACTGGCCCATGAAGAGCTTCGTCGTGTTGAAGACGCTCGCCGTCCTGTCGTGAAGATCGGCGGGCATGCCGATCAGAGTACCGCCGACGCCGAAGACGACGACGTGGAACGAGAGGAGAAGGCCCGTCTCCTCGAACGCCGTCCAGACGGGCTCCCACGCCCGATCGTGGATGCGCGGCGTCGCGCCGGCAATCTGGAGATTGGCCTGGCGCACGCCGCCCTGCTTCGCCAGCCGGTAGACCTCGTCGCGGGCCGCCGCGGGATTCTCCGGCGGCAGGATCGCGGCACCGATGAGGCGGCGCGGCGCGGCCGAGCAGAACTCGATCAGCCAGTCGTTGTACGCCTGAAGCGTCGCCGCACGCAGCGCGGGATCGTCGACCGTCATGGAGCTCACGGGCCCGTACATGACCTGCGCCTCGACGCCATCACGGTCCATGTCGGCGAGCCGGAGCCGCGCGTTCGCCGGGCGGAGCTCCGTGTCGTCGACGCCGCCGCGGTCGAACGCGTTGAAGAACGGCCGGGGCCCCGCGGGGCGCGGCCGCCCCGCCCAGCGTCCCCACACCCCGCCGTCGCAGACCCAGAGGGCGGCGCCGTCGCGGTGCTCGACGTGCGGGGCGCGGTCGCGGAGGGACGACGGGAGACGCGCCGTCCAGAGATCGGCCGGCAGGTACTGGAGATCCAGGTGGTCGTCGGCCGAGATCATCGCGTAGTCCATCGCCGGTGTCGTCTCCTCCCCTACCCCGCGCCTACTTCTTCAGGCGCAGGTCCTCCAGCGGCCCCGAGTACGGAAAGGACGGGATCAGCATGAGCCCGGCCTCCTCAACGCGGGGCCCGTAGGCGCGGATGAAGCCGTTCTCCCAGATCGGCGCGAAGATCGCGCGCTCGGCGATCGCGCGCTGGATCTGGTGAAGCATCTCCTCGCGCTTCTTGCGGTCCGGCTCCTGGAGCTGCGCCTGGAACAGGCTCTCGATCTCCGGGACGCTCCCGTACGAGAGCACGCCCTTGGCGGTGGCGAGCGCCTCGATGCGCGTCGAGGCGTTACCGGCGGAGCCGGTCGCGCCGACGAAGAGCCCCTTGAGCCGCTTGTCGCGCCAGGCCGAGAGCAGCGCCGCGCGCTCCATGGTCCGCACGCGCGTCCGGATGCCGACCGCGGAGAGATAGTTCGCGATGGCCTCGCCCATCGAGTTGTACGGGGGAAAGGGCGTGAACTCGCCGGCGTCGAGCCCGTTGGGGTAGCCGGCCTCGGCGAGCAGCGCCTTCGCGCGCTTGGGGTCGTAGGGGTCGGGTGCGACGGGGAGCGCGAATTCCTGGTGGCGCGGGACGACGCTGCCCGTGGGTCCCGAGAATCCCAGCGACTCGGCCTCGTTGATGGCCTGGCGGTCGATGGCGAGGCTCACCGCCATCCGCAGGCGGCGGTCGGCCCAGGGCGAGCCCGCCGTCCACTGGTCGGGGAACATGAGGAACAGGACGCCGTTCGTGCGCATCGCGGTCAGCGTGAGGCCCGGCGTGCGCCGGACCTCCTCGGCGACCGGCCCGTTGAGGTAGTAGGCGACGTCGATCTCGCCGCGCTTGAGCGCCGCCGCGCGCGTCGACTCGTCGGGAATGCTGCGCAACACGAGGCGCTTCACGCTCGGCGCCTTGCGCCAGTAGCCGTCGAAGGCCTCCAGGACCAGCTCGATCCCGGGCTGGAAGCTCACGAACTTGTACGGGCCGGCGCCGACGGGCGCCTTGCGGAAGCCGTCGTCGCCGACCCGCTCGACGTACTTCTTGGGCACGATCCAGGCGGCACCGGACGCGCTGGTGCCGTAGAACGTCATGAAGTCGGGCCAGGGCTCTCTGAGGTGGAAGCGCACGCGGCCCGGGTCCACCACCTGAACCTCGCGCACCCGCTCCTTCAAGATGGGCGAGGCGGCGCCCCGGTAGCGCTCGAAGGAGAACCGCACGTCCTCGGCGGTGACGGGATCGCCGTTGTGGAAGCGGGCACCCTTGCGGAGCACGAACTCCCACGTGCGCCCGTCCTTGGAGACGCTCCACGACTCGGCCAGGCTCGGCGCGTTCAGGCTCGCGGGCATCGGCTTGACCAGCGCGTCGTGGAGCGCGTAGAGGATCATGAACGGCGTGATCTCGGAGTCGGTCTCCGCCGGATCGAGCCACCGTGTCGCGAGCGTGACGTGGACGCCGAACGTCATGACGCCGGGCTGCTGCGCGCCGGCGGGCGTCGCGAACGGCGACGCGAGGACGAGGAGCAGCACGACCGTTCGGAGCCCACGCTTCATGGGCGTCTCCCTCCGCAGTCTCCGGGTAGGCGCTCGCGAGTCTAGCCGGAGGCTTCCGAGGAATCAAGGCGCGTTTCGTTGTGCGGGCTAGCCACCGCGAGCGCCCGACCGCGTGGCCTCGGCGCGGAGGAAGAAGCTGCCCTCGACCACGACCTGTTCGCCGGGTTTCACGCCCTCGAGCACCTCGATCGCGTCGCCGACCGCGGCGCCCAGTCGCACCGGACGCTCGACGAAGCGTCCCTCCTCGCCGGGTACGGCGACGTAGACCACGGCGCGCTCACCGAGGGACTGGACTGCGCTCCGTGGCACGACGGTGACCGGCGCGCCCGCGCGGCTCCGCACGCTCATGGTGACGAACATCCCGAGACGGAGGAGCCCGTCCGGGTTCGGCACCTCGACGCGCACTTTTGCGGTGCGCGCCTGCGGATCCACGCGGGGATCAATGTACCCGACGAGGCCCTGGCGCACCGTACCCGGGTAGGCCGGCACGCTGATCGTCGCCTCCTGGCCGACGCGCAGGGCGCCGAAGTCCCTTTCGTAGGCGTCGCCGACGATCCACACCGTGGTGAGATCCGTCACCACGAATAGGTCCTGCCCCGCAGAGACGACCTGGCCCGGGTTCACGCTGCGTGTGATCACGACGCCGTCGCCCGGCGCGCGCACGACCACCTCGGACACGATCTGGGACGCGTTGCGGATCTCCGCGACCTGTTGTGGCGCCAGTCCGAGCAGGAGTAGCCGCTGGCGCGCGGCTGCCAGCTCCGTCTCGTGGGCCTCGTGCGTGGCCGTGATTTCCTCGAGCTCCTGCCGGCTGGCCGCGCCCACGGTGACCAGCTGCTCGGTCCGCTCGAGCTTCTGATGGTCGGCGCGGAACGAGGCCTGCATGCCCAGGTACCTCATTTGCGCGTCGGCCAGCTCGGTGCTGAAGATGACCGCGAGCGGCTCTCCGCGCTTCGCCCGACTCCCCAGCTCCGCCGTCACGCGCGTTGCCACGCCGCCGACGAGCGCGTTCACGCGCGTCTCGCGATAGGCGTTCGACGTCACGGTGCCCGGAAGGCCCATCGTCCCCGCCAGCCGCGCCGTCCGCGCGGGCGCGACCTTGATGCCCGCCCGCGCGATCGCCTCCGGCGTCAGCGCGACCTCGACCGGCTCGTCGCCGGCCGGCCGCGCGGCGGCGGGCGCTTCGGGGGCCGCCGGGGCCGCAGGCGGCGCAGCACGCCTGGCCTCGCTCCAGTAGAAGCCACCCGCGGCGCCCGCGGCCACCAGCACGACCGCCCCGAGCGTTGTGATCAGTCGACTCATGGTTTCCCTCCGCCTCAGTCGCCGGTCCCGCCGAGGGCGCGCTCGAGCTCCGCCGCGGCGTCATAGACAAGCTTCAAGGACTCCGTGTAGCCTGTCTCGATTTCGATGTACCGACGCTGCTCGGCGATCACGTCGAGCAGCGAGGTCCGCCCCAGCTCGTACGCCTTCCGGACCACGTCGAGGTTCTGGCGGGCCAGCTCACGCACGCCCCGCGCGTAGATGGCGAGGGCCCGCTCCGCGGCCTCCCATTGGGTGAATGCCGCTTCCACCTCCTGGCGGATGACCAGCGTCAGAAACTCGAGCCGGCGCTCCGCCGCGCGGGCCTCCGCCGCCGCGGCGCTGACGTTTCCCTCGTTTCGATTCCTGAGGGGGAGCGTGATGCTGAGCCCGCCCCCGACGAAGTGGAAGGTGTCCTGGATCGCGCGCGTGCCGCCGCGATCGGTGATCCCCATCAGACCGAACCCGGTTTCCTGACGCTGGTAGCCGACGCTGACGCTCGCGTCCCAGCGCCCCTCGGCCCGCTCCTTGCGGATTCGCGCCAGGGCTGTGGCGACCTCCGCCCGCGCGGCCGCGGCGTCGCCTCGCTTGGCGAGGGCTCGTGCGACACCCGCAGCGCGGTCGAGCCACACGGGGACGGGGTTCAAGTCGCCCTTCAGCGACAGCGGGACGGCGGGCGCGAACCCGGTGAGTGCCCTCAGCTGGAGGGCCAGGATCTCCACGCGGCTCGCGAGGATGGCGCGGCTCGCGTCGAGCCGGTTGACCTCGACGTGCGTCAGCGCTGCGTCGAGCGCCGGGACGGCGCCCAGCCGGGCGCGCTCGCCGACCACGTCGAGCGCCCGGCGATTGACCTGCAGAAGTTCCTCGGTGAATCCAAGGTTGCGGCGGGCGGCCAGCAGCTCGCCGGCCTTGGCGCGCACCTCGGCCCGGAGTTTCCGCTCGCGGTCCGCGAGCTGAGCCCGCTTCAGCTCGAGCTCGCGCTCGGCTACGCCAACTCGCCCTTCCTTCCGGCCGTTGAGGTCGAGCGGGAGCGTCAGGCCGATCGTGATGTTGTTGTCGGGGCCTGCGACGTTCTGCTGGCCGCCGAGGTCCAGCATCGGGTTGGGTCTGAACCCGGCCTGTCTGAGCCGTCCGACCGCTGCGTCCACCTCGGCGCGTACGGCCCGCAGCTCGCCGTTCTCCGCCAGGGCGCGCGCGACCAGCTCGTCGACGGTGAAGTCCGTGGTGCCCGAAGGCTGACCCGCGACGACCGCCGGGAGCAGCGACAACGCGCCGAGCAGGAGAGCCGCTATCGCTCGCATGACGCCGCCCTATCTCACGTTCACGGAGAAGCGGACGGAGCCCTTGCCCGCCGGGCCGTCCCAGCTCACCGTCACCTGACGGGCGCCGAGGTCGGGGAAGCTGATGGCGCCGCGATACCGGCCGGGCGTCTTGTCGGCCGTAATGGTCGCGCCGGCGATCATCGGCGCCATGCCGGGCATCGCCATGCTCGTGGTGAGCGAGACCTTCCCGACGTCCACGGGCCGCGCATCCTTCACCGGCGTGAACTCGAGAACGAACTCGTTCTTCCCCTTCGTCCACTGCCCCGATTCGCTCGTGAGCGTGACGACGAAGTCCTTCGTCTTCTGCGTGTGGATCGTCTTGAGATCGGCTCCAGAGGCCGTGGCCACCAGCCCCCCGAGCAGCCCCAGCGCCAGCATGAGTCTCGCGATGCGTCCAATCATCATTGGCCTCCTTGGTGTGCGATCGGTGAGTCTCGATGCAGCTCGCGCTCCCTGAGCCAGTAGAAGAGCACCGGCGTCACGATCAGCACGAGCCCGAGGGAGCTGACCATCCCGCCGAGCACCGGCGTCGCCAGCGGCTTCATCACCTCGGCCCCGGTCGAATGGCTCCACATGATCGGCAAGAGACTCGCGACCACGGTCGAGACCGTCATGACCTTCGGGCGGAGCCGCAGCAGCGCGCCCTCCTTCACCGCCTCGAGCAGCGTTTCCGGCGTCAGGCGCCCGCCCAGCTCCTCGCGCTTCCGTGCCACGGCCTCCTCCAGGTAGATCACCATCACGACGGCCGTCTGCACGGCGGTGCCGAAGAGCGCGATGAAGCCGACCCAGACGGCGACCGAGAAGTTGTAGCCGAGCGCGTAGAGCAGGTAGATGCCGCCCGCCAGCGCGAACGGCACGGCGAGCAGCACCTGGGCCGCGTCGAGGAACGAGCGGTAGGTGAGGTAGAGCAGCAGGAAGATCACCGCGAGGACGATGGGGATGACGATCTGGAGACGCTGGCGCGCACGGAGCTCGTTCTCGTACTGGCCACTCCACTGGAGGTAGGACCCCTGCGGGAGCCTGACCTCCCGCGCCAGCACCTGGCGCGCCTCGTCGACGAAGCTCCCCACGTCGCGCCCGCGAACGTTCAGGAGGACCGTGACCACGAGGAGGCCGTTCTCGCTCGCGATCATGGCCGGGCCCGTGACCTGGCGGATCTCTGCGAGCTGGCCGAGCGGCACCTGGGTGCCGTTGGGGGCCGTCACGAGCACGCCGCCGAGCGCCTGCGGGCTCGCACGGTACGGCGGGGCGTACCGGACGCGAACGGGAAAGCGCTGGCGGCCCTCGATCGTGAGGGTCAGATTCGTCTCGCCGATTGCCGTCTCGATGACGTCCTGGATCGCGCCGACCGTGATTCCGTAGCGCGCCGCCGCCTCGCGGTTCAGGCGGATGTCGAGGTAGGGCGCGCCCGTGACCTGCTCGGCGTAGACGTCGGCGGCTCCCGGGATCCGGCGGAGCGCCTCGGCGATGGCGCGCGCCCGCTCCTCGAGGGTCTTGAGGTCCGTGCCGAAGACCTTCACGCCGACCTCCGAGCGGATGCCGGTGGTCAGCATGTTGATCCGGTTGATGATCGGCTGGGTCCAGATGTTGGACACGCCCGGCATCGACGTGGCCGCGTCCAGCTCGCCGATGAGCTTCTCGCGCGTCATACCCGGCCGCCAGGCGGACTCGGGCTTGAGCCGAACGATCGTCTCCGTCATGTTGAGGGGCGCCGGGTCCGTCGAGGTGTCGGCGCGCGCCACCTTCGCGACGACGGACGCGACCTCGGGGGCCTTGAGAATCGCCGCGTTCTGCTTCTTCGTGATCTCGACGGCCTCGGACAGTGCGATCGCGGGATCTGTCACCGGCATGAACATCAGGTCGCCCTCGTCCAGCGGTGGCATGAACTCCTTCCCGATGCGCGGGACGAGGACGATGGCGCCGAGGACGACGAGCGTCGCGAGCCCGAGCGTCGTGAGCCGGTGGCGGAGCGCCAGGTCGAGGACCGGTCGGTACGCCCAGACGAGCGGCCGCATCACGGGATTCGCCTCCTCGCCACGGATCCGGCCGCCGATCAGGAGGCTGCACAGCACGGGCACCAGCGTCACCGACAGGAGCGTCGCGCCGACCATCGAGAATGTCTTCGTGAACGCGAGCGGGTGGAAGAGCTTGCCCTCTTGCCCGGTGAGGGCGAAGACGGGGATGAACGCCAGGATGATGATCGCCATCGAGAAGAAGATCGGGCGACCCACGAGACGGGTGGCCTCGAGGACCGTCTCGAGCACGCGCCGGCGGTCGCGCGGGTCGATGCCGCGCTGCTCCATGAACCGGAATGCGTTCTCGGTGACGACGATCGCCGCGTCCACGAGCACGCCGATGGCGATGGCGATCCCGGCGAGCGACATGATGTTCGAGCTGATCCCGAGGTACCGCATGAAGAGGAAGGCGGTCAGCACCGCGAGAGGCAGCGGGATGGTGACGATCAGGACCGAGCGAAGGTTCAGAAGGAAGACGATGTTGATCAGCGTGACGACGATCGTCTCCTCGATGAGCGCGCGCTTGAGCGTGTCGATCGAGCGCTCGATGAGGCTCGAGCGGTCGTAGAAGGGCACGATCTTCACCCCGGGCGGCAGGCCCGCCGCGAGCGCCTTGATCCGCTCCTTGACGCGACTGATGACGCCCACGGTGCTGACGCCGTAGCGGGCCACGACCACGCCGCCCACCGCCTCCTCGGTCCCCTTGACGAGGGCCGAGGCCCGGAACGCGTCGCCGACTTTCACCTGGGCGACCTGGCGGATGAAGATCGGCACGCCGTTGTCCGCGCCCACCACGATCTGCTCGAGGTCGTGGGTGCCCTCGATCAGCCCGAGGCCCCGCACGACCGTCCACGAGCCGCTCGCCTCCACGACGTTGCCGCCCACGTTGCGGTTGCTCCGCATGACGGCGTCGACCACTGCCGAGAGCGGGACCCGGTAGGCGCGCAGGCGCTCGGGATCCACGTCGATCTGGTACTGACGGACCATGCCGCCCACGCTCGCGACCTCGGCGACGCCGGGCACCGCGTTGAGCTGGAAGCGAACGAACCAGTCCTGGATCGAGCGGAGGTCACGGAGGGAATAGCCCTGGCCCTCCAGCGTGTACCAGAGGACGTGGCCCACGCCCGTGGCGTCGGGGCCGAGCGTCGGCACCACGCCGGACGGCAGCGACTTGCCAAGGAGGTTGAGCCGCTCGAGGACCCGCGAGCGCGCGAAGTAGAGATCCACGGAGTCCTCGAAGATCACGTTGATCATCGAGAACCCGAAGGCGGACGAGGACCGAACGACGCGCACGCCCGGGAGCCCCTGGAGGCTGACGGTCAGCGGATACGTGACCTGGTCCTCGACCTCCTGCGGCGAGCGGCCGGACCAGTCGGTGAAGACGATGACCTGGTTGTCGGAGAGATCCGGGATCGCGTCGATCGGCGTCGTCAGGAGCGCCCAGTACCCCCAGACCGCCAGGAGCAGGAACACCGCGACGACGACGACGCGGTTCCGCAGCGAGGCCTCGATCAGCCAGTTGACCACGAATGTGCTCCTCCCCGAGTCGGAGGCCGGCCATGCCGCGACGAGCGGACGGAGGGGGCCCGCGACCAGTGCTATTCAGGACGGAACTTCGAGCGAGCTACGCGGAGCGGAGGAGGGACTTGGGAGGAGGTTCGAGGATGTTCAGCGCAGCCGGAAGGACTCGATCGCGGAGCACGGCAGTGACGCCAGCGACGACCAGGGGCAGCGAGAAGACCTCGACCGGCGCGGCCGTCACGGAGACGATGCAGCTCCACCCGTCGCACGCGTCGCAGGCGTCAAACGCCATGGCGATGGGGCCGACCAGGACCCACACAGCGAGCGCGACCAGGGCGAGCAGGCGTGTCCACGACATGCTGATGCTCATCTTACCCCCCATCAGGCTCGATGCACCCCTACTCTGTTGAGCGGGTAGTGTCTCCGTTTGAATCCTAGGCCGAAACAACGCTCTTGACCTTGTCCCCTGGGGCCGGCTCTATCCTGCCCTCATGGAGCAGGGGCTATTCATCGGGGAGGTCGCAGCGCGGAGCGGCCTGAGCCGCAAGGCCTTACGGCTATACGAGGCGCGCGGCATTCTACCGCCGGCCCGGCGCACACGGTCCGGTTATCGCCGTTACTCGCCTGAGGTCATGGGCTTGCTAGCGTTCGT
>JBGQEL010000086.1:0-18273 GCA_041496385.1 Methylomirabilia bacterium | reverse complement strand
GGCCGCACGGTGCTCGTGATGCGCGGCGACGGCGCGGGGTTCTTCAGCACGGACACCTCGCGGGCCAAGGCGGTCGCCGCCGCCAACTTCCGCAAGCCGACGAAGGAGCTGGGCGAGATGGCGCTGAAGGGCTCGGCGTTCTGGGCGTCGGTGCCGGCGGTCCTCGGCGGCGAGATCCTGCCGAGCATCGGCGCCGTGCTGATCATGAAGGCGGGGCGGGTCATCGGCGCGATCGGCTGCGGCGGGGGAACAGGCGAGCAGGACCACGAGTGCGCCGTGGCCGGCGCTGAGGCGGTCGGGAGCTAGGTCGGGCGGCACGGAGCTCAGCGGGCCGGGTTCTGGGCGTCGCAGCGATACGCCTTCGCCCCGACCTGCGCACCCTCGGCCTTCGGCATCCACGCGATGTGCGTGGCGCCCTGCGCTTTCGCCTCGCGGAGCACGTCGGCCCGCGCCGCCTCGAGGCCCTGCTGAGCGTACACGCCGGACACCATCCCGAGGACCCCATACGACCAGCCTTCCTTGCGGACGATGTCCTTGAGGCGGGTGCAGCGGGTCACCTGCATCTCGTCGACGACCTTGATCTCCTGGACGACCGCCGGCG
Source organism: Methylomirabilia bacterium (assembly GCA_041496385.1). Lineage (GTDB taxonomy): Bacteria > Methylomirabilota > Methylomirabilia > Rokubacteriales > CSP1-6 > AR19. Next base: position 17,672 of record JBGQEL010000086.1, on the reverse strand, counting down.
TCGCCGACGGTGTGCGAAAGGCGCCGCAGCCCGCCAGGGTGAGGCCCAGCACGATCAGGACGCCCCGGTGTTTCCGTGAGATCACGGTCGGAAAGATCGTTGTCGCCTCCTGTTTCCAGCTTCAAGTCTAGCCCCGTTTGTAGCGCGTCACCTGGTCATTGACGAGCCCCGGGTCCAGAGCTAGGGTAGCCCCGATTCTTCGTCCAGGAGGAGCGCCGAGCGTGTTCGCGTACGTCGGCTGCTACACCTCGAAGGAACGCAATGCGCGCGGCGAGGGGATCAACGTCTACCGGATCGATCCCGCGTCGGGCAACTGGACGCACGCTCAGCTCCTGAAGGACATCGTCAATCCCTCGTGGCTGACGTTCGATCGCCGGCAGCGCTTTGTCTACGCGGCGCACGGGGACGGGGCCGAGGCGACCGCGTACCGGATCGACGAGCAGAGCGGCCACCTGAGCCTGCTGAATCGCCAGCCCACGAACGGCAAGAACGGCGTGCGCCTGGCCGTCGATCCGACCAACCGGTTCGTCGTGCTCGCGAACTACAGCTCGGGAACGGTGGCGCTCCTGCCGATCAACACGGATGGGGCGCTCGGGTCGCTGATCGACCTGCCGGCGCTCACCGGCAAGCTCGGGCCCCACCGGACGGAGCAGGCGAGCGCGCATCCGCACGACATCCTGTTCGATCCGCGCGGCCGCTTCATCGTGGTCCCCGACAAGGGCCTCGACGCGGTCTTCGTCTTCCGGATCGACGCCGCCGCCGGCAAGCTGGTCGCGGCCGAGCCGCCGTCGATCGCGAGCCGGCCGGGCGCGGGGCCGCGCCATGTGGCCTTCCACCCGAGCAAGCCCTACGCCTACGTCATCAACGAGCTCGATTCGACGATCACGACATTCCGGTTCGACGGGGAGCGGGGCGAGCTGAAGCCGCTGCAGGTCATCACGACGCTGCCACCCGCCTTCACCGGCAACAGCACGACGTCGGAGATCGCCGTGGCGCCGTCCGGGCGCTTTGTCTACGGGTCGAACCGCGGCCACGACAGCCTCGCCATCTTCGCCGTCGACGAGGCCACCGGCGTGCTCTCGCCCGTCGGCTGGGAGCCGACGCAGGGCAAGACGCCGCGCTTCTTCGGCCTCGAGCCCTCGGGAACGTTTCTCTACGCGGCGAACCAGGACAGCGACACCATCGTCACGTTCCGCGTGGATCAGGCGAGCGGCAAGCTGACCCCGACCGGCCAGGTGGTGAAGACCGGGAGCCCGTCGAGCATCGTCTTCCGCTAGCATTGACCGGCTCGCGATTCGTTGCTACGGTTGCGCCGCCGAACGCCCGGGCTCGGGCGTCGTCGGGCCTCACGAACTCTCACCGGGGAGGGTCAGCCATGGAAGAAAGCAGTCTCGTGTCGCGGCGCAAGTTCATCGTGGCGGCGGGCGCAGTCGCGGGTGTCGCGGCCGTCGTGCCGCGCGTGGCCATGGGTCAGACTGGACCGGTCGCGCCGCCGAGCACGGTCACGACCCCTCCCCGGGACTTCGGGCCAAACGGGGCGCCGAACGTCTACTTCACGGACGCCGACGTCCTCACCTTGGATCCGGCGTTCAACGGACTCCGCCAGCCGAACGCGCCGATCCAGCGCCTGTGGACCGGCGCGCTCTGGTCTGAGGGGCCGGCCTGGAGCAGCCAGGGCCGCTACCTGGTCTGGAGCGACATCCCCAACAACCGGCAGCTCCGCTGGATCGAGGACGACGGCCGCGTGACCGTCTTCCGCATGCCCTCGGGCAACAGCAATGGCAACACGTTCGACTTCCAGGGCCGCCAGCTCTCCTGCCAGCACCTGAATCGGCGCGTCGTCCGCTACGAGAACGACGGCTCCGTGACGATCATCGCGGACTCGTACAGCGGCAAGCCGCTCAACTCGCCCAACGACGTCGTGCCGCATCCGGACGGCAGCTACTGGTTCACCGACCCTCCGTACGGCGGCCAGCTCTACGAGGGCGCCCCGGACGCCCCGGGCGGGCCGAGCAACGCGGCCGGGCGGCTGAAGTCGCGCCTCGGCCAGGGCCCTACAGTCGGCCTGCTCAAGCGCGAGTTGCCGACGAACTGTTACCGGGTGGATCCGAGCGGGCGCGTCGACCTCGTCGTGAGCGAGAGCCAGGTCCCGGATCCGAACGGCCTCTGTTTCTCGCCCGACTACAAGAAGCTCTACGTCATCAGCACCGGCAAAGGGCCGGGTGACACCGGGCCGGGCGGCAAGGGCGACATGCACGCCTTCGACGTGGGCTCTGACAACAAGGTGTCGAACCAGAAGCTCTTCAGCGACTTCATGGTCGACGGTGTGAAGTGCGGGCCCGACGGCGCGCGCGCCGACGTCGACGGCAACCTCTGGGTCTCGAGCAACGCCGGCCGCTCGGTCGGCTACAGCGGCGTGACCGTCTGGAATCCGGCGGGCAAGCTCATCGGTCGCATCCGGCTGCCGGAAGTCTGCGGCAACATCTGCTTCGGCGGCCCCAAGCGCAACCGTCTGTTCATGGCCGCCAGCCAGTCGTTGTACGCGCTCTACACGGCGACCCAGGGCGCTGCGCCGGCGTGAGGGTGTGACGCGAGCGTCGCGGGTGAGCTAGCCGCGAGAGACGAGACGAGGGGAGTCGGCCTGGCGCGCCACGCCAGGGCGCGCCAGGCGCGGCCCCACGAAGAACGACCGCCAGAAGCCCGACGGGACCACGAGCGGCTCCGAGCCGAAGAGCGTCTCGGCGTCGAACCCGTGCGCGAAACGGAAGCCCAGGCTGTAGAACGCGAAGATGTTCTTCGGCGTCAGCCGCCCGTTGTAGACGATGTCGAGCGCCAGGTGCATCACGGCGCCGGCCAGGTAGCCCGCGAGCCACGTCGAGTCGAGCCACCACGCGAGCGCCGCGAGCACCGCGACTAGCTCGTAGGAGTGGAGCGCGAGAACGACACGGCGCATGCGGCCCGTCGCGTAGTAGCGCAGGAACGCGGCGGGCCTGAGGTCACGCCGGCGCTCGACGGTCACGTAGTCCACCACATGATCGATATCGATGAGGAACCCGCCGATCCCGATCCCTGCCGCGAGGGGCACTGAGCCGGTGCCGGCCAGGACAACGCCGGCCGCGATGGCCGTGGTGACGAGATGACCTCCCGGGCTCATACGCGTGGGCTACCCGCAAGTCGGGTGCCAGCGAGATCCCGACTTCGTATTAGCGGAACGCAATAGTTTCCGGCAGCTTCCACGTCCGAGGCGAAGGCAATGGTGAGGAGCGGGGGCGATTCCTGAGCAGGATGACCGAAGACTTGTCACCGAGCGTCATCCCCGGTGGTCCCGATGGCCACGCCACCGAGGATCAGAACGATCGCGGCCACGAGCGAGGGGGTCGGCGTTTCCCCCAGCCATAGCGCCGCGGTGACGACGCTGACCACCGGCGTCAGGAGCAGCCCGAGCGAGGTGGTCACGGCGGGCAGGCTGCGGCTGGCCGTCGTGATCGCCCAGTAGGCCAGGGCCGTGCCCGGGATGCCCGCGCAGAGCAGCATGAGCCCCAGCGACGCGTTCCAGGCGACGTCGGGAACGCCGTCGATGCCGAGCGCGAACGGCGTCAGGACCAGCGTCGCGAGCAGCGTCTCCCATGGCACGAGCTCGAACGGTGTCGAGCGCCAGCGGTGGCCGCGGCTGTGCAGAATACTCGCAGCCCAGAGGAAGGCGGCGGCGAGGATCGCGAGGTTGCCGAGCACGGCGCCGCGGTCGGCCCAGTCGAAGGCCAGTGGATTGAACAGCACGATGAGGCCAAGGAGGCCCGCGACCACGCTGAGCGCGCGGCGCGGCGTCAAGGGCTCCCTCAGGAAGAGGCTGGCCCCGGGCGTGACCCAGAGCGGCGTCGTGTAGGCCAGCACGACCGACCGCCCGGTCGGCACGAGCTGCAATCCCACGCACGCCAGCACCCCGAAGCCCACCATGTGAAGCAGCGCGATGCTGAGCAGGACCGGCAGGTCCGCGCGGCGCGGCAGGACGAGGCGGCCCAGCGCGATCGCGATCAGGAAGAGCGCGACCGTGGCGATCGCCGAGCGCTGGGCGACCAGCCAGACGGGCGTCAGGCTCGCGAGGATCACCTTGTTCACGGGCCAGGTCAGGCCCCAGGCGAGGACGACCGTGCCGAGCAGAAGGAGGCCTTCGCGATGCGCCGCCGGTGCGCGACGCGCGATCACACCCCCAGGCGGATCACGGAGCCAAAGCGCTCCATGCGCTCGAGGCTCTCCGTCAGGCTCTCGCTCCGGAAGTCGAAGATGAGCTCGCTCACGCCGAGGCGCGCGTAGCTCGCGATGTCCTCCACGATCTGCTCGGCGCTTCCCGAGAACGGCCGGCGCTCGGCGCCGCGACCGTCCAGCGACTGCGCCGGATCGTAGACCGGCGCCTTGAAGGAGATCGTCAGCGCGCCGGGATCGCGTCCCTCCGCTTCGGTGAGCCGGGCCAGCTCGTCGAGCGACGCGCGCAGCTCCGCGGGCCGGAGCGGCACGGCAGGGTTGGCGCCCACCGGATGCCAGCCGTCGCCGAATCGCGCCACACGGCGCAGCGCCGCGCGGGTGTGGCCCCCGATCCAGATCGGCGGGTGCGGCTTCTGGACCGGCTGCGGCAGGCAGCGGATGGCGTCGAACCGGTAGAACCGGCCCGCGAAGGAGGCCGGGGACTCGGTCCACAGCGACTTGAAGATCTGCAGGTACTCGTCGCTCGCGGCCCCGCGGCGATCGAAGTCGGGCGCGGCGAGCGCCTCGAACTCCTCGCGCAGCCACCCCACGCCCACGCCGACCGTGACGCGCCCGTTCGACAGCACGTCGATGGTCGCCAGCGCCTTGGCCGTCACCACCGGATTGCGGTACGGCAGGATCATCACGCTGCTGACCAGGCGCAAGGCGCTCGTCTTGGCCGCAATGAAGGCCATGAGGCTCAACTGGTCGAGCGCGTCGCCCTGCCCGGGGAACGCGCCGCTGACCGTGTACGGGTACTTCGAGGTGATCGTGACGGGGAACACGATGTGGTCGGCGATCATGACCGAGCTGAACCCCAGCTCCTCGCCGCGCTGGACCAGCGTCTGGAGCGCCTCCGGCGTCGCCGTCTGACCTCGGGTCGGTAGATAGAAGCCGTATCGCATGGGCGGACTCTACCCTTCCGGGTACTCGAGGACAAGCCGCGGTGTAGAATCGGCGCGGCGATGAACGTGCCCCGCTTCGGCCTGAACCGCTTCGACGCCCGCTCCGTCGAAGCGTTCGCCGCCGACGTGCGACGCGCCGAGACGCTCGGCTGGGATGCGGCCTTCCAGCCGGACTCGCAGCTCCGCCGCCGCGACACCTACGTCTTGCTCGCCGCGGCGGCGCGGGCGACGGAGCGCATCGCGCTCGGCCCGCTGCTGGCGAATCCCGTGAACCGCCACCCGAGCGTGACCGCCTCGTCGATCGCCACCATCGACGAGCTGGCGCCCGGCCGCACGCTGCTCGGCTGGGGCGTCGGCGACACGGCCGTGCGGCTGGCCGGGCTGCGGCCGGCGCGGGTCAAGGAGCTGGACGCGAGCACGCGCCTGATGCGCAAGCTGCTGGACGGCGAGTCGGTCGACGTCGGCGCGGAGCGGCCGGCGCGCCTGCCGCACCACCGGCCCGTCCCGATCTGGATCGCCGCCGGCGGGCCCCGCACGCTCCGCATGGCCGGCGGCGTCGCCGACGGTGTCTTCATCCGCGTCGGGACTCACCAGGCCAACCTCATATCAGCCGTCGACGCGATCCGCGCCGGCGCCGCCGAGGCCGGACGGAACCCGGCGAGCGTGCGTCTGGGCGCGGTGTTCCACACCGTGCTCGTCGACGATCCGGCGCGTGCGCTGACGATGGCCAAATCCCTGGCGGCGGGTTACTACGAATATTCCCCGGCGCTGTTCGACCCGCCGCGTCTGGCGTGGTCCGGACCCGATCCCGAGACGCTCAAGCGCGAGGCGGGCGTGTGGCCCGACTTCCACCATGCGCCGGACCTCGAGGCCAGCGGCCGCGTCGTCGACTTCCTGCCCGCGGACGCCGCCGACGCCTTCAGCGTGCGGGGGGGAGGGGGCGAGGTGGCCGAGCAGTTGGTCGAGGTGCTCCGCGCGGCGCCGGCGGCATTCGACTACGTCGTCCTGCATCCCATCCCGAACCCGCCGACGCCGGACGAGGGCGAGCGCGGTTACATGGCGCGGATGGCGCGAGAGGTGCTACCCCAAGTCCGGCGCGCGCTCCAGAGCCCGAAGTAGCTCCGCGGCGCGCGATCAGACGCCCGTGCCGAAGCCGCCGGCGCCGCGGACGGTCGCCGCCTCGCCGAGGTGCTGCGCCGGATGGAAGAGCGCGATGCCGCTCAGCACCATCGCGCGCGGCCGCCCGGTGAACGCCTTCACCAGCTGCTCGGCGCGCGTCCCGAACGCGCCCTCCGCGGCGGCGCGCTCGAGGCTCGCCGCCGGCACCTCGCCTTGCCAGTCCTGGTCCTTGAAGCCGCCGACGATATCGCGTGTGCGGCGCCCGACCGCATCACGATACTCGCGCAGCGCCGCCAGGTCGATCGTCGCCGTCAGCTCGGACACCTCGGGCTTCGTCATGCCGATGCCGAAGTCGCGCCGGGTGATGCCGAGACGCTTGAGCCAGGCGTCGTCGAAGACCTGGGCCCGCCCGGCGAGCACCGGATTGACCATGATGTCCTCGACCCGGGCGATGTGCCAGACGAGCCACGCCAGCGAGTTCAGGTCCTCGCGCGGGCGCACGCGCATCTGCTCGTCGCTCAGGCCGGTGAGCGTGCGCTCGACGGCCGACATCTTGTTGCCGGCCACGGCGGCCGAGTGCACCACGCTGTGCTGGTCCAGGAACATGTCACGCGCGTCCATGCGGGCCCTCCTTCGGGCGGTTACTCGTAGACGATCACGCTGCGCTTGACCTCGCCGCGCTGCATCAGGTCGAAGGCGTGGTTCAGCTCCGTGAGCGGCAGGCGCCGCGTCACCATCTCCTTGAGCTGGTACCGGCCGTCCATGAAGAGGTCGATGAGGAGCGGCACGTCGGTGCGCTGGTGCCCACCCCCGAACGACGAACCGGTGAGCACGCGCTGCTGGAGAAATAGGCCGGGGTCGATCGAGAGCCGTGTGCCGGCCGGCGAGACGCCCACGACGACGCACATGCCGCCGCGATGGGTCGAGCTGAGCGCCTGCTCGATCGTCTGCTGGGTGCCGACCACCTCGAAGGCGAAGTCGACGCCGGCCCGGCCAGAGATCGCCTGCACGCGCGCGACCGGATCCTCCTTGGAGGCGTCGACGACGTGCGTGGCACCGAACTCCTCGGCCCACACGAGCTTCTGCGGATTGACGTCCACCGCGATGATCTTGCCCGCGCCCACGATGCGCGCCGCCTGGATGGTGTTGAGCCCGACCCCGCCGCAGCCGAACACGGCCACGCTGGCGCCCGCCGGCACCTTCGCGCGGTTGAACACCGGACCGGCGCCCGCGAGCACGCCGCAGCTGACCAGGCAGGCGAGGTCGAGCGGCGCGTCCTTGCGGATCGGGATCACGCTTTCCTCGGGCAGCACCGATCGCGTGGCGTAGCCCGCGACCTGGAGGAAGTGGTGGATCGGCTGGCCCCGCTTCGCGAAGCGGGGCGTGCCGTCCAGCATGAACCAGCGCGGCTTGTCGCGGAGCGCGCACATGGTCGGCTGGCCGCTGATGCAGTACCAGCACTTGCCGCACGAGGGGATGTAGCTCGAGCACACGTGGTCGCCGGGCTGGACGGACAGCACGCCCGGCCCGATCTTCTCCACCACGCCGGCCGCCTCGTGGCCCAGGATCACGGGCAGGGGGTGCGGGTAGTCGCCGGTCATCACGTGCAGGTCGCTGTGGCAGACGCCGTTCGCCGCCCAGCGCACGAGCACCTCCTGCGCGCGGGGCTCGAGCAGCTCGACGTCCTCGATCACCAGGGGCTTCTTCACCTCGTAGAGCACGGCCGCCGTCGCCTGCATGGGCCCATCCTCCTCTGCCACGCGCCCGGGGTTGGCGCCCCGGGCAGGGCGAGTGTGCAAGATCACGCGTGCCTGCGCAACCGGTCGGGGACACGGGAGTCGGATAGAATCACGGCTTGCACCCCATGCTCCATCTCGCGAGCGGCGACGTCGTCCGGCGCTACTATGCGGTGTCCCTGGCGTACGCCCTCGCCGGGGGATTCCTGGTCGGCGTCTATCCGCTGTTCCTGCGCGCGCGGGGACTCACGCAGCTCGAGATCAACAGCGTCCTCACCGCCTACTTCGCCGTCATCATCCTCACCGACGTGCCGACCGGCGCCTGCGCCGACGCGCTCGGACGCCGCGCGTCCTTTCTGCTGGGCTGCGCCCTGCGCGGCGGGGCCTTCGCGCTCTACTTCTTCTCGCACACGTACGTGTGGTTCCTGATCGCGGAAGTCATCGACGCGGTCGGGACGACGTTCTGCAACGGGGCCGTCGACGCCGGGGGCGTCGACGCGCTGGACGCGGCGGGCTTCGAGGGCCCGAAGGACGTCCTCTTCTCGCGTGTCTCGCAGCTGTCGAGCCTCGGCCTGATGACGACGGCCGTCATCGGCGCGAGCGTGGCCAGCGTCGAGATCGCCGTGCCCTGGCTCCTGGGCGCCGCGGGCTTCTTCGTGTCGGGCCTGGCCGCCAGGCTCATGCGCGAGCCCGTGCGCCCCCTCGGGCGCCTCGAACTGAGCGCCCTTCGCCGGGCGGTCGCCGACCGCGTGGGCCGGGGCATCCGGCTCGGCTTCCGCCTCCGTCACGTCTGCCTGCTGAGCGTGGCCGAGGCGATCCTCTGCGTGGTGTGGACACCCCTCTGGCTCGAATGGCCAGCGCTCTTCAAGGACGGCTACGGGGTCGGCGTCTGGGTCGTGGGGTGGGTGTTCTGCGCGCTGATGCTCGCGATGATGCTCGGCGCCGAGATCGTGACCCGGCTGGCCGGCGCCGCGCGGCACCGGCGGGAGCTGGTGAGCGGGCTCGTCGTCCTGGCCGGCGGGCTACTGTTCGTGGCGGGCCTGGTCGCCGCGCACCCGACTCGCGCGCTGGTGACTCTCGTGCTCATGAACGTCTGCCTCGGGGCGCGGGAGCCGCTCGCGCGCGCCTGGTTCAACGAGCAGGTCGGGCCCGGCGACCGCGCGACGATGCTGTCGTTCCGGAGCACGATGGCGACGGCCGGGGGATCCGTCGGCCTGCTGCTCGGCGGCTACCTGGTGGACCTGCACGGGGTCGCACTCCGGTGGCAGCTCGCTGGGGCGCTCGCGCTCCTCGCCGTGCCGTGCTACTGGTCGCTCAGAGGCCGGGGAGAGGCGTAACATGAACCCATGCTGAGGAACGGGGCGGCGATGCGCATCCTGCTCGTTCTCGCGATCCTGGGGGCGGGCGTGGCACTGCTCGCGCCGACCGCGTCGGCCTGCACCTTCGACGGCGAATGCGACGCCGGCAACCGGTGCATCAAGACTCAGGGGCTGGTCGAAGGCGTCTGCGTCTCCAGTCAGGGACCCGGAGCTCAGAGCGACCGCAAGCCGGTGTACGCGCCCCTCGACCCGACCCGCAGCTACGGCAACAGCTGCTACTTCGACAACGACTGCGGGGTCGGGGTGGTCTGCGTCAAGCTCGGCGGCAGCATCACCGGGATCTGCATGCGCGGCGATCGCCGGTAGGGCGCCGCCGCCTCAGGGCGCGAGCCTGAACTTCTGGAACGAGTGGCAGCCCGCGGGGACGTGGCCACGGCTCGCCGCGAACGTCCAGGTCACCTCGCTCACGTATACGTCGAGGCGCGAATCGACCGCGATGCCGTGCGGGGCCGCGAAGCTGCCGGCGGCCGCCGGGTCGGCGCCGCCCCAGCGCGCGAGCACCCGGCCGTCCCGGTCGTAAACGCTGACGCGCCCCGAGCGCGTCGCGCCGGCCGGGCCGTAGCGGCTCGACGTCTGGCCCGGCTGCCACCAGAGCTCCGACACGTAGGCGCGGCCCTGGCCGTCGAAGACGATATGCGTCGGGCGCCGCGTGTCGGTCCACTCGGCGAGATACTCACCGTCCGGGTCGAAGATCTGGATGCGATCGTTCTCGCGGTCGCAGACGAACACACGGCCGTCGGCCGCGACGGCGAGGCCGTGGGGCAGGAAGAACTCCCCGGGCCCCGTGCCCGGCACGCCCCAGGATCGCTTCAGCTCGCCGCTCGGTGAAAATCGATGGACGCGGCAGTTGCCGTAGCCGTCCGACACGTAGAGATCGCCCCGGGGACCGACGGCGACGTTCGTCGGGCGGTTGAACGGCCCGCCGGGCCGCAGGACGGTCCGCGTGTCCTTGCCGTCGTAGCCGGTGTCGGAGGGCGTGTTCAGGGTCCCGAGCGTCATGAGCAGCTTGCCGGTCGGCGTGAACTGCCGCACGGTGTGGTTGCCGTCGTCGCTGCAGTAGAGCGTCCCGTCCGGGCCGACCGTGATGCCGTGCGTGCGGTAGGTGAACTCGCCCTGGCCCCAGGAGCCGACGAAGCTGCCCTTGCGGTCGTAGACGATGATCGGATGATCGCCGCGGCAGATCAGGAAGACGCGGTCCTCGCCGTCCACCGCCACGCCCGCGACGGCGCGATGCTCGTACCCCGCGGGAAGCTGCTCCCAGCCCTCGACGAACTCATAGCGCGACGCGGCGCCCTGGGCCATGGCCGTCAGCCCCGACCCACGAAGGGCATCTTCGTCGCCATGACCGTCATGAACTGCACGTTGGCGTCCAGCGGCATCGCCGCCATCAGCACGACGGCGCGCGCCACGTTCTCGACGTCCATCGTCGGCTCGACCTCGACCGACCCGTTGGCCTGCGGCACGCCCTTCTTCATCCGCTCCGTCATCGGGGTCGCGGCGTTTCCGATGTCGATCTGGCCGCACGCGATGTCGTACTTCCGCCCGTCGAGGGAGGCGCACTTCGTGAGCCCCGTGATCGCGTGCTTGGTCGAGGTGTAGGGCACCGAGTTCGGCCGCGGCGCGTGGGCCGAGATGGAGCCGTTGTTGATGATGCGCCCGCCGCGGGGCTGCTGGCTCTTCATGATTTTGAACGCCTCCTGCGTGCAGAGGAACGAGCCGGTCAGGTTGGCGTCCACGACGGTCTTCCACTGCGCGTAGGTCAGGTCCTCGAGCGGCACGGCCGGCGCCCCGGTCCCCGCGTTATTGAACAGCAGGTCGAGCCGGCCGAACGCCTCCTTGCACCTGGCGAAGAGGGCCCGGACGGACGCGGGATCGCCCACGTCGGTCGGGACGACGAGCGTCCGCGAGCCGGACGGCTTGCCCTCAACCGCCGTGGCCTCGAGCAGCTCCTTGCGGCGCCCGGCGAGAGCGACCGCGTAGCCCTCTCGCAGGAGCGCGAGCGCCACGCTCTTGCCGATTCCGCTGCCTGCGCCCGTGACGATCGCGACCTTGCCAGACGTGGTCATCGTGAAGATCTCCGCCTTTCTACGAGGTGCGCCCGGATGACGTCTGCAGGGTAATGTATCATCAGGAACCATGCTGAGAGCGATCGCGGTCGTCGCGTTCGGGATCGTCGCGATCCTGCTGCCGGCGGGCGAGCCGGCCCACGCCCAGACCCCCGCCACGCCGTCGCGTGATCCGGGCATTCTCGCCGAGGTGGACGGCACGCCCGTGACCTCCGACGAGCTGGCGAGCAGTCTCGGCGCCGCGCTCAACCAGCTCGAGCAGCAGATGTATGCCATGCGACAGCAGCGACTCGAGGCGCTGATCGCCGAGCGCCTGGTCGCGAAGGAAGCCGCGAAGCGGGGCGTCTCGCCGCAGGCGCTGCTGGACCAGGAAGTGACCGCGAAGGTCGGGCTGGTGACGGAGACCGAGATCGAGGGCTTCTACGAGGCGAACAAGGGGCAGATCAACGCGCCCCTGGCGGCCATCCGCGACCGGATCCGGACCTACCTGCAGAATCAGAAGGTCGCGGCCCAGCAGCGCGCGTTCGTTCAGACGCTCCGCGCGGGCGCGAAGGTCGTCGTCTATCTGAAGCCCCCGACGCCGTTCCGGGCGAGCGTGTCTGTCGACGACTCGCCGGTGCAGGGCGCCGCGACCGCGCCGGTGACGATCGTCGAGTTCTCGGACTTCTACTGTCCGTACTGCCGGCAGGTGCTACCCGTCCTCGCCCAGGTCCGCGCGCGCTACGGCGACAAGGTGCGGCTCGTCTTCAAGAACCTGCCGCTCGAGAACCTGCATCCCGGCGCGACCAAGGCGGCCGAGGCCGCCCAGTGCGCCAAGGAGCAGGGCAAGTTCTGGGAGTACCACGACAAGCTCTTCGCCGAGGAGCCGGCCACCACGCCCGACAAGCTGAAGACCTGGGCAGGGGAGCTGGGGCTCGACGCGGGACGCTTCGAGCAGTGCCTCGCCGGCGGCAAGCAACAGGCGAGCGTCCAGCGGGACGTGAATCAGGCGATCGGGCTCGGCGCCAACTTCACGCCGGCGTTCTTCGTGAACGGGCTGATGCTGTCGGGCGCGCAGCCACTCGAGGCGTTCGTGCGCCTGATCGACGCAGAGCTGAAGCAGCCCCGCTAGTCGCTTCTCGCGCCCGCCCGGGGAGCGCGCTCGCTATCCGGCGACGAGGGCTTCGGCAGCGCCGCGGGCGAGCCCCAGCTTCTCACCCGCCTGGAGAATTTCCTCCCAGGTCGTCGCGTCGATGGCGATGCCCGAGCGCGAGCGCTCCGCGCGCGCGAGGCGCTCGGGCTCGCCGGGGACGAGGACGGGCGCCGTCGGGTCGGCCGGCGGCGACGCCTTGACGTACTCGATGAAGCCGTCGATCTCGCGGCGGAGCCAGTCGACGCCGGCCAGGCGCGCGGGATCGATCAGCACGGTCAGCATGTTGTTGATGGTGCCGCCCGCCCGCGGGTTCGCGGGCTGGATCGTCGGGCCGCCCGACAGCGCCGCCGCCAGCAGCTCCGTCATGACCGCGAGCGCGTAGCCCTTGTGGCCCCCGAAGGGGAGCAACGCGCCGTGTGGCTCGGCGTACATCACGTTGGGATCGCGCGTCGGCTGCCCGCTCGGATCGATCAGGATTCCGTCCGGCAGCGATTTGCCCTCGTTCCTGGCGACGCGCACCTTGCCCATCGCGATCGCGCTCGTGGCCATGTCGAGAAGCAGGGGAGCCTGGCGCTCCGTGCCGGGCAGGGCGATGCAGACCGGGTTGGTCACGAAGCGCGCGTCGGTGCCGCGGAAGGGCGCGACGATCGGGCGGTGGTCCGTGACGTTGACGAAGTGGAGCGAGACGAGGCCGGCCGCGCTCGCCAGCTCGCCATACGCGCCGACGCGCCCGATGTGGTGGGCGTTCGCGAGCGTCATCGCGACCACGCCCGTCAGGCGGCAGCGGGCGAGCGCGGCGGTCATGGCCTCGCCGCCCACGCAGCGGCCGTAGCCGCGGCCGCCGTCGAACATGAGCGTCGGGCCATCGTCCTTCACGATCTTCGCGCGCGTGTTCGGCACGACGAGCCCCGCCTGCAGGTGCCGGACGTACGAGGGGACCATCCCGACGCCGTGGCTGTCGTGGCCCATGAGGTTCGCCAGGACCAGATGGTCCGCGACGAGATCCGCCTCGGACTCGGCGCTGCCGCCGGATTTCAAGATCGTGCTCGTCAGCCGTCGCAGGCGCTCCGCCGTCGCTCGCACGCGCCTACTCCACTTCGCGCAGCCGGAGCACTTCCGGCCGGCCGGCCATGTCCTTGAGCGTCGCGACAACTCCCAACATGCGTTTCCACCCGGCTCTCTCGGAGCGCGCCTAGTCCATCACGTCTCCACGCGGCTCGCAACCGTCGCGAGGCGCGGCGCTGAGCCGACCTCAACGGGCGGTAGGTCGTGCGCGGTCCGCCTCACCACGGATCGTGGCTCGTGAGGTTCCGGAAATTCCTTCTGATCCGAGCGGGGCGGTTGCTAGCGTGTGCCGCATGAGCGAACAACCCTGGGTCGAGTTCACCACGACGGACGGGACCCAACGACGTGTGCCGCTGGGCCAGATCGAGATGGTCTACAAGCGGATCGACCTCGGCACGATCCACACGGTGCTGGGTGAGGTCATCCACGTCGTCGACGTCTCGAAGGTGCTGTCCCAGTGGCTGCACCATCAGACGTCCAACGGTCACCCCGCGTCGGCCACCGATCGCGCGTAGACCGGAGGGCGCGAGCCCCTCGCGCCCTCGACGCCGGCGAGCGGATCGGTCCGCCCGCTGGGAGCGCTACGCGATCAGGCCGTAGAAGCGCCCGGCGTTCTCGCAGGTGATCTTGTGCGTGACGTCGGGCGGCAGGTGGCCGAACTGCTCGGCGATGTACTTCGACGACTCCGGCCAGACGCCGTCACCGTGCGGATAGTCCGAGCCCCACATGAGCGTCTCCACGCCCATGTCGTCGATGAGCTTGGTGCCGATGCGGTCGAACTGGAACGTCGCCTTGCACTGCCGCCGCCAGTAGTCGCTCGGCTTCATCTTCAGACCGAGATCGTGGAAGCGATCCTCCCACTCGAAGTCCATGCGGTCGAGCGCGTACGGGACCCAGCCGATCCCGCTCTCGCCGAGGGCGATCCGGATGTTCGGATAGCGCTCGAGGACGGCAGCGCCGATGACGGCCGCGACGATGTTGACGAGGTTCATCTGGAAGCCCGAGACGACGGTGAAGAACGCCGCCCGCCGCGTCAGGCCCTTTTGCTGATCGAGCTTGCCGGGCGGCAGCGCGGGGAAGGTGTGGAAGTGGAGCGGGATGTTCACGTCGTTGACGGCCTTCCAGAGCGGCTCCCAGATCGGATGCCACATGGGCTCCATGTCCCACGAGCACGACAGCTCCATGCCCCGCAGCCCGAGCTTCGCCACGCGGTGGATCTCCTTCACGGCGGCGTCGATGTCACCGTAGGGCAGGCAGGCGAGCCCGATGTAGCGCTCGGGATCGACGCGGCAGAACTCGACGAGCCAGTCGTTGTAGATCTGGAACATCTCGTTGGCGGCTTCGGGGTCGTTGAGCCGCGTGGCCGCGCCCAGGATGCCGTAGATCACCTCGGCCTGCACGCCGTCGCGGTCCATGTCCTTCGCGCGCAGCAGGGGGTCGGTCGGTCGCCGGATGCCCTTCTTGCCGTCCTCGTAGAGACCCGTGGAGGCCATGACGTCGACGCGGTGGTGCGAGCCCGGGATGAACTTCTGTCCGGCCGGCCCGACGCCGTTCACGAGGCCGAAGTTCTGGCCGTTCTTCGAGGTCCAGTAGGGTCCGTCCGGTCCGTCGGTCACGAAGGGCATGCGATCCTTCAGGGCGGCCGACGCGCCGCCCTTGAAGAGATCGGGCGGGATCCAGGGAAGATCGATGTGGCAATCGGCGGAGATCCTCGTATAGCGCATGTCGCTCTCCTCCCCCGCGATCCTACAGGCCCGCGCGGCGCAGCGCCAACGCGATGTTCTGGGGCGCGGGCGCGAGCGTGCCCCGCTCCACCTCGTGCACGACCTCGACCACGGCGGCCGACAGAGGCGTGGGCACGCCGCGCTCCCGCCCCTGCGCCACTACGTGGCCGTTCATGTAGTCGATCTCCGTCGCGCGGCCCTTGGCGACGTCCTGGGCCATCGACGCGCGCCAGTTCACGCGCGTGGCCGATGCCGGTGTGAGCATCGTGTCGAGGGCCGCGTACGCCTCGGGCCGGTCGGCCGCCGCCCACTGCTCGACCGGCGCGCCGTTGAACTTGGGCACCGTGTAGCCGAGCGCCAGGCCCACCCGCGCGGCCTCGGCGGCGAGGTGGATCGTGATCGTGCGCCCGACCTCGCTCGAGGCGATCTCGAGCGAGCCGAGCCCGGACATGGCCTGGACGGGATTGCCCATCGCGTTGGCGCAGAGCTTGGCCCAGCGCTCGCCCCACAGGTTGTCCGTCGCCTGGGCGCCGTCGATGACCGAGAGCATCTGCGCCAGCTCCGTGACGCGTGGGGTGATCCGCCCGTCGTGCTCGCCCGCGCGGAAGACGTCGTGGCCCTTGCCCTGGCCTTTTTCCATGCCGCGCTCCACCTGCCCGGGCTTCCAGAGGGCCACGCCGATCTTCGACATGACCAGCCCGACCGCGCGCGACGCCCCGGCCACGCCCGCCACCACCGGGTCGGGCCAGCAGTTCTCCGCCGCGACGAGGTGGCCGCCGGGGGCGAGATGCCGGAGCGCGAGCTGAGAGGCCCACGCGGTGTCGTAGACCTTCATGGCGACGAACGCGATGTCAAAATCGCGGGGCAGGCGCGCCGCCTCGTGCAGGTGTACCGCGGTCGGACGGGCCTCGAAGGGGTCGTGGGGGCCCGTGACCGAGATGCCGCGCTGTCGGATCGTCTCGACCTGCTCGGCCCAGGGATCGACGAGCGTCACGTCGTGAGCGGCACGCGAGAGGAACGCGCCGAGGTAGCTTCCGATGGCGCCCGCACCGACGAAGAGGAGCTTCTTGGCCATTGACGTCCTCCGGTTGCCGAGCATTATAGACGCTGGGCGCGTTCCATGCGTTTACGCCCGCGGCGCACGAATGCTCGCGAACCCGGGCGCGTCTGAGGAGCTGAGGGAGGACCATATGCCCACGTACGCGAGGCGGTTGCTGGCGATGCTCCTGGGGTTCGCGCTCCTGGTCGGTCAGGCACCCGCCGCGCGCGCCGCGGTTCCCGCAAGCGAGGATCAGGGCGGCGCGATCGGACGCACGCCGCCGCGCCTGAGCTTCACGAGCGGCGAGGCCTCGTTCTGGCGCCCGGGCGCAGACGACTGGGCGCCCGCCCAGGTCAACACACCCCTGGCGCCGGGCGACGAGCTCTACACGGGGCACCAGGGCAACCTCGAGCTGCAGGTGGGCGCGCGCGCGTTCGTGCGGGCCTGGGGCGACACGCAGCTCGGGCTCGTGAACCTGGCGCCGGATCTCCTGCAGCTCAAGGCCACGGCGGGTCACGTCTCGCTCGATCTGCGCGGCCTCGATGAGGGACGGCGCGTGGAGCTCGACACACCGCAAGCGGTCTTCACCATCGAGCAGCCCGGGTACTACCGCGCCGACCTCACGCAGGATCGGATCTCCTTCATCACGCGCCGCGGCGGGCACGCCACCATGACGTCTCGCGACGGCCGGACCGTCGCGGTCACGCCAAGCGAAGAGGTAATCCTCGAGGGTGCGGCGGCGCCGAGCGTCCAGAGCTACGTGGCGCCCGAGCCGGACGCCTGGGACACCTGGAACTCCGCCCGCACCAACGAGCTCCTCGACGCCGTCAGCTCGCGCTACGTGCCGGCCGGCGTCTACGGCGTGGACGACCTCGATCACCACGGCAACTGGCGCGTGGTACCGACGTACGGGGCCGTGTGGGTGCCGGAGGCGGCGTCCGCCGGCTGGGTCCCGTACAGCACTGGCAAGTGGATCCTGGATCCTTCCTATGGCTGGTCGTGGGTGGACACCGCACCCTGGGGCTGGGCGCCCTACCACTACGGTCGCTGGGTTTTCGTCGACGGGTTCTGGGCGTGGGCGCCCGGGCCCATCGTTCGCCGGCCGGTCTACGCGCCCGCGCTCGTCGCCTTCTTCGGCGGCCCCGGCCTCCGCGTGGGGATCGGCGTTCCCGCGGTCAGCTGGGTGGCGCTCGGCTGGGGCGAGCCGCTCGTCCCCTGGTGGGGTCGGCCGACCTTCGCCGGACGGCCGTGGTGGGGCGGCTGGGGCG
>JBGQEL010000085.1:0-18778 GCA_041496385.1 Methylomirabilia bacterium | reverse complement strand
CTCTTCGAGCTGCGGACGGGACTCGGGGGGCCCACTTCGCCGGCTGCGCGAGCCCAGCCCGCGACGCCACCCGTCCGACATCGGTATCCTCGTTAATGAACAGTCCAGGTTAGACAGGCTAAACAGAGGAGAGAACGATGAAATTTGGGATCTTCTATGAGCACCAGCTCCCGCGGCCGTGGGAGGAGGGCGCCGAGCTCCGGCTCTTCCAGGACGCGCTCGACCAGGTCGAGCTGGCCGACCGGCTGGGCATCGACTACGCCTGGGAGGTGGAGCACCACTTCCTCGAGGAGTATTCCCACTCCTCCGCGCCGGAGGTGTTCCTGGCCGCCGCCTCGCAGCGCTCCAAGCGGATCCGCCTCGGCCACGGCATCGTGCTGATGCCGCCCGGCTACAACGCGCCGGCGCGTGTCGCCGAGCGCGTCGCCACGCTCGATCTCGTCTCCGGGGGCCGGGTCGACTGGGGGACGGGAGAGTCAGCCTCGCGCGCCGAGCTCGAGGGCTTCGGCATCAAGCCGGCAGACCGGCGCGCCATGTGGCGCGAGACCGTGGAGCAGGTCGCCAACATGATGGCGATGGATCCCTACCCCGGCTTCGCCGGCACGTACTTCTCGATGCCGGCGCGGAACGTCCTCCCGAAGCCGGTGCAGAAGCCCCACCCGCCGATCTGGGGTGGCGTGCTCGAACCGCGAGACGATCCACCTCGCGGCGCAGCTCGGGATCGGCGCCCTGACCTTCGCCTTCATCGACCCGGCCGAGGCGACCCAGTGGGTCGCCGACTACTACGAGACCTTCAAGCGCGAGTGCGTGCCGATCGGCCACGCGGTCAACCCCAACGTCGCGATGGTCACCGGCTTCTCCTGCCACGCCGACGCGGCCGAGGCCCGCCGGCGCGGCATCGACGGCTTCCGGTTCTTCCAGTTCGCGCTCGCCCATCACTACGTCTTCGGCCGGCACACGCCGGGACGGACCAACATCTGGAACCGCTTCCTGGCCGTGCGCGAGCAGATCGGCACGGAGGTGCTCGGCGGCGGCGCGAGCTGCATCGGCACGCCGGCCGAGCTGCGCGAGTCGCTCCGCACCTTCCAGAACGCGGGCGTGGACCAGACGATCTTCATCCAGCAGGGCGGCCGCAACCGCCACGAGCACATCTGCGAGGCGCTCGAGCTGTTCGCCGCCGAGGTCATGCCGGAGTTCCACGAGAAGGAGGCGGAGCGTCAGGCGCGGAAGATGGAGGCGCTGGCGCCGGCGATCGAGGCCGCCTTCGCGCGCAAGCAGACGATGGCGCCGCTCGCCGACGACAAGATCCCGTCGTACCAGGCCTACGGCAACACGATCGCGCTGACCGACGCCGACATCGCGAAATTGCCGGAGGGTAACCGCAAGCGCGTCGAGACGTTCCGGCGGATCGCCGAGATCGCCGACCGCGCCTGAGGCCCGCGCGCCTCGCGACCGGCGCGGCGGCGCGCCGTCAGCCGGACGGCGTGGTGGACAGGGCGAGCGCGACGAGGTGGTCGAGCTGCTGCGGATCCACCGGCTTCGGGACGAAGGCGAAGACGCCGCTCCGCAAGGCTTCGCCCGCCGCCTTGGAATCCTGGGTCGCGGTCAGCATCAGCACCGGGACGCGGAGGTCGAGGCCCTGCATCTGCTTGAGCAGCTCGAGGCCGCCGAGGCGCGGCATCTGCATGTCGAGCAGGACGAGGTCGAAGGGCTGCCGCAGGAGGGCCATGAGCGCGTCGGCGCCGTCACGCACCGTCTCGATCTCGTAGTCGTGGCCGTGGTGGAACTGCTGGAAGACGCGCTCCAGGAGCCGGAGCGTGACGGGCTCGTCGTCCACGATGAGAACGCGCTTCTTCGTCACGCGCGCAGTATAGCTCGCCGGCGCGACGGGGCCCCGCACCTTCCTTGCCGGGCGTGCGCCCGCACGATATGATCGCGCCGCCGCGCGGTCGGGCAGTCCCATCGCGCGCCCCGGCGCCGGCGCACCCCGCGGCACGGGCCGAACCGCAACCCCGAGGAGGAGTCGATGGCCCGCGTCGTGACCGTGGGAGCCGCCCAGCTCGGCCCGATCGCCCGCCACGACAGCCGCAGCGACGCCGTCAAGCGCCTCGTCGAGCTCCTGCGCCAGGCGCACGCGGCGGGCTGCGACCTCGTCGCATACCCGGAGGCGGCGCTCACCGCCTTCTTCCCGCACTGGTACATGGACGACCAGGCGGAGATCGACGCCTACTTCGATCGCGAGATGCCGGGCCCCGACACGCAGCCGCTGTTCGACGAGGGCCGCCGCCTCGGCCTCGGGTTCTGCCTCGGGTACGCCGAGCTGGCGCGGGAGAACGGCGAGACGCGCCACTACAACACCTCGATCCTCGTCGGCCGGCGCGGCGAGCTCGTCGGCACGTACCGGAAGATCCACCTGCCCGGGCATCGCGAGCACGAGCCGGGCCGGCCGTTCCAGAATCTCGAGAAGCGCTACTTCGACGTCGGCAACCTCGGCTTTCCGGTCTGGCGCGCGTTCGGCGGCGTCGTCGGCATGTGCATCTGCAACGACCGGCGCTGGCCGGAGACCTACCGGGTCATGGGCCTGCAGGGCGTCGAGCTCGTGCTGCTCGGCTACAACACGCCGGTGCACCACCCGTCGACGCCGGAGCACGACCACCTCGCGAACTTCCACAACCACCTCTCCATGCAGGCCGGCGCCTACCAGAACGCCACCTGGGTGGTCGGCGTCGCGAAGGCCGGCGTCGAGGAGGGCGTCGACCAGATCGGCCAGAGCGCGATCATCGCGCCCTCCGGCGAGATCGTCGCGATGGCGTCCACCCTCGGCGACGAGCTGCTCGTCGCGCGCTGCGATCTGGATCAGTGCCGCTCGTACAAGGAGACGACGTTCAACTTCGCGCGGCACCGGCAGCCCCAGCACTACGGCCTCATCGCCGAGCGGGCGGGCGCGATGCCGCCTCCCGCGTGAGGGTGCCATGAGCGCACGCGTCGACACGATCATCCGGGACGGCCTGGTGGTCACCGCGAGCGGCGCGGCCGAGACGAGCATCGCGATCAGCGGTGGGACCATCGCCGCGCTCGGCGCGGCCGAGCATCTCCCGCCCGCCGACCGGTACATCGACGCCCGCGGGAAGTACGTGCTCCCCGGCGCGATCGACTGCCACGTGCACCTCGGACCCGACAACGACGACTGGGGCCGCGGCTCCATCGCCGCGGCGCACGCCGGCATCACGACCCTGATCCCGTTCGGCGTCTACGACGACGGCGAGACGCTCCCCGCCGCGGTTCGCCGGCTCGTCGAGGAGATCGAGGCGAAGTCGGTCCTCGACTTCGGCCTCCACTTCATCCTCAACCACGAGCCGTACATCCTCGACGGGCTGCCGGCGGCGTTCGAGCTCGGCGTGACGTCCTACAAGCTCTTCATGACGTACAAGAAGCGCGGGAACCGGATGTGCCCCGACGACTTCATCTGCCGCGTCATGGAGATCGTCGCGCGCGCGGGCGGCGTCACCCAGCTCCACTGCGAGAACGGCGACGTCCTGAACTACCTCGAGAACAAGGCGATCGCGGAGGGACGCGTCCATCCCCGGCACTTCCCCGCCACCTGCCCGGACTGGGCGGAGGAGGAGGCCATCAACCGCGCGATCCTCATGGGGGCGTTCACGAAGTCGCCCGTCTACGTCGTGCATCTCTCGAGCCGGCTCGGCCTCGAGCGCATCAAGCGCGCGCAAGCGGCCGGGCAGCGCGTGTGGACGGAGACCTGCCCGCAGTACCTGCTGCTCACCGATGCCGAGATGGAGCGCTGGGGGCCGTACGCGAAGATGGGTCCGCCGCTCCGGCCCGCCGACGGGCCCGACCGTGACGCGCTCTGGGCGGGATCCGCGCAGGGCTTCATCGCCACCGTGGGCAGCGACCACGCCGCGAAGCCGAAGGCGATGAAGGAGCCCGGCTGGCAGAACGTCTTCGTCGACGCGCAGGGCAAGTCGATCCCGTTCGGCCAGCCCTCGCTCGAGACGCTGGTGCCGCTCATGTACAGCGAGGGCGTGGTGGGGCGTGGCCTGCCCCTCACCTGGCTCGCGCGCGTGCTCGCCGAGAACCCCGCGCGGATCTTCGGGCTCTATCCGCGCAAGGGCACGATCCGCGTCGGCTCGGACGCCGACCTGCTCCTGATCGACCCCGACGCCGAGGTGATCGTCCGGGCCGCCGACCATCGCGGCTACGCGGGCTGGACGCTCTACGAGGGCTGGAAGCTCCACGGCCGGCCGTGGATGACGCTGCTCCGAGGCCGCGTGATGCTGAACGACGGCGCCCTGGAACAGAAGCCCGGCTACGGCCGCTACCTTCCGCGCCGCGGGCCCGAGAGCCCGCTGGCCGGCCCCGTGCGCTAGGATCACCGCCATCGAGGAGGACGGAATGACGCCACCCATGGACCGACGCTCGTTCGTCACGCTCGCCGCCGCCGGCGCCGTCACGGGTCTCACCACCATCCTCGGGGCGCGCCGGGCCCCCGCGTACGCCCAGGGCACGACGATCCACCTGCTGCGCTGGAACGATTTCGTGCCCGGCGGCGACGAGGTGCTCAAGGGCCAGATGGCGGACGCCGGGCGCGCGTTCGGCGCGCGGTTCAACCTCGAGCGCATCAACGCCAACGACATCCAGGCGCGCGTGACCGCGGCGGTCTCGTCGGGCGCGGGGCCCGACGTCATCCACATGCTGCACAACTGGGCGCACCTCTACGAGCGGAGCCTCGTCGACGTGAGCGACGTCGCCCAGGCCATCGCGAGCGCGCAGGGCGGCTACTACCAGGCGGCCGAGGATCTCTGCAAGGTCGGCGGCGCCTGGCGCGCCCTCCCGCACGCGATCACGCCGAACCTCGTCGTCTACCGGCGCTCGCAGCACGAGGCGATCGGCGTCCGCGAGTTCCCGAAGACGTGGACGGCCTGGCGCGAGACCGGCAAGAAGCTCAAGGCCACGGGCTTTCCGGTCGGGCAGACGGTCGCCCATACGTTCGGCGACTCGCCGGCGTTCTGGTATCCGTATCTCTGGTCGTGGGGCGGCAAGGAGGTCGAGCGCGACGGCCGCACCGTGGCGGTGAATTCGAAGGAGACCGTGGAGTCCGTGAAGTTCGCGGTGGGCTTCTGGAAGGACGCCTGCGACGAGGGCGGGCTCGCCTGGGACGACACCAACAACAATCGCGCGTTCCTCTCGGGGACCATCTCGGCGACGCAGAACGCCGCCTCGATCTACCTCGTCGCGCTGGGCGATCCGGCCAAGTTCAAGACCGAGCAGGGCGCGCCGCTCCACACCGACATGGGCCACGCGCCGCTCCCCGGCGGGCCCGCGGGCACCTACTCGTACCACGGCCCCTTCCATCACGCCGTCATGGGCTACTCCAAGAACCAGAAGCTGGCGAAGGATTTCCTGCTCTGGCTGCACTCGAAGGAGGCGTACGAGCCCTGGTTCGTCGCCGAGCGCGGCTACGCCGTGGCCACGACCCGGATGTGGGAGGGGCACGCGCTCTGGCGCCAGGATCCCGTCATGGCGGCGTTCCGCGACGCCGCGCGCTCCTATCGCCTCTTCGGCTATGCCGGCCCGCCCTCGGCCAGGGCCACCGAGGCCTTCTCCAAGTACGTGATCGTCGACATGTACGCCAAGGCCATCCAGGGCATGCCCGCCGAGGACGCGGTGCGCTGGGCCGAGGGCGAGCTCAGGAAGATCTACACGTAAGACGCATGCCGCCCGTCGTCCAGCGGCAGGCCCTGTGGGGCCGACAGCTCCGGCACGTCCTGCGGAGCACGGTGGTACTCATCGGCGCGCTCGCCGCCCTTCTGATCGTTGTCATGGCGCTCTTCGCCGATGCGCTGGCGCCGCGCCCGCCAGACGAGCAGGACTTCGATCTCGTGGAGTCGGCACCCGCCGCGAAGGCCCTCTTCGGAACGGATCGCTTCGGGCGCGACGTCTTCAGCCGCGTCATCCACGGCTCGCGGATCTCCCTCTACGTCGCGCTGGTCTCGATCGGCGTCGCGATGACCCTGGGCGGCGCGCTCGGTCTCACCGCCGGATACGCGGGCGGCGCGTGGGACAACGCCATCAACCGGGTGCTGGACGTGTTCTTCAGCATTCCGGGCCTCCTCCTCGCCGTCGGCATCGCGGCCATGCGGGGTCCCGGGGTGAACAGCGCGGTCATCGCGATCGCGATCGTCTACGTCCCGATCTTCGCCCGCGTCATGCGCGGCCCGGTCCTCGCCGAGCGCGAGAAGGACTACGTGCAGGCGGTGCGCGCGCTCGGCGCCACGCGCTGGGTCGTGGCGCTCAAGCACGTCCTGCCGAACGTGCTCTCGCCCTTCGTCGTGCAGGGCACGATCGGGTTCTCCCAGGCGATCCTCATCGAGGCGTCGCTGAGCTACCTCGGCCTCTCGGCGCAGCCGCCGGTCCCCTCGTGGGGAAACATGCTGAACGAGGGCCGCACCTATCTCGAGACCGCGCCGTGGATCTCCGTGTTCCCCGGCCTGGCGATCATGGTCAGCGTGCTCGCGTTCAACCTCATCGGTGACGGCCTTCGTGACATTCTCGACCCCAACGTGCGATGAACACGTCCAAGGAGGCATCCCAATGACGAACCACGAACTGAGCCGCCGCGACCTTCTCAAGACCGGCGCCGCGACCCTCGCTGCGCTGGCGGTCGGCCGGCCCGCGCTCGCGCAGACGCCGCGATCCGGCGGGACCTTCGTGTCGGCGCAGACGACCGAGGCGACGGGGCTCGACCCGCAGCTCGTGCCGGCGTTCTCGCGCAGCCGGCGGTCGCCCATGATGTACAACCAGCTCGTCCGCTTCGACCCCGACATGAATCCGGTCCCGGAGCTCGCCGAGTCCTGGGACGTGAGCCGCGACGGCCTCATCTGGACCTTCAAGCTCCGGCAGGGCGTGAAGTTCCACGACGGCCAGGAGCTGACCAGCGCCGACGTGAAGTTCACCTTCGACCGGCTCTTCGAGAAGTCGCCCGGCAAGTCCGACTTCATCGCGGTCGACAAGGTCGAGCCGGCCGGGCGGTACGGGATCAAGTTCATCACCAAGGAGCCGTTCGCCGGCCTGCTCGCCGCGCTCGGCGGATTCTGGGGCTTCATCATCAGCGAGGCGGGGATCAAGAAGCACGGCGACCTCAACCAGGCCGCGCTCGGCACGGGGCCGTTCATGCTCCAGGACTGGAAGGTCGAGCAGCAGATGGTGCTCAAGCGCAACCCCGCCTACTTCAAGAAGGGCCCGCCGTACGTCGACGAGGTCATCCTGCGCATCATCCCGGACGAGGCGAACATCGTCGCCGCGCTCCGCACCGGCCAGATCCACCACGCGTTCCTCGAGGACAACAAGAACTACAACCTCCTGAAGGACGAGAAATCCCTGACCGGCTACCGCAGCTCGCGCCTCGGCTACGACTTCCTCAACATCAACGCGAGTCGCGGGCCGCTCAAGGACGTGCGCGTGCGGCAGGCCATCAGCTGGGCCGTGGACCGGAACCAGATCCTGCGCGTCGCGGCGGCCGGGTTCGGCCGGCTCACCCCGCCCGCGACCGCCCCGATGCGGCAGTGGCAGCTCCCCGAAGCCCAGTGGATGCGTTACTACAAGCCCGACCTCGACCGCGCCAGGAAACTCATGGCCGACGCCGGCCAGGCCGGCGGCTTCACGGTGAAGCTCGGCGTCATCCCGACGTTCCCGACGATGGTCCTCGGCGCGCCGGTCGTGGCCGCGCAGCTCAAGAAGATCGGCATCACGGCGGAGATCGAGAACGTCGAATACGCCGTGTGGATCAAGCGCTGGCTCGCCAAGGACTTCGACATGACGATGAACACGACGCCGGGCTACGCCGACCCGGACACCGCGTTCTTCCGCGCGCTGCACTCGACGAAGGGCCAGAACTGGAACAGCTGGAGCGTCCCGGACCTCGACGCGATGCTCGAGGAGGGGCGCCGGACGCTCGATCAGAAGCGGCGCAAGGAGATCTACGATCGCGCGCAGCTCATGATCCTCGAGAACGTGCCGCACCTCTGGCTCTTCTCGGCCGACACGATCGACTTCACGCAGACGCTGGTCAAGGGCTTCCGGCAGCACCCGACGACGCTCCTCTATGGCTTCGAGGGAGTCTGGCTCGACCGCGCCTAGATGGGACGCTACCTCGTCGTGCGCGCGTACTCGATGGCCCTGACGCTGTTCGGGCTGACGGTCCTCGTCTTTCTGATGCTGCGCCTCATCCCGGGCACGGTCGTCGAGCAGATGATCGGCGCCGACGCGATCGTGAGCCCGGAGATGGTGGCGCAGCTCAAGCGGTTCTTCGGCCTCGATCAGCCCTGGTACGTCCAGTACGCGCGCTGGCTCGGCCACCTCGCCGGGGGCGACCTCGGGACCTCGTGGCGGACGGGGAAGCCGGTGGTCACGTTGATCTTCGAACGCCTGCCGGTCACGATCGAGCTGACGCTGCTCGCCGTGGCCTTCGCGCTGACCCTGGGTATCGCCGCCGGCATCGTGTCCGCCGTCCGGCGGGAGCAGGCCGTCGATCACGCCGTCCGCGTGGGGGCGCTCTTCGGGCTCTCCATCCCCGTGTTCTGGCAAGGGACGATGCTCATCCTCTTCTTCTCCATCTACCTCCGGTGGATGCCCCCCGTCGTCTGGGTGGATTTCTTCACGGATCCGCGCCGCAACCTGACCATCATGCTGCTGCCCGTGCTGTGTCTCGGGACCGCGAGCGCCGCCAACATCGCGCGGACCACCCGCGCCTGCATGCTCGACGTGCTGCGCTCCGAGTACATCCGGACGGCCGCGGCGAAGGGGCTCGCCGGCCGGGCCCTGGTGCTGAAGCACGCGCTCAAGAACGCGCTCATCCCGATCGTGACCGTCGCCGGGCTCCAGATGGGCATCCTGCTCGGCGGGACCGTCGTCGTCGAGGAGGTCTTCACGCTGCCCGGCGTGGGGCGTCTCGTCCTCTGGTCCATCTACCAGCGCGACTATCCGCTGACGCAGTCCACCATCCTCTTCGTCGCGATGATGTTCATGGCCATCAACCTGATGGTCGACCTGCTGTACGGGTACCTCGACCCCCGGATCCGCTACGGGGACTGAGCCAGACGGAGGCCCTTTCCATGCGCGCATCGGTTCTCTTCGAGCAAGCCAAGCCGCTCCGCGTCGAGGACATCGACCTCGAGCCACCACGCACCGGTGAGGTGCGCGTCCGCATGACCGCGAGCGGCGTCTGCCACAGCTGTCTGCACGCGGCCGACGGGAGCTGGAAGAACGTCCCCGTCCCGATCGTCCTCGGCGACGAGGGCGCCGGGGTGGTCGATGCGGTAGGGCCGGGCGTCGACGGATTGATTGTCGGAGACCACGTCATCCTCTCCTGGGCTCCGACCTGCGGCCGCTGCCGCTACTGCGTCATTGGCCGCCCGAACCTCTGCGAGCGACGGCGGGCCGGACAGGGCGTCCTCCCCGACGGCACCACGCGAATGTCGCTCCGCGGCAGCCCGGTGTTCCAGTACGGCCACGTCGGCACGTACGCGTCCTCGACCGTCGTCCACGAGTCCTGCGCGATCCCCATCGACCGCGCCATGCCGCTCGACCGTGCCGCACTGATCGGCTGCTCCGTCATGACGGGCGTGGGCGCCGTCATCAACACCGCGGCGGTGCCGCCGGGAGCCAGCGTCGCGGTCTTCGGCGTCGGTGGCGTCGGCCTCAACGTCATCCAGGGCGCCGCGATGGTGGCCGCGCACCCGATCATCGCGGTCGACGTCAAGGCCTCCAAGCTCGACCACGCGCGCGCCTTTGGCGCGACGCACGCCATCGACGCCTCGCGCGAGAACCCGGTCGACGCCATTCGCCGTATCAGCCGGCTTGGCGCCGACTACACGTTCGTCGCCGTGGGCGACGCGCGCGTCGTGGGGCAGGCCTACGAGGCGCTGGCGCCCGCGGGCGAGTGCGTCGTGATCGGCGTGGGGGCGACGGGCTCGACCGTGCCGTTCGATCCGCGGCAGCTCGTCCTCGGCGAGCGGGTGATCCGGGGCAGCAGCTACGGGGGCGCGCGGACGCGCGAGGACCTGCCGCGCCTGGTCGCCCTCTATCAGGCCGGCAAGCTCAAGATCGACGAGCTCATCACCAAGAGGTACGCCCTCGAGGAAGCCGACGCCGCCTTTCGCGCGCTGGCGGCCGGCGAGCTGGCGCGGGGCCTCATCGTCTTCTAAGCACGGCCTCCGCGGGGAGAGCGAGTGTGCGAGAGCTGGTGTTCGCGCTGGAATTCAGAGGCACCGCCTGGGCGGAGCCGGGCTCGACGACGCGCCGCCGCGCGCGGACGACCGCGCCCAGCCAGGCGCTCCGCAGCGTGCTCGGCCCGGGCGGCGTCGCGGCGCGGGTCACACGCGTGAAGGGCGAGCGCGCGGTCCTCGAGTCCCTGGTGGAGCGGTTCGCGGACGGCGGCTTCGTCGAGAGCGGCAGGATCACCTACGGGCGCGCCGGCACGCTCTTCTTCGCGACGGTCGGCCGCGGCACCGTGGAGCCGGCGCCGATCGCCGGGTGGCATCGCGGCGCCGTCATCTGGGTGGTCACCGGAGGCGAGGGCGCGTTCGCCGGCGCGCAGGGGCTCATCGTGTCGAACTTCACGGTCAGCTCACGGGGGCGAGTCATCGACAACCACTTCACCCGGCTCTATCTCCCCGTCAGCCCGCGAAGTCCTCGGGTCGCCCGGGCCGGAAGACGAGATCGGCCGCGAGGCACAGGGCCTTCGCGAACGGATAGAAGGCGATCGGCGTCACGACCATCTGGAGGGCGCCGCCCCAGAGGATGAGGTTCCAGGGCGGCTGCAGGCGCAGCGCGCGACCCAGGCGCCGCACGGTGGTCTTCACGCGGAGCGCGCGCCGTCCAGCATGGGACGCTCAGAGCAGGTACCGCCGAAACTGGTGGGCGGCGGTGAGGTAGCGGTCGGCAGCCAGACGCACGAACAGCAGCGAGCCCAGGCCCGTGGCCGCCGCCAGCATGAACACGACGACGATCTGGTAGCGGATCGCCACGAGCGGCGAGGAGCCGGCCAGGATCTGCCCCGTCATCATGCCCGGGAGCTGCACGAGGCCCACCGTCATCATCCCGTTCACCGTGGGGATCATCGCGGCTTGCAGCGCCGCGCGCACCATCGGCTGCAGCGCCTCACGGCCCGAGAAGCCGAGGGCCAGCCGGGCTTCCACCTCGTCGGCGCGGGTGCGAAGATCGCCCTGCAGGCGGTCCCCGGCCAGCGCGGCGCTGGTCATGGAGTTGCCGAGGATCATGCCGGCGATGGGGATGATGTACTGAGGCTCGTACCAGGGGCGCACCTGGACGACCACGCCGATCACGTACGCGAGGGTCGCGGCCGTCGAGACCGTCAGGGCGATCGCCGCGATACGGTGGCCGCCTGGAAGCGGCTTCTTGAGCCGCGAGACGGCCGCCTGCGTCGCGACGCCGGTCATCACCACCAGGATGAGCAAGACCCAGTACCAGCGCGCCGCGGCGAACACCGCGGCGAGGATGAGGCCGACCAGGTAGAGCTGGACGATGGTGCGGACGGAGCCGAGGACGAGGTCGCGCTCCAGGCCCAGCGACTGGCGGATCGATACGACGATGACCACGGCGACCAGGACGAGGGCCAGCGCGAGCTGCCAGATCGACAGATCGACGACGCCCGCCGGACCGCTCACGCCGGCCTCGCGACTCCGGCCGGATGCTCGCCGGTCAGGAAGGCCTGGAGTCGCGCGTCCGCGACCTCGAGGGCCTGCGCCCGCCCCTTCACCAGGTAGAGGAGGGAGCCCCCGAGACGGCGCACGAGCTCCGGCTGATGCGTCACCACAACGATGGTGAGGCCGCGCGTCTCCCGGAGCCGCGAGATCGTGTCGACGATCAGCATGACGTTCGGCGGATCGACGGCCGAGGTCGGCTCGTCGAGCAGGAGCGCCTGCGGGTCGCGCAGCAGCGCGCGGGCGATCGTCACCCGCTGCCGCTCGCCGCCGGAGAGCGTGGCGGCGTCCCGATCGAGCAGCGCCGGCTCGAGACCGACCTCGGCCAGCGCCCTCGCGAGCCGCTCCTCGGAAAAGTCGCCGCGGGCGTCCACGGGCCGAACGCGGAGATTGTCCCGCACGGTCCCCTCGAAGAGCACGGGCGTCTGCATGACGAGCGCGACGCGCTGCCGCAGCTCGCGGGGATCGTACGATCGGATGTCCCTGCCGTCGAATCGTAGGGTGCCCGCCGTGGGCTCGACGAGCCGATTGAGACACCGGAGCAGGCTGGATTTCCCCGAGCCCGACGGGCCAACGAGCGAGAGGGCGTCACCGCGCGGGACCTCGAGGGAGACATCGCTCAGCACCGTCGCCGCGGGATCGAAGCGGGTCCCGGGGTACGCGAGCGAGAGATGCTCGACCTGGAAGATCGGCTGCGGCACGACGGCCTGGACGGCGGCCGGAGACGCTAGGCGCTCGGCGCCGAACCCACCACGCCGACGAACGAGACGCACTCGCCCGGCGCGCCGCCGAGGTTGTGCGTGAGCGCCAGGTTCCGGCCGCGGGCCACCGAGGCGATCTGGCGCTTGCCGGCCTCGCCGCGGAGCTGGAGCCAGGCCTCGAAGAGCATCCGCAGGCCCGAGGCGCCGATGGGATGACCGAAGGACTTGAGGCCGCCGTCGGGGTTCACGGCGAGCTCGCCCTCGAGATCGAAGGTGCCGGCGAGCACCTCCTTCCACCCGGTCCCGCGCGCGGCGAAGCCGAGGTCTTCCATCAGCACCAGCTCGGTCGGCGTGAAGCAGTCGTGGACCTCGGCCATCGCCAGCTCCTGGCGCGGGTCCTTGATGCCGGCCTGGGCGTACGCGTCGGCCGCGGAGGCCACGACCTCGGGGAACGTCGTGTAGTCGTAATCAGGGTCCATCGGCCCCGCGGCCGGACCCGCGATGAACGAGAGCGCCTTCACGTAGAGGGGCTTGTCGGTGTAGCGCCGGGCGTCCTCGGCGCGGACGATGATCGCCGCGGCCGAGCCGTCCGAGACGCCGGAGCAGTCGAAGATGCCGAGCGGCCCGGCGACGAGCGGCGAGCAGGCGATCGTCTCCTTCGGAACCTCCTTCCTGAACTGCGCGCGGGGGTTCAGCGCGCCGTTCTTGTGGTTCTTCCACGCGATGCGCGTCATGACGTCCTTCAGGGTGGCCTCGTCCACGCCGAACTTCTTGGCGTAGGCCGGCGCCAGCAGACTGAACGTCGCGGGCGCCGTGAGCCCGGCCCTGGTGCCGTCGCCGGGCGCGGCGATACCGGGGAGGCCGGAGATGCCGCTGTCCTTGAGCTTCTCGACCCCGATCGCCATGGCGACGTCGTAG
This sequence comes from Methylomirabilia bacterium, assembly GCA_041496385.1. GTDB lineage: Bacteria > Methylomirabilota > Methylomirabilia > Rokubacteriales > CSP1-6 > AR19. The sequence goes on along the minus strand of JBGQEL010000085.1, from coordinate 5,421 downwards.
GCGCCGGAGGCGACCGCGTAGCAGGCGTTGCGGAACGCCTCGGAGCCCGTGGCGCAGTAGTTCTCGAGCCGGCTCACGGGCTTGTAGTCGATCTTCAGCGGGCGCGAGAGCGTGAGGCCCGACTGGCCCGAGTAGAGCGTGCCGAGCCAGAACGCGTCCACATCGCGCAGCTCGATGCCGGCGGACGCGAGCGTCTCCTTGGTGGCGTCCACGAGGAGGTCGTTGACGCTCTTGTCCCAGCGCTCCCCGAACGGGGTGCAGCCCATGCCCACGATCGCCACGCGGTCGCGAATGCCGTTGCTCGCCATCAGCTACCTCCTCTGAGCGGACGCGCCTTCCAGAAGTAATTATGCACCGATCCGGCCGTAAACAGCCGCCGGAACGTCATTTCCACGCGGTCGCCGATCCGGACGGCCGCCGGGTCCACGTCGGTCAGCTCGCACTGGAACCGGCCGCCGCCCTCGAAGTCGATGACGGCCGCGACGACCGGCGGCGACAGCGAGTAGGCGAGCCGGTCCACCGTGAAGGTCGCGATCACCGCGGGCACGTCAGCCAGGCGCTCGGGCGTCATCCGGTCGATCGCGTGGCACTTCACGCAGACGCGCTGGGGCGGCAGGTGGCGCGCGCCGCAGGCCTGGCAGCGGCTGCCGGTGAAGGCGAACTTCCACGCCTCCGCCCGGAGCGACGGGGGTGCCGCTGGCGGCTCGGGGTCGGGACGTCGCGGCGGCTCGCGCTCGAGGTGGCCGCGCCAGGTCAGGAAGCTCCCATAGCTCACCTGCCCGCCGCCCGCGAGCTGATCCGCTACCCGTGTCGCCGGCCGCCGGGCCGCGAGGGCCGCGGTCGCGCGCCAGAGGGTGACGTCGCAGCCGTCGGCCAGCGAGACGACGGCGATGAGCTCGTCGGGCGCGGCGCCATCAAGAACCTGAGCGAGCAGCAGCGCCGCGTGGGCCGTGCCGGTGTTGCCCACGGTCGCGCCGAGATCGTCCACCACCGTTCCCTTCGTCGCGCCCACCACGGCGGCGAGCCGCTTGTTCGCGCGTCCGTGCGGGCCCGCGACGACCCAGTGGTTGATCGCGGGCGCGGTGACGCCCGCCTGCTTGAGCGCCGCGACCACGGCGGCCTCGCCGAGCGGCACGTAGACGTGCTCGCCGAAGCGCTCCTCCCACTGGTGGCTCGCGCGCTCGCCCGGCACGCGCCAGCGCTCGAGGAATTCGGCCGTCACCGACGCGTGCGCCAGGGGCTCGGCCAGGAGCGGCAGCTCGCGCGTGCCGTCCGCCACGAGCAGCGCCGCGGCGCCGTCGCCACCGTCGCGCTCGTCGCCGCCGCCCGGAAGCCCTGTGCGAATGTCGGCGAGCAGGACGAGCGTGGTCCCACCGCCCTGGAGGGCCGCGCGCAGGGCGCCCGCGCCCGAGCGGATCGAGCCCAGCATGTCGCAGGCGAGCGCGCTCGCGTCGAGATCGAGCGCCGCGTGCACGGCGGTGGCGTTCGTCTTGTCGAGGTACGCGGGCAGCGCCGTCGCGAAGTAGAGCGCGTCGGGGCGCGCGCCGGGTGTGGCGCGCAGCGCGGCGCGCGCCGCCTCGACGCCGAGCGAGGTCGTGTCCTCGTCGTAGGCGGCCACGGCACGGGTCCCCGCGCCGGGAGGCGTCCCGAGCGCCGCCGCGACGGATTTCCGGTCGAGGCGAAAGTAGGGCACGTAGACGCCGTAGCCGACGAGGCCGCGCATGGCCGGACGATTCTATCAGGGCGCCGGGATCGCATGTATGCTTTCGAGCATGCCGGGCAGCGAGTGGAGCCGCGCAATCGCGCTCGCCGCCTTCGTCGGCTCATACGCCGGCCTCGGCCTCGGGCGGATCCCGGGCTTCCGCGTGGATCGCACGGGCGTCGCGATCATCGGCGCCGCGGTCATGGTGGTCTCCGGCGCGATCGGCTGGGACGAGGCCGTCGCCTCCGTGGACGCCCACACCCTCGTGCTCCTCTTCGGCATGATGATCGTCACGGCCTACCTCCGCCTATCCGGTTTTTTCAGTCTCGTCATGGCGTGGGCGGTCCGGCGCGCGCGCACGCCGCTCAGCGTGCTCGCGGGGGTCATCGTGGCGTCGGGCGTGCTCTCCGCGGTCTTCGTCAACGACGTGGTCTGTCTCGTGCTGGCGCCCATCGTCGTGGCGCTCACGCGGCGGCTGCTCCTGCCGCCCGTCCCCTATCTGGTCGCGCTGGCGACCGCGGCGAACGTCGGCAGCGTCGCCACGCTCACCGGCAACCCCCAGAACATGCTCGTCGGGAGCTTCTCCGGCATCGGCTACCGGACGTTCCTCGCCCGCGAGGCGCCCATCGCGCTCATCGGGCTCGCGTGTGTCTTTCTCGCCGTGTGGCTGGTCTACCGGCGCCAGCTCCCGAACGTCCGCCTCGAGGCGGCGCCGGACACCCGGCTCGCGGTCCACTACCCGCTCATGTGGAAGACCGTCGCGGCCGTGAGCGTGATGCTCGCCGCGTTCCTCGTGGGTGTGCCGATCGCCCTCGTCGCGATCGCGGGCGCCGCGTACACGCTCTTCACGCGGCGGGTGAAGCCGCAGAAAGTCTACCGCGAGATCAGCTGGGAGCTGCTCGTCCTCTTCGCGGGACTCTTCGTGATCACGGCGGGCGTTGAGCGCACCGGGCTCGTGGAGGTGCTCCTGCGCTGGGCCCAGGCGGCGAACCTCCACCGGCCGTGGGTCCTCACCGCCGTGACCGCGGTGCTCTCGAACCTCGTCTCCAACGTGCCGGCGCTGCTGCTCCTGAAGCCGCTCGTGCCGTCGCTCGGTGACCCCGAGCGCACGTGGCTCATCCTCGCGATGGCGTCGACGCTCGCCGGCAACCTGACGATCCTCGGGAGCGTGGCGAACCTGATCGTGGTCGAAGTCGCCCGCGGGGCGAGAATCGACATCGGATTCGTCGAGTACTGCAAGGTCGGCGTGCCGCTCACGCTCGTGACGCTGCTCGTCGGCTGGCTCTGGCTCGCCTGAGCAGCCGGCCGTCGATCGCCGCCAGCCCCGCGCCGATCAGCGCCATGCCCGCGAGCTGGCGCGGTTCGAGCCGCTCGCCCAGCACCGTCGTGCCGAGGACGAGCGCGCTCACCGGGATCAGGAACGTGACGAGCAGGAGGTTGGTCGCGCCGGAGGCGGCCAGGATGCGGAAGTAGATCACGTAGGCGAGCGCGGTGCTGAGCAGCGCGAGCCCCGCCAGCGCGGCCCACGTGACGGCGCCGGGCGCCGGCCCCGTCCACGGCCGGTCCAGCGCGAGCGCGATCGGCAGCGCCATGACCGTCGTGGCCGTCACCTGCCCCGTCGCGGTCACCAGCGGCGGCAGGTCACGGAACCGCCGCCCGAAGACACCGGCGAAAGCGTAGGAGAGCGCCGCCCCCAGCACGGCCAGCTCGGCGAGCACGTCGAGGCTCAGGCCGAGCAGCGCGGCGGGACCGATCATCACGACCACGCCCGCGAGGCCGAGCAGCACGCCGCCGAGCCTGCTCCACGTCAACCGATCGTCCCGCGTCAGCAAATGCGCGACCACGACCGTCCAGAGCGGCGTCGTGGCGTTGAGGATCGAGGCCAGCCCACTCGGGATCCGCGTCTGCCCCCAGACGATCAGACTGAACGGAATCAGGTTGTTGAGCGCCCCCATCGCCAGAAACGCGAGCCAGATCCTCGGCGTCGTCGGCATCCGCAGGCCACGCGCGAGCACGAGAACGTTGAGCGCCACCGCCGCCAGCCCGACCCGACCCAGCACGAGCGTGAAGGGCCGAAGGTCGGTGAGCGCCAGCTTGTTGAAGAAGAACGACCCACCCCAGAGCACCGACAGCCCGACGAGCAGCAGCCACTCGACCGACCCCATGACCTTGTTCACCAGTGCGTCTCCCTTCCCCACAGGTCATACGGCTCGAAACCCCTGCAAGGGTGGAACGCGGGATCGCGCCTTCCGGTGAGGTTAGGCCGCCGGCGGCTGCCAGTACGGCGCGCCGCCCGTGACCTCCCGGATCCGGGCGAAGAATGGCGCCCCGTACCCGGGCAAGGACGAGACGTAGCGGCCGTTGAAGCGGTCGCGGTGGCGCGGCGTGCTCATGATCGCCATGGCCGCCTCGAGCGAGATGATGCCCGCGTCGCTTCCCGCCTGGAATCCCGACCACCGCCGCGCGTGCTCTTCCGACCGGAAGAGGTTCATACGGCTTCAGGCGTAGGGCAGGTTGGCGCGCCACTCACGCAGGGGAAGCGCGACGTAGAAACAGATCCCGTCAGGCCGGGCGCGCTCGACGCGCCCGTCGCGGACGGTGACCTCCACCGGCTCGCCGCAGTCGAGACACGGCGCATCGATCGACACCGACTTGCCCGAGAACGCCCAGCAGGCGGCGAGCGCCTCCAGGCCGCACTGAGCGAACCACTTGCGGTCGCCGCCGACGGCCAGCCGGTACTGGGTCGGCAGCACGTTGAACGGCGGAAACGAGGCGATCAGGTCGGTGTCTGGATGGAGCCAGCAGGGCAGGCCGGTGGCCATCAACTCCCGCACGAGGCGCAGGCCGTCGTCGGGCGTGACGTGGAATGCGCGCGCCACGTCGGTGAAGTGCGGCGCGACGCCGTCCGCGATGAGCCCGCGCATGATGAAGTCGTACGTCCGATCCAGCGTCTCGACGTCCGCCATGGCCCCCCCCGGTTTCGTCTAAGCGCTATTCTCCGCGATTCATCGTCGTGCCGCCATCGCCGTGGGGGCCGCAGGTGGAACGCGCCAGCCAAGGCGCATCGCCGAGAGTTGCCACTGGGACCGGCCCTTGACTTGATTGATGGGCTTGCTCCGGAGACCGAAGCCCATTGGGTTGTGAGGGGGATTCAGATCCCCACGCCCACCAACACCCACCAACAAAACCCAGGAGTTAGTTGACCTTTCTTCCGGCTGGATTAGGTGAGTTTCGCTCCCTGTTCTCCTAGAGAATTCCTAGAGTCCAGGAGGGGTGCGCTGTCGATCAACGCGTAGCCCAGTACGGTAGACTGGCAGGATGCGTCGGGCGATGAAGCGCCGGGTGCGGCTCTTCCTGCGGCTCTTGCTCGTGGGGACACTGATCGGGGTCGCCTACAACAGCTTCATCGACCTCATCTTCTTCAGTGGATCTCTGTTCCCCAGAAGCCTCGTGGGAGCGATCGACGGTGCGGCGATAACGGCCCCGATCGCGGCCATGGAGATGTTCCTGTTGCGCACCCGGTGGGGCCGTCCGCTCCAGCAGGCCCCCTTCTTCGTGACCTTCGGCGCGAAGTGGCTGGTCTACGGGACGATCATCACTGCGGTGCTCGCGGGTGAACCCGGCACGCGGGTGCTCGGCCTGACACCGAGCGCCGTTCCCCTCCAGAACCCGCTCGCGCGCCTGGCGGTGTTGTTCTCCTTCGTGGCCGCCTTTGCGTT
>JBGQEL010000084.1:0-19222 GCA_041496385.1 Methylomirabilia bacterium | reverse complement strand
CGGCGGCCGGGTCACCGCCGTGTAGAACTCGCCCTTGATCTGCTTGTAGAGACCATGGAGGATCGCCTTCTCGCCGATCGGTGAGATGCAGTTCGACGGCGGCGCCATGATCTTCGTCGCCTGGATCGCCTTGTAGAGCGCCTCGGCGTCGGTGCCGTGAACGTTGCGCGGCCGCGCGTCCGGCGAGAGCTTCGCCGTCTTGCAGATCTCCTGGGCGACGGCGGAGGAGACCCGGCTGAAGTCGCCGGCGAGAAACCCTGAGAGCGAGTGGCTCCGCGTGTCGTGGAGCATGCGCAGGAAAATGCCGAACTCGATGCCGTAGGGATGCGGCTTGATCTCGCGGGGCTGGGGCGGCAGCTCGTGGATCGTCCGCGGAAACTCCCGGGTGTCCCCTTCCGGCGTGCGGTAGACGAGATTCACGTGCGGATTGGCGATGGCCACCTGCTCGAGATACTCGTCGACCGACGCGCGGCCCTTCTGGTAGCGCCCCTCGATCTCGAGCGTCACCTGCGTGCCGCGCGGGTGCTCCCAGTCGATCTTCTTGCTCTCGAAGATCCTCGGCTCGTTCTTCTTGGTATCGATCTGGACTTCGAAGTAGTGGGCCGCCGCGCGGGCGCCGGTCCGCGAGGTGATCTGCACCGGCTTGCCGGTCGTGAGCTGAGCGTACATGCCGGCCGCGGAGATGCCGATCCCCTGCTGGCCGCGGCTCATGCGCAGCCGGTGGAACTTCGAGCCGTAGAGGAGCTTGGCGAAGATGGGCGGAATCTGGTGCCGGACGATGCCGGGGCCGTTGTCGATCACGGTCACGCGGAAGCGGGTCGCCTGGCTCGCCGGCGGTGCCGGCGCCCCGTTCGGCGCGACCTCGAGCGTGACGACCACGTCCGGCAGGATGCCCGCCTCCTCGGCCGCGTCGAGCGCGTTGTCGACGGCTTCCTTGACGCAGGTGAGGAGCGCCTTCCGCGGATTGTCGAAGCCGAGCAGGTGGCGGTTCTTGGTGAAGAACTCGGAGACCGAGATCTCCCGCTGGCGGGCGCCCATCTCGGCGGCTGAGACGGCGGCCTTCGGCTCGGCGGCGGCGGTCGGGGTCCTGGCCAGCACGGTTGCCATCTACTTCTTTGATACCAGACCCGTGCCGGCAAGCCCTCCTTCTATCGTCATAGCGCGGTCGACAGCGCTGAAGCTCGAGCCGCCACGCCCAGACGTCTAGCGACTCGACGCGAGTGCCTGCCATGCGTCGCAGCGCCTCAGCGTCCGAGCGGTGGACGGTGCTCGATCCCGTAGCGGGCGTAGATCTTGCCGACGGTGCCATCGGCCATCAGCCGGTCGATGGCGCCGTCGATGGCCTCGCGGAACGGCGCGTCCGCGCGCCGCAGTCCGACCGCCAGGTTCCATCGCAGCTCGGGCTCGGCGTCGTAGGCGTGGACGAAGCGCAGGCGCGCCTCGGGGTGGCGGAGGTTGAAATACCCCACCGTCGCCGGCGACACCGCGGCGGCGTCGACCTCGCCCCGGAGGACGGCCTCCACCATGTCGTCCTCGAAGCCGAACGCTGAGAGCCGGACGCCGCGCTGTCCCAGCAGCATTCCCGCCAGCGACCCGGATTGCACGGCGACCCGACGACCGATCAGATCCTCGAACCCTGCGACGCCCGGTGTGTCCGGTCGTACGGCGAGGCCGACGCCGCTCTGCTGATACGGCTTCGAGAGCTCGAGCCGGCGCTCCGCCTGCGCCTCGGGCACGGCGATGGTGTCGAGGACGATATCGCAGTCGGCGGTGCGGAACTGGATGCCGCTGACGACCCACTCCACCTGGAGCCTGACGCCCAGCTCACCGGCGAGCGCGCGGCCCAGCTCGATCTGGAAGCCGGGCGGGTCCTGCGTCTTGCTCGCGAACGGCAGGGAGTTGGCATGGGCGCACAGCGAGAGGACACCTCGGTCGCGAATGACCGCGAGCGGGCGGGCGCCGGCGACCGAGCCGGCCAGACCCACCGCCAGCACGCCGCCGAGCGCCCCCGCCCACGATCGGCGGCTCACCGGCCTTCGTCCTTCAGGCCGCGGATGTAGGCGATGAGCGAGCGCAGCTGGACATCGGAAAACGCCCGCCCGTAGGCCGGCATCGCGCCCTCCTTGCCCACCCGGATGCGATTCAAGATATACTCGTCCGGCCGATCCGTGCCGGCGAGCCTGGGTCCTCGACCGGCGACGCGGCCGCCGTCCTGGTGACAGAAGCCGCAGAGATTCGTGAAGATCTGCTGTCCGATGAGGGGGTCGGCGCCGGGTGTGGCGGCGGGCGTCGGAGGCCGGTCTTGCCCGTGCGCGACGGTGGCCGCGAGGGTCAGGACGATGGCGAGCGCGAGGATCCGGCCCATTGCGGACATGCTACCGCGGCGGGGGCGGACGTGCCCGCCCACCCCCGCCGCGTCGCGATTACTCCAGCGTGAACACCACCAGGGCGCCCGCGTCCTTCGGCATGCTCTTGAACGGCTCGCCGAAGAGCGCACCGAACTCGTCACCGACCAGCGATCCCCAGCCGGTGGCCACGGCAATGTACTGCTTGCCCTTGGCTGAATAGCTGATGATGCCGCCGTTGTGCCCGAGGCCGTTGTTGTGCGACCAGAGCTCCTGCCCCGTCTCGGCGTTGTACGCGTGCAGCCAGCCCCGCGCGTCCGGCACGAAGACGAGGTTGCCGCCGGTCGCCAGCAGGCTGGCCAGCGGCGGCTCGGTGAACTTCACTTCCCACTTCTTCTGACCGGTGACGGGGTCGCGTCCCGACACGTGGCCGAAGGCCTTGCCGCCCTCCGGATTGCGCAGCGTGAAGTTGGCGCCGATGTTGAGCTGCGCCTGCGGCTCCAGGACCGGCGTGGTCTTCACAACCTCGAGGTCCATGCACCACTCCTGGCCGATCTTGTAGTACAACCCGGTCTTGGGACTGTAGGCCCCGGAGTTCCAGCTCATGCCGCCGGCGATGGCCGGGCACAGGTTGGTGTGCTTGCCAAGCGCCATGTCACGCCGCCCGATGAGCGCGCCCGTCTTGGGATCGATGCCCTTCACGAAGTTGATGTTCTGCACCAGCGGCCAGACGTTCACGATCTTGGCATCCGCGCGATTGTAGACGAAGACGTGCCCACCCTTGTTGGGGTGGACGACGAGCTTCTGACCGCCCCGATCGATCATCACGAACTCACCGACCGCGCTGTCGAAGTCCCAGGCGTCGTGCGGCAGCTCTTGGTGATAAAACTTCAGCTTCCCGGTGTCGGGATCGAGCGCGATGACGGAGGTGGTGTAGAGGTTGTCGCCCGGCCGTGGCCCCGCGGTCTTCCAGTCGGAGCCGGCCCAGTCGTAGAGCGGCGCCGGATTGCCCGTGCCCCACCACACCGTGTTGGTCTCGGCGTCATAGCCGCCGGCCATCCAGCCGCCGCCGCCGCCCGTCCGCCACGAGTCGCCGCCCCACGTCTTCATGGCCTCGTCGGTGCCGGCCACCGTGATGAACTCCCAGGCCTTGCGGCCGCTGGCGGCGTCGACGCCGAAGATCGGGCCGCGTCCCGGCCACTCGCCGCCCTGGGCGCCGATGATGACCTTGTCCTTCACCAGCAGGGGCGCGCCCGTGAAGCCGACGGTGAGCTTCTCGGAGTTGATGAGCTTGGTGTCCCACGCCGGCTGACCGGTCTTCTGGTCGATGGCGATGAGCCGCCCGTCGACGGTGCCCACGAACACCTTGCCGTGGCCGAGCGCGATGCCCCGCGTGTACGGCGAGTGCGTCTGCGCCGCGACGAGGTCGTCGTTGAGCTTCGGGAAGTAGGACCACAGCGGAGTGCCGGTGGCCGCGTCGATCGCCCACACGCGGCTGTAGGAGCCGGTGTAGTAGAGCACGCCGTTGGAGACGAGCGGCATCGACTGCAGGCCGCGCGTCGAGCGGCCGGGATGATGCACCCAGGCCACCCGCAGGCGCTTCACGTTGTCGGCGTTGATCTGCGTGAGGGGGCTGTAGTGCCACGACTCGTATGTCCCGTGATACGTGGTCCAGTCGTTGCCGCCACCGGGCTCGGCCATAGCTGCCCGCGGGGTGCCGGTGTCGGACGTCGACATCGAGCACGCTCCTACGAGCGTGGCGACCATGGCGAGGCCCACCAGGTACATCGCTCTTCGTTGAGTCGTCATGTTCCCCTCCGAGACTGCCGATTGACTGCTCGCGGTTTCAGAAGCGGGTGTTGCGGTCATCTCCTCCTTTGCGTCAGCGTCTTCGCCTTTCGCCGAAAATCCGGCTCGCCGGGCGCCGGGCGGTACCGAGTATACGAACCTCGAAGGCGCGCTGCGTCGTGTGCTCCGCGAGGAGTTACCCCGGCGTGAACCCTATTTGGTCTTCGCCACGTCCGTGAGCTGCTTCAGCGTGAAGGTGAAGCTCACCTTGTCGAGCGGCTTGTGGCAGGCGAAGCACTCCGCCTGGTTGACCGGTCGCTGCTCCTTGGCGGTCGAGAAGGCCGCGTAGTTCCAGTCCTCGTTGCGCAGCATCTCGGGGATGTCCTTGCCCCAGCCCGCCTCGCGCGCCATCGCCGTGTAGAACAAAAGCTGGTCCGGCGCGAAGAAGCCATCGCTGCCCATGACCGGCTTCTTGTCCGCGTCGAGCTTGGCCGAATAGACTTCGGCGAAGAGCACCGAGCCGTTCGGCAGGGACTTGTCACCTTTCGCGGCCTGCAGGGCGGCGTTGTTGGCGTAGTAGTAGCGCACCTGCCGGGTCGCCGGGAAGTTGATCGTGTGATATTTCGTGAAGGTCGCCTTGTAGTTCTCGGGGAACGTGACGCCGCTCTTCGCCAGGTTGGGCAGGAACGCGGACTTGGCCGCGCCCGCGGCGCCCGGCTGGGCGGCGAAGAACGCCGCCACGTTGGCGATGTCGTCGGCGCTGAGCTGCGGAGCGATCGCGTTCATGAGCGGGTTCTTGCGCGTGCCGTCCTTGAGCGCCTTGAGCTGCGCCTCGAGGTAGCCCGCCCGCTGGCCCGCGAGGTTGGGGATCGTGTCGCTCACGCTCACGCCGGCCGCGCCGTGACAGGCCGCGCACACCGTGGCGACCTTCATCTTGCCGGCTTCGAGATCGGCTGCGTCAGCGAGCGGTGCCGCCATCAACAGGGCCATCAGGGCGAGCAATAGTTTCAAGGGGAGCTCCTTTCGCCGGCGCGAGTGGGCCCCAGTATATGCTGAAACGGCAGTCAATCGGGCGCGCGGAGGACAACCATGCTCAAGCCGATCCGCCGGGTCGTCACCGGTCACAACACGCAGGGCAAGTCCGTCATCCTGACCGACGGCCCGTCGCCGCACGTGCTCACCATCCCCGGTGTGCCGACCTTCGGCCTGACGAACCTCTGGGTCACCGAGGGCGCGCCGGCCGACAACGCCGGCAGCCGGGACGCCGCCGCGCGCCCGGTCGTCCTCGAGCCGCCTCCCAGCGGCACGATCTTCCGCGTCGTGGAGTTTCCGCCCGACAACACGCTCGCCGGATTCGATCGCAAGGCTGCCTTCGAGTCGATGGGCGCCGGCCACGCGATGGACAAGGACGCCGCGCGCCATCCCGGCATGCACAAGACGGCGACGGTGGATTACGCGATCGTTCTGAGCGGTGAGATCTGGGCGCTGATGGACGAGGGAGAGACGCTCCTCCGGACCGGCGACGTGCTCGTGCAGCGGGGCACCAACCACGCGTGGAGCAACCGTGGCGCCGTGCCGTGCCTCGTGGCGTTCATCCTGGTCTCCGCCCGCCCAGTGTGACCGCGCGCCAGCTCACTAGCTTCCTTTGTCCGCGCGGCGCGAGCGGTGCTAGGATCGTGGCCGCATGAAACTGGCGCTCATTCTGATGTCGGCGCTGCTCGTCGCGGGCAGCGCGTCCGCCCAGACGCGCGTCGTCAAGGCAGGCGAGCAGCGCGTCGCGCTCGTCATCGGCAACTCCGCTTACGAGGTCGGCCAGCTCAAGAATCCGGTCAACGACGCCGAGGACATGGCGCAGGCGCTCCGCGCGCTGGGCTTTCAGGTCACCCTGCGCCAGAACGCCACGCACCGGGAGATGATCGAGGCGATCAACGCCTTCGGGCAGGAGCTGAAGAAAGGCGGCGTCGGGCTGTTCTACTTCGCCGGCCACGGCGTGCAGAGCCGCGGCCGCAACTTCCTGGTCCCCGTGAACGCGCGCATCAACAGCGAGGTGCAGCTCGAGTTCGACACGGTGGACGCCAACCGCGTGCTCGCGGCGATGGACGACGCCGGCAACCGTGTGAACCTGGTCATCCTCGACGCCTGCCGTGACAATCCGTTCGCGCGCAGCTTCCGCTCGGCCTCGCGCGGGCTGGCGCAGATGGAGGCCGCGCAGGGCAGCTACATCGCCTTCGCCACCGGCCCCGGCTCGGTCGCCCTGGACGGAGACGGGCGCAACGGCCTCTACACCCACCACCTGCTGCAGAGCCTCAAGCACCCGGATACCGACATCGACAAGGTGTTCAGACGCGTCACGGCCGATGTCTCGCGCGCCACCGGCGGTCGTCAGGTGCCGTGGATCTCGTCGTCGCTGACGGGCGACTTCTACTTCCGCCCCGACAGTCCCGGCGCCGACGACCGCGCGTTCTGGGATCAGGTCAAGGACTCCGGCAACGCGGATGAGCTGAACGCCTACCTGGAGCAGTTCCCCAAGGGCACGTTCGCCGCGCTGGCGCGCGCGCGGCTGAAATCGCTCGCCGCCGCCAAGCCGCCCACACAGGTCGCGACCGCGACGCCGCCCGCGCCGGCCCCCAGCCTGTCGAGCCCGTCTCGCGATATGGCGCAGGGCGACACGCAGGCAAGGGTCAGTATCGCGGCATTGCCGTTCCTGAACGACGGCGCGAAGGCGCGCATCGAACGGGAGTTCGGGGCAGCGAAACCGCAAAAGGCCCTGGCGCTGACCGAAGCGGGCGGCTGGGGCGCCGCCCTGGGACGCGCGAACATCGACGTAGCGCGCGCCGACGCGCTCGACAATTGCCAGAGGCGAAACCCCCGGCATCCGTGCTTCCTCGCGGCGGTGAACGACGAGTCCGTTTACCAGGCCGGCTACACTCCGCAGGCGATCAATGACGGCGCGATCGAGCTCCTGAAGCGCGCCTCGCTGGAGGCGGAGTTCTACTTCAACGAAGAGCGCGATGAAGGTATCAAGCCGACGAGCGCGCGCCATACGGGCAACATGCATGCCGCGACGCCTCGACAGGCACCCGGCGCGAAGACCATCACCACCCGGGAGCTCGTGGAGCTCTACAAGAACTCGACGCCTGTGCCGATCAACGTACTCGACTGGACCGAGGGCGCCTTCGCCTTGCCGGGCACCACCTGGATCCAGGGCATGGGGAAGGCGCACCTGTCGGGTGCGGAGCTGTCCGAGATGAGGTCGATCCTTGCTCGAGTCGCTCCCGACAAGAACGCGCCCCTAGTCGTGTACTGCCTTTCATGGGAGTGCTGGCTTTCCTACAATGGGACGCTGACCGCGAATGGGTTCGGGTACAAGAACGTGTACTGGTACCGCGGAGGTATCAGCGCCTGGAATCAGGCGCGCCTGCCGGTGGTGCGCACCAAGCTGGTGAAGCAATTCTAGGCCGGCGTTCCCCCCTCTACAGCGCCGCGTAGACGAGATCGACGAGCTGGCGGACGTGCTTGTGCTGCCAGCCGCCGCGCCCCTGGTTCATGGCGTAGCCGAAGGCGAGGCGCGCGTCGGGATCGGCGAATCCGAGCGAGCCGCCGGCGCCGAAGTGCCCGAACGCGCGCGGGTTGGGCCCGAGCGGGCGCTCGGCCATCGTCAGCTGGAACCCGAGCCCGAAGCGCGTGGGGCGTTGCAGCAGGATGTCGTCTCCATAGACCTGCTGCTCGGCCGCGCGCGCGATCGTCTCGGGTGAGAGGACGTGAATGCCGTCCAGCTCGCCGTCACCGGCGAGCGCCGAGAAGAGCCGCGCCACCCCGCGCGCGTTGCCGTGGCCGTTCGTCGACGGCACCTCCGCCGCGCGCCACGCTCGCGTGTTGAGGACCCCCGTCCCGGACAACTCCAGCGGGTTGCGGTAGGCGTTGACGCGCATCAGGGCCAGGCCGCTCAGGGTCGCGGGATCCACGCTGAGCTGACGCCGGCGCTCGTCGTCCTCGGCGCTCGCCAGTGGAGGCAGCAGGTCGGCGCAGCGCCCGTCGAGCCCCGGGCCGACGCCGATGAAGAAGTCGACGCCGGCGGGGCCGGAGAGGCTCTCGCGTAGGTAAGTCCCGAGCGTCTTGCCGGTCACGCGTCGCACGACCTCGCCCACGAGGAATCCCTGTGTGTTGACGTGATACCCGTGGCCCGCGCCCGGCTCCCACCACGGCGCCTGGGCGGCGAGCGCCTCGGTCATGACGTCCCAGCGACTCCACGTCCCCGAGGGCAGCGCGCGGGCGATGGCCGGGAGCGCCGCCTGATGCGTCAGTAGATAGCGCAGGGGGATCTGCGCCTTGCCCGCCTGCGCGAACTCGGGCCAGTAGCGCGCGACGGGGGCGTCGAGATCGAGCAGGCCGGCCTCGACGAGGCGGAGCGCGCAGACGGCGGTGACCGCCTTGCCGACGGAGTAGAGGTTGACGATCGTGTCGCGCTCCCACGGTCGCGTCCGCGCGGCGTCGGCGTGGCCGCCCCACAGGTCGACGACGGCGCGCCCGTCGACGTAGACGGCGAGCGCGGCGCCCACCTCGGCGCCGGCGACGAAGATCTCGGCGAGCGCATCTCGCACGCGGTTGAATCCGGGCTCGCAGCGTCCGTGAACGATCATTGGCCTTCGGCGCCAGTGTATCCTTCTAGGGACTTTCCGACAGGGCCCAAGAGCGGCTATATGCTGCTCGATGAGGCCGGTTCAAAGGGGAGGCTGGACATGGCGGTCGAGGTGGCGGCAGCGCGGCGGCTCTTCACGCGCGAGGAGTATCACCGGATGGGCGAGGTGGGCATCCTCAAGCCGACCGACCGGGTCGAGCTGATCAGTGGCGAGATCATCAAGATATCTCCCCAGGGCCGACGGCATCGCGCGTTCATCGACAACCTGACCCATCTTCTGGACGCGGGCCTGGCCGGCCGCGCGATCGTATCCATCCAGATGCCTATCGTGCTCGCCGACGATACCGAGCCCGAGCCCGACGTCCAGATCCTTCGTCGTCGCACGGTGCCCTACAAGGATCGCGAGGCCGACGCAAACGACGTGCTCCTGCTCGTCGAGGTAGCGGAGAGCTCCCTGGCCTACGACCGCTCGACGAAGCTCAGGCTCTACGCCGCGGCCGGTATCCCGGAGTACTGGATCGTGGACTGCGTCGCGGAGAGCGTCGATGTCCACCGCGCGCCCCACGCCGAGAGCTATCGCGAGGTCACGCGGGTCGCGGGTCCCGAGGCGACGGTCGCTCTGCAGGCGTTCCCCGACGTCACGCTAGCGCTCGCTGAGATCTTCGCCTAACCCCCGCCCCGCCGCCGCTGCGCGGCGAGCCACTCGGCGGCCGGCGGCACGTTCGGATCGCGCGGGCGCAGGTTGTAGTACGCCACCAGCGGAAAGTACGCGTCGGCCAGCCGGCGGAGCTCGGCGACGGGCTCGGGATGCAGATCGACCCGCAGATCGACCGTGGCGTACGGCTCGCGGTCCACGACGAAGAGCCCGCTGGAGACCTCGCCGTTCGGCTGGCCTCCGGCCGCCTTCCCCGCCTCGAGCGATCGCAGCAACCGCTCCCACAATGGAAGGTCGGCGCCCTGCTGGAATGCACCGAACATCGCGTCGGCGACCCCGGCGCCGGCGACCATGTTGGCCGCGACGACCACGTTCCGGTCGACGCGATGGCCCGCCCACGGCTTGTTCGCGGACCCCGTGCGCGCCGCGGCGAGACCGGTCACGTCCAGACACCCGAGCTGCCGGCGCTCGACGAAGTGGTCGCTCGCGGCGATCTCCTCCAGCACGCGCGGCGCCGAGTACCCGGCGCGCAGGAGATTCAATCCGAGATGACCGAGGCGCGGATTGGTGCTGGCCTGGGTGACGACGGCGCCCACCCCCGGCGCGACGTGGATGCAGCGCGAGCCGACGGCCATCTCGCTGGTCGCGATGGCGATGCCGAACATGCCGGTACGCTCGCACCGGCCGATCAACGAGAACGTCGTGAACTCGATGCCGATCATCATCGCCGGGCGAGCAGCATGCGGATCCCGGGCTCGGGGCGCAGGGTGACGTAGGGCGTCGGCGTGATCCGCTGGCCGGGGACCAGCGACAGGCGGAAGCGCTGGGCGACCGTCGCGAGGAGCAGGATGGCCTCCATCATCGCGAACCCGATGCCGATGCACTGGCGCGGGCCGCCGCCGAAGGGGAAGTAGGCGTAGCGCGGCAGCCGGCGGATGAGGTCGCCGGCCCAGCGCTCCGGACGGAAGGCGTCGGGGTCCTCGAACCAGCGGCGGTCGCGCTGCACCACGCTGGTCGGCATGATCACGATCGTCCCGCGCTTCACGGGGTGCCCGGCGATCTCGGTCGGCCGCGACGCCTGGCGCCCGATCCCGTACGCCGGCGAGTAGAGTCGCATGGATTCGTTCACGATCATCTCGGCGTACGTGAGCTTCGGCAGATCGTCCGCGGTCGGGGCGCGACCGCCCAGCACCGCGCGGAGCTCCTCGGCGAGCCGGGCGTCGACGTCCGGGTGCTGGGCGAGCAGGTACCAGGTCCACGACAGCGCGACGGCGGTGGTCTCGTGGCCCGCCAGGAAGAGGGTCATCACCTCGTCGCGGACCTGGCGGTCGGTCATCCGGCTGCCATCGTCGGCGTCCTGAGCGCCGAGGAGAATCGAGAGCAGATCGCCGCGGTCCTCGCGGCTCGCTCGACGCTCCGCGATGATGCGGTAGACGAGCTGGTCGAGGCGCCGGATCGCCCGGCTCGATTTCACGTTGGCCGGCGTCGGCACCCAGTGCGGAAGCAGGCGGGAGGCCTGCATGCGCGCGCCGAAGTCCGCCATCAGCACCTCCGCCGCCTGGGTGGCCGCGTGGGCGTCGCCGGAGATGTCGGCGTCGAAGAGCGTCTTGGCGACGATGGCCTGGGTCACCGCCATCATCTCCGCGTGCACATCGACGACAGCCCCGTCCCTCCAGCCGGCCAGATGGCGCTCGGTGAAGGCGGTCATGACACCGCCGTAGCCGGTGACGCGCTGGCGGTGGAACGCGGGCTGCACGAGACGGCGCTGGCGCAACCAGGCCGCGCCCTCGGCAAGAAACACGCCGTCGCCGACCAGAGGCCGGAGCAGCCGGACGCCGGGACTCTTGACGAAGTCCCGGTTCCGAGTCACCAGGACTTCCTCGATGGCGTCCGGATGGTAGACCAGCAGGGCGCGGAACGGACCCAGCCGAAACGGCACGACGTCGCCGTACTCGCGCGCGCACGACGCATAGAACCCGAGCTGATCACGCTGGAACTCGCGGGCGTTTCCGAGAAGGAAGCTCCCCTTCGGCCCGCGCAGCGGCGTCACGCGAACCACATGTCCGGCAGCGTGAAGCCGCCCCGGAACGGGTCGGATGGATCCAGGCCGTGCTGGAACACGCCCGTGATCCACGCCTGGCCGGCGATCGTGGGGACGATGGCCGGCCGTCCTCCCACCGTGGTCTCGCTCGCGATGCCCGCCTCGAAGCGCGAGCCGATGATCGACTCGTGGACGAATCCCTGCCCCGCCGCGAGCTGCCCGCGCGCGTGCAGCACCGCCAGGCGCGCGGAGGTGCCGGTGCCACAGGGGCTGCGGTCGATGCGGCCGGGGGCGACGATCACGGCGTTCCGGCTCACCGTCCCCGGGCCCGTGAAGGGCATGGCGAACTCGGTGAAGGTCACGGTGTGGATGTCGGGATTCTCGGGATGGCGCACGGGAAGCTGCCGGGCGGCGGCGGCCGTGATCCGGTTGCCGAGGGCGACCAGCTCCCGCCCCTCCTTCGGCTCCACCGCGAAGCCGAGGGACGGCGCGTCGACGATGGCGAAGAAGGCGCCGCCGTAGGCCACGTCGACCGGGATCGGGCCCCGGCCCTCGACGTCGAGCTTGGCGCCGAGATGCGTGATGAAGCACGGGACGTTCGTGAACTGCACCCGCTCCACCTTGCCGTCGCGGCAGCGCGCCTCGACGGGCACCGGGCCCGCGGGCGTGTCCAGGGTGACGCGCGTCAGGGGCTCGCGCATCGGCAGCATGCCGGTCTCGAGGAGGACGGTGACGGTGCAGATGGTGTTCGACCCGGACATCGGCGGATAGTCGGTCGCTTCCATGATGATCAGGCCCACGTCGCAGTCGGGCCGGGTGGACGGCGTCACGAGATTCACGCAGAGCGTGGGCTTCCCCCGTGGCTCGTGCAGGAGCCAGCGCCGCAGCTCGTCGCCGTGCGTCTCGAGGTAGCGCTTCTTCTCGAACATGGTCGCGCCCGGCGGCGGCAGCACGCCGCCGACGATCACGTGGTTGTCCTCACCGCCCACGTGGCAGCCGATCACGGTCACGGTGCGTTGCCACCTCACAGGCGCCGCCGCAGGTACTCGGCGATCTCGAGCGTGCAGGCCAGGCCCTGCGGAATCGCCTTGGTCAGCGAGACGAACGCGTGGATCTGGCCCGGGTACTCGCGGTGGACCGCGTCCACGCCGGCCTCGCGCAGCCGATCGCCGTACGCGCGGCCCTCGTCGCGCAGCGGATCGAAGCCGGCAGTGATGATGAGCGCCGGCGGCTGGCCGGCGAGGCTTGGCGCGCGCAGGGGCGAGGCGCGCAGGTCGGCCTTGTCCGCCTCGCTCCTCAGGTACTGCTCCGCGTACCAGACGAGACGCTCGCGCGGGATCACGTGCCCGTCCTTCAGGTCGCGGTGCGAGTCCGTCTCGAACGAGAAGTCGACGCCGGGGTAGATCAGCACCTGGCACGTGGGCACGGGCGTGCCGCCGGAGGCGGCGAGCTGCGAGACGACGGCCGAGAGATTGCCGCCGGCCGAGTCGCCGGCGACGGCCACGCGGGCGGGGTCGGCGCCGATCTCGCGCCCGTGGGTCCGAAGCCAGCGATAGGCCGCCAGGCAGTCCTCCACGGCGGCCGGGAACTTGTGCTCGGGCGCCAGCCGGTAGTCGATGGCGACGACGAGCGCGCCCGAGCGCTGGGCCAGCCGCGCGCAGAGCCCGTGATGGGTCTCGAGGTCGCCCTGCACCCAGCCGCCGCCGTGGAAGTACGCCACCGCCGGCCGCGGCGCGCCCCCGACGCTCGCGGCGTAGACGCGCGCCGGAATCTCGCCGGCGGGCCCCGGGATCTTGGTGTCCTCGATGCGCGGCAGCGCCGGCGCCGGCTCGTCCATCAGCGTCACCATCGTGCGGAGCTGCTGGCGCAGCTCGGGCAACGGGGGGAAATAGCCCGGCACGCGGACGGATTTGACGAACTCGCCGACGATCTGGGCCTTGGGGTCCATCGTGCGGCTCCCCAGGCGGATGCGGTGGCCGTCGAGCAGGCGCAGCGCGTCCTCCTCGCTCATCGCCGTGTGCGACAGTTCCAGCTTCGGATGCGTGCGCGCCTCGCTCATGGGGACGTTCCTCCTGCGGTGGATTGTACAGCCGGCCGCCCGCTCCTTGACCCCGCGCCGGCGCTGGCGCAGGATGCTCGGCAAGGAGGACTCATGCTCAATCCAGGAGACAAGGCGCCCGACTTCACCGGCAAAGACCACACCGGCAAGACCGTGAAGCTCTCGGACTTCAAGGGCAAGTCGGTCGTGCTCTGGTTCTTCCCCAAGGCGGACACCCCGGGCTGAACGGCGGAAGGTTGCGGGTTCCGCGACCTGAAGGCCGACTACGACCGCAAGGGCGCCGCGATCCTCGGCGTGTCCTTCGATACGCCGGCCGAGAACAAGGCTTTCGCCGAGAAGTTCACCTTCAACTTCCCCCTGATCTGTGACACCGACCGGACGATCGGCACCGCCTACGGCGCCAACGTCGATCCGCAGAAGGGCGCCCAGCGCGTCGGCGTGGTGATCGACCGCGACGGGAAGATCAAGGAGTGGCACGCGCGTGTCGACGCACGCGCCTGGCCGGCCGAAGTCGTCAAGACGCTCTAGGTTCATCTCATGAGAACCCTCGTCGCAACGCTGCTCGCCGTCGTGCTGCTCGCGGCCCCCGCGTGGGCGCAGGTCCCGCGCGACGTGGTCGTGGTCGGCATGGAGGCGGAGCCGCCGGGGCTCGATCCCGGCCAGGCGCTGGGGCTCCACACGCTGCGGGTGACCGCCGAGATCTTCGAAACGCTCGTCGCCACGCCCGACGACAGCACCGAGATCGTCCCCGGGCTCGCGGAGTCCTGGACCGCGTCGTCCGACGGGCTGACGTGGACGTTCAAGCTGCGCAAGGGCGTCCGCTTCCACGACGGCACGCCGCTCGACGCCGCGGCCGTCAAGTTCACCTTCGACCGCGTCATCGATCCCGCCCACCCGCACGCGAAGAGCGGCAAGTGGTCGTTCGTCACCGGCTATCTCTCGAGCGTGAAGTCGGTCGAGGCGCTCGACCCGCAGACCGTGCAGCTGCAGCTCAAGTACCCGACAAGCTCGCTTCTGGCGCTGCTCGCGCTGCCGAACTGCGCGATCGTGAGTCCGGCGGCCTTCATGAAGGCGCCCGCGGACTTCGACACGAAGCCCGTGGGCAGCGGGCGGTACAAGTTCGAGTCCTGGGAGCGCGGCAGCCGCCTCGCGCTGAAGCGCAACGACGACTACTGGGGCACCAAGGGCAAGCCGCAGATGCTGGTCTATCGAGGCATCCCTGAGGCCAACGCCCGCGTGACGGAGCTGCTCACGGGCGGCGTCGACCTCATCCTGCCCATCCCGCCCGATTTCATCGCGCGGCTCGAGAAGACGTCCGGCGTCACCGTGCACAGGAAGACCGGCCTCACGGTGTGGTACGCCGGCTTCAACGTCGAGAAGAAGCCGTTCACCGATCGCCGCGTGCGTCAGGCCTTCAACCACGCCGTCAACAAGGACGCGATCGTCCGCGACATCCTCAAAGGGACCGGCATCCCGGCGGTCGGTCCGCTGCTCCCCGGCACGTGGGCGTTCGAGCCGAACGTGCGCAAGTATGCGTACGACGCCGGAGCTGCCAGGAAGCTCCTCGCCGAGGCCGGCTATTCCAACGGCCTCGAGGTGGACTTCTGGGTGCCGGAGTCAGGCTCCGGGATGCAGGCGCCGGTCGAGATGGCGACGGTGATGCAGGCGAACCTGGCGGCCGTGGGCGTCAAGACGAACTTGAAGACGTTCGAGTGGGGCTCGTACCTCGGCAAGATCCGCGCGGAGGCGCCGGCGATGTTCGCGCTCTCCTGGTTCCTCAAGTCGGAGGACCCGGACCTGTCGATGTACCCCCTCTTCTTCTCGAAGAATCAGCCGCTGCCGAACAGGTCGAACTACAACAACCCCGAGGTCGACCAGCTCCTCGTCCAGGCCCGCCAGGTCGCCGACCGCGGCAAGCGCGCCGAGCTCTACAAGAAGGCGCAGCGCCTCATCGTCGAGGACGCGCCCTGGGTCTTCGTCGACCACGAGGTCCAGGTCGTCGCCACGCGCGCCGGCGTGAAGGGCTTCAAGCTCCACCCGAGCGGCTTCGACCTGCGTGTGGAGCACGTGACGAAGGAGTAGCCGCGTCCATCACGGCGATCAGTGAGCGAGCGGATCGGGCCGCAGCTGGAAGTGCACGACCACGGGCTTCTTGCCCTTGCCGCCTTCCATGAGCCACGGCGCCCGGTCTCCGCTCGTCGTCCACAATCCCCGGCCCTTCCAGCCGGCGTTCGGGTCGTCGATGCGTCCGTCGAACCCCTTGGCGTAGAAGCCCAGCGGGTACGGCACGCGCAGCACGATCATCTTGCCGTCCTTGAGCGCGACGAGGCCGTCGTTGAGGTTGCCCGTCGACATCGGCACGTCCTCGCCGAGCCCGAACGTGTTGTGCTGGTCGACCCAGGTGTAGTAGCTCGACTCGGCGCTGTTCTCCCCGATGCCCTGGAATCCCGGGCCGGGATACTGGTAGAAGGCCCAGCCCTCCGGGCAGTGATCGCCGGTGGCCTTTGGCCCGTTGAGCGGCCCCTTGCACTTGCGACGGTCGAAGCTGCCGATGTGGCCGCTCCCCATGGACGCCCACACCACGCCCTGCTTGTCGATGTCGGCGCCGCGGATGCCGAAGTAGGGCTTTGGCACGTTGTAGATCTCCGCGAGCGCCGTCGCCGGCGGGTTCGGCCCGGGTGCTACCCGCACGACCGCCGCGGTACCGCCGAATGCGCTGACGGAGCCCCAGACCGAGCCGTCGACGGGGCTCGGCATGACGGCGTAGAAGCCCCCGGCGATGCGCTTGTCCTTGGTCGGATCGACGGGTTTATCGGGCTCGACGTAGTCGTCGCGCTTGCCGTTGCCGTTGGTGTCGAGCACGAACGCCGTCCACCCTTGCGACCGGACCGCGTCGCCCGTCTCGTCGAACATCTTGGTGTTGACCCAGCCGACGACGGGGCCGCCGCCGCTGGTCCACACCGTGTCGTTGGCGTCGTAGCCGAACTGCAGGTGATGGGTCTGGAAGCACGTATCGACGAACGTGTACTTCTTCGTCTTCGGATCGAGGAACGTGAGCGCGCGGTTCGTCCGCTCCAGCGGGAACAGCTTGGCCGACGGATGGTCCGAGCCCTTCTTGCAGAAGTCCGGGTTGTTGGGGCCGCGCACCGTCGCCGCGAACCAGACCCTGCCCTTCCTGTCGAACATGCCGTTGTGGTTGTTGGCCTTGGTATCCCAGAGCTTCTCCTCGCCCCAGTAGGGCGACGGCGCCATCGGCTTCTCGATCGCGGCGTGTCCGGGGCCCAGCGCCTCCGGCGTGTCGGCGTCACGCACGGGGGCTCTGAAGGTCGTGACGACGTGCGTCTTGGGATCGAGGATCGGGTAGTCGTCAGTGGCGTATTCGGGCGAGCCGTAGAGCGGGCCGTAGGCGTTGACCGTCGGATAGCGGCGATCCGAGGCGATCAGGTCGTGGAGGTATTTCTTCGGGTCGCCCCACTCCCAGGTGGTCACGACGATGTTGCGCTCGACGCCCTGCGGCCGCGGCGGCTTGCTGTGCGGCAGCTCGCCCTTGGCGATGCGGTCGGTCCAATCGCCGAAGTACTTGAACGGGACACCGCCCAGGACCGCGGTCAACGGATTGAGCATGAACGGCGCGGCCTGTCCGGACTGCACGCGGCGGATCCACGCCTTCTCCGATGACTCGAACTGGCCGAGCGCCGCGGGGATCGTGCGGGTGGACAGCTGGCCCAGCTGATGGCAGCCGACACAGGACCGGTTCTTCACCACGGTGAGCCAGTCGCTCTGGGTGATGTTCGCGGGAATGTTGCTCTTGCCGCCGAACTGGTCCGCGTCCGGGATCTTGAGCATCGAGTACCAGTAGATCGCCGGATAGTATTGCGCCGCCGCGGCCGCGTTCGGCGCCGCCACCGCGCGGAGATTCAACTGTTTGCCGGGCTCGCCGTCGACCTTCGGTGAATCGACGAGGCCGTAGCCGCGCACCCACACCTTGTATTTTGCTTTTGGAACGTCGGGCACCACGTACCGGCCCTGGTCGTCGGTGACGACGATTCTGGAAAACTTGGTGGGCAGATCGCTCGTTTCCGCGATCACCCAGACGCCGGCCTCGGGCCCGCTCGGCCCCGTGACCACGCCGCCGATGTCGTCGTTGTCGATGCTCACCGCCGGGCTCGCGGCTTGCTGGGCGCCGAGCGTGACCACCGAGCCGGCCCACACCACGGCGATCCCGACCGCCGCCACGCCCAGATACAGTGCGTTCTTCATCCTCATGGCGCCGCTCCTTTCATCGTTCCCGTGGCATTCCACGCGTCGTGCGTCCAGTGGCCGCGACCGTCACCGCGGGTGACGCGAGGGTAACCGAGTCGTCGGCGGTCTTCCAGTGGCTTGCGAGCGCGGGCCGGGCAGGGGATGTCGAGGCCGCGGTCGGCGCGTCGGCACGGCGCGGCTCACTCGGTGGCTGAGGGCTCCGTCATGCTGCCATAGCGATGGAGGACCCGGGAGACCGTCTGCTCTTTCAGATAGCCGCGGAGCTCCAGGCGTCCGTTGGCGAGAACGGGCGCGTCGATGACGGTGACGCCGGTGCCGTTGGCGGCGGCGCGGGCCGCGATCGAGATCGGCTCCCACACCCTCACGCGCTCCGCATCGTCCGGATGCGCCAGGCGGTCTACGAACCCGGCCTCCGCCTCCACCACGAGCTCCACCCCGCCGCACTCCGCGAGCCACGCCCAGGGTCCTGAGTCCGGCGACAGGCTCACGGTCAGGGGCGTTCCCACAACGCACGCCACCAGGATGACCTGGCACAACGCCGCGGCGGCCTCCGGCCGCGCGGTCGTTCCCCGTGCGATCACGCGGCGGCACGGTCGGTAGCGGAAGGCGTTCCGCTCTCCCCGGATCGCGTTCGGATCGTGCTCGCGGCTGAAGTGCTGGCGCCACGCGCGGGCGTAGCTGGCCGCGCTCGCCCGCACGAGGGCGCACGCGTCGGCGTCGGACAGCGCGGCCAGGCATCGCTCGAGCCGTGCGGCCATCGGCTCCGGGAGTGACTCGTCGTCGCCGGCGGGGCGCGTCATCTGGCGCCAGCGCGCGAGCTGCAGCACGTAGTTGCAGCCGCCGGCCTTGGCCCCCGGTCCCACCGAGGAGGCTTTCCAGCCGCCGAAGGGCTGGCGGCCGACGATCGCCCCGGTGATGGGACGGTTGACGTAGAGGTTGCCGGCCTCGATACGGTCGACCCAGTGCGCGATCTCGCGATCGTCCAGCGTCTGGATCCCGCTGGTGAGCCCGAACGGTTGCGCGTTGGCGAGCTCGATGGCCTGGTCGAGGTCCCCGGCGCGCATCAGTCCCAGCACGGGGCCGAAGCACTCCGTGCGGTGAAAGAAGGAGGCGGGCCGCACCCCGAGCTTGATGCCGGGGGACCAGAGCTGCGGGTTGTCCGCCGCCGGGCGCGGCTCGAGCAGCCATTCCTCGCCCTCGTCGAGGACGGTGAGCGCGCGTCGGAGCGCGGCGCCCGGCGTCTGGCTCAGCGGGGTGATACGGCTCGATAGTTCCCACGCGCTGCCCACCTCGAGGCTGGCCGCGGCGTCGCGGAGCTGGCGCCTGAAGTCGGGGTCGTCGTACACCTCGGCCTCGCAGATGGCGAGACTGGTCGCCGAGCACTTCTGGCCGTTGTGGCCGAAGGCCGAGCGGACGAGATCGCGGACGGCCT
>JBGQEL010000083.1:0-19240 GCA_041496385.1 Methylomirabilia bacterium | reverse complement strand
TTCTCGGCGATCGGCGGGACGAGCCCGGTGACCGCGGTGCCGAAGCTGGCGACTTCCTTGATGAGGCGCGAGGAGATGTACGTGTACTTCTCGTGCGGCATGAGGAAGACCGTCTCGACGGTGGACCGGAGCTTGCGGTTCATCAGCGCCATCTGGAACTCGTACTCGAAGTCCGAGACCGCCCGGATGCCGCGGACGATGCAGTCGGCCCGCTCGCGCGCCACGAGATCGATCAGCAGCCCGTCGAACGCGACGATGCGGAAGTTCGAGTGGAGCGACGACGTGGCCTCGTCGATCATCTCGAGGCGCTCCTTCACCGAGAAGAGGGGCTCCTTCGAGGGGTTGGCGACCACGGCGACGATCAGCTCGTCGAAGATCTGCAGGCTGCGCTGGATGACGTCCACGTGGCCGTTGTGCACGGGGTCGAACATGCCGGGATAGACCGCGCGCTTGGCCACGGTCCGTAGGCTACCCTTCGGCTCGAAAGAAAGTCAAGGTCGTCTCCCCGAAACGGCGCGCGCGGAACGCCTCCAGGACGCCGTACACCGCGGCCGGCGCGCGCTTCGTGAAGTGCTGCGCGACGACGACGGCCGCCGGCGCCGCGACGCCGCCCGCGCCGAGGGCCGCGAGCGTCTCCGCGACGAGGTCGCCGTCGTAGGGTGGGTCGAGGAAGACGACGTCGAAGCGTTCGCCCCCGGCGGCCAGGCGTCCGAGCGCGCGGGCGACGTCGGCGCGGACGACGCGCGTCCGGTCGGCGACGGCGAGCGTCTCGACGTTCTCGCCGAGCGCCGCGACGGCGCGCGCGTCGCGCTCGACGAACGTCGCGTGCGCGGCGCCGCGCGAGAGGGCCTCGAGGCCCACGCCACCGGCGCCGGCGAAGAGGTCGAGCACGCGCGCGCCCGCCAGGCGCGGCGCGAGCGTGTCCATGAGCGCGATCCGGACCTGATCGGCCGTCGGCCGCGTCGTCGCCCCGCGCGGCGTCACGAGCCGCCGGCCCTTGAAGGCGCCCGCGATGACGCGCACCGCGTCGCCTACCCCGCGCTCGCGAGCGCGAGCTTGCCCCGCCACCGCGCGAGGAGCATCGCCCGCAGGGCGCGGTGCGCCGGGTCCCGCAGCTCCGGATCGCTTCCGACGATCACCTGCGCCTCCTGCCGCGCCTCCTCGAGGATCGCCGCGTCGCGCAGGAGATCGGCCGTCCGGAACTCCGGCAGCCCGGACTGGCGGGTGCCGAAGAACTCGCCCGGACCGCGGAGCTCGAGGTCCGCCTCGGCGATCTTGAAGCCGTCGCTCGTCGCGACCATCGCGTCGATCCGCCGCTGCGCCTCCTCGCCGAGGCGGCCGCTCGTCAGGAGAATGCAGAAGGACTTCCACGGGCCCCGTCCCACCCGGCCCCGGAGCTGGTGGAGCTGCGAGAGGCCGAAGCGCTCGGCGTGCTCGACGAGCATGACCGACGCGTTCGGGACGTCGATGCCCACCTCGATCACCGTGGTCGCGACGAGGATCTGGATCGCGCCGGCCTTGAACCGCCGCATGATGGCGTCCTTCTCCGGAAAGCCGAGCCGGCCGTGCAGCAGGCCGACGGCGAGCTCCGGGAACACCTCGTCCGCCAGACGCCGCGCCATGTCGGTGGCGGCCTTCAGGTCCAGCGCCTCGGACTCCTCGACGAGCGGATAGACGATGTAGATCTGGCGGCCCTCCC
The DNA here is from genome assembly GCA_041496385.1 of Methylomirabilia bacterium. Classification (GTDB taxonomy): domain Bacteria; phylum Methylomirabilota; class Methylomirabilia; order Rokubacteriales; family CSP1-6; genus AR19. The sequence continues at coordinate 17,541 of JBGQEL010000083.1, read as the reverse complement.
CGGTCTGGTCGCGCAGGAACTTGTAGATCGCGCGGCGCTTGCCCTCGGTGCGCGCGACGGTCACGACGGGCCGGCGGCCCGGCGGCAGCTCGTCGAGGACCGAGACGTCCAGGTCGCCGTAGAGCGTCAGCGCGAGCGTGCGGGGGATCGGCGTCGCGGTCATGACGAGCAGGTCGGGATGCTCGCCCTTCTCGCGGAGACGCGCGCGCTGCGCGACGCCGAAGCGGTGCTGCTCGTCCACGACCGCGAGGCCCAGGCGGCGGAACTCCACGCCCTCCTGGACGAGCGCGTGGGTGCCGACGCCGACCGGCAGCTCGCCCGCGGCGAGGGCGGCGCGGCGCGCCGCCCGCTCGCGCGCCGGAAGCGACGAGGTCAGGAGGCTCACGGGCACGCCGAGCGGCTCGAGAAGCTGGCGGAACGTCATGAAGTGCTGCTCGGCGAGGATCTCCGTCGGCGCCATCACCGCGGCCTGGTAGCCGGCCTCGACCGCCGTGAGCACGGCGAGGGCGGCGACGATCGTCTTGCCGGAGCCCACGTCACCCTGGAGCAGCCGATGCATCGGGTGGGGCGCCGCCATGTCCCGCCGGATCTCCTCCCAGACGCGCTCCTGCGCCCCCGTGAGGGTATACGGGAGCGTCGCGCGGAGGCGGCGGACCAGGTCCCCGCGCGGGCTCAGCGCGAGGCCGCGCGCCCGCGTCGTGCGCGAGCGCAGGATCGCGAGGCCCAGCTGGAGCAGCATGAAATCGTCGAACGCCAGACGGCGCCGGGCCGCGGCGAGCGCGCCGTCCGTCTCGGGGAAGTGCGCGTCGGCGAGCGCCTGCGCCAGTGGTATCAACCGGCGGCGCGCGCGGACGGCATCGGGCAGAACCTCGGGCACCTCGCGTGCGAACTCGTCCACCAGCCGCCAGAGGAGCGAGCGCAGCGCGCGCTGCGGGAGCCCCTCGGTTGTCGAGTAGACGGGCACGAGCCGCCCCGTGTGCAGGCGGTCGTCCTCGCCGGTCTCGACGATCTCCCAGTCGGGCTGCTGCAGCACGAGCGCGCCCTTGTAGCGCCCGACGCGTCCGTGGAGGACGAGGCGCTGGCCGCGCTTGAACACGCGCGCGAGGTAGCCGGCGTTGAACCAGCTCGCGGTCGCGTATCCGCTCGCGTCGCGCAGGAGCACGCTGAAGGGGGCGCGCGACCGGCCCGGCGGCGGCGGGCTCAGGCCCGCGACCGTGCCCGAGCACGTCGCGGCCTGCCCCGGCTGGAGCGCGCCGAACGGCGTCAGGCGGGTGCGGTCTTCGTGGCGCAGGGGCAGGAAGAAGAGCGCCTCCTCGACGGTCCGGAGCCCCTTGCGCTCGAGCTGCTGCGCGCGCCGCGGGCCGACGCCCTTCAGGAACTGGAGCGGCGTCGCGAGGCCCGCGCGGGGCGCCGAGGTTTGCGTCATGCACGCCCCTGTGCTATACAGTGCGTTCGTCTCCTCCGTCGTGAATCCGGCCAGAAGGAGCGGTGATGGCGCAGCGGTGCGATCTCTGCGGGAAGGGTCCCTCGGTGGGTCATACGATCAGCCACGCGCACAAGCTCACGAAGCGGCGCTGGCTCCCGAACCTCGTCTCCATGCGGGCGCTCGTCGAGGGCCGGACCCGGCGCCTGCGCGTGTGCACCCGCTGTCTCAAGGCGGGCAAGGTCACGAAGGTCATTTAAGCACGAGACACACAAACGGGAGGGGGCGTCGCCCCCTCCCGAATGGTCACTGGTGGGAGGCCGCCACCCCCCACCCGGTACGACATACAGCGTTACTTCTTCTTCTTCTTCTTCGTGGCCTTCTTCTTCGCCATGAGAGGTCTCACCTCCCCTCGTCGTAGGATTCACCGCTGCACGACACGGCCTCGTTACCTCTTCTTTTTCTTCTTGGCCGCCTTCTTCTTCATGGATGGGTTCACCCCCTTCCTCGGAACTCAGTAGCCCATCGCCTCGCGGCGCAGATGCTCGGCCTGGTCGCGGCCGCGCCGCTCGTAGCGGAGCAGGTCGGCGTAGAGCTGTGGCAGGCACACGACCTTCAGCCCGCCCTTCTCGAGCGCGCCGTGGAAGACGCCGGGGTCATAGGGCGCGAGCAGGTGCAGGGTGCCGTCGGCCTCCGCGGAGGGGCGGAGCCCGAGGGCGCGCGCGACCGGCGCCGGGTCACCCTCGAGGTAGCAGTGGACGACGGGCACACGGAGATTCGGCGCGACCAGCGAGACGCCGGCGTTGAGGGTGAACGCGTAGCGGCGTCCCTCCGCACCGGCCACGCGCGCGACCTCGGCCATGAACCGGCGGCTGACGCGCTCGGGCGCCAGGTACGACGCGAGCTCGTTGACCCGGTAGGTGTACGAGTCGCACCAGCTATCGAGGAGGTCCGCCGGCTTGCCCAGGCGGATCCGCTGGTCCTCGCCGCGCTCCAGCCAGGCGAGCTGCTCGAGCCGCTTCACGACGTTGTGCGCGTGCCCCAGGCTCACCTCGGCCGCCCGGGCGAGCTCCTCGAGCCGCCAGGCCCGCCCCGGATCGACCAGGAGCACCCGCACCACGCGCGTCGCGCGCGGGGCGAAGAGCGAGCGCAGGGGCCGCGTCGAGGCCCGGACGTTGCGCTTTCCCTCCTTCTCGATCAGGACGTTCTCGAAGGCCAGCGAACAGTTGCCCGAGAGGTCCACGTAGCCGAGGTTGTGACTCTTGAGGATTCGGGCGCTCTGGGGGCCGATGTACACGGCGGCCGCAACGGGACAGGCTCCCGCAGCCTCACGTCGGATCTCTGACAGACGGGTCACGGCGGCGCGAATCTGCCGGGGCTGCCCGAGCGAGCTGACTTCAACGACCAGAGTGTGCTCCTGGTCGGCCAGGCGGAATTTGATCAACAAATCTACGTTCTGACCGGCGATCTTCACGCCCGCGCTCTCCTCCCAGGCCTTCGCCTTCGGTAGAAGCTCGCGAAGCCGCTGAGCCACCTGTCGACGAATCTCCTCGGATTTGAGCATGTTTCGTTAACTCCCTGTCTTTCAGCATCCGCTGAAACCATAAGGAATGATGAAAGTGCCTGTCAAGGGAAAACTTACGGGCCGGGACTAGAAGAGTGCGCCAGAGGGTGCTGACAACAGGCGCGTCAGGCGCGCGCGAGGGCTTCCAGGCTGCGGCGGAAGCGCCCGTGCCGATCGAGCCGGCGCGCGTACTCGATCTCAGTCCGGCCCCCCTTCGCGCGCATCAGCGCGGTGAGCGCCGCGCGCTCCGCCGCGGGCCAGCGCGCGAGATCGGGGATCAGCGCGGCGACGAGTGACATCTGCTCGAAGGCGCGCCGCTCGCTCGCCGACTCCTCGCGCGCGCGTCCGAGACCGAGGGCGCGCCGGACTCGCGCGGACGACTCGCGCTCCGCGCGGAGCCGGTCACCGCCAAATTCGCGGGCCACGAAGCGGGCGACGAGTCCCGCGACGTCCGTCGCGCGCAGACGCCGCTCAGGCTCGGGCTGGCCGCCGGGAAGCGTCAGGTAGACCTCGTCGCCCGCGAGGCGCCGGAGCACCGGGATCGGCGAGCGATAGCCGCGGTCGGCGGCGAGCCTGGCCTCTTCGCGTTCGAGCACGCGGAGGACCGCCGCGGCGCGCGGGCGAAAGCCGAGCCGATGATAGAAGTAGAAGGAGCCCGAGCGGAGCGCCTCCATGCTCTCGTGACCGAGCTGGTAGCGGTCGACGACGATCGTCCGCATGCCGAAGATCCGGCGGTAGGCCCGGAGGAGCTCGGTCGCGAGGAGCGCCGACTCGCCCTGACGGAACGAGGCGAAGACGTTGATGGCGAAGTCGAGCGTGCCGAAGAGCTCCCAGCCTCCGCCGTACGACACGGGCACCCCGTTCTTCAGCGCGAGGAACGCGTAGTAGCCCTCGAGCGGCAGCCGGAAGCCGGGCGCGATCCCGAAGAACGCCAGACGCAGGCCGCGGCCGGCGTCCACCAGCAGGACGTCGTCGGGGTTCGGGTGCGAGAACGCGTGGAGCTCGCGCTGGCGCGTGGCCATGGTCACGCGCGCGGCGTCGATGAGGGTCTCGGCGAGGGCCGGCGGCGCGCGCCGCAGCGCCGGGAGCGGGCCCGAGAGCGCAGGCGCCAGCGGCACCGCCGCGCGGCGCAGACCCTCGGCGTGAAAGAAGCCGGGCGCCCCCGCGACCCGCGCGAGCGTGCGCGACGCGCCCGGGCCCCGCGGGCGCCAGAGCACGGGCAGCGCGAGACTCTCCCAGAGCCAGTCGCGGGTCTCGTCCGGAAGCCCGGTGCGCTCGAAGATCTCGAGCAGCAGCTGGAGATCCGTCATCCGCCGGCCGCCCTTCGCGACGCGCAGCCAGCGCCGCCAGCCCATCCCGCCCTCGCTGAAGGCGTCGCCCTCGGCCGCGCTCGCGAGGAGCGAGAGTGTCTCGTCGAGCCGTTCGACCTCCTCGAACCGGTTCCAGGCGACCTCGGTCTCGCGCGGAAACCGGCGCCCGAGCCAGCGCGCCATCGGATAGCCGAACGGATAGTCGAGCGTCGCCTCCGCGATGCCGCTGTCGTGGAGCCGGCGGCGCGCCCCGGGTCCGAGTCGCGCCACGCGCTGGGGGAAGGCCGCGAGCGCCCCATCGACGCGCGCGAGGACCTCGGCGTCGTCGGGATACGCCTGGAGGAAACACAGCGTCTCGTGGAGCCGGAGGAGCGCCGCGGCCTCCGCCACGCGCGTCGTCTCGAGCCGCGTCAGGAGCTCGAGCTTGGCCTTCCGGGCATCGGGCGCGTAGCCGGAGGCCACGCCCGCCAGGCCGTCGACGAGCGCGCGGCCCGTGGTCATCTAGGAATCTGAGCCCTCGATGCGCTCCATCGTCTCGTCGTCGAGACCGAAGTAGTGGCCGATCTCGTGGACGACCGTGTCGCGGACGAGCTCGGCCATCTCGCGCTCGTCGGCGCAGTCCTCCTCGATCGGCCCCTGGTAGATCGTGACCGTGTCGGGGAGGACGTTGCCGTAGTTCGAGTCCCGGTGCGTCAGGTCCACGCCCCGGTAGAGCCCGTAGAGCGTGTCGGGCGGGTCGATCTCGAGCTCGGCGAGCGTCTCGTCGTCGGGCCAGTCCTCGACGACGACGGCGATGTTGGCGAGCATCTCCTTGAACTTCGCGGGCAGGCGCCGGAGCGCCCGCTCCACCAGCGCCTCGAACTGCCTCCGCGTCACCGGCTAGATCCCGCGGACGCGTTCGACGTTGATCACGTCGCGGACCTCGCGGATCGCGCCGATGATGTCCTGCAGCTGGCTGAGGTCGGCGACCTCGACGACGAAATGGTTGATGCCGCGGCGGTCGTCGGTGACCGTGACCTCGGCCTTGGTGATGTTGCCGTTCCGCGACGAGATCGCTCCGGTGATCTCCGAGAGGAGTCCCGGCCGGTCCCGGCCGATGTAGACCGCGATTCGCACCGGCCGCTTGCCGGGCTCGGCCACGTCCCACTCGACGTTGATGAGGCGTTCGCGATCCAGAACGCTCTTGGCGACGGTCAGGCAGTCCCGGCCGTGCACCGTGAGCCCCCGGCCGCGCGTGATGAAGCCGACGATCTGGTCACCCGGCAGCGGGTTGCAGCACTTCGCGAACCGGACGAGGAGGTCGTCGACGCCGCGGATCCTGACCCCCTGCTCCGTCCTCGCGCGGGCGGCGGCCGAGGGGCGCGGCTTCTCCGGCGCCTCGAGCAGCGCATTCGGCGCGAGCTTGTTCAGGAGCTGGTGGACCGAGCTCTTGCCGTAGCCGATCGCGGCCAGGAGGTCCTCGGGTCCCGGATATCCCAGATCGGCCGCGACCTTCTTGATCTCCTCGCCGCCGAGGAGCGGCGCGGGACTCAGGTGATACTTCCGCGCCTCGCGCTCGAACAGCTCGCGCCCGAGCTCGATCGAGCGCGCCCGCTCCTCGACCTTGAGCCACTGGTTGATCTTCGACCGGGCCCGCGTCGATTTGACGATCTTCAGCCAGTCGCGGCTCGGATGCTGCGTGGGCGATGTGACGATCTCGACGATGTCGCCCTGGCGGAGCGTGTAGCGGAGCGGGACGAGCTTGCCGTTCACCTTGGCGCCGACACAACGCTCGCCCACCTTGGTGTGGACGGCATAGGCGAAGTCGATCGGCGTCGCGCCCTCGGGGAGCGCCTTCACGTCACCCTTCGGCGTGAACACGTAGACCTCGTCGGGGAACAGGTCGACCCGCACGGTGTCCATGAACTCGCGCGGGTCCTTCATGTCCTGCTGGGTCTCGATGAGCTGGCGGAGCCACAGGAGCGAGTCGTCGAGCTTGTCCTTGCCCGACTTCTTCTCCTTGTAGAGCCAGTGCGCCGCGATACCCTCCTCCGCGATGCGGTGCATATCCCAGGTACGGATCTGGATCTCCACCGGGTCGCCCTTCGGTCCGATGACCGTCGTGTGGAGCGACTGGTACATGTTGACCTTGGGCATCGCGATGAAGTCCTTGAACCGGCCAGGGACGGGCTTCCAGAGCGAGTGGATGACTCCGAGCGCGCCGTAGCAGTCGCGGACCGAGCCCGTGATGACCCGGACCGCCGTCAGATCGTAGATCTCGTCGAACTCGCGGCCCTGATCGTTCATCTTCTTCCAGATCGAGAAGAAGTGTTTGGGGCGCCCGCGGATCTGCGACTCGATGCCGACCTCGGACAGCTTCTGCTCGAGGATCGCGATGACCTGGTTGATATCCGCCTCGCGCTCGAGGCGGCGCTTGGCGACGCGCTTCTGGAGATCCACGTACGCCTGGGGCTCGAGCGTGCGGAGCGCGAGATCCTCCAGCTCCGCCTTGACCTTCGCCATGCCGAGGCGGTGCGCGAGCGGCGCGTAGATGTCCAGCGTCTCGTGGGCGATCTTCTTCGCCTTCTCGGACGGCAGGTAGTCGAGTGTCCGCATGTTGTGGAGGCGGTCGGCCAGCTTGATCATCAGGACGCGCAGGTCGCGCGCCATCGCGACGAGCATCTTGCGGAAGTTCTCGGCCTGGCGCTCCTCACGGGAGGAGAAGGCGAGCTTGCCGATCTTCGTGACGCCGTCCACGAGCTCGGCGATCTCGCTCCCGAACTCGCGCTCGAGATCCGCCTTGGTGGCCTTGGTGTCCTCGAGGACGTCGTGCAGGAGGCCCGCGGTGACCGTCGTGACGTCCATCTTGAAGTTGACGAGGAGGCTGGCGACTTCGAGGGGATGGGAGAGGTACGGCTCGCCGGAGGCTCGCTGCTGCCCCTTATGCGACGCCGCCGAGAATTCGTAGGCGCGGGCCAGCAGGTCGAGGTCGGCCCCTGGCTGGTACTTCGGAATCTCCTCGATCAGCGTCTTCAGTTGGGTCATGCCGTGAAAACCTTTGATTAAACAAGTAATTTTACACGGCCGGCGCTGATTCGCCACCTCTTTCTTGGAGACGGCGCGGCGGATCGTCAGGCCTTCGCGACCGCCTTCTTGCCGCGCCGGTGGCGGCTCTCGATGTACTGGGCCCAGTCGACGACGATCGCGGCGGCGACGTAGGTGGTGGAGTACGTCCCGGTGATGACACCGACGAAGAGGACGAAGGCAAAGTCCTCGAGCGTCTTTCCGCCGAAGAACAGCAGCACCGAGGCCGAGAAGAACACCGTCAGGGACGTGAGGACGGTCCGCGACAGCGTCTGGTTCACCGCGTCGTTCATCTGCTGGGCGAAGGTGCGTCCCTTGGGAATGAACTTGCCGCGGTTCTCGCGCAGACGGTCGTAGGCGACGATCGTGTCGTTGACCGAGTAGCCGATGACGGTCAGCAGCGCGGCGAGCACGGGGAGCGAGAATTCGCGATCGGCGATCGAGAGCGCGCCGAGACAGACCAGCAGGTCGTGGAAGACGGCGACGACCGCCGCCACCCCGCCCTTCAGGTCGAAGCGCACCGCGATGTAGAGCAGGATACCGACGAGCCCGGCGATCACCGCGTAGATCGCCTGGAGCTGGAGGTCGCGTCCGACCTGCGGCCCGACGAACTCGACGCGGCGGAGCTCGAACCCTCCGAGCTGGGGGTCGGCGCCGAGCGCGCCCTGGACGCGCTTGGCGACCTCCTCCGAGGCGAGCTGGATGAGGGGCAGCCGGATGATGAACTCGCGCGCGTCCCCGTACTCCTGGATGACGGACTCTCCCAGCTGGATCTTCGTGAGGCTGGCACGAATCTGGCCGACCGAGGGCGCTTGCTCGAAGCGCACCTGGATGAGCGTGCCGCCGGTGAAGTCGAGATCGTAGCGGAGCCCGCCCTTGGCGACCAGCGACACGATCGCGATCAGGGTCGCCGCGATCGAGACGTAGTAGGCCCACTTCCGCCGGCCGATGAAATCGTAGTTGGGCTTCTTGAAGAGCTCGATCATCGTCTCAGATCGAGATCGCCTCGACCCGCTGGCGGCGGCCGACGTACACGAGGTCGAAGAGCAGGCGCGTGAAGAAGTAGGCGGTGAAGAGGCTCGCCGCGAGCCCGACGAACAGCGAGACCGCGAAGCCCTTGACCGACCCCGTGCCGAAGTTGTAGAGGATCGCCGCCGTCACCATGACGGTGAGGTGCGTGTCGATGATCGTGCGGAACGCGCGCGTGAAGCCCGCGTCGATCGCCGAGCGCGGCGTCTTGCCGACCCGCAGCTCCTCGCGGATCCGCTCGAAGATGAGGATATTCGTGTCCACCGCCATGCCGACGGTCAGCGCGATCCCGGCCAGGCCCGGCAGGGTGAGCGTGGCGCCGAACGCGGCCATCGCCGCGAAGAGGATCAGGAGGTTCAGGCCGAGCGCGACGTCGGCGATGAGTCCGGACACCCGGTAGTAGAACAGCATGAACACGAAGACGACCGCCGCGGAGGCCGTGATCGCGATCAGGCCCTGGCGGATCGAGTCGGCGCCGAGCGACGGTCCGACCGTGCGCTCCTCGAGGATCGTGACCGGCGCCGGCAGCGCGCCCGCGCGGAGCACGATCGCGAGGTCGCGCGCCTCGTCCACGGTGAACTGCCCCGTGATGACGGCGCGCCCACCCGGGATGCGCTCGTTGATGCGGGGCGCCGAGTAGACGTTGCCGTCGAGGATGATCGCCAGATGCTTGCCGACGTTCTGCTCGGTCACCTCGCCGAAGATCCGCGTGCCGGTCGCGGTGAACTCGATCGCGACCTGCCAGTTGCCCGGCGAGTTCGGGTCGGCCTGCACTTCCGCGCGCGTGAGCTCGGCCCCCGTGAGTAGACCGCGCTTCTGCACGACGAAGGGCACCTTCCGCTCCGCCTTCGTCTCCTTTTCGATGCGCCGCTGGTAGAGCACCTCGGAGGTCTCCGGAAGGTTGCCCTTGACCGCCTCTTCGACCGCGGTGCGCTCGTCGAGGAGCTTGAACTCGAGCAGCGCCGTCTTGCCGATGAGCGCCTTCGCGCGCGCCGGATCCTGGACACCCGGGAGCTGGATCAGGATGCGGTCGGCGCCCTGGCGGGTGATCGTCGGCTCGGCCACGCCGAACTGGTCCACGCGGTTACGGATGGTCTCGAGCCCCTGCCGGACGGCGTCGTCGCGGAGCCGGCCGACCTCTTTCTCGCTCATCACCAGCTTGACCCGCCCCGCGGCCGCGTCCTCGTCACGCCGCTCGAAGCGCTGGAACTCCGACGTCACCGTCTGGAAGTCGTTCCAGGCCTGCGGCGAGGCGAGCTCGACGGCGATCGTCGAGTCGCCCTCCCGGACGATGCGCTTGACGGCGACGCCCTTGCGCTCGAGCTGCGCCTTGAGGTCCTCGGCCGCCCGGTCGGTCTGGCTCGCCACGTGCTTGTCCGCCTCGACGCCCAGCACCAGGTGGATCCCCCCCTGCAGATCGAGGCCGAGGTTGATCGTCTTTTTCGGCGGGTAGAGGTACCAGATGGACCCGAGGAGCACGACGAGGACGAGCAGGCCGCGCGGCCAGAAATTCCTAGGCATTCTTCTCGCCCTGGACCTCCACGATGCGCCCGATCGCGGCGCGGTCGACTTCGAGCTTGACCTGATCGGCCACGCGCAGGACCACCTTCTGGTCGTCGATCCCGGCGATCGTGCCGTGGAGCCCGCCCGTGGTGACGACGCGGTCACCCTTCTTGAGGGCGGTGAGCATGGTCTCGCGGTCGCGCTTCTGCTTCTGCTGCGGCCGGATGAGCAGGAAGTAGAAGATCGCGAAGATCGCGGCGAAGAACAGAAGCTGGGTCATGACCGCGCTCGAACCGCCGCCGCTCAACAACGCTCGCGCCCTCCTCGAGAATCAGTCCCGCGAAGCATCCACGGATGATACTGCATAACGTGAGAAAAACCGAGCCGAGAATGCCGCAAACGCGCCCTCCATGATCGCCGCGCGCATCGCGCGCATGAGGGCGACGAAGAAGTGCACATTGTGAAGGGAGAGCAGGCGGTACGCGAGCAGCTCCTGCGACATGAAGAGGTGGCGCAGATACGCGCGCGAGAATCCGTGGCACGCGTAGCACCCGCACTCCGCGTCGAGGGGCGCGGGATCGCGCGTCCAGCGCGCCTGCTTGAGCGTCACGGGGCCGTCCCAGGTGAAGCACTGGCCGTTCCGCGCGTTGCGCGTCGGGAGCACGCAGTCGAACATGTCCACGCCGCGCGCGACGGCCTCGACGAGGTCCTCGGGCTTGCCGACGCCCATCAGATAGCGCGGTCGATCCTGGGGCAGGAGGCCGGTGACGAGCGCGGTGAGATCGTACATCGCCGGCTTGGGCTCGCCCACCGCCATGCCGCCGATGGCGTACCCGTCGAAACCGAGCGCCACGGTCTGTTGCGCCGCGCGCCGGCGCAGCGCCTCGTGTGTCCCACCCTGCACGATGCCGAAGAGCGCCTGCGGCACCGCCCCGCCGGCCCCGTGCGCGGCCTTCGAACGAACCGCCCAGCCGAACGTGAGCTCGAGCGAGCGCTCGGCGGCCTCGCGCGGCGCCGGATACGCGAGGCATTCGTCGAGCGGGTGGATGATGTCGGCGCCGAGGGCGTGCTGGATCTCGATCGCGAGCTCCGGGGAGAGGAAGTGCGCGGCGCCGTCCACGGGCGAACGGAACTCGACGCCGTCCTTCGTGACCGTCCGGAGCTTCGCGAGGCTGAAGACCTGGAATCCCCCCGAGTCGGTGAGGATCGCGCCGTCCCATCCCATGAAGCGGTGGAGGCCGCCCAGCTCGCGCACGATCTCGTGCCCGGGCCGCAGCAGCAGGTGGTAGGTATTGCCCAGCACGATCTGCGCGCCCGCGGCGCGCAGGTCGTCGGGCGCGAGGCTCTTCACCGCGGCGCGGGTGCCGACGGGCATGAACACCGGAGTGTCCACCGCCCCGTGCGCGGTCGTGAGCCGGCCCGCGCGCGCGGCGCCGTCCGTCGCCAGGAGTGCCCAGCTCACAGGATCAGCGTCGCGTCGCCGTAGGAGTAGAAGCGATACCCCGCGCGCACCGCGTGGGCGTACGCGCCGAGGATCAGCTCCCGCCCCGCGAACGCGGCGACGAGGACGAGGAGGGACGAGCGCGGCAGGTGGAAGTTCGTGAGCAGGCCGTCCAGGACGCGGAAGCGGTGGCCGGGGACGATGCAGAGCCCGACGGCGCCGTCCGCGGGCGCGAGCGATCCGTCCTCCCGCGCGAAGCCCTCGAGGGCGCGCGCGCTCGTCGTACCCACGGCGATGACCCGGCGGCCTTCGGCGCGGGCGCGGCTCACGGCCGCCGCGAGGCCGGGCGGCAGGACGGCCCGCTCCGCCGGCAGCGCATGATCCTCGATCCGCGACGCCGTGATCGGGCGGAACGTCGCGGGCCCGACGTGGAGCGTCAGGGCGTGCAGCTCGACGCCGCGCGCGCGTAGGCGCTCGAACACCGCCGGTGTGAAGTGGAGGCCCGCGGTGGGCGCCGCGACCGAGCCCGGCGTTCGCGCGTAGACGGTCTGGTAGCGCTCCCGGTCCTCGGCCTCGGGCTTCGCGTGCCGCGCGATGTACGGCGGCAGCGGCGGCAGCCCCTCGGTCTCGAGCAGGTCGGCGATCGTTCCGTCGAGCCGCTCGATCACCCGCGCCCCGTCCGGGCGGGTGGCGGCGATCCGCAGGCGGGCGCGCCCGGCCCCGAGCTCGACGCCGGGCCGGCAGCGGCGTCCGGGCCGGACGAGCGCCGCCCAGGCCCGATCGCCGTGCGGCTCGAGGAAGAGCAGCTCGACGGGCCGGCCGCGGGCGTCGGCCGCGAAGACGCGCGCCGGGATCACGCGCGAGTCGTTCACGACGAGGCAGTCGCCGGGGCGCAGCAGGTCGGGAAGCTCGGCGAACACGCGGTCCTCGAGGGCGCCGCGGGCGCGGTCGATCAGGAGCAGGCGCGAGGCGTCGCGCGCCGGCGCCGGAGCCTGCGCGATGCGGGCGGGCGGCAGCTCGAAATCGAACAGGGCGACGTCCACGACGAGGCAGTGTACATGCGCCCGCGGCCCACCACCAGGGGTTGAGGTTGACAGTATCTTTTTGGTTAGGTATACCTAATCTCGGCAAGCTGGCCGCCTGGGAGGATCCGATGAGAGGTGTCCTGGCAGCGCTCGCACTGCTCGCCGTGGCGACGGCCGCGGCCCTCGCGGCGGACCCGCCCGAGATCGCCGTCACGATCCAGAACAATCGCTTCCAGCCCGACGAGATCAAGGTGAAGACCGGCGTCCCGTTCGTCCTCGTCGTCACCAACAAGGACGCGGGACCCGAGGAGTTCGAGAGCAAGGAGCTCAGGATCGAAAAGGTCATCCCCGGCGGGAAGACGATGAAGATCAGGGTCCGGGCGCTCAAGGCGGGCACCTACCCGTTCATCGGGGAATACCACGAGAGCACGGCGAAGGGCCGGATCGTGGTCGAGTAGGGATCGGGAACGGAGCCGGCATGGGCGCCACGTTCGTCATCACGCTGCGCGAGGCCTTCGAGGCGGCGCTCCTGCTGGGCATCGTCTACACCTATCTCGACAAGGTGGGCGCGCGGCGGCATTTCCGCTACGTGACCATGGGCGGGGCGCTCGGCCTCGTCGCGAGCGTCGCGATGGGCGTGGCCGTCGCGTTCGCCTCGGGGCCGCTGCTCGACCTCGGACCCGACATCGTCACGCTCGTGGTGATCTTCCTCGCGGTGGGACTTCTCACCTGGCACGGCTGGTGGATGCGGCAGCACGCGCGCGAAGTCCGCGGTGACGTCCAACGGCGGATCGACGAGGCGGAGGCGACGCAGAGGCTGTGGGTCGTCGGGCTCATCGCCTTCTCGGGCGTGTTCCGCGAGGGCGCCGAGACGGTGCTGTTTCTGTGGGGGCTCGCGAGTCAGGCAAGCGTCGCTGGCTGGGGCGGCATCGGCGGCGGCGTGCTCGGCGTCGGTACCGCGGCGGCCCTCGGCTGGGCGATCTTCCGCGGGGGTCGCCAGCTGAGTCTGCCGCGCTTCTTCTCGATCACGTCCACCGTGCTCCTGCTGGTCGCGGGTGGCCTCTTCAGCACGGGCGTCGGCAAGCTCGAGGGCCTCGGCGCGCTGCCGGCGACGGATGCGCTCTGGGACACCTCGGGGCTGCTCAGCGATCACAGTGTGCTCGGGGGATTCCTGAGCGGCCTCGCCGGCTATCGCGCCCGGCCTTCCTTCCTCGAGGTCGTGGCCTACGCGACCTATCTCGTCGCGGCGGGAATGCTGTTCTTCGCGGGGGGCGGCCGCGCGGCGCATCGGTCCCAGAACGCGTTGATCTCATGATCCGCTGCCTGCTCATCGGCGAAGAAGGGCACGCGAACCGGATCGAGGCCCAGCTGAGCCTCATCCAGCAGATGGGCGAGGCGCACTACCTGGCCCAGCAGATCAAACGCGAGGACGAGTGAGCGCGACCGAGCCCGGCGACCAGTTCGAGTGCGAGGTGACGGGCGATCAGAGCGCCGGGCTACCCGGCTCTCGGGCGCTGTCGAGCGCCAGGCTGTTCGGCGGACGGCGCGAGATCGTCATCGTCCATCGCGGGCAGGAATACCGCCTGCGGATCACGAAAGCCGACAAGCTGATCCTGACGAAGTAGTCTTCCGTTCAGCCGATCTTCGAGCCCGGAGCCACGTCGCGTTCCGGGTGCAGCAGGATCACCTCGCCGGCCTCGTCGTAGGCGCCGAGCACGAGCACCTCGGAGACGAACGGGCCGATCTGCTTCGGCGGGAAGTTCACGACGGCGACCACGCGGCGGCCGAGCAGGTCGGCGGGCCGGTAGTGCCGCGTGATCCGGGCGCTCGAGCGCTTGACGCCGAGCGGGCCGAAATCGATCCAGAGGCGGTAGGCGGGGCGGCGGGCCTCGGGGAACTCCTTGACGTCGGTGACGACACCGACGCGGATGTCCACCCTCTCGAAGTCGCCCCAGGAGATCGTCACCGCGCCGAGCGGCCGTCGAGCGAGCCGAGCGTCGTCCCGGGATAGTAATATTCGAGGATCTTCTCGGCCTTGTAGCCCTGCTCGGCCATGCCCTTGGCCCCCCACTGCGACATGCCGACGCCGTGGCCGTAGCCGCGCCCGGCGAAGCGCGCCGTCTCGCCGTCCACCGCCACGGCGAAGAGCGTGGAGCGGATCGTCTCGTACCCGATCATGCGCCGGAAGTCGTTGCCCCGTAGCCGCGCGCTCCCGCGTGCACCGTGCACGGTGACGACCGACGCCCGGAGCGAGGGCGTACGCTCCGTGACCTCGATCGCCGTGATCGGACCCACGTCGGTCCCGTTCCGGCGGAGGATCCCGGCGAGGTCGCCGAGGCGGAGATCGAGGTTCCAGTAGAAGTTCGGCGCGCCCGTCGAGAACTCGTCGCGGATCGCCTTGAGCGCGGGCATGTTCCGCGCGGCGAAGACGGTCCTCGGGTCCTCGGTGTAGCCGCCGCTGGCGGAATGATAGAAGGCCGGAAAGAGCTCGCCCTCCCAGAAGAGCACCAGTCCCGTGGTGTCGCGCACCGCCTCCCAGATCGGCGAGCTGGCGGACACACTTCCGGCGTAGACCTGATGGGCCGTCGAGGCGACGAGGTGGTAGGCCTTCCCCGCGTTGAGCGTCCGGTGGTAGGCGGCGTAGGTGCGCGCGACGATCGCCTGGGCGCGGAGCGTCTCCCACGGCCAGCGGTCGCTCGTCTCGGCGCGCAGCACGCCGACCACGTAGTCCTCGAGCGGCAGCTCGTTGACGACCGCCAGTCCGTCGCCGTTCTTCACGACGTCGAGGGGCGCCGGATACTCACGCCCGTTCACGCGGATCGGCCGTTCGCTCGTCAGGCGGAAGCCGGGCGCGCGGCGTCCGTCGATCTCGATCCCCTGACCGTTCAGGCCGGCCCGCACGACGTCGACGCGCCAGGCGCGGCGCGCCCCGCAACCCTGGCAGCCGCCCAGCTCGTTCACCTCGATGTCCGTGCCCCGGAGCTCGACCGCGCGCGCGCCCTCGACGAGGGCGACGCGGATCGAGCCGGCGGCCCAGGCGCCGCCCGCCGTCAGGAGGATCGTGGCGACGATCGCGAGCGCGCGCGTCACCGTCGGCCGAGCACCCAGAGCACCAGCGTGAGGACCGCGCTCAGCAGGAGCGAGGTGGCGAGCGGAAAGTAGAAGGTCCAGTCGCCGCGCTGGACGTGGATATCGCCGGGCAGCCGTCCGATCCACGGCACGCGGCCCGCGAGCAGCAGCACGACGCCCGCCAGCGCCAGGAGCACGCCCAGGACGACGAGCATCCGGCCGACGTCGTTCACGCCGCTCACTCGAACAGCCCCGCCTGTCCCGGCGCCGCCGACGGAGGCTGCTTGCCCAGGTGCCGGTAGGCGTCGCGCGTCGCGCGCCGGCCGTTCGGCGTCCGGACGACGAAGCCGATCTTGAGCAGGTACGGCTCGACCATCTCCGAGAGCGTCTCCGCCTCGTCGTTGATGGTCGCCGCGACGGCCTCGAGGCCCACCGGGCCGCCGCCGTACTGATCGACGATCGCGACCAGGAAACGGCGGTCGAGCCGGTCGAGTCCGCGCGCGTCCACGCCCTCGCGGTCGAGCGCGTCGCCCGTGATCGCCGCGGTGATCACAGGGCTCCCGTGCACGAGCACGTAGTCGCGCACGCGCCGGAGCAGACGATTGACGACGCGCGGGGTGCCGCGGGAGCGCCGGGCGATCTCGGCCGCGGCGTCCGACTCGATGCGCGACTCGAGAATCGCCGCCGAGCGGCTGACGATCCGCTCCAGCTCGGCGTCCGAGTAGAAGTCGAGGTGGTGGAAGATCCCGAAGCGCTCGCGGAGCGGCGCGGAGAGCATGCCGGGCCGCGTCGTCGCCGCGACGAGCGTGAAGGGCCGCAGCGCGTACTTCAGCGTCCGGGCGTGGAGGCCCTTGTCGATGACAAAGTTGACGGCGTAGTCCTCCATCGCCGGGTACAGGAGCTCCTCGACGGCGCGCGGGAGACGGTGGACCTCGTCGATGAACAGAACGTCGTGCTCCGCCAGGTTCGTGAGGATACCCATGAGGTCGGCGCCGCGCTCGATCGCGGGGCCCGACGTGGCCACGAGGCTCGTCCCCATCTCGTTCGAGATGATCCCCGCGAGCGTGGTCTTGCCGAGCCCGGGTGGGCCGTAGAGCAGGACGTGGTCGACGCACTCGCGCCTGAGCTTCGCGGCCTCGACCGAGACGCGGAGGCTCGCGACCGCCTGCTCCTGGCCGACGTACTCGGCGAACGAGCGCGGGCGGAGCTGACGCTCGAACTGCGCCTCCTCGGGCGCGGCCACCCGGGAGAGGATCCGCCCCTCGTCGGGCGCGGCCGCGGCGCTCACGCCTTCTTCTCGCCGCGGTAGATCTCGTCGAAGAGATCCTCCGGCGTCTGGGCGGAGGGCCGCCGGCGGAGCGCGTCGGTGATGAGCTGTGACGCCTCGGACGGCCGGTGGCCAAGCTGCTTGACGAGAACGTCCCAGACCAGCTCCCGCAACCCTTCGCTGCCGGCCGGCGCGGTCGGGATGGTATCCATGGCGGCGGGACCACCTTCACGCGCTTCACGCGCGAGCGCGAACTTGGCGACCTTGCTCTGGAGCTGCGCGACGATGTTCTTCGCCTTCTGCGGCCCGATGCCCGGCAACGCGCGCAGGTACTTCTCGTCCTGGCGTGCGATGGCTGCGGCCAGCTCGGCGACCGGCGACGCGAGGGCCCGCGCGGCGACCATCGGTCCGATGTCCTTCACCGTGATGAGCTTCTCGAAGAACTCCTTGTCGAGATCCGAGGTGAAGCCGATCAGGACGGGTCGTGGCTGGTCGCGCGTCGCGTGGTAGTAGATGACGAGCTCGAGCTCGCTCGCCTTGTCGCCCGCGGAGGCGGTCACGCCCTCGAGCTGGCGGAACGCGATCGGTGGCAGGAACACCTCGTAGCCGATGCCGCCGCACTCGAGGACGATCCGGTCCTCGAGCTTGCGGCGCACGCGGCCCGTCAGCGTCGCGATCAAATCCGGCCGCCGAGACGCGAGAACCCGGTGAGCGCGAGCGCCAGGGCGTCGGCGACGTGCGACGGCGTCGGAAGGTCGCGCAGCCTGAGGAGCCGGCGGACGCAGTGCTGGATCTGCTCCTTGGAGGCGGCGCCGTGGGCGGCGATCGCGCGCTTCACCTCGGCGGG
>JBGQEL010000082.1:0-19299 GCA_041496385.1 Methylomirabilia bacterium | reverse complement strand
CTGGGCCTCGACGTTGCTCGCCAGCTCGTTCACCTCCCACCGGCCGCGGTGCAGGTCGAAGACGCGCGCGGCCACCCGCGCGCCGACTCCTTGGCGCCGGTAGCGGCGCAGCACGAAGAATTCGCTGATCTCGTGCGTCCCCTCGCCCGCGAAGTACGCCCCGTCGCGGACCAGCGCGAACCCGGCGAGACGGCCGTCGACGTGTACGAGGAACGAGCGCCGTTTGGACTCGGTCCAGAACCCCTCGATCCTGGCCGCGTTGCCGTACTGCGCGTCGTCGGCGATGTCCCAGCCGTCGATCGCGGCGAAGTCGTACAGATAGAGCTGCATGAGCCGGCGCAGGACCGGCCGGTCGCCGGCGCCCGCTTCCCTGAGCTCGATCTCCATCGCGGCCATGCTACGCTCCTTTCCGTGAAGCTCGCGCGCACGCTCACCGGCATGGTCCACCTGCCGCCGCTCCCGGGCAGCCCGCGCTGGGACGGCTCCATGGAGCGCGCCACAGCCGCCGCGCTCGCCGACGCCCGCGCGCTGCTCGAGGGCGGGATCGACGCGCTCCTGATCGAGAACTGGGGCGACGCGCCCTTCACGACGGGCCGCGTGGAGGCCGCGACGGTCGCCGCGATGAGCGCGATCGCGGCCGAGCTCCGCCGCGCGTTCCCGGCGGCGCCGCTCGGCGTCAACGTGCTGAAGAACGACGCGCGCTCGGCGCTGGCGGTCGCCGCCGCCGTCGGCGGGCGGTTCATCCGCGTCAACGTCCACGCCGGCGCCGTCGTCGGCGACCAGGGAATTCTCCAGACCGATTCCTACCACACGCTGCGCGACCGGCGGCTCCTCGGCGCCGACGTCCGGATCTTCGCCGACGTCGGCGGCAAGCACGCCGTGCCGCTCGTGCCCGTCGAGCTCGAGCAGACCGCGCGCGACCTCGTCCACCGGGGGCTTGCCGACGCACTCGTCGTCTCGGGCGCCGCGACGGGCCAGCCGACGCCCGTCGCCGACATCAAGCGCGTCCGCGTCGCGGTCCCCGACGTGCCCCTCCTCGTCGGCAGCGGGGTGACGCCCGAGACCGTGGCCGATCTCCTCACGTTGGCCGACGGCGTCATCGTGGGGACCTCCGTGAAGCGCCGGGGCGACGTGCGCGAGCCGGTCGACCCGGCGCGCGTGGAGAAGCTCGTTGCGGCGGCGCGCCGCCGCTAGCCTCCTCGCGCTCGCCCTGGTCGCCGGCTGTCGGACCGCTGTCCCGCTGGACCCCGCACGCCTCGCCGCCCTCGAGCCCGAGCTGGGCCAGCTCCTGCTGGTGGGCTTCCACGGCACCCGGCTCGAGGGCAACGCAGAGCTCGAGGCGCTGCTCTGCGGGGCGCGCGTGGGCGGTGTCATCCTCTTCGCGCGCAACATCGTGGACGCGGCGCAGCTCGAGCGGCTCACCGCCGCGATGCAGGCGCGCGCGCGTGCCTGCACGGGCCGGCCGCTCCTCGTCGCGGTGGACGCCGAGGGCGGCCAGGTCATGCGCCTGGGGCCGGGCGCCGGCTTCACGCCGACGCTCTCCGCCCAGGAGCTGGGCGAGAGCAACGACTTCACGCTCACCGAGCTCGAGGCGCGCCGCATCGCGCGCACGCTCCGCGCGACGGGGATCAACTGGGACCTGGCGCCGGTCGTGGACGTGGGCTACAACCCCGCGAACACGGTCATCGTCGGGGCCGCGCGGAGCTTCGGCGCGGATCCGCTGCTCGTCACGGCGCACGCGCGCGCGTTCGTCCGCGGCATGCGCGCGGAGGGCGTGCTCACGGCGCTCAAGCACTTCCCGGGCCACGGCTCGAGCTACGCCGACTCGCACCAGGGCTTCGTGGACGTGACGGCCACCGCGAACCCGGACACCGAGCTGCTCCCCTACCGCGCGCTGATCGCCGAGGGGATGGCCGACAGCATCATGACCGCCCACGTCTTCAACCGGGCGCTCGACGACCGCGTCCCGGCGACGCTCTCGCGCCCGACGATCACCGGGCTCCTGCGCGGCGAGCTGGGTTACGAGGGCCCGGTGGTCACGGACGACCTCCGCATGGGCGCGATCCAGGCCCAGTACGGCCTCGAGCGCGCGGCGGTGGCGGCGCTGGCGGCGGGCGCCGACGTTCTCCTGATCGCCGACGACCGGCTGCCCGACGGGCGCTCGGCCGCCCAGGCAGCGCTCGCCGCGCTGCGCCGCCGCCTCGCGCGCGGCCGGCTCGACGCCGAGCGCGTGCAGAGCGCGCTCGCGCGCGTCGGTGCCTTGAAGGCGGGGCTCGCCGCGCGCTGACCGGCGCTACTTCCGCGTCCGATCGCGACGCTGAATCGAGCCATGAGTCCCCTCCTACTGGTCGAGGAGTCGGTCCACTTCGGCCCGGGCCGGCAGCGACGCCTGGGCGCCGCGCCGGGTGCAGGCGAGCGCCGCCGTCGCGCTCGCGAGGCGCAGGGCGTCGCGCAGCGCCAGCCTCTCGGCGAGCCCGACGGCGAGGCCGGCGTTGAACGCGTCGCCCGCTCCGGTCGTGTCCACCACGGTGACGGCGAAGGCCGGCACGCGCAGGTCGCCCTGGGGCGTGCACGCCAGCGCCCCGGCCGGGCCGAGCGTGACGACGACCGTGCCCGCGCCGAGCTTCCTGAGCGCGTGCCCTGCCGCGACGGCGCCCTCCGCGTCGCCCACGGCGAGCCCGGTCAGTCCCTCGGCCTCGATCTCGTTCGGGGTCACGTAGTCGGCGAGCGGCACCAGCGCGACGGCGTCGTCGCGCATCGGCGCCGGGTTCAGGAGCGTCGTCTTCCCGCGCGTGCGCGCCTCGCGGAGCACCCAGGCGGCCGTCTCGAGCGGCGTCTCGAGCTGGCACATGACGACGTCGGCCCAGACGACATCGACCTCGCGCCGTCGCACCATCTCGACCGTCAGCGCCCGGTTCGCGCCCGGCGCGACGGCGATCTGATTCCGCCCCTCGCGGTCCACGACGATCAGCGCGGTGCCCGTGGCGGCTGCCGCGGTCACGGAGATGCCCGCGACGTCGATGCCCTCCTGCGCGAGCGCGGCGCGGATCTCGCGCCCCGAGGCGTCGTCGCCCACGCAGCCGACAAACCGCACCTCGGCGCCCAGGCGCCGCGCGGCCACGGCCTGGTTCGCCCCCTTGCCGCCGTGGTTCACGAGCAGCGACCCGTCCGTGATCGTCTCGCCCGGACGCGGCAGGCGCGCCGCCGCGACCGTGAAGTCCACGTTCGCGGAGCCGACTACGAGGATGCGCGGCGGCGGGGCGGCGGCGGGCACAGACGATCCAGGAACATGCGGAGGAACCGCGTCGTGTCGATCCCCTTGGCGATGCGGCAGTTGGGCTCGCCGGCGGCGCGCCGCGTCTCGCCCTCGGGGCCGATCTCGAGCCGTACCGTCTCCCACTCCGCGAGCGTCGGATCGACCGCGAGCGCCAGCGCCAGCGGGTCGTGCAGCACCATGCCGTGGGCGCCCGCCGAGTGGTCGAGTCGAAACGCGCGATCGCTGAACGCGGTGATGCGCGCGGCGAGCGGCCCGCTCAGGCGGCCGAGCGTCTTCTTGAGCCCCGCACGCGGCAGCACCGCCTGGCGCGTCGCATCGAGCGGGACCAGATCGAGCGAGAGCCCGGCGGCGAACACGCGGTGCGCCGCCTCGGGGTCCACGTACATGTTGAACTCAGCGGTCGGCGTGACGTTGCCCGGCACGTCCACGGCGCCGCCCATGGCGACGAAGCGCCCGACGAACTTCATCGCCGCGGGGTCGGCCTTGAGCGCGAGCGCCAGGTTCGTGAGGGGCCCGAGCGCCGCGACCGTCAGGAGCCGCTGCGCCCGGCGCGCCTTGTCGAGCATGAGCGGCACGGCCGCGCGCGCCGCCCCCGGGCTCACCGCCGGCCAGTCGCCGAGGTCCCCGAGACCGTCCTCGCCGTGGTAGCGCGTGGCCGTGACGAGCTGGCGGGCCAGCGGCTCCGCCGCCCCGACGGCGACCACGGGCGGCGGATCGGGCTTCCGGAGGGCGAGGAGGCGGTAGACGTTCGTGGTCGCCTGCTCGACCGGCACGTTGCCCGCAACCGTCGTGATCAGCTCGACCGCCACCTCGGGCGAGCCCCACGCCATCAGCAGCGCGAGCGCGTCGTCGATGCCGAGGTCGGTGTCGATCAGCAGGGGCGTGGCCACACAGAATCTCCTTACGCTTGCGCCGCATCATACTAGAATGAGGGCCCCTCGTCAGGGAGAGGAGGATCGGATGAACATCCAGATCAGATACTGCGGCGAGTGAAACTACTTACCGCAAGCCTCCAGTTTGCAGGAGGCAATCAAGCGGAAGTACGGCATCAGCGCCGAGCTCGTCGAAGGCGCGGGCGGCATCTTCGAGGTCTCCATCGACAAGGCGGTGGCGTACACGAACCAGGAGACCTACCGCTTCCCGACCGACGAGGAGATCTTCGAGAAGATCGACGCGGCTAAGAAGTGAGCGCCCGCTCCAGCTCTCCCTGAAACCGGGGATGGGCCACGGCCATCAACGCCTCGGCCCGTCCCCGCTCTCCCCTGCCCCGAAGCTCCGCGGCGCCGTACTCCGTCACGACCCAGTCGGCGAGGTAGCGCGGGCTCGTCACCGCCGCCCCCGCGCTCAGGCGCGGCACGATGCGCGAGACGGCGCCGTCGCGCCCCGTCGAGGGGAGCGCGATGATCGCCGCGCCCCCCCGGGAGCGCGAGGCGCCCAGCACGAAGTCGAACTGGCCGCCGACCCCCGCGACCTGCCGCGGCCCGAGGCTCTCCGCCGTCACCTGCCCCGTCAGGTCCACCTCGAGCGCCGAGTTGATCGCCACGAAGCGGTCGAGCCGCGCGACCGCGTCGGGATCGTGGACGAACGCCGACGAATCCATGTTGACCATCGGGTTCTCGTGCATGAAGTCGAAAAGGCGCCGCGTGCCCATCGCCTCGGCGATGTCCATCCGGCCGCGATGCACGCGTTTCCGCGCGCAGGTCACGACGCCGCGCTCGACCAGCGCGACCGACGAGTCCACCAGCAGCGAGTGGAGCGCCAGGTCGCGGTGGTCGCCGAGCGCCTCGAGCACGGCCTGCGGGATCGCGCCCACGCCCACCTGGACCGTGGCGCCGTCCGGCACGCGCGCGGCGACCAGACGGCCGATCGCGCGCTCCACGTCGCCCACCGCGGGCGGCGGCGACGGCAGCAACGGCTCGTCCACCGCGACCCACGCGTCGATCTGGCTCTCGTGGAGGACCGAGTTCCCGCGCGTGCGGGGCATCGCCGCGTTCACCTGGGCGATGACGAGCGGGGCGCGGCGCGCGGCGGGCAGGGCCACGCCGACGCCGACGCCGAGGCTCAGGTAGCCGTGCGCATCGGGTGGCGCCGTGTGGACGAGCACGCAGTCCGGCGCCCAGGCACCGCCCGCGACGAACTCGCGCGTGAGATCGAAGTAGCGGATCGGCACGAACTCGACGCGCCCCCGGCGGCGCGCGTCCTCCAGACGGGGCGACATGTGCCACGTCGCGTAGCGCAGGGCGGCGCACTCGGGCCGCGTCCACGGGTAGTCGCCGAGGTGGATCCCGCCGAGCAGCGTCAGGTCGGCCAGCCCCCCGGCCTGGCGGCAGATCTCGGCGACGAGCGCGGCGGGCTCGCCGCAGGCCGGCGGCATCAGCACCTTCATGCCCGGCCGGAGGCGGGCGACGGCATCGGCGAGCGAGCAGCGGGCGAACGCGCGCGGCATGAATCGCGAGGCTATATATACCTGATCCCGCGCTAGAATGACCGCATGAATCGGCTCGCTCGCGGCGCGCTGCTCGCGGCGTTCGCGCTCGGCTACGCCGCCTGCGCCAGCGGCTCCTTCCCGGCGCCGCGCTCGGACAGCCCGCCGCGCGTACGCTGCCTGTCGGATCCCCGGCGGGAGGCCGGTGAGACCACGCGTCCGATGTTCTTCTTCTTCTGCGCCGAAAGCCCCTGATGCCGGCCGCAAGGCGGATCGCTCTCGTCACGGGCGCCGGGCGGGGCATCGGCCGCGAGATCGCCCTGGCGCTCGCGCGCGCGGGCTGCGACGTCGCCGTCGGCGCCCGGACCCGCACCCCGCTCGAGGAGACGGCGGCCGTGGCGCGCCGCGCCGGCGCGCGGGCCCTAGCCGTCGTGCTCGACGTCGCCGACGGCGCGTCGATCGCGCGCGCCGTCGCCGAGACGGTCAGGGCGCTCGGGCCGGTCGACGTGCTCGTCAACAACGCGGGGGTCGCCGAGTCGGCGCCGCTGCTCAGGACCGAGCCGGAGATGTGGGACCGGCATATGAACGTCAACGCGCGCGGCCCATACCTGCTCACGCGCGCCGTCCTCGGCGGCATGCTCGAGCGCGGCTGGGGCCGCGTGATCAACGTCGCGTCCCTCGCCGGCCTCCACGGCTCGCCCTACGTGACGGCCTACACGGCGTCGAAGCACGCCCTCGTCGGCTTCACGCGCGCCCTCGCCATGGAGGTCTCGGGCAAGGGCGTCACGGTCAACGCGATCTGCCCGGGCTACGTCGCGACCGAGCTCGTCTGGGCGGCGGCGCGCAACATCGAGAAGAAGACCGGCAAGTCGTTCGACGAGGCCGTGCAGGCCCTGGCGAAGATCAATCCGGGCGGGCGGCTGATCGAGCCGGCCGAGGTCGCGGCGGTCGCGGCGGGGCTCCTCGACGACGACGCGACGAACGGCGAGATGCTCGTGCTCGACGGCAGCGCGCCACCCTGACCCGAGGAGGTCCGCGATGACCCGTGAGATCCGCTTCCACAACCCGCCCGCGCTCATGAAGGCCGTCGGCTTCGCGCACGGCGTCGAGACACACGGCGGCCGGATGCTGTTCTTCGCCGGCCAGGTCGCCAAGGACGCGGCCGGCCGCACCGTCGGCAAGGGCGACCTCGTGGCCCAGTTCCGTCAGGTCTGCGAGAACCTCAAGACCGTCGTGACCGCGGCGGGCGGCGGACTGACCGACGTGGTGAAGCTGACGATCTACGTCCTCGACGCCGGCGAGTACAAGCGCCAGGGCAAGGCGATCGGCCAGGTGTACCGCGAGTACTTCGGCCGGCACTTCCCGGCGATGACGCTCGTCGGCGCGCGCGACCTCTACGACGCGGCCGACGGCTGCACGATCGAGATCGACGGCTTCGCCTGCCTGCCGTGATCCCCGACCTCCGCAGCTCGCTTCCGGCGCCCGAGCAGATGCCCGACCGCGTCTACACCCTGCCCGAGCTGCGCTATCCGGCGCGGCTCAACGTCGGCCGCGAGCTGCTCGACGTCCACGCCGACGGCGGCCACGCGGGGCGCCCGGCGATCCACGCGGGCGGGGTCGTCTGGAGCTACGGCGAGCTCGCGGCGCGGGTGAACCGGCTCTGCCACGGCCTCCGCGCGCTCGGCCTCGACCGCGGCGATCGCGTGCTGATCCGTCTGCCGAACGTGCCCGAGTTCATTCTGAGCTGGCTCGCCTGCCAGAAGCTCGGCATCGTCACCGTCGGCACGATGCCGATGCTCCGGGCGCGCGAGCTCGCCTACGTCGCCAACGACGCGGGCACCCGGGCGGCCATCGTCTGGGGCGGCCTCCGGGAAGAGCTCGAGCGCGCCCGGCCGCAGGCGCCCGTCCTCGAGCAGATCATCGTCGCCGGCGAGGCCCAGGCGGGCGACACGACGCTCGCCGCGCTCATGTCCGGCCGGCCCGAGAGGTTCCCCGCGGCCGACACGGATCGCGACGAGCCGGCGATGATCGCCTACACGTCCGGCTCCACCGGCGTGCCGAAGGGCTGCGTCCACTTCCATCGCGACATCCTCGCCTCGGCCGACTCCTACGCGCGCCAGGTGCTGGCGCCGTCGCCGGACGATCGCTTCGGCGGCCACCCGACGCTCGCCTTCACCTTCGGCACGGGCGGCCTCCTCGTCTTTCCGTTCCGCTTCGGCGCCTCGACCGTGCTGAGCGGCCCGTTCACGCCCGAGTCCATGCTCGAGACCTTCGCGCGCGAGCGCGTCACGGTCTGCTTCTGCGCCCCGACGTCCTATCGCCTGATGCTCCGGGTGCCCGAGCTGACGCGACGGTTCGACCTCGGGAGCCTGCGCCTCGGCGTCTCGGCCGCCGAGCCCCTGCCCGCGGCGACGTGGGAGGAATGGAAGAAGACGACCGGCGTCGAGCTCCTCGACGGCATCGGCTCGACCGAGATGTTCCACATCTTCGTCTCGTCGGTGAAGGGCCGCGTGCGGCCGGGCGCCACGGGGTTCCCGGTCACCGGCTACGACTGTCGTGTCGTGGACGAGAGCGGGCGTGAGGTGCCGGTCGGTCAGGAGGGCCTCATCGCGATCAAGGGGCCGACGGGCTGCAAGTACTGGCGCAAGCCCGACCGCCAGGCGGAGTACGTGCGCTTCGGCGGCTGGAACGTGACGGGCGACGTGTACGTGAAGGACGCCGACGGCTACCTCACCTACCAGTGCCGATCCGACGACATGATCGTCTCGGGCGGCTACAAGATCCCCGGGCCCGAGGTCGAGCAGGTCCTCGACGAGCATCCGGCCGTGGCCGAGTCGGCCGTGGTCGCGGCACCGGACCGGACGCGCGGCTTCGTCGTCAAGGCGTTCGTCGTCCTGGCGCCGGGCCGGACGCCGTCGGCGGAGCTCGTCGACGAGCTGCAGGAGCACGCCAAGCGCGAGCTGGCGCCTTACAAATATCCGCGCGCGATCGAGTTCGTCGACAAGCTCCCGCGCACGGAGACGGGGAAGATCCAGCGCTACCGCCTCCGCCAGGCCGACGTCCTCCCCCTGCAGTGAAACGCGAAGCCAGGCGCAACGGGGCCACGCCATCGGCCCCGCAGATCACCCACACGGGGACGCGCAGAGGGAACAGAGCCGGGTCGCGTCTTTCTCAGGCCACCCACGGAGTCCCACCGACCCCGCGGCCCCCGCTACAACAACCGTGAAGATAAGGCACGCGCTCCCGCCGGCGCGCTGGCCGACGCGCGACGAGGCGGCGGCGGCGCGCTGGTTCTCGCCGATCCGGCTCGGCGCCCGCCTCGTCGTCCACGAGCGCACCTGGGTGCCGGCCATGGTGCCGTGGCGCGCAACCGAGGACGGATTCGTCACCGCGGACGTGATCGACTGGTACGGCCGCTTCGCCGAGGGCCAGCCCGGCGTCCTCGTCGTCGAGGCCACCGGGATCCGCGACGTCCCGAGCGGCCCCCTGCTCCGCATCGGCGACGATCGGTTCGTGCCGGGCCTCCGGGAGCTCGCGGACACCGTGCGGCGCCGGAGCGGGGGCCGGACGCGGCTCTTCATCCAGCTCCTCGATTTCCTCGCCGTGCGCCGCCGGCCCGATCCCGAGAAGTTTTTCCTCCGGTACCTCGAGATCACGGACGCGCTGCGCGTGCAGGTCGCCCTCTGGCTGGACGAGAGGCGCTGGCGCCACGCCGCCGACGAGCGCGTCCGCGAGTTCCTCCTCGGCGCCGATCGCGCGACCCTCGAGACGGTCCTGACCGACCGCGAGCTCGAGGCGCTCGACTACGGCTACCGCGAGCGCGTCTGGGACACGCACCTGCCGCACGTCCGCGAGCTCCCGGCGGTCCTGCCGGGGCTCTTCGCCGACGCCGCGCGCCGGGCCCAGGACGCGGGCTTCGACGGCGTCGAGCTGCACTACGCGCACGCCTACACGATGGCGTCCTTCCTCTCGCGCCTGAACATCCGCGCCGACGGCTACGGGGGCTCGCTCGAGCACCGTGTGCGCCTGCCGCTCGAGGTGCTCGGCGCCGTCCGCGAGCGGGTCGGCGGCGACTACGTCGTCGGCATCCGCTATCTCGGCGACGAGGTGGTGCCGGGCGGGAGTCGTCTCGAGGACGCGGTGTGGTTCGCGGTCAAGTTCGCCGAGGCGGGCGCGGACTATCTCTCCGTCTCGAAGGGCGGACGCTTCGAGGACGCCAAGCAGCCGAAGATCGGCGAGGCCGTCTATCCGTACACGGGCGAGTCGGGCGCGGAGTGCATGCCGACGGTGCTCTCGGACGCGCGCGGCCCCTTCGGCCGCAACGTGCCGCTCGCCGCGGCGATCCGGCGCGCGATCCGAGAGGCGGGCCACGCGACGCCGATCGTCACGAGCGGCGGGATCTCGACCTTCGACCAGGCCGAGGGCATCCTCGAGCGCGGCGAGGCGGACTGCGTCGCCGCGGCGCGCCAGTCGCTCGCCGACCCGGACTGGTTCAGGAAGATCCGGCTCGGCCTCGGCCACCTCGTCCGACGCTGCGAGTTCACGAACTACTGCGAGGGCCTCGATCAGCGCCACAAGCAGGTCACCTGCAAGCTCTGGGACCGGACGTTCGAGCCCGTCGACGCGGCGGTGCAGCGCACGAGCGACGGCAAGCGCCGCCTCACGCCGCCGTCCTGGGAGGCGCCCCGCGGCTAGGAGACCGGAGGACACCAATGGCGACCCTCGAGATCAGAACGGCTGAGGAACTCGCTGACCCTGCGTTGGAGGTCAGGTGGGCCGCGCGTAGAGTGGCCCGCGAGACCGACGTCCTCGAGAAAATCTTGCGAGCTTTTGTGGAGCGGGGCGGGCCAATCCCCGTGGAGGACATCATTGCCGCCTTTCATGACCGCCCGCGCGCGAGCGTCCACGATGCGCTCAGTGCGCTCGACGCCGACGACTTGATTCGGGTCCGGGGCGGGCACGTGGACATCGCATATCCGTTCTCGGCCGCCCCAACGCGCTTTGTCGTCAGACTACCCGATGGTCTGGAGCGATACACCTGCTGCGCCACCGACGCGCTTGGCATCGCGCCGATGCTCGGGCACCGAGTCGATATTGGTGCCAGATGCCACCACTGTAATGTGCCCCTGGCTTTCTCTGTCTACCCAGAGGCCCCGGGGCCGGAGGCGGATGGCGTGATGGTATGGTTCGAAAAGCATGCCGAGAACCGAGGCAGGGCCCTGGACTCGTTCTGAACGACGCTCAACTTCTTCCGGTCGGAAGAGGATCTGAGGGCGTGGCGAGAGGCGAATCCGACAGCGCCGGGAGCCGGAGCGACGGTGGCCGAGGCGTTCAAGATAGCGCGTCGCGTGTTCGGGGGACTTCTGGGCGTCAAGCCAAACTGAGATACCACCCTGAGCGCGCCCCGCTTGGCGGGTCGGCGGCGGCGTGGTAGTGTGTGCGCGCTTTCCCACTGACGCCGACGGGAGGACAATCACCATGCCGTTCGTCAACATCCGTCTCTACGAGGGCCACGGCAAGGAGCGCAAGGACGAGATCGCGCGGCGCGTGACCGACACCATCACGGACGTGTGCAAGGTGCCGCGCGAGGCGGTGTGGATCGTCTTCGAGGACGTCCCGCCCGCCGACTGGTTCGCGGCCGGCAAGCCGGGGCAGCCCGTCAAGAAGTGAGCGAACCCTTCGAGAAGCTGGGCGCGGGCTTCCTCTTCACGGAGGGGCCCGTCTGGCACCCGACGGGCGGGTTCCTGCTCTGGAGCGACATGCCCGGCGACCACATGCGGCGCTGGTCGGCGCGGGATGGCATCACGACGTTCCGCAAGCCGTGCAGCATGTCCAACGGCCTCACCTACGACCGGCAGGGCCGGCTGCTCGCCTGCGAGCACGCGACGAGCCGCGTCACCCGCACGGAGCCCGACGGGCGGATCCTGCCGCTCGCGACCCACTACCGCGGCAAGGAGCTGAACAGCCCGAACGACATCGTCTGCCGGAGCGACGGTGGCATCTACTTCAGCGATCCGCCCTACGGCCGGGCGAAGTTCTACGGCGTGGAGCGGCCGCAGGAGCTCGCGTTCCAGGGCGTCTACCGGGTCGGCGCCGATCCGGCGTCGTCCGAGCTGCTCGTCGACGACTTCGACCGGCCCAACGGCCTCTGCTTCTCGCTCGACGAGCGGCGGCTCTTCATCAACGACACCGCGCGCAAGCACATCCGCGTCTTCGACGTGACGCCGACCGGCGCGCTCACGAACGGCCGCCTCTGGGCCGAGACGAAGGGCGACAAGCCCGGCGCGCCCGACGGCATGAAGCTCGACACCGCCGGCAACGTCTACTGCTGCGGCCCGGGCGGCATCCACGTGTTCGACCCCGAGGCCAACCTGCTCGAGATTCTCGAGGTGCCCGAGCGCACCGCGAACTTCGCCTGGGGCGACGAGGACTATCGGTCGCTGTTCATCACCGCGTCCACGTCGCTCTACCGGATTCGCCGGAAGCTTCCGGGCTGCCCGGTTTTCTGACGACCCGTTCCCTCACGCCATGAAGGAGGTCTGCATGCAACGCCGCATGGTTCTGGCCGCACTGCTCGCGCTGGTCCTGCTCGTCCCGCCGCCGGCCGACGCGCAGAAGCCCATCAGGGTCGGCTTCCCGATGATCATGTCCGGCCCCGGCGCGCTCTTCGGCGAGCCGGCCTCCAAGGGCGCCCAGATGTTCGTCGACGAGCTGAACGCGAAGGGCGGCGTGCTGGGACGGAAGATCGAGCTGGTCGTGCGTGACACCAAGGGCAACGCGGACGAGGCGGTGAGGGTCTCCCGCGAGCTCATCCTCAAGGACAACGTCGACTTCCTCGTGGGCACGCTCACCTCGGCCGAGGGCCCGGCGGTGTCGGTCGTCGCGAAG
Organism: Methylomirabilia bacterium; assembly: GCA_041496385.1. Taxonomy (GTDB): domain Bacteria; phylum Methylomirabilota; class Methylomirabilia; order Rokubacteriales; family CSP1-6; genus AR19. Next base: position 6,709 of record JBGQEL010000082.1, on the reverse strand, counting down.
GAGAACAAGATCGTCTTCATCGCGCCGATCCCGAAGACCGATCAGCTCACCGCCCCCGACAAGCTCCATCCCTACGTCTTCCGGGTCGCGTCCACGACGACGATCGAGGGGCGGACGGCGGCCGAGCTCATCGCCGGCTGGAACGTCAAGCGGGTGGCCACGATCAGTCCGGACTACGCCTACGGCCAGGACGTGACCAGGACCTTCGTGGAGCACATCAAGAAGGTCAAGCCCGGGATCGAGATCGTCGACCAGCAGTGGCCGAAGCTCGGGGAGGCGGACTACACGCCGTTCATCAACGCCCAGATGGCGAAGAAGCCGGACGCCGTCTTCTCGTCGCTCTGGGGCGGCCACTTCGTGACCTTCGCGAAGCAGGCGAAGCCGCTCGGGTACTTCGACGCGATCAAGTACAATTTCTTCGGCGCCGGCGAGGCCGCGTCGCCCGAGAGCACGAAGGCGATGGGCGCGGACTACCCAGTGGGCATCTGGGGCAACTCCTACGACGCCTTCTACTGGACGGACGGGCCGCCCGCGCACCGCGACTACGTCGCGCGCGTCAGCAAGTACTTGAAGGACGAGTATCCATCGTCGTGGGCGATCCAGGGCTACATCGGCATGCTGGCGCTCGCCGAGGCGATCAAGAAGGCGAACAGCACGGACTCCGACAAGGTCGCCAAGGCGCTGCTCGGGCTCACGATCGACACCCCGCATGGAAAGCTGACCATCCGGGAGAAGGATCATCAGGCGAACCGGGCGCAGATCTACGGCAAGACGGTGAAAGACCCGAAGTACCCGTTCGCGATCATGAAGCCGGCCACGTACGTCGATCCCACAAAATTCATGGACTAGACGCGTTGATCCTTGCCTGACCCGTCGTTCCTGTTCGCGCAGTCGCTGAGCGGCCTCACCGCGGCGATGTTCCTCTTCCTCATCGCCTCGGGGCTGTCGCTGATCTTCGGCGTGCTCCGCGTACTGAACTTCGCCCACGGCTCGTTCTACATGCTCGGCGCCTACCTGGCGTTCCAGACCGTCCAGTCGCTCGGGCGCGGTCCGTCGAGCTTCTGGTGGGCCGTCGCCGGTGCGGCGGTCGGCGTCGCCGTGCTCGGCGGCCTCGTCGAGCGGCTCCTGCTCCGTCATCTCTACGGCAAGGAGGAGCTCTACCAGCTCCTCTTCACCTACGCGCTCGTCCTGATCGTCTCGGACGCCGCGAAGGTCTTCTGGGGCACCCAGCAGCTCTCGGTGTCGCGGCCACCGGGGCTCGCCGGGGCCTTCCGGCTCTTCGGCACGCTGGTTCCCTACTACAACCTCTTCATCCTCCTGCTCGGCCCCGGCATCGCGTTCGCCTTCTGGCTCGGCCTGAACCGTACGCGGGCCGGCCGGCTCATCCGCGCCGCGGCGCTCGACCGCGAGATGCTCGGGGCCCTCGGTGTCAACGTCAGCCGGCTCTACACGGGCGTGTTCGTCCTCGGCTCGTTTCTCGCGGGCCTCGGTGGAGCGCTCGTCACGCCCGTCAAGACGATCGTCCCGGGCATGGACGTCGAGATCATCGTCGAGGCGTTCATCGTCGTCGTCATCGGCGGCCTCGGCTCATTCTGGGGCACGTTCCTCGGCGCGCTGATCTACGGCCAGGTGCTCTCGTTCGGCATCCTCATCTTCCCGCGCTTCTCGATCTTCTCCGTGTTCGCACTGATGGCGGTCGTCCTGATCCTCCGGCCCTGGGGCCTGCTCGGGCGCCCCCTGAAGTCGTGAGCGGCCTGCGGCGGATCCCGTGGGCACCGCTCGCCGTGGTCGTGGCGCTCCTCGTCCCGGCCGCGGGCTCGCGCTTCTACACCTTCGTCGCCACCGACGTGGCGATCCTGGCCCTCTTCGCGGTCAGCCTGAACCTGCTGCTCGGGTACACGGGCCTCGTCTCCTTCGGTCACGCCGCGTACTTCGGGATCGGCGCCTACACGACCGGCATCCTCATGAAGAAGGCCGCCATACCGTTCGTGCTCGCGTTCCCCGCGGCGGGAGTGCTTGCCGCGATCTTCGCCCTGGTCTTCGGCTTCTTCTGCGTGCGTCTGACGAAGATCTACTTCGCGATGCTGACGCTCGCCTTCGCCCAGATCGTCTGGGCCATCTGTTTCAAGTGGAACGACGTGACCGGCGGCGAGCAGGGCATGCCCGAGATCCCCTACCCGGACCTCGCGTGGATGGAACGTCTGCCGCTCGCCGGCCAGCTCCGCACGAGCGATCATTTTTACCTGCTCACGGTCGTGCTGGTCGCCGCGTGCCTCTGGCTCCTCCGGCGGATCGTCGGCTCGCCGTTCGGTCGCATCCTCACCACCATCCGCGAGAACCCGGAGCGCGCAGAGTTCATCGGCGTGAACGTGCGGCGCTGGGAGCTGTTCGCCTTCGTCATCGCCGGCGCGTTCGCGGGCCTCGCGGGCGGGCTGTTCGGCATCTTCAACCGCGGCGTCTTCCCGGATTTCGCGTACTGGTCGAAGTCCTCCGAGGTGCTGATCATGACCATCCTCGGAGGCATCGGGCACTTCTACGGCCCCGCGGTCGGCGCGCTGGTCCTGCTCGTCCTGAACCAGCAGATCACGTCCTACACCGAGTACTGGCCGTTCATCCTCGGCACGATCCTGATCGTGCTGCTCTTCGTCTTCCCGGGCGGCATCGTCGGCGCGCTCGACGCCGCCGCGCGCCGGCTGACGCGGGTCCGCCGTGCTTGAGGTCCGCGACGTCCGGCGGGCATTCGACGGCTTCCAGGCCGTCGCCGGCGTCAGCCTGCGGGTGCCGCGCGGCCAGATCGCCGCGATCATCGGCCCGAACGGCGCCGGAAAGACGACGCTCTTCAACCTCATCACCGGCCACCTCCGTCCGGACGCGGGGGCCGTGTTCCTGGAGAGCCGCGACATCACGGGCGTGCCGCCCCACGAGGTGTGCCGGCTCGGGATGGGGCGCTCCTTTCAGCGGACCAACATCTTCCCGCGGCTGACCGTGTTCCAGAACGTGCAGGCGGCGCTCATCTCGCACCGGCGCCGCGGCCTCGACCTTTTCACCCGCGTCGACCGTCTCTATCGCGAGGAGACCGAGGCCCTCCTCGCCTCGCTCGGCCTGGTCGAGCGCGCCGGGGAGATGAGCGGATTCCTCTCCCACGGCGCGCAGAAGCAGCTCGAGCTCGGCATCGCCCTCGCGAGCGAGCCGCGCCTCCTCCTGCTGGACGAGCCGACCGCCGGAATGTCCGCGGCGGAGACGCGCGACACGATCCGGCTCATCAGCCGCATCGTCGGCGAGCGCGGGCTCACGCTCCTCTTCACCGAGCACGACATGGAGGTCGTCTTCTCGATCGCCCAGCAGATCACCGTGCTCCACCAGGGACACGTGATCGCCGAGGGGGCCCCCACCGCGGTCCGCAACGACCCCGAGGTGCGGCGCGTCTACCTTGGAGAGCGGCGGTGACGGGCGCGGCGCCCGTCCTCGAGGTCCGCGAGATCCACACGGCATACGGCCTTTCGCGCGTGCTCTTCGGCGTGTCCATCGAGGTCGGCGCCGGCGAGTGCGTATGCCTCCTCGGGCGGAACGGCGTCGGGAAGACGACGACGATGCGGTCCGTCATGAGCCTGACGCCGCCGAACGCCGGCCGGATCGTCTGGAAGGGCGTGGACATCACGGGCTGGCCACCGTACCGGGTGGCGCGCGCGGGCCTCGGCTTCGTGCCCGAGGACCGGAGGATCTTCGCCGACCTCACCGTCTGGGAGAACCTCGACGTCGCCAGCCGTGCGGCGTCGGGGAACACGCCCGGCTTCACCGTCGAGCGCGTCCTCGACCTCTTCCCCAAGCTCGGGGAGCTCGCGGGCCGCCAGGGCGGCTTCCTCTCGGGCGGCGAGCAGCAGATGCTCACGATCGCGCGCACGCTCATGGGCAACCCCGAGCTGCTGCTGCTCGACGAGCCGTCGGAGGGGCTCGCCCCGCTCGTCGTCGACCACCTGCAGGAGCAGGTCGCGCGTCTCAAGCGCGACGGGCTGACGATCCTGCTGGCCGAGCAGAACGTCGATTTCTCGCTCGCCCTCGCCGATCGCGTCTACGTGCTCGAGAAGGGCGCGATCCGCTTCAGCGGGCCCGCCGCGCGCCTGCGGGAGGACGACGCGCTCCGCCACGACCTCCTCGCCCTCTGAGGGCGGGGCGCCGCCGGCCGCGCGTCAGCGGCCGAGCCGCCGCAGGGGGGCCCCGGTCAGCCGCGTCAGGATCCATTCCTTCCGGAGCCTGGCGCCGAGCTTCCGGTAGAAACGGATCGAGGGCGAGTTCCAGTCGAGGACGGCCCACTCCATCCGGCCGCAGCCGCGGCGCGCCGCGATGCGCGCGAGCGCGCGCAGGAGCGCCCTGCCGGCGCCGTTCCCGCGCTCCTCGGGAAGGACGAAGAGATCCTCCAGGTAGAGCGTGGGCCGGCCGAGAAAGGTCGAGAACGTGAAGAAGTAGAGCGCGAAGCCGATCGGCGCGCGCCCGCGCCGGCAGATCAGCGTCTCGAAGTAGCGGCGCCGGCCGAAGCCGTGCCGGCGGATCTGCGCGGCCGTGGCTTCCATCTGGTGGGCCAGGCGCTCGTACTCGGCCAGGCCGCGGATCAGCCGGAGGATCGTCGGGACGTCGCGCCGGGTGGCTCGGCGGATGCTGAGCCCGCGCGCCGGAATCGCTAGGCCCCCGCCATCTCGAGCAGCATCTCGGTGTAGCAGCGCGCGCCTTCCCGGATGTTCTCGAGGGAGAGGCGCTCGTCGTTGCCATGGATGCGCGACCACTCGCTCTCGTCGAGGACGAAGGGGCTCCAGCCGTAGGCGTGGAGCCCGCAGCGGCGGAACACCCAGTTGTCCGTGAAGGCCACGAGGATCTCCGGCGCGACGACCACGTTGGGCACGCGGCGCCGGAGCGCGCCGGCGAGCGACTTGTACATCTCGGTGTCGGCCGGCGAGAGGTTCGGGACCTTGGGCTCGCGCACGATCTCGACCTCGACCCGTTCGTCTGCGATGACGCGTCGCACCCAGCCGGCGATCTCCTCGGGGTCGTCGCCCGCGAGCATGCGGCAGTCGATCTCGGCCCGGGCTTCGGGCGGGATGACGTTGAGCTTCTCGCTCGCGCCGAGGATGTTGACCGCGAAGGTCGTCCGCACCATGGCGGCGAAGTGCCGGTCGGCGAAGAAGCGCGCACGGAACTTCGGATCGCGCAGGCTGCCCTCGAGATCGTCGAAGCCCTCCCCGCGGCCGGCGGGCATCACGCTCGCCAGGCGCGAGAAGAACTCCTGGACCTCTGGCAGCACGCGCGGCGCGCGCTCGGCCTCGAGGAGCCGGTTCAGCGCCCGCACCAGCCGGTGCGGGGCCGTGTCGGGCCAGGGCATGGAGCCGTGGCCCGGCTCGCTCCGCGCCGTGAGCCGCAGCGGCAACCCCGTCTTCTCCGAGATGACGATGGCGCCCAGCGGTGCCGTCAGGCCGGGCAGCTGCTGGACGCCGCCGAGCTCCGAGAGCGCGTACTCCGAGCCGGCGAGCCAGTGCCGGTGATGGTCGGCGACGAACTGCGCGCCGTACTGGCTCCCCGCCTCCTCGTCCGCCGTCGCGAGAAAGACGAGATCGCGCTTCAGTGGGACCTTCGCGCGCTTGAGCGCGAGCACGGCCGCGAGCTGGAGAATGCCGGTGGACTTCATGTCCAGCGCGCCGCGGCCGTAGAGGAAGCCGTCCTGGATCACGCCGCCGAACGGATCCACCGACCAATAGCGCCGGTCGGCGTAGACGACGTCGACGTGGTGGTGGAGCACGATGCCGGGCAGCGAGCCGTCGCCGCGCAGGCGCGCCACGAGATTGGCGCGGCCCGGCGCCGACTCGACCGTCTCGCTCGCGACACCGTCGCGCTCGAGCACGGCGGCAAGGAACCGCGTCCCCTCGATCTCCCGGCCCGGCGGGTTGGTGGTGTCGATCATCAGGTAGCGACGGAGCAGGTCCACCGTCTCGTCGCCGAGCGCCGTCCAGTCGATGTTCATTCGTGGTGTCATCGGGGCCAGAGCGTAGACACGTCGATCGGGAGCCCGGCAAACGGCGGCAACGCGCCGCGGTCGGCCCCGGCGAGGCGCATCGTGAGCTGGTGAACGCCACCGGTCAGCGTGTAGGCCTCGACACCGCGAGCTTCGGGGTCGACGATCCAGTAGTAAGGCACGCCGTAGCGCGCGTAGAGCTGGAGCTTCGGGCCCCGGTCGAGCTGGAAGGTCGAGGGTGACAGGATCTCGATCGCCAGCGTCGGCGGCCCCTCGATTCCACGCGCGCTCACGATCGACGCGCGGCCGGATTCTACGAAGACGAGGTCGGGCTCGAGGATCGTCGTGTCGCTCAAGACGCAGTCGATCGGCGAGACGAAGACTTCGCCGAGCCCGTGCGCATCCACATACTCTTGTAGAAGCATGAAGAGGCGACCGACGAGCCGCTGATGCCGCGTGCCGGGGGCGACGGTCACGGACAGCTCCCCCTCGTGCAGCTCGTAGCGGCGGCCGTCGGCCGGCAAGACCTCGAAATCGCGGTACGTGAGGACGACCCGGCTCGGCATGGGCTCCATCCTGCCCGGAAGTCTATCACTCCATCCCTGGTAGCGAATCCCGGACGCCACGGGAATGTCCAATATTTCAGACGCTCGTCAGCGCATCGGCAGGCAAAACGCGTAAAGCCGCGCCGGATTGTCCACCGGGACCACG
>JBGQEL010000081.1:0-19327 GCA_041496385.1 Methylomirabilia bacterium | reverse complement strand
TGGTGGCGGCAGGAGCTCGAGATCCTGGGCGTTCCCTTCCACGCGCGCGGCCGCCAGGGCGACGAGATCCTGCGCGTCTTCAAGGAGCTGTGGACCGCCGACAAGCCGGCCTTCACGGGCGAGTTCTTCCGGTTCGCCGACATCGGCTTCGCGCCCAGGCCCGTGCAGAAGCCGCACCCGCCGATCTGGGTCGGCGGCGGCAGCGCGGGCGCTCTCCGCCGGGTCGTCGCGCTCGGCGACGGCTGGCACGCGATGTCGCGAACGCCGGCCGAGCTGGAGGACGGGCTCCGCCGCCTGCGCGCGGCGGCCGACGCGGCGGGGCGACGCTTCGAGACGATCGCGATCTCGCTCCGGTTCAACCTGACCGACGACCTCCTGGCCAAGGGCACGCAGGCGGTGGTCGATCGGATCTGCGAGTACAAGCGCCTCGGCGTCGCGCACCTGCTGCTCGTCTTCCGCCGGGACGATCCCTCGCGGATGCTCGAGATCCTGGACCTCGTGGCGGGGACCATCCGGCCCGCCGTCGACGCGGCCTGAGGGAGACAGAACGACATGCGCGGCAACGGTGCGAGCGCCAAGGGGTTGAGACAGGTCGCCTGGTTCGATTGTCCCGGCGGCGGGCAGGTGGTCGTGGACGGGCGCGTGGCGTACATCGCCCACATGAAGGCGCCGCACGGGACAACGCTGGTCGACGTGAGCGACCCGGCGGCGCCGCGGCGTCTGGCGGGCATCGACGTGCCGCCCGGCACGCACTCGCACAAGGTGCGCGCGGCCAACGGCCTCATGCTCGTCAACCGGGAGGCCCACGGCGGGCCGGCGGCGTCGCCCGACGCGCCCCGCGGGCTCGGCATCTACGACGTCTCGACGCCGGGCCGGCCGCGCGAGATCACGCTCTGGCGCTCGGGAGGCACGGGCGTCCACCGGTTCACCTTCGACGGCCGCTACGCCTACATCTCACCCGAGATGGAGGGCTACGTCGGCAACATCGTGATGATCCTCGATCTGGCCGACCCCGCGCGGCCGCAGGAAGTCGGGCGCTGGTGGATGCCGGGGCAGTGGGTGGCGGGCGGCGAGACGCCCTCGTGGTCGGGGCGCCAGCACCGGTGCCATCACCCGATCCGTCTCGGCAACCGGCTCTACGTGAGCTACTGGCACGGCGGCTTCGTGATCCTCGACGTCGAGGACCTCGCGAAGCCGCGCTTCGTCGCCGGGCTCGACTGGAGCCCGCCCTTCCTGACGCCCACGCACACGGCGCTGCCGGTGCCGTTCCCGCTCCACGGCCGGCGCGTCCTGCTGGTGGCCGACGAGGACGTGGCGAAGCTCGAGCCCGGGCCGCCCTCGTTCCTCTGGCTCGTGGACATCACCGAGGAGCGCCGGCCCGTCCCGTTCGCGAGCTTCCAGGTGGCGGGCGTCGACGGGAGCCCGCAGCCGGAGTTCACCGGCTGTCACCAGCCGTGCGAGTCGATCAGGGGGACCGAGATCCCCGTGGCGTGGTTCGCCCACGGCCTGCGCGTCGTGGACATCGCCGAGCCGCACGCGCCGCGTGAGGTCGCGCACTTTCTGCCGTCCGTGCCCGAGGGCTCGTCGCGCGTGTCCAGCAACGACGTGTGCGTGGACGACCGCGGCCTCATGTACCTCATCGATCGCGGGCGCGGTCTTTCCATTCTCGAGCGCGTCTAGTCCACCAAGGAGGAGCACAGTGGCCACGTTCAAGGTCGTCACACCGGTCGGGGTGAGTTACGGGCAGGCGGGCGCCGGGTACGCGCTGGAGATGGAGGCCCTCGCGCCGCTCGGGGCGGAGATCGTCGAGATCGCATCCGGCACGGACGAGGAGTTCGTCAAGGCGGCGCGCGACGCCGATGCGCTCTACGCCAAGGGGCGCCGCATCACCAAGCGCATGATCGACGGTCTGGAGCGCTGCAAGGTGATCTCGCTGGGCAGCGTCGGCGTGGACTCGGTGGACGTCGCCGCGGCCACGGCGCGCGGCATTCCGGTGACGAACGTTCCGGACACGTTCATCGAGGAAGTCGCCGACCACGCGATGATGCTGATCCTCGCCACCTTCCGCCGCCTGGTCGTCCAGGACCGGCTCGTCCGGGAGGGACGGTGGAAGGAGGGGCGGCCGATGCTGCTCAAGATCCCCCGGCTCATGGGCCAGACCCTGGGGTTGATCGCCTTCGGTCACGTGGCGCGCGCCGTGGCCATGCGCGCCCGCGCCTTCGGCGTGCACATCCTGGCCTACGACCCCTACGTCGAGGAGCTGGTCATGAGCCCGTACGGCGTGGAGCCGGCGAGCCTGACGGATCTGCTGAAGCGCTCCGACATCGTCTCCATGCACGCGCCCGCGACGCCGGAGGCCCAGCACATGCTGCGAGAGGAGCACTTCCGGCTCATGAAGCCGACCGCGCTCTTCGTGAACACGGGCCGCGGCCCGACGGTGGACGAGTCGGCCCTCACCAAGGCGCTGCAGGAAGGCTGGATCGCGGGCGCCGGGCTGGACGTGCTGGAAGAGGAGCCGGCCGCGCCGACCAGCGCGCTGCTCAAGATGGACAACGTCATCCTCACCGCGCACGTGGCCTCGGCGTCGGCCCGGTTCGATCCCGCGCGGCTCCGGCGCGTGGGCCACGAGATCGCGCTGGTCCTCGGCGGCAAGTGGCCCCGGAGCTGCGTGAACCCGTCGGTCCTCGAGAAGTCGGGGCTGCGGCGCTGGCAGCCCTATTCCATGGAGCGCGGGCCCGGCGCCTAGCCGCCCTCGAGGGCCTTCCGGAGCTCGGCCTCGGGGACGCGGATCTCGACGCCCGCGCGCTCCTCCTGCAGGAGCATCGGGACGCGCGAGTCGCGCTCGCCCCAGCCCCGATTGAGCGCTTCGGTCATCTCCTCGAGCGTCATGTTGGCCAGGCGCATGGGCACCTTGTGCTCGCGGCCGACGGCGACGGCCAGGGTGACGTCCTTGTGCGCCAGCCGGAGCGCGAACGACGGCGGATCGAACTTGCCCTGCAGGAAGTTGTCGGCGAGGCTGTCGAACGTGCGCACGCGGCCGCGCGCGCCCTGCCGCACCGCCTTGAAGATCGCCAGCGGGTCCACGCCGGCCTTGACGCCCATCGTGAACACCTCGGCCATCGCGGTCTGGATCACGTAGCCCGCGCAGTTGTGGACGAGCTTCGCGACCGAGCCGGCGCCGATCGGGCCGACGTAGTACGGCTGGTCGCCGATGGCGTCCAGCACGGCCTTGTACTGCGTGAAGACCGCCTCGTCGCCGCCGACCCACAGCGCCAGCTTCCGGCTCTCGGCGCCGCGCGGGCCGCCGCTCACCGGCGCGTCCAGCATGTGGACGCCGCGCGCCTTGAACACCGCGTGGAGTCGCCGCACCACCGTGGGCGAGTTCGTCGAGAGATCGAAGAAGACCTTGCCCGCCGTCAGCCCGGACAGCAGCCCCGTCCGCTCGTCGAGCGCCACCGCCTCCACCTCCACGGGGCCCGGCAGGGACGTGAACACGACCTCGCTCGCCTCGGCGACCGAGCGCGCGGAGTCGGCCCAGCGCGCGCCGGCCTTCACGTGCGGCTCGGACGCCTCCCGCCGCACGTCGTGGACCACCACCTCGTGGCCCGCCTTGATCAGGTTGGACGCCATGTGGCGCCCCATGGTGCCGAGCCCGATGAACCCGATCTTCATGGCTTCGCCTCCTCGAAGACCTTCGCCGCGATGCGGCCGGCCGTCATCGCCGCCGGCCAGCCGGCGTAGAACGCCAGGTGCGTGATCAGCTCTCCGATCTCGGCGCGCGTGACGCCGTTGGCGAGCGCGCGGTCGAGGTGCCCCGTGAGCTGGTCGCCGCGGTACATGGCGACGAGGGCGGCGACCGTGATGAGGCTCCGGTCGCGCTTGGAGAGCCCGGGCCGCTCCCAGACGTCGGCGTACAGCACCTTCTCGCTCAGCTCGATGAGCTTGGGCGCGACCGGCCGGACGACGTCGCGCGCGGACGTTGCGGTTCGAGGTGTGCTCACGGGTCGCTCCTTTGGTTGATGTGCCAGCAGCGCACTCTACCCCATTTGACGCCCGCCGCGGGCGCTGTTAGCATCCCGGCCGCCGATCCGCGGCCCTGGAGACCACGCCATGCGCAGGATACTCGCTTTGACGATCGCGGTCGTGCTGCTCGGCCGGGCCCCATGACCCCGCACTACGAGGTCTACGCCCTCAAGTACGCGGAGCGCGACACGACGAAATGCCAGTTCTTCTTCCGCGAGGCGTCGCACACGACGCTCACGCTCCATTACTACGTCTGGCTGATCCTCGGCGGCCCGCATCCGGTGCTCGTGGACACGGGGTTCCGCGAGGACGACGCGCAGCAGCGCGGGATCCGAAACTACGTGAGCCCGGCGTCGATGGTCGAGCGCGCCGGCGTGAAAGCGGCCGACGTGCCGATGGCGCTCATCACCCACCTCCACTACGACCACTGGGCCGGCCACAGCCTCTTCCCGGGCGCCCAGTTCTGGATCCAGCAGGAGGAGGTCGAGTTCTGGACGGGGCCCTGGGGCGCGGCGCCGGCGTTCCGCCAGTCGATGAACGTCGGCGCGCTGGCCGGACTGGTGACGCTGAACTACGCCAACCGCGTGCGCATCATTGCGGGTGACCGCGAGGTGCTGCCCGGCATCCGGGTGCATCGCGTCGGCGGCCACACGGCGGGGCTCCAGATCGTGAGCGTGGCGACGAGGCGCGGCACGGTCGTCCTCACCTCGGACGCGTCGCACTTCTATCACAACGTCGAGACCCGGCAGCCGGTGCAGATCATCACGAGCCTGCCGGAGATGCTCGCCGCCTTCGAGACGATCCACGCGCTCGCGGGCGTCGAGAAGCTGATCGTCGCGGGCCACGACCCGGAGGTGAACACCCGGTTCTCGCAGGTCGAGCCCGGGATCGTGAAGATCGCCTGAGCGCGGCGGCGGGCGCATGGAGGCCATGATGAGACGGTGGGTGAGCGCGGTCTTGGTGGCGCTGGCCGGCGGCGCGGCCGCGGGCGCGGCCGAGGCGGTCGAGCTGAAGGTCCTGAGCGCGGGCGCGGTGCGGGCGATCGTCACCGACCTGGCCCAGGCGTTCACGAGCGAGACGGGGCACGCCGTGACGCTCTCGTTCGGGACGATGGGCGTCGTGCGGCAGAAGCTCGCGGCCGAGCCCGCCGACGTCGTCATCATGACCGACGTCGCGCTCGACGACATGGCCCGGCAGGGCGCCGTCGTCGCGGGCACGCGGGCCGACATGGCCAGGACCGGCATGGGGATCGGCGTGCGCGAGGGCGCGCCGCGGCCCGACATCGCCACGGCCGAGGCGCTCAAGCAGACCCTGCTGGCCGCCGCGTCGCTCGTCTACGTGGACCCCGCGCAAGGCGCGACGAGCGGGATCCACTTCGCCGGCGTGCTGCAGCGCCTGGGGATCGCCGACGCGGTGAAGGCCAAGACGCGGCTCGTCCCGGGCGGCTACCCGGCCGAGCTGGTCGCGAAGGGCGAGGTCGAGCTGGTCGCGCACCAGATCAGCGAGATCGTGCCCGTGAAGGGCGTGACGCTCGTGGGTCCGCTGCCGAAGGACCTCCAGAAGGTCACCGTCTACTCGGCGGGTCTCACGGCCAAGAGCGCGGCGCCGGAGGTGGCCCGCGCCTTCATCGCGTTCGTCATGCGGCCCGCCTTCAAGGCGAAGTTCGCCGAGGCGGGACTCGACTATCGGGAGTGAGGTGGCGGGAGTGAGGCGGGCGGCTCAGGCGCCGCGCAGCCGCGGATCGAGCGTATCGCGGAGCGCGTCGCCGAGCAGGTTGGTGCCGAAGACGGCCAGGCTGATCGCGGCGCCGGGGTAGATCACGAGCCAGGGCGCCTTGTTGGCGTACTCGGCCGCCGCGATCGAGAGCATGCGCCCCCAGGACGGGTAGGGCTCCGGGATGCCGAGGCCGAGGAACGAGAGCGCCGCCTCCGCCAGGATGGCGCCGCCGAGCTGGGCGGTGACCAGCACGATGAAGGGGCCGAAGGTGTTCGGCAGGATGTGGCGGAACGCCACGCGCGCGTGGCCGACGCCGAGCGCGCGCGCCGCCTCGATGTAGGCGAACTCGCGGATGGCGAGCACGCTCGAGCGGACCACGCGCGCCGCCCGCGGTGCGATCACGACGGAGATGGCGATGATCGTGTTCGTGAGCGACGGGCCCAGCGCGGCCGCCATGACCAGCGCCAGGACCAGGATCGGCAGCGCCTGCATGACGTCCATGAGCCGCTGCGTGACCAGGTCGGTCTTGCCCCCGACGTAGCCGGACAGGAGCCCGACCAGCCCGCCGACCAGCGCGCCCAGCAGCGTGGAGGCGCCGCCGACGACGAGTGAGATGCGCGAGCCGTACATCACCCGGCTCCAGAGATCGCGGCCCAGGTTGTCCGTCCCCAGCCAGAACTCGCTCCCCGGGGCGACCAGCACGCGCGAGGAGGTGCGGATCGGGTTGTGGGTCGCGAGGACCTCGGCCAGGACGGCGGCGAGGAGCAGGAGCACCATCAGGACGCCGCCCGCGGCGCCGAGCGGGTTCCGCCGCACGAACCACCAGAGCGACGCGGCCCATCCCCGCGCTTTCGGAAGCGCGTGGAGAACCGCGACGTCGATCGTGCGGACCGCCATCAGGCCTTGCCGTACTTGATGCGGGGGTCGAGCCAGGTGTAGACGAGGTCGACGGTGAGGTTGGCCAGCACGACCACCACCGCGATCAGCATCGCGAGATTCTGGACGATCGGGTAGTCGCGGACCAGGATGGCGTCGACCAGGTAACGCGCCACGCCCGGCAGATTGAAGACGGTCTCGGTGACGATCAGCCCGCCGATGAGGAACGCGAACTCGATCCCGATGATCGTGACGACCGGCAGGGACGCGTTCTTGAGCGCGTGCCGCCAGACCACGAGCCGCTCGCGCTGGCCCTTGGCCCACGCCGTCCGGATGTAGTCCTCGCGCAGGACCTCGAGCATCGTCGAGCGCGTGATCCGCATGATGAGGGCGGAGCTGCGGTACCCCACGGCGAGGGACGGCAGGACGAACTGGAAGAGGTTCGCGCCCAGGTTCTCGAAGGGCGACACGTAGGTCATCGACGGGATCCAGCCGAGCGAGCGGACCAGCGCCAGGATCACCACCATCCCCAGCCAGAACGACGGCATGGACAGGCCGGCCAGGGACACGACGCGCAGCAGGTAGTCGAGCGGCCGCCCGCGCCGGACCGCGCTGATCACGCCGGTCGGCACGCCGAGGAGGACGGAGAACCCGAGCGACAGCACCGCCAGCTCGAGCGTGACGGGCAGCCGCGGCTTGATGACCTCCCAGGCCGGGAGGTCGTAGCGGTACGACTTGCCCAGCTCGCCGCGGAGGAAGTCGCCGAGCCAGCGCGCGTACTGGACGGGAACGGGCCGGTCGATGCCCAGCTCGATCTCGAGGCGCCTGCGGTCCGCCTCGTCCACGTAGCCGGCGGACTCGAAGATGATGTCCGTGATGTTGCCGGGGGCCAGGCGCATGAGGACGAAGATGAGGACGGACATCCCGAGCAGCGTGACGCCCGCGATCACGAGGCGCTTGAGGACGTAGACCCGCATGGCGCTTGAGGCCGGGGAGGCGAGACCCGGGCCGCGTCGCTCCTATTTGTCCAGCCAGACGTCCTGGCGCCGGCTCACGTTGTAGATCGAGTTCTCGTGCACGACCCAGCCCTTCACGTGCGGCCACATCACCCAGTGCTGCTTGGCCCAGCCCAGGATGGGCCGCGCCGCGTCTGCCTGGAGCTTCCGGTCGATCTCGTTGACCAGCGCGAGCCGCTTGGCGCGGTCCAGCGTCTGCGACTGCTCGATCATGAGCCGGTCGATCTCCTCCGAGCAGTAGCCCGAGAAATTCCGCTGCGAGCCGCACCGGTAGTTCTCGAAGAGCTGGGCGTCGGGATCGTCGACGCCGATGCCCGTCAGGTTGAGCGCGACCTGGTACTCGAGCCGCGTCATCTTCGGGTGCCACACGCCGCTCTCGATCTGCTCGAGCGTCGCCTCGACCCCGATCTGCTGGAGCTGGTCGACCATCCAGCTCGCCGTGTCCACGTAGATGGCGAGCGCGCGCGTGGACAGGGTGAGCTTGAGCGGATTGCCAGGGCCGAAGCCGGCCTCCGCGAGGAGCTTCCGGGCCTCGGCCTTCTGCCGGGCGGCGTCGCCCATCCCGGGGAGCTTCGTGACCTCGGCGGCCGGCAGCCCCCAGACGCCGGCCGGCCGCGGCAGCAGGGCCCCGCCGAACGTCGCGGCGCCCTGCCGCGGTCCCACGAGGTAGGCCTTGCGGTCGAGCGCCAGGTTGATGGCCTGCCGCACGCGGCGGTCGTTGAACGGCGGCCGCTTGAAGTTGATGAGGATGTTGTCGTTGACGTTGTTGTCCATCTCGACCACGACGAGCTTCGGCGCGCCCGCCTTGGCGTCCTCGGCGTTGGTGCGGTTCCAGCCGCTACCGGCCACGTCGAGCTGCCGGGACTGGACCGCCGCGATCTGCGTCGAGCGGTCCCGGATGACCACGAACTTGAGCCCGTCGAGATACGGGCGGCCCTTGACGAAGTAGTCGGGGTTCTTCACGTACTCGACGTACTCGCCGGGCCGGTTCTCCTTGAGCTTGAAGGGCCCGGTGCCGATGCACTTGTTCTTGAGCTCGGCGAGGGGCACGTGGGCCGGGTAGACCGGCGAGTAGCCCGACGCCAGCATGAGCAGCAGCGAGGGCTGCGGCCGCTTGAGTCGGAACACGACGGTGGCGGGGTCCGGCGTCTCGATCGCCTCGATGTTCTCGTACCAGAGCTTGCGCGGGTTCACCTTGAGCCTGGCCGCGGCGTCCGGCGCGCCGCGCACCATGTCGAACGTGTACTTCACGTCCCGCGACGAGAAGGGCTTGCCGTCGTGCCACCCGACGTCGCGCCGCAGGAAGAAGACGAGGTTCCGGTGGTTGTCCTGCCAGGACCACTTCTCGGCCAGCTCGGGGATGAGCGTGTCGAGGCTCTCCTGCTTCTTCGCCGGGTCGAAGTAGACGAGGTTGTTGTAGCAGGGGCTGGCCTGCTGGGTGGTGGCGACCGTGGACTCCTCGTGCAGCGAGAGGCTCGGCGTCGCGGTCAGCGGCGCCGTGACGAGCACTCCGCCGTACTTCGGCTGCGGCGACTGCGCGCCGCCGGGTGTCACGGCGAGCGTGAGGACGAGCACGAGGGCGAGCGGCAGGAGCGGTCGGAGCGGGCGGGGACGTGTCATGACGACCTCCGCGAACGCGAATTTGCTCGACCGGATGTGGGTCGGGAGTATAGGCGAAGCCGCCGCGGCGGGCAATCGCCCCCTACCTCCGAACGCCACGAGGCGCGCGCCGCACGGCACGGCCGCGCACCTCGTGGCGCCCCGCTGGTGATTCTCGTCGCGCGCCGCCCTACTGGAGCGGGGAGAACGCGGACGGCAGGAGGATCTTGGTCTCCTGCGTCAGCAACCGGTCGGCCCCGCCGGGCGGCGGCCAGACGCCCTTCTTACGCGCGTCGTCGCGTACCTGCATGCGCTGATCGAGGCTCGAGTAGGCCCAGATGTGGACGAACCCGTTGGCCGTGCCGAACTCGACGCCGCCGGCGAGCACGACGGGCGAGAGTTTCATGCGGTCCGGGAGCTTCGCCTCCCAGCCCTTCGCCGTGTCGGGCAGCGTGCCGGGCTTCAGCGTGTAGTAGCGGAACTCGTAGATCGGCCCCATCTTGCCGGGACGCGGCTCGGGCACGAACGTGAACGGCAGGACGATCTCCGAGCGCATGCCCTGCACGAACTCGCGGATCTTCGGCGGCCAGTTCGGGTCCTTCGTCGACTCGGCCCGGATGCGCGCCCGCTCGGCGAGGTCCTTGTAACCCCAGATGTGGACGATCTCGTTGAGCGGTCCGATCTCGGTGTGCAGGAAGGCGGTCAGCTCCGAGTACTTCTTGCGATGCTCGTAGCCCTCGGCGTAGCGTTTCTCGACCTCGGCCAGGCTGCCGGGCGCGATGCGGTACGTCCGGATCTCGTAGATCATCCTCGACTCCTTTCGACGGTGTGAGTCACGGCTAGAGTCCCCCGGTCACGTCGATCGTCACGCCGGTGACGAAGTCGGCGTCGCTCGAGGCGAGAAAGCAGATCACCCGCGCCTGATCCACGGCCTCGGCGACGCGACGCAGCGGCGTGCGCGCGACCTCGCCGGCCTGCTGCTCGGGCGTGCGCCGCTCCCAGTGCGGGCGGATCCGCTCGGTGAGCGTGAGGCTCGGGGCGATGGCGTTGACCGTGATCCCGAAGGGGCCCAGCTCGTGCGCGAGCTTGCGGGTGAAGGCGATGATGCCGCCCTTGGCGGCGGCGTAGGCGCTGCTGCTGCTCGCGCTGAGGCCGCGTCCGGCGATGGAGGAGATGCTCACGATCTTGCCGGACTTCTGTCGCTTCATGACGGGGGCCACGGCGTGGCAGAAGAGGAACGTCGCGTCGAGGTTGAAGGCGATGAGCCGGCGCCACTCGTCCGGCGTCAGCTCGTCCACGGTGGCCGCGGGACGCGGGATGATGGTGCTGCCGCCGACCGCGTTGACGAGGATGTCGATGCGGCCGTGCGTGCGCGCCACGCTCTCGACGACCGAGGTCACCTGGACGGCGTCGAGCCCGTCCGCGCGGCGCGCCTCGGCGC
Source organism: Methylomirabilia bacterium (assembly GCA_041496385.1). Classification (GTDB taxonomy): domain Bacteria; phylum Methylomirabilota; class Methylomirabilia; order Rokubacteriales; family CSP1-6; genus AR19. The sequence goes on along the minus strand of JBGQEL010000081.1, from coordinate 8,656 downwards.
GGCCGCCGTCGCGACGGATCGCGTCCGCGAGCGCGTCGAGACGGGCCTGGTCGGTGTCCACGCCGACGACCAGCCCGCCTTCGCGCCCGACGATCTCGGCGGTCGCGCGGCCGATCCCGCTGGCGGCGGCCGTGATGAGCGCGACCCGGTCACGAAACCGCATGGTCGCTCGGGCGGGCGGGGGCCGGTCGGGGCATGACCCGGGCACTGTTACAGCGGCGCGGCGAGACCGTCAAGCGCGAAGTTCGCGGCGGCGCGCCCGCCGCGCGCCCGCGGGCAGAAACGCTAGGCCGGCTTCGTCGCCCGCGCGAGCGCCACGTGCTCCTCGACCGTGTCCTCGGCGGTGATGGCGCGGATGACGATGTCGTCCACGACGCCCTCCCACCGGGCCAGAGCCGGGCGGATCGCGTCGACGCTCTGCGCGGCGATGCAGGTCTCCTCGGGCTTCACGCCCATCCGCGCGAAGTGGTTCGCGTAGGCCGGGATCGCCGCGTACCGGGCGCTCTCCTCCTTCAGCCGGTCGCACGCGGTGGCGCCCAGGGCGACGCGGACGTACGCGAAGAGCTTCGGCGTGTCGCGGCCCGCCGCCTCCGCGCCCGCGCTGACCCACGCGGCCGAGAGCCGCGCGTGCTCGGGCGTGATCCAGTTGAACAGGACGCCGTCGGCGACCTCGCCGGCCACGCGGCACATCCGGGGGCCGAGCGCCGCCACGACGAGGCGCGTCGAGAGCTGCGACCGGAGCTCCGTGATCCCGTCGCGCACGCGCGAGAGCGCCTGGGGGTTGGGGCTGCCCACGCCGATGAGGAGGCGCTCGAGCGGCAGATTGGTGCCGCGCACGCCCTGGACGATGCTCTCCGGGTCCCGCGTGTGCAGCGGGATCACGCCGATGCCGAGCTCGATGCGCCGCGTCGCCTTCGCCGCCACGGCGAGCGCGGCCAGCCCGTCCGTCGGGCCGGGATGGTTCACCCAGAATGACCCGTACCCGAGGGCCTCGGCCTCGCGCGCCGAGGCTCCGATGATCTCGGGCGAGACGCCCGCGAACACGGCGAATCCCTGTGGCATCACGGTCTCCTTTCGACGTCCAGCACCCGTGACGAACGTATCATACGTCCGGCATGGCGCATCCCTTCTCCAACCGGATCCTCGTCTGGATGTGCGTGCTGATCGCGGTCAACCAGCTCGGATTCGGCAGCATCGTCCCGGTCCTGGCGCTCTACGCCCGCTCCTTCGGCGTCGGGCAATCGGCGATCGGCGTGGCCATCGCCGTCTACGGCCTGGCGCGCTTCCTCGTCGCTGTTCCGGTCGGGCAGCTCGCGGACCGCGCCGGACGGCGCGGGGCGCTCGCCCTCGGCGGGCTCGTGACGGCGGCCGGCAACCTCCTCTGCGCGCACGCGCCGAACTACGCCGCGTTCGTGGGCGCCCGCTTCGTGGCCGGCGCGGGCGCGGCGCTGGTGCTCATCTCCGGCCAGATCATCCTCGCCGACATCACGACGCCGGCGCAGCGCGGCCGGGTGATGGCCATCTACCAGGGCGTCTTCCTCTTCGCCGTCGGCGTCGGCCCGCTCCCCGGGGGCCTGCTGGCCGAGCGCTTCGGACTCCAGGCGCCGTTCGTGGTCTACGCGGTCGCGGGCGCGCTGGCCGCCGTTCTCGCCTGGGTGACGATCCCCGAGACGCGCGACTGGCGAAGCCCGGGTGTGGGCGAGGCCGTCGCGCGGCCGCCGTTCGGCGCGCAGATCCGCGTCCTCACGCGGCACGTCGGCTTCGCGCTCGTGAGCCTGATCGGCTTCGTGAACGCGGTCGCGCGCACGGGCGGGCTGTTCAACGTGATCCCGGTCCTCGCCCAGGACCGGCTCGGGCTCACGACGGACCGGATCGGCTTCGGGCTCGCGCTGGCGAGCGTCGTCGGCCTCGGGCTGGCCTACCCGGCGGGCGTGCTGGTGGACCGCTACGGCCGCAAGGCCGTGATCGTGCCGGCCACGATCGTCTCGGGCGCGTCGCTCGTCCTGTTTCTCGTCGCGCCCTCGTACGCCTGGTTTCTCGCCGGCTGCGTGGCCTGGAGCGCGGCCGCCGGCGTGAGCGGCGCCGCGCCGGCCGCCTACGCCGCGGACGTGGCGCCGCCCGGAATGAACGCGGCGGCGATGAGCGCCTACCGCGGCCTGGCCGACCTCGGCTACGTCGTCGGGCCGATCGCGCTCGGCCTCGGAACCGACCTCGCCGGCGCCGACGCCGCGCTCCTCACCACGGCGGCGCTGCTGGTCGCTGTGGCGCTGCTGTTCGCGCGGTGGGCGCCCGAGACCTACCGTGCCGGCCGCTTCTGAGCGCCGCGGTCTTGGTGTACGCTGGCGCAGCATGAGAGGACGTCCCCGGCTGCCGTGCGCGCTCGGACTCGCGATGCTGGCCGGCGCGCTGCTCGCCGCCGCCGTTCCGGCCGGCGCCCAGACCCCGAAGCGCGGCGGGGTCCTGACCTCGGTGCTCATCGAGGACCCGCCCGGGCTCCTCATCCACGAGTCGGCGACCGTCTCCAACGTCTGGCCGATGAGCCCGTGCTACTCGAACCTCGTCCTGTTCGACCCGTTCAAGCCGCTCGAGAGCGCCGACACCGTCGTGCCCGAGCTGGCCGAGAAGTGGTCGTGGCAGGACAACTATCGGAACCTCGTCTTCTTCCTCCGGAAGGGCGTCAAGTGGCACGACGGGCGCGCGTTCACCTCGCGTGACGTCAAGTACACCTTCGACGTCGTCCGCGAGGCGCCGGACGCGGGGGCGAAGCTCCGGCTCAGCCCGCGCAAGGACTGGTACGTGAACGTCGAGGCGATCGAGGCGCCCGAGCCGCACACGGTCGTGTTCCGGCTGAAGCGGCCGCAGCCGTCGCTCCTCCTGATGCTCGCCTCCGGCTACTCGCCGATCTACCCGGCGCACGTGCCGCTCGCCGAGCTGCGCCAGCGGTGTATCGGCACCGGGCCGTTCCGCCAGAAGGAGTACGCGCGCGGGCAGGCGCTCGAGCTGGAACGGAACGGGGAGTATTTCGTGCCGGGCCGGCCGTACCTCGACGGCATCCGCTACCTGATCATCGCCGAGCGCGGCACGCGCCTGGCGGCGCTCCAAGCCGGACGCCTCGACGCGTTCGTGCCGCTCGAGATGACCAAGGCGATGGCCGACGCGGTGAAGAAGAGCGCGCCGTCGGTCGTCATCACCGAGGTCGGCCAGAACGGCAGCGACAACATCGTCCTGAACCACAAGCGGGCGCCCTTCGACAACCTCGCCGTGCGCCGCGCGGTTAGCTTGTCCATGAACCGGCGCGCCGCCGTCGAGAGCGTCCGCCACGGCGGCGCCGTCATGGGCGCGGCCATGATGCCGAAGCCGCTCGGCATCTGGGGCCTGCCCGACGCGGACCTTCGCGCGCTGCCGGGCTACCGCGCGCCGGCGCAGGACCAGGCCGAGGCCAGGCGGCTCCTCGCCGCGGCCGGCTTCGGCCCGGGCAAGCCGCTGCGCGTCGAGCTGGTCACGCGGACGCTCCCGATCTATCTCGATCTCGCCTCGTTCGTGGCCGACCAGCTCCACCACGTCGGCATCGAGGCGACGGTCAAGCAGGTGGACTCGGCCGCGTGGTTCCCGGCCCTCGCGCGGCGCGACTATCAGATCGGCGCCAACCTGACGGCCGGCGGCTTCGACGACCCGGACGCGTACTTCTACGAGAACTACAAGTGCGGCGCCTCGCGGAACTACACGGACTTCTGCAACGAGCAGGTCGACCGGCTCATCGACGCGCAGTCGCAGGAGCTGGACCGTGCCAAGCGCCTGAAGATCGTCTGGGAGATCCAGCGGCGCCTCGAGGCCGAGGTGGCGCGGCCGATGCTGGGCTGGCGCAAGGAGTACTTCGCCCAGTGGCCGCACGTGCGGAACCTCGTCCCGCACAACGCCCTCTACAACTACGGCCGCATGCAGGAGGTCTGGCTCGACCGCTGAGCCCGACCGCCCGGGTCAGCGCGGCAGCGCGCGCGCGGCTGCGAGGAGCTGCTCGTCCGTCGGAAACTTGCCGAGGCCCTCGAGCCCCTCCGACGCCTCGACGTTGGCCCAGCGCACGATGCCGTCGCGGTCCACCAGGAACTGGCCCTTCAGCTGCGGGAACTGCCGCTCGAAGTCATGCTTGTCGGTCTCGGTCTGCGTATAGCCCTGCGCCTTGTCCAGCGCCGCCGAGACCTCGGTGACGGGCAGCGGCTGCGGCAGCTCGCCGGTGGGGTTGATCCGCGTCTGCTGCATCACCGCCATGAACTCCGGCGTCACGGGCGGATGCGGCAGGCCGAAGGCGCGGTGCGTGACCAGCTCGTTGTCCGCCGCGAGCGGCGCGCGCGTCGGGCGGAACCGGAAGTAGAGGCGCGCGTTCTCGACGCTCGTGGCCACGATGGCGAGCGTCTCGACGCCGAGACTCTTGAGCTTTTCCGAGGTGACGCCGAGCTGCGCGATGGCGCGTCGGCAGAACGGGCAGTAGAGACCGCGGAACAGGGCCAGTAGGACGGGGCTCCGGCCCCGGTAGTCGGCGAGCGACACGGAGCCGTCGCGGCCGATGGCGGGCAGCGTGAAATCCGGCGCCGTCATGCCGGATCCAACCGGACCGCGCTCCTGAGGGTTCGTCATCGCATCCTCCATTCGGTGTCGAGCGTTCAGCCAAGAAACGGGAGCAGCACGAGAGAGTCGGGATCCAGTCCCGCCCGCGCGCAGACTTCCTGCGCGAGCGTGAGGTAGCGTTCGGCCTCCGCCGGCTCGCCCAGATCCAGGTGGAGCGTCGCGAGGCCGTCGTAGCAGGGGAACAGAAGCTGCGGCTCGCCCGCCGCCTCGGCCAGGCCGAGCGCCTCCCGGTAGTACTCGAGCGCCCGGCGCGGCTCGCCGTGGCACTGGTGGATCTGGCCGAGCACGATCAGCGGTACGGCGAGATGGTCGAGCTGGCCGAGCTGGCGGTCGAGCTCGATCGCCGTCTGCGCCGCCTCCATGCCCTCGGCCTCGCAGCGGTCCGTCAGCGCGCAGTAGGCGACGGCGAGGTTGGCGTAGAGGCGCGACTGCACCCCGAGATCGCCGATGCGCTTGGCGGCCTGCAGGCCCTCGAGACACGTCGAGACGCCGCGCGGCGGATCGAGCGTGCTGTAGAGGATGCCGAGGTTGGTGTAGCCGCGGCACGCCGCCTGCAGCAGGTTCTCGCCGAGTGCGACCTTGATGCTGCGCTCGATGTGCGTCACCGCCTCCTGGCCCCGGGCGGTCCGCGCGAGTGCGACGCCCACGGTGTTGCACGCGTGGACGACCACCGTCGCGGCGTTGCGCCGGATCTCCGGGTCGGCATGACCGCCCGCGAGCGCCTCGGTGAGCGTCAGCGCGCGCTCCGCCCACTCGATGGCGCGCTGGTTGTCGCCGCTCCGGAAGGCGAGCCGCCCCATCTCCTGGTAGAGGTGGGCCGACTCGACGTCGTCGCCGCCGCCCTCCAGGAGCGCCAGGCCCGCACGGAAGCACTGCAGCGCGCGCTCGCGCTCGCCCGCGTCCCAGTGCAGCCCGCCGAGCTTGCGCTGGAGCCTCGCCTGCGACGCCGCGTCCCCGGCCTCGGCGCAGCGGGCGCGCACCGCCTCGTAGTGCTCGATCGCCTCCGCCCGGCGTCCGAGGGGCGCCAGGAGATCGCCCAGGCGCTCGCGCACGGCGCACTGCTCGTCGCGCGCGCCGCACTCCTCGAGCGTGCGCAGGGCCCGCGCGTAGTGGCGGGAGGCGTCCTCGTTGGCGTAGACGGCTCGCGCCCGGTCGCCCGCCGTGACCAGGTAGCGCGCCCCGCGCCGGCGGTCGGCGCCGAGGCTCCAGTGATGGCCGAGCGCCTCGATGTCCTCGAGCCGCTGGGGCGAGCCACCGCAGAGCGACTCGTACGCTCGGCCGGCACGATCATGCGCCTCGACGCGGCGGGTGAGGAGCAGGTTCTGGTAGACGACTTCCTGGACCAGCGCCTGCGCGAACCGGTACTGCCGCCCCGGCCGCGCGGGCGTGCCGGCCGCGCGCGACGCCTCCTCGATCAGCTCCGCCTCCTGCAGCCGATCGAGTGTGTCGTCGAAGGACCCGGGCGCGCCCGACATCGCGCGCAGGACGTCGCGATCGAACACGAGGCCGAGGACCGCCGCTTCCTGCAGGAGCCGCCGCGCCTCCGCCGGCAGCCGGTCGATCCGGGACAGCAGCAGCCCCTGGAGGGTCGCCGGCACGTCGAGCGCCGCGTCGCCGGTGGCGCCGGCCCACCCATCCGGACCGCGCGTCAGCGCCCCGGCGGAGATCAGGCTGCGCACGATCTCGATCACGTAGAGGGGGTTGCCGCCGGCGCGCCCCGCGACGAGCGCGTGGAGTGCGGGCGGGAGGCTTCCGGCGGCGCAACCGAGCAGCGTCTCGAGCAGCGTCGCGCTGTCCGCGTCGCCGAGCGGACCCAGGCGGATCGTCGTGTGCGCGGCCTTCGCGGCCAGCAAGGCCTGGGCGTCGAACCCGGGGCGATAGGTGACCAGCAGCAGGAGCTGCCGGTCGCCGAGCCGGTCGGTCAGGAATCGCAGCAGCTCGAGCGACGCGACGTCGGCCGATTGCAGATTCTCGACGACGAAGACCACGGGACCGTGCTGGAGCCGCCGCTCGACCACGAGACGCGTCGCCAGCAGGATCTGCCGCCGCAGCTGCTCGGGCTCGAGGTGACGGAGTGCCTCGTCCGATTCGATGCCGAGCATGTGGGCCAGTGCCGGCGCCATGCGCTCGGCCTCGAGCGCGTCGGATCCGAGCGTCAGGAGGCCGGCGCGCAGCTTCGCGATGGTCGTGTCGAGCGCGTCCCCGGGCTCGAGCTGAAACCCCTCGCGCAGGAAGGCACCGAGCACCCCGTACGCCTGCTCGCCGAACGAGCTGCAGGTGGTGCGGCGCACGCTGACGCCCTCGAGGCGTCCCGTCGCGTCGAGGGCCGCGAAGAACTCGGTCACGAGGCGCGACTTGCCGGCGCCGGCCTCGCCCACGAGGGCGACGATCTCGGCGCGCCCACGGTGCGCGCGCTCGAACGCCGCCAGCATCTGCCCGAGCTCGCCCCGGCGGCCCACGAGCGGGGCCGCGAGGCCTCCGCTGTCGCCGCCCGCGCCCGGCCGGCTCGCGTCGAGCAGGTCGCGCAGGCGCCACACCTCGACGGGCTCGGCCTTGCCCTTGAGCGTGAGCGCGGGGAGCGGCTCGAAGGCGAACGCGTGGGCTGTCAGCCGCTGGGTCGCGCCGCTCACGAGGATCTTTCCGTCCTCCGCGGCGGAAAGCAGCCGCGCGGCCGTGTTGACCGTGTCGCCGGTGACCGCGTACGCCGTGCTGCCGCCCCCGCCGAGCTGGCCCGCGACGACGGGGCCCGTGTTGATCCCGATGTGGAGCGTGACGGGTGCGCCGAAGCAGATCTCCCAGCGGGCGCTGATCGTCGCCATGCCCTCGAGCATCGCGAGCGCGACGCGCAGGGCGCGCTCCGGGTCGTCTTCGTGCGCGACCGGCGCGCCGAACACCGCCATGACGGCGTCTCCGACGAACTTCTCGACAAAGCCGCCGTAGCGCTCGATGGTGGCGGCGAGCATCTGGAACAGGTCGCCCTGGAACGCGCGCACGTCTTCAGGATCGAGCCGCTCGCTGAGCGCCGTGAAGCCGGACACGTCGGCGAACAGGACCGTCACGTGGCGGCGGTCGGCGTCGGCGCCGGGCGCGCGGGCCGCCTCGGGGCGCGGCGCGGCGGGCGCCGCAGTGGCCGCGAGGCCGGCGCCGCACTTCGGGCAGAAGGCGAAGTCGGGCGCGCAGGCGAACGCGCAGGCCGGGCAGGTCCGGGGCAGGGCGCGGCCGCACTTCGGGCAGAAGGCGAACTCCAGCGCCGCGTCGAACCCGCATCCCGCGCAGTTCATGGACTCACCAGGAGCCAGCCTACGGCATTGGCCGGGAGGGTCGCAACAGAAGGCGATTCCTGGGGTAGCATTGCGGCAGATCGATCTGAAAGGGGATCCAGGCATGAAGCTCGTACGCTACGGCCGCGCGGGCGCCGAGAAGCCCGGACTGATCGACCAGGGCGGCACGCTGCGTGACCTCTCGCGCGTCGTGAAGGACGTGACGCCGGCCGTGCTCTCGCCCGCCGGGCTCAAACGGCTGCGCGCGGTGAAGGTCGACCGCCTGCCCGTGGTCCGGGGCCGGCCGCGGCTCGGCTGTCCGCTCGCGGGCATCGGCAAGATCGTCTGCATCGGCCTGAACTACACGGACCACGCCCAGGAAGTCGGCATGGCGCTGCCCAAGGAGCCGACCGTCTTCATCAAGGCCAACAGCGCCATCAGCGGCCCGGGCGACGCGATCGTGCGGCCGCGCGATGCCCTGAAGCTCGACTACGAGGTCGAGCTGGGGGCGGTGATCGGGCGCGACGCGCGTAACGTCAACGAGGCCGACGCGCTCCGACACGTGGTCGCCTACTGCATCGTGGACGACGTCTCCGAGCGCGCCTTCCAGATGGAGCACGGCGGGACGACGACGAAGGGCAAGAGCGCGGACAGCTTCGCGCCGATCGGCCCCTGGCTCGTCACCGCCGACGAGGTACCGGACCCGCAACGGCTCGACGTCTGGACGACCGTCAACGGCGAGTCGCGCCAGCGCGGCAACACCGCCAACATGG
>JBGQEL010000080.1:0-19510 GCA_041496385.1 Methylomirabilia bacterium | reverse complement strand
TCGGCGACCGAGACGAAGTCGATCGCGACCCCGGCGGCCGCGCCGCGCGCCACCTCGCGGGCGAGCTGCTCAGCGTCGCGCTCGGTGCGCGCGATCTTCAGCGCGCCGCTCTGGGTGAAGCGGAGCGGCTCGCCGGTCTCGTCGGAGAACGCCGCGAGCTTCGCGACCGCGCGCTGGGCGAGCCGGGTGAGCGCCGGGGTCGCGCGCACCTGGCTCGAGAGCCCGGCCGCGCGCGGCGAGGTCTGCGAGGCGAGCCCCGCGCGCTCGAGCACCGCCACGCGCGCGCCGCGGCGCGCCAGGTGGTACGCCGCGCTCGCGCCGAAGGCGCCCGAGCCGATGACCACGACGTCCGCCGAGGCGATCACGGACGCGGTATGCCCGACCAGAGACCGCCCGCCAGATAGCCGCCGTCCACCGCGAGGGTGTGGCCGGTGATGTAGCTGGCGTCGTCGGAGGCGAGGAAGAGCGCGGCCCGGGCCACCTCGTCGACATCGCCGAACCGGCCCATCGGGATCCGCGCGAGCCGGCGCGCCCGCGCGTCCTCCGGAAGGCTCCGCGTGAGCCGCGTGTCGATCTGGGCCGGGGCGATCGCGTTCACGGCGATGCGATGCTGCGCCAGCTCGACGGCCATGGTCTTCGTCAGCTCGATCACGCCCGCCTTGGCCACGTTGTAGCCCACGAGGTTCTCGACTCCGCGAAAGCCGTTGATCGACGCGGTGGCGATGATGCGCCCGCCGCCCTGCTTGACCATCTGGCGCGCGGCGGCCTGGCAGCACAGAAAGACCCCCGTGAGGTTGACGCGCAGCACGCGATGCCACTGGGTCTCCGGATGCTCGAGAAACGGCGCCGAGTGCGCGATCCCCGCGTTGGCGAACATCACGTCCAGGCTTCCGAGCTCGCCGACGATCCGGTCGACGAAGGCCTGGACCTGGCCCGCGTCGCCCACGTCCACGCCGACGGCGATCGCCCGGCCGCCGCCCTCGACGATCTCTTTCGCCACGGCCTCGGCGCCCGTGACCTCCACGTCGCCGAGCGCCACCGTGGCGCCCTCCGCCGCGAAGAGCCGCGCGGTCGCGCGCCCGATGCCGAGCGCGCCGCCCGTGATCGCCGCCACCCGTCCCTGCAGGCGCATGGCGCCGCCTCCTTCCCGCGGGCCCGCGGCGCTCACCCGAGGCCCCAGCCGCGCACGCGCGCGGGCACGATGCGGAACACGACACGATCCTCGGGCATGCGACGTCCGCCCCACAGCCGCTCGACGCGCGGGGAATACTTCGCCAGGAACCGCTCGGCCAGCGCGCGCCGCGCGGCCGCGTCGGACACGAACTCGACGCGCCCCTGCGCCGATACGCCGCGCACGCCGCCCGCGTCGGCGGGATCGCCCCCGGCCTCCGCCACCACGCAGACGCGCGGATCGCGTCGCAGGTTCCGGACCTTCTGCGTCCCCTCGACGCTGACCATCGCGAGTTCCGCCGCATCGTGCAGGAACCACATGGGCATGGCCAGCGGTGCCCCGTCGGCCTGCAGGGTGGCCAGCACCACCACCGAGCGCGTGCCGAGGAATCGCTGGATCCGCTCGTCGCTCAGGTTCATGCGGTCGCGAGGGAGCGCAGCCGGCCCTCGACGACGCTCTCGTCGCGGAAGAACCGCACCAGGCCCAGCACGCGCTCGGCGAGCTTGGGACTGTGGAGCAGGATGCTGAACGGACCGCGCACACCGCCGAACACGTCGACGACGGCGTCGACGACGCACGCGTGCTCGGCGGGGACGTCGGACTTGCCGGTGATCGGAGCGATTCTCGGCATGATCGCAGCTCCTTCGCGCAGGGTGACGGCCGGGGGCAGTATGCCGCTCGAGTCTACCGCATGAGCCGCGCGCAGCGGTCGAGCACGGGCAGCACCTCGTCCGCCTTCGCCGGGGCCAAATTGAAGACCAGCCGCGCGACGCCGGCGTCGCGATAGCGCTTGATGAGATCCGCGTCCTCGGCCACGCCGAACACCGTGATGGGGATCGTGGCCGGGTCGCGGCCGGCGGCGGTCGCCATCGCGCGGAACTCCGGCAGCTTGCCGAGCACGTCACCATAGGCCGGGCGGCGCGCGTGGGGCAGCCAGCCGTCCCCGTAGGCGATCGCGCGCCGCGCGCCGTACGGGAACGCGCCCCCCACGATCACGGGCGGATGCGGCTTCTGGACGGGCTTGGGCCACGTCATCATCGGCGGGAACGTGACGAACCGGCCGTCGTACTCCGGCTTGGATTTGGTCCAGATCCGCTTCATGGCCTCGACCCGCTCGCGCATCACCTCGAAGCGTGACGCGAAGTCGGTGCCGTGGTCGGCCATCTCCTCGGCGTTCCAGCCGGCGCCGATGCCGAACAGGAACCGGCCGCCCGAGACCTGGTCGAGGCTCGCCACCTGCTTGGCCGTCTGGATCGGGTCGCGCTGGACGACGAGGCAGATACCGGTCGCGACCTTCAGCGATGCGGTGGCGGCGGCCGCGGCCGACAGCGTCACGAAGGGATCCATGACGTCGTAGTACTTCTTGGGCAGCTCGCCGCCCTGCGGGAACGCCGACGCGCGCGACAGCGGGATGTGGGAGTGCTCGGGCGCCCAGAGCGAGTCGAACCCGCGCGTCTCGAGCGCCCGGCCGAGCTCGGCCGGGCCGATGGAGTAGTCCGTGAAGAAGATCGCCGCGCCGAATTCCATGGCCCTACAATACGCGGACCGGAGGCGCTATGAAACCATCCCTCGTCCTGCTGCTGCTCGTCACCCTGGTCTCACCCGCGGCCGCCGCGCCGGAGGGGACGCTCACCTGGGGCCTCCACGTGACGCTGGTCTCGAAATGGCTCGACCCGAGCGACACCGAGGCGTTCATCAACCCGTTCATGGTCCTCTACGCCATCCACGACGCGCTGGTCAAGCCGATGCCCGCCGGGGACAACACGCCGAGCCTGGCCGAGTCGTGGACTGCGTCGAAGGACGGGCTCACCTACGAGTTCGTCCTGCGCCGCGGCGTGAAGTTCCACAACGGCGATCCCGTGACGGCGGACGACGTCAAGTTCTCCTTCGAGCGGTATCGGGGCGCCGCGGCCAAACTGCTGAAGGAGCGGGTCCGCGAGGTGCAGATCGTCGATCCCGGCCGCGTGCGCTTCATCCTGAAGGAGCCGTGGCCCGACTTCATGACCTTCTACGGGACGTCGGCCACCGGGGCCGCGTGGATCGTGCCGAAGAAGTACGTGGAGAGGGTGGGCGACGACGGGTTTCTGAAGGCGCCGGTGGGCGCCGGGCCGTACCGCGTGGTGAGCTTCAACCCGGGGGTCGATCTGGTGATGGAGGCCTTCGAGGGCTACTGGCGCAAGGTCCCCTCGGTCAAGCGGCTCGTGTTCCGGAGCATGTCCGACGAGACGACCCGCGCCGCCGCGCTGAAGGCGGGCGACGTGGACATCGTCTATCTGCTGAGCGGCCCGACGGCACAGGACGTCAAGCGCACACCGGGCTTGAAGCTGGTCGCATCCAGGCCGCCCGGCGTGCCCTATCTCGACATGCCGGAGCAGTGGGATCCGAAGTCTCCGTGGCACGATCGGCGCGTGCGCCTGGCGGCCAGCCACGCCGTCGATCGTGAGGGTCTCAACCAGGCCGAGACGCTCGGGCTCTCGCGCCCGACCGGCGGCCTCATTCCGCGAACGCTGGAATTCGCGCGGGTCTACGAGCCGCCCGCGTACGACGCCGCCCAGGCCCGGAAGCTCCTGGCCGACGCGGGCTATCCGAACGGCTTCGACGCCGGCGACTTCACCCCGTTCCCGCCCTTCTTCTCGATGGGCGAGGCGCTCGTCAACTACCTGCAAGCGGTGGGCATCAAGACGCGCATGCGGTCGATGGAGCGCGCCGCGTTCCTGGCCGCCTGGCGCGAGAAGAAGCTCAAGGGCGTCATCATGGGCCTCGGCGCGCCCGCCGGCAACGCGGCGACGCGCATCGAGGTCTACGTGACCAAGAACGGCATCTACTCGTCCGGGGTGGTGCCGGAGATCGAGGACCTCTTCCAGCGCCAGGCCCGCGAGCTGGACCGCAAGAAGCGCGAGGCCCTGCTCCACCAGATCCAGCAGGTCATGCACGACCGCGTGATGCACGTGCCCATCTTCGAGCTGGCGTTCCTCTGGGGCATCGGGCCGCGGGTCGAGGAGGCGTGCGTCGATCACATCAAGGGCTTCTCCTACTCGGCACCCTATGAAGATCTGAAAGTGAGGACCCGATGACACGACGCGCGTTCTCGAGTGCCCTCCTGATCGTCGCCGTCCTGGTCGCGACGGTCCTCGCGCTGACGCCCGCCGCGGCGCAGAAGGGGCCGATCCGCATCGGCTTCCTGGCGCCGCTCACCGGCGGCGCCGCCCAGATCGGGCGCGACATGGTGAACGGCTTCGACATGTACCTGGAGGAAGCGGGCCACCAGCTCGCCGGCCGGAAGGTCGAGGTGATCGTCGAGGACACCGCCGGCAATCCCGCGACCGCCATCACCAAGTTCCGCAAGCTCGTCGAGAGCGACCGCGTCCAGATGGTCGTGGGCGAGACGTTCGCGCACATCGGGTACGCGCTCGCGTCGAAGGCGGACGAGTACCGGATGCCCACGATCTTCCCGGTGATCGCGGCCGACGACCTGACGCAGCGCAAGCCGTCGAAGTGGGTGGTGCGCCTGGGCTGGGCGTCGAGCCAGCCGTCGCATCCCTTCGGGGAGTACGCGGCGAAGACCCTGGGCTACAAGCGCGTCGCCGTGTTCGGGTCGGACTACGCGTTCGGCTACGAGGTGGTCGGCGGGTTCCAGAAGTCGTTCGAGGAAGCCGGCGGACAGGTCATCCAGAAGCTCTGGGCCCCGCTCGGCACGACCGACCTCGCGCCCTATCTCTCGCAGATCAAGCGCGACGCCGACGCGGCGTTCGTGATCGTGGTCGCCGCCACCGCGCTCCGCTTCCCCGCGCACTATCAGGACGCCGGCCTGCGGGGCCGCCTGCCCGTGATCGGCGGCGCGGTCATTACCGACGAGGCGATCCTGCCGTCCTTCGGCGACGAGGCGCTCGGCATCGTCACGCCCCTCATGTACAGCGCCGCGCTCGACACGCCGGCCAACCGGCGCTTCGTCGCGGAGTACAGGAAGCGGTACGGCAAGGTCCCCTCCTACTTCTCGGAGACCTGCTACACGAGCGGCCGCTGGATCAACGAGGCGGCGCGCGCGGTGGGCGGCGGTGTGGAGGACGGCGAGAAGTTCCTGGCCGCGTTTCGCAGGATCGAGATCCCGGACGCGCCGCGCGGGCCCATCAAGCTCGACGCCTGGGGCAACCCGATCCAGAACATCTACGTCCGCAAGGTCGAGCGCAAGGGCGGCGAGCTGCAGAACACGGTCATCCACACCTTCCCGGCGATCTCGCAGTTCTGGACGTACAAGCCGGACGAGTTCCTCAAGCAGCCCGTGTACAGCCGCGACTACCCCCCCTGCCGGTTCTGCTAGCCCTTCATCGCCTTCGCGTACGCGTCGAGCCGCGGCAGCACCGCGTCGCGGGGCTCGGACGGCAGGCCGAAGATCGCGCGCGCCACGCCCGCCGCCTCCAGCGCGTCCAGCGCCGGCTTCTTGGGCGGCGCGAAGAAGATGGACACCGGCGCCGACTGCGGATCGCGCCCCGCCTTCTTGAGCCGCTCGCGCAGCTCGGCGATGCGCTCGACCGGGTTGGTCTGCGGCCGCATGATCGGCATCCAGCCGTCGCCGAACTCGACGACGCGGTCGAACGTCGTCGCCCCGTCGCCGCCGATGATGATGGGCGGGTGCGGCTTCTGCACGGGCTTGGGCTCGGCCCAGATCTTGTCGAACCGCACGAACTCGCCGTGAAATTCCGCCTCGCGCTTGGTCCAGATCTCCTTCATCGCGAGCACGCGCTCGCGGAGGAGCCGCCAGCGCGTCTTCCACTCGGTGCCGTGGTCGGCCATCTCCTCGGCGTTCCAGCCGCCGCCGATGCCGAACAGGAAGCGCCCGCCCGAGATCCGGTCGAGCGTGGCGACCTCCTTGGCCGTGGTGATCGGATCGCGCTCGACGACGAGGCAGATGCCGGTGCCGAGCTTCAGGCGCCGCGTCGCCACGGCTGCCGCCGTCAGCGCGATGAACGGATCGTAGGACGACCAGTACTCTCGCGGCAGCTCGCCGCCGCCCGGCCAGGGGCTCCGCCGGCTCGCGGGGATGTGCGTGTGCTCGGGGAGCCAGAGCGACTCGAAGCCGCGCTCCTCGAGCGCGCGCGCCAGCTCGTCGGGAGCGATCGAATACTCCGTGGCGAACATCACGACGCCGTAATGCATGGAAGCCTCCTTGGCTGGGCGCCAGCATACGACAAACGACGATCTGGTACGCTACACTCCGCTCGCGAGACATCCAAGGAGGGCGCGCGATGAAGTTCGGACTGCACGGAGTCAACCTGCACACCTGCGGCTACCCGGACGCCGCGGCGCGGCTCGGCCGGGCCGCCGAGGCCGCCGGCTTCGAATCGCTCTGGGTCGCCGATCACGTGGTGCTCCCCGACCCGCCGGTGCCCCAGCGCCCGATGGCGCCGGACCAGCGGCTGCTCGACCCGATCGTCGCGCTCACGTTCCTGGCCGCGCACACCACGCGCATACTGCTCGGCACCGGGGTCATCATCCTGCCCCAGCGCCAGGCCCTCGTGCTCGCCAAGCAGCTCGCCTCGCTCGACGTGCTCTCGAACGGCCGGCTCATCTTCGGCCTAGGCGTGGGCTGGTGCGAGCCGGAGATGCGCGCGGTCGGCGCGCCGTTCGCCGAGCGCGGGCGAGTCGCCGACGACTACCTGGCGGCCATCCGCGCGGCGTGGACGCAGCCCAAGCCGGCGCATCGCGGTCCGTACGTGTCGTTCGAGGGAGTCCAGGCGATGCCCCGGCCCGTGCAGACGCCGACGCCACCCATCGTCGTGGGCGGGCGGACGCCGCCGGCGTTCCGCCGCGCGGTCACCCAGGGCCACGGCTGGTACGGCTTCGGACTCGACGTGGCGGAGACGCAGAAGGTCCTGAGCGCGCTGCGCGAGGCCGGGCGGACGCACGCACGGCCGGCCGCGCTGGGCAGACTAGAGATCAGCGTGACGCCGCCCGGCTACGACGTCCCCGACAAGGCGACCCTCGACGCGTACGCCGCGGCCGGCGTCGACCGGATCATCCTGCGGCCGCGCCCGGAGATGGACGCGGCCGCGCTGGAGCGCTTCACCACCGAGGCCGGCCGCGCCGTCGGCCTCAAGGCCTGAGGATCAAGGAGGATCGAGATGACCACGTCCGTCGGCTTCATCGGTGTCGGCAACATGGGCAACCCCATGGCGGCCAACGTGCTGAAGACCCCGTTCCCGATGACGGTCTTCGACACGAACCCCAAGGCGATGGAGAACCTGATCCAGGCCGGCGCCCGGCGCGCCAACTCCGCGCGCGAGGTCGTCGAGAGCGCCGAGATCGTGCTGACCTCGCTGCCGGCGTCGCCCGACGTCGAAGCGATGTACCTGGAGCCCGGCGGTCTGGTCGAGCGCGCCAAGGCCGGGACGATCCTCATCGACCTGAGCAGCGTGCTCCCCTCGACGCCGCGGAAGATCGAGCCTCGCGCCAAGGCGCGCGGCGTGCACTTTCTCGAGGCGCCGGTCAGCGGCGGCGTGAGCGGCGCGCGCGCCGCGACGCTCGCCATCATGGTCGGCGGCGACGCGGCGGCCCTGGAGCGCGCCCGGCCGGTCCTGCTGGCCATCGGCCCGAACATCTTTCACGTCGGGCCGGCCGGCGCGGGCAACACCGTGAAGGCGATCAACAACATGATGGCGTGCGTGAACTCCTGCGCCATGATGGAGGGCCTGGCGCTCGGCGTGAAGGCCGGCCTCGACCCGATGACGATCTACGAGGTGGTCAAGGCGAGCAGCGGCGGCAGCAAGGCCCTCGAGCGCATCCCGCGCGCCCTCATCCCGCGCAACTTCGAGCCCGGCTTCAAGGTCCAGCTCATGAACAAGGATCTGGAGACGTTCACGAGCATCGCCAAGGAGCTCCACGTGCCGGTCAGCTTCGCCAACGACGCCCAGCGCTACCAGCAGGCGGCGATGGCGGCGGGCCTCGGCGAGCTGGACACCAGCGTGGTCATGACCGTCATCGAGCGCCTGGCGGCCGTCCAGGTCTCGCGCGGCGACACGACGGCATCGCGGACCACGACGTAGCATCGCGGCCGCGATGTCCGCGCCTCACCCGTCGCGCGGCTCGTCGCGGATGAAGTGTCCCGTGCGCAGGTCCTGCAGCGCCTGCTCGATCTCGGCACGCGTGTTCATCACGAACGGCCCGTGACGGGCGACCGGCTCGCCGAGCG
This sequence comes from Methylomirabilia bacterium, assembly GCA_041496385.1. Taxonomy (GTDB): domain Bacteria; phylum Methylomirabilota; class Methylomirabilia; order Rokubacteriales; family CSP1-6; genus AR19. The sequence goes on along the minus strand of JBGQEL010000080.1, from coordinate 11,153 downwards.
GCCGTGCCGCCGCGAGGAGAAACCGGCCACCGCCCGCTCCCCCCGATGCCTCCACCGTGTCGCCGTCACCGAAGATCACGAGGGCAGGCGCGCGCGCGGGAGTCTGTTCGGGCCCGAAGCGGACCTCGCCATGGTCCACGTAGGCGAAGGCGGTGTGGCCGCGGGGCACCGCCTCGCGGAACGTCGCGCCCGCCGGCAACGTCACGTCGACGAACTTCGGCGCGACGGCCAGGCCCTCGACCGGACCCACGAGCTTGCCGTCCGCGGCGTCGCCGGCGATCACGCGGACTCTCGCGCCTCCGTCCGTCTCCGCCTCCGTCAGGCGCTCTCCCGCCAGGTCGCGATACTTCGGCCGGGTCATCTTCTCGCGCGCCGGCAGGTTGAGCCAGAGCTGCAGCCCGCCGATGCCTTCGGGGCGGACCTGTGGCATCTCCTCGTGAAGGATGCCGCTGCCCGACGTCATCCACTGGATGTCGCCGCCCCCGATGCTGCCGCTATGGCCGAGCGAATCGCGGTGCTGGATCTCGCCCTTCCGGACGATCGTGACCGTCTCGATCCCGCGATGCGGGTGATAGGGGAAGCCCGCCTCGTAGTCCGCCGGACTCGCCGACTCGAAGTGGTCGAGCAGCAGGAACGGGTCGAGATGGTCGAGGCGACCGGTCCCGATGCTCCGCCGGAGATGCACCCCGGCGCCTTCGATCACGGGCTCCGGCGTCACGACCTGCGCGACCCGGCGCGTGGTCTGGCTCATGATTCGGACCTCCTTTGCGATATCACGCTACAGTAAGGGCGATCTCACCGCGCACCCGCCCCTTCTTAAGGACGCGAGGGACTCGCCGGTGGATTCAAGGGAGGAAACACTCATGGATCTTCGTCGGATGGCGCGTGACGGCATCGTGGTGCTCGGATCGCTCCTCTTGGCGTGCGGGGTCTCGATCGGCGTGGCGGCCGCGGACGAGACCTGTAACTCACCCTACGTCACCAAGCTCATCAAGGGCCAGGAGGACTACGTCTACGTCTGGGCGCTCGGCGTCGAGGGCCTCGGCGACGGCTTCGACAAGCTCGTGACCGTCGATGTCCACCCGAAGTCGAAGAGCTACGGCAAGGTGATCGCCTCCGTCTCCGTCGGCACCCGCGGCGAGGCGCATCACATGGGTTTCACCGACGACCGGCGCTTTCTCTGGGCGGGAGGGCTCGCGGAGGCCAAGATCTACGTGTTCGACATCGCGACCGATCCGGCGAAGCCGAAGCTCGTGAACACCATTACCGACATGGCCGACAAGAGCGGCTATCTCGGCCCCCACACCTACTACGCGCTGCCCGGTCGGATGCTCGTGCAGGCGCTGTCCAACACCAAGGACAAGGGCGGCGTCACGGGGATAGCGCTCTACAACAACAAGGGCGAGTTCATCACGTCTCACGCCATGCCCACCGACGGCGGCGGCGACGGATACGGCTACGACCTCGCGGTGAACCCGAAGAGGAACGTCCTGCTCACCTCGAGCTTCACCGGATACACGAACTACATGCGGCCCCTGGGCGAGCTCATCAACGACGCCGAGGCCATGAAGCGCTTCGGCGGCACGATGGTGGCGTGGGATCTCAAGGCGATGAAGGCCAAGCAGATCTTCAGCGTGCCCGGCGCGCCGCTGGAAATCCGCTGGTCGCTCAGGTCCGGCGACAACTGGGCGATCACCGCCGCCGCGCTGACCTCGAAGCTCTGGCTCGTCAAGCCGGACGGCAAGGGCGGATGGCAGGCGAAGGAAGTCGCCACCATCGGCGATCCCGCCAAGATCCCGCTGCCCGTCGACATCAGCATCACCCGTGACGGCAAGGGCCTCTGGGTCAACACCTTCATGGACGGCACGACGCGCTACTTCGACCTGAGCAACCCCGAAGCGCCGAAGCAGACCTACGCGAAGGTCACCGGCAAGCAGGTCAACATGGTCTCGCAGAGCTGGGACGGCAAGCGCGTCTACATCACCTCGTCGCTGCTCGCCAACTGGGACAAGGGCGGCGCCGACAACGAGCAGTTCCTGCGCGGCTTCTCGTGGAACGGCAAGGAGCTGCAGCAGGTGTTCGAGGTGGACTTCACGAAGGAGAACCTCGGGCGCGCCCATCACATGAAGCTCGGGTCCAAGGCGCTCGGCAGCGGATCCTGATGTGCGCGCCGGGGCGTCGCTCGGTCAGGCGACGCCGCCGTGTCTCCGCGCTGATGCTGATGGTGGGGCTTGCCTGCGCTCCCGCGGCCGTCGGGCACGAGGGCGCGCCGATCCCCCCGCTCGATTTCGAGCCGCCGCGACCGGGCACCTACACGTTGCACCGCATCATGGCGGCGCCTGACGGCGAGGTGCTCGGCGTCGACGGTCGGGCGCAGCGGCTGTCGCACTTCACGCGCGGCCGCATCGCGCTGCTCGGATTCATCTACACCACGTGCGTCGATCCGGACGGCTGTCCGCTCGCCTACCGGGTGTTCGACACGGTGAAGGAGGCGATCGTGGCCACCCCCGCGCTGCGCGATCGTGTGCAGCTCGTCACCCTGTCGTTCGATCCGCTGCGTGACACGCCGGCGGTCATGCGCCAGTACGCCGGCAGCCGCGTGCGCGATGCCGGCAACGGGCTGCGCTGGTACTTCCTCACGACCCGTTCGCCGCGCGAGCTGAGCGCGCTCGTCGACGGATTCGGTCAGGACGTCCGCGCCACGATCGACCGGTCGAGCGGGCGGCCGCGCCGCGAGCTGTCGCACGTCCTCAAGGTGTTCCTGATCGATCCGGCGGGGTTCGTCCGCGAGATCTACACCTCCACGTTCCTCCACCCTCGCACCGTGCTGAACGACATCGAGACGCTGCTCTTGGAAACGAAGGTCAGGGCAGCCACGTCGCGATGATCTTGCGCATCACTTTTACTACCTATCGAACTCAGTCTTCGCAGCGTGTCCTCGACTTCGCGCAGCTTCGCCGCGACCCGGATTCCGATTGTTGCTCGCCGGCGATGGCACGATCCCCCCCGCCTTCGGATCACCGCCGGCGCCCCGCTGCCGTAGCGGCCCTCAGCGTCGCCGATCTCCTGGGCGGCGTGCTATCGTACCCCGCACCCGGACACCGGGGAATGCAGGCTCGCCGAGCGGAGGTCGTGATGGCGGCACGGAAACGGATCGGGGTCATGGTCCCCTTGTGTCTCACTCTCGCGCTCACGCTCGTGCCGGGCCTGGCCGCCCCGGCGCTGGCCCAGGAGAAGCCACGCTTGGGCGGCGAGCTGATCTTCGTCGTCGCCGCCGAGCCACCGAGCTTCGACGCCCACCGGGAGGAGACGTTCGGGATGCTCCACCCGGGCGCGCCCCACTACAACACCCTCATGCGCGTGGATCCGTTCGACCGAACGGGCACCAGGTTCATCGGCGACCTCGCCGAGTCGTGGACCGTCTCCAGCGATCGGCGCACCTACACCTTCAAGCTGCGCCGTGGGGTGAAGTTTCACGACGGCAGCCTGCTGACGCCCGCGGACGTCAAGGCGTCCTACGACCACATCATCTTTCCGCAGGGCGACGTGGTCTCGAGCCGCCAGGCCGCCTACAAGGTCGTCGAGGCCGTGGAGGCACGGTCTCCCGACACCGTGATCTTCCGCCTGAAGTGGCACGAGGCGTCCTTCCTCGCGAATCTGTCGTCGCCCTGGAACTGGATCTACAAGGCCGACATCCTCGCCAAGGACCCCCGCTGGTACGAGACGAACGTGATGGGCACCGGGCCCTTCAAGTTCGTGGAGTACGTGCGGGGCTCGCACTGGGTCGGCAAGAAGAATCCGGACTACTGGGACAAGGGCAAGCCCTACCTCGACGGCTTCCGCGCCATCTTCATCCCCAGCGCCTCGGCGCAGGTGGCGGCGGTCCGCGGCGAGCGCGCCATGATCCAGTTCCGCGGATTCACGCCGGCGGACCGCGATTCTCTCGTGAGCGCGCTGGGCAGCAAGATCACGGTGCAGGAGACTCCGTGGAACTGCTCGATCCAGCTGGCCCTCAACCAGACGAAGAAGCCGTTCGAAGACCGGCGCGTGCGCCGGGCGCTGTCGCTCGCGCTCGACCGCTGGGAAGGCTCGAAGGCGCTGTCGCGGATCGCGCTCGTGAAGGAGGTCGCCGGCATCCAGGTGCCGGGCACGCCGTGGGCGACGCCGCCGGAGGAGCTCGCCAAGCTGGCGGGCTACGGCCGTGACATCAACGCCGCGCGCGCCGAGGCCCGGCGCCTGCTGAAAGAGGCCGGGGCCGAGAACCTGTCGTTCACGCTTCTGAATCGCGGCGTGCCGCAGCCCTACCAGCCGGTGGGCATCTGGCTCATCGACCAGTGGCGCCAGATCGGGCTCACCGTGAACCAGGTCGTCCTCGAGTCGGCGGCCTGGCTCCAGGCGCAGAAGACGGGCGACTTCGAGGTATCCACGAACGCCCCGTGCAACTCCATCGTCGAGCCCGACATGGATCTCCACTGGTTTCTCACGACGTCGCCGGTGAACTTCAGCCGTCACAAGGACACGCTGCTGGACGAGCTGTACCAGAAGCAGTCGCGCGCCACCAGCCCGGAGGAGCGCCGGAAGTATCTGCGCGCGTTCGAGAAGCGCCTCTACGACGAGGAGGTGCACTACATCATGACGTTTCAGTGGCACCGCATCGTCCCGCACCTGGCGAAGGTGCGGGGGTGGACCATCACGCCGAGCCACTACCTGAACAACCAGCTCGACACCGTCTGGCTGAGCGAGTAGCGCCGCCGCTCACACGGTTCGAGGACCCCCGCCCGCCTCGCAGGCCGCGAGCCGCGCCGCGAGGAACGTCCGCTCGCGCGCGTTGCCGGTGAGCTCGAGCGCCCGGCGGTATTCGACCGCCGCCTCCGTCCACCGTTCGAGCCGCCGGAGGAAATCGGCGCGCGCGGCCGGCAGCAGGTGGTATCCGCGGAGCGCCGCGGCGTCCATGCGGTCGAGCGCCGCGAGTCCGGCCGCCGGCCCTTCCGCCAGCCCGATCGCCACCGCGCGATTCAGCTCGATCACCGGCGACGGCGCCGCCTCCGCCAGCGCGCGGTAGTGCTCGACGATCCGGGGCCAGTCCGTCGCCTCCCAGGAGAGGGCGCGCGCGTGACACGCGGCGATGGCCGCCTGGAGCTGATAGGGGCCCGCGCGCGCCAGCGGGCCGGCGCGCTCCAGACAGGCGAGGCCGCGCGCGATCCGCGCCCGATCCCAGCCGGAGCGATCCTGGTCCGCGAGCAGGACGAGATTGCCGTCGTCGTCGGTGCGCGTCGCCGCGCGCGAGGCCTGAAGCTCTAGCAGCGCCAGGAGCCCGAGGACCTCGGGCTCGTCGGGCATCAGCTCGGCGAGCATCCCGCCGAGGCGAATTGCCTCCTGGCAGAGCTCGTGACGGACGAGGGCGTCGCCGGTGTGCGCGGCGTAGCCCTCGTTGAAGATCAGGTAGACCACCGCGAGCACGGCCGGCAGGCGCTCGGACAGCTCCGCGCCCTCGGGCACCTCGTAGGGCAGGCCGTGGTCGCGGATGGTCCGCTTGGCGCGCACGAGCCGCTGGGCGACCGTGGGCTCGGGCACCAGGAAGGCCCGCGCGATCTCCACCGTCGAGAGGCCGCCCACGAGCCGGAGCGTGAGGGCCACGCGGCTGTCGGCGGGCAGGCCCGGATGACAGCAGGTGAAGATCAGCCGGAGCCGGTCGTCGGGGATCGTCTCGGGATCGCTCACGTCGGGGCCCTCGTCCACGGCGCCGAGCGCGGCCTCGTAGGCGAGCGCATCGGCGCGGGCACCGGCGCGCCGGGCGCGGCGCAGGTGATCCAGCGCGCGCCGGCGAGCCGTCGTGAGGAGCCAGGCGCCCGGGCGGTCGGGCGTGCCCTCCGCGGGCCAGTGGTCGAGCGCCTGCGCGAAGGCCTCCTGGACGATCTCCTCGGCCGCGTCGATGTCGCGCACGATGCGCAGCACGGACGCCACCACGCGCGCGTACTCCTCGCGGAATGCCTCCGCGACGCGCGCCCGCGCGCCCCCGTCCGGCCGCTGCCCGTGGTCGACGGACCCCACGGGCCGATGTTACCCGATGCGCCTCCGGCTCGACGGCGCCGCCGGACTCCTCACATGGGCCAGATCGGCCGCACGTCGATGAAGCCACCCTCGCGGAGCGGGATCTTCTTCGCCCACTCGAGGGCTTCCTGCCGGGTGTCGCACTCGACCAGATAGAAGCCGCCCAGCGCCTCCTTCGTCTCCGCGAACGGGCCGTCCATGACCTGGCGCTGGCCGGCCTTGACGCGGACGCGGCTGGCGTCGGCCTCCGGACGCAGGCGTTCGCCGTGGACCATCTTGCCGGACTTGCGCAGCTCTTCGGCGAATCGCGCGTGCCCTTGCACCATGGCTTCCATGTCGGCCTTGGGCGGCGGGGCCGTGTCCTTCTCGTCTGAACCGATCATCAAGAGATAACGCATGAAGTCTCCTTTCCCCTCACCTCATACGACGCCGCGGGGGTGCCGGAATCGACAATCGCCCTCCCCTCATGGCTTCCGGAGGCGCATCTCCTCGTACGGCGCGGCCATGTAGAGGAGCGGGCTCAGACCGATGGCGGGCTCCTCGACGCGCGGTCCCACGCCGTGGAGCGTCGCCGGCTCGAAGATCGGGGCGTGCATGACGCGCTCATGCATGAGCCGCTGGATCTGGTGCAGGAGCGCCTCGCGCCGCTTGCGGTCGCGCTCCTGGGCCTGCTGGAGGAACAGGTCGTCGAGGTCCGGGTAGCCGCCGTAGGCGTACGCCGAGCCGCTGACCACGAACGCCTCGATCCGGGAGGCGGCGTTGCCCTGGGCCGCCGTGGCGTTGACGATCAGGCCCCCGAGCTTCTTGGCCCGCCAGGAGTCGAGGAAGGTCACCCGCTCCATCGTGCGCAGGCGCGTCCGGATGCCCACCGCGGCCAGGTTGTTGGCGACGGCCTCCCCCATCGTGGTGAACGGAGGAAGCGGGGTCAGGTCGCCGGCGTCGAAGCCGCCAGGATAGCCGGCCTCGGCGAGGAGACGCTTGGCGCGGGCGGGCTCGTAGGGATACGGCTCGATCCGGAGGGCGAACTCCATGATGCTCGGGATCATCGATCCCGTCAGACGCGAGAAGCCGAGACGCTCGGCTTCGTTGATGCCCTGCTTGTCGATGGCCAGGCTCGCCGCCAGCCGCACGCGGCGGTCGCTCCACGGCGACTTGGCCTTCCACTGCTCCGGGAATTCCATCCACCAGGTCGCGGTCGGGATGACCTGCGCGAGGCGGAGCTTGGGATCCGCCTTGATCGTCGCGGCCTCCACGCCGACCATCAGATATCCGATGTCCGCCTCGCCGGTCTTCAGCATGGCCAGACGCGTCGTGCGGTCGGGCACGCCCTTGATGACGACGCGCTTGATCGAGGGCTTCTTGCGCCAGTACTGATCGTTCGCCTCGAGCACGAGCTCCAGGCCCGGGTCCATGCGCACGAACCGGTAGGGCCCGAGCCCCACGGGCTGCCGCCTGAAGCTTTCCTCGCCGACCTTCTCGATGTACTTGCGGGGCACGATCCACGCGGCGCCCGTCGCCGGCGTGGCGTAGAAAACCAGAAAATCCGGCCACGGCGCGTGGAGCACGAACCGCACGCGGTACGGATCGACGACGTCGACCGACTTCACGCGGTCGTGCAGCAGCTTGGCGGAGGTGCCCCGATACCGCTGGAAGCTGAACTTCACGTCGTCGGCGGTGAAGGGATCGCCGTTGTGGAACCGGAGCCCTTCCCGGAGCTTGAAGTCGTAGGTGAGGCCGTCGGCGCTCTCCCGCCACGACTCGGCCAGGCAGGGCGCCATGTCGTTGCCGGGCAACGGCTTGATGAGCGCGTCGTGCAGGGCGTAGAGGAACACGAAGGGAGTGCCGAGCCCGGCCGTGTCGGCGGGGTCGAGGAACGAGGGCGCGATCGAGCTATCGAAGGCGATGGTGATCTGGCCGTCGGGCTGGCCCTGGGCGCGGACTTCCACGGGCGCGAGAGCGATCAGAACGAGCGAGACGAGGGCGATCCAGGCTATACGTGGGCCCATGTCGGACCTCCTGTTCGTCGGTCGTGCGGGTATCCTACCCCGTCCCGACGGGCTCCGGTGCCGCGGCTCGAGCCGGTTGACGCTCCTCCCGCGCCCCGCTACCGTAGCGCCCGTGGAGAATCTCGTACTGCGCCTCGCCGCCGCGCTCGCCCTGCTGCTCCTGGCCGGCGACGCCGCGCCCGCCGTCGCCGCCCCGGAGGGCGAGATGACGTGGGCGATTCACGTCTCGCTCGCACCGGCGTGGTTCGACCCCGCGGAGACGCCGTCGGTCATCACGCCGTTCATGATCCTCTACGCGCTGCACGACGCCCTGGTCAAGCCTCTGCCGGGCAATCCGGCGGCGCCGAGCCTGGCCGAGTCCTGGACCGTGTCGCGCGACGGCCTGGTCTACGACTTCGTCCTCCGCAAGGGCGTGAAGTTCCACAACGGCGATCCCGTCTCCGCCGAGGACGTGAAGTTCTCGCTCGAGCGCTACCGCGGCGGCGCCGCGACGACCCTGCGGGAGCGCGTGGCGGGCGTCGACGTCGTGGACGCGCAGCGCGTGCGCATCCGGCTCAAGCAGCCGTGGCCGGACTTCATGACGTTCTACGGAACGCCGGCAACGGGCGCCGCCTGGATCGTGCCCAAGCGCTACCTCGAGCGCGTCGGCGAGGACGGCTTCAAGAAGGCGCCGGTGGGAGCCGGCCCCTACCGTTTCGTGTCGTTCACGCCGGGCATCGAGCTGGTGCTGGAGGCCAACGAGAGCTATTGGCGAAAGACGCCCGGCGTGAAGCGGCTCGTGTTCCGGTCGGTGCCCGACGATTCCACGCGCCTGGCCATGCTCAAGCGCGGCGAGGCGGACATCGCCTACTCGATCCGCGGTCCGCTTGCGGAGGAAGTGCGCCGGACGCCCGGGCTCACGCTTCGCGCCACGGCGCCCACGTTCACCGAGTGGCTGAACTTCACGGAGCAATGGGATCCGAAGTCGCCGTGGGCGGATCGCCGCGTGCGCCTCGCGGCCGCCGTCGCGATCGACCGCAAAACGCTCAACGAGGCCGAGTACCTCGGCTTCGCCAAGATCAGCTCGAGCATCATCCCCCGCGACTTCCAGTTCTACTGGCCCGCGCCGCCATATCCCTACGACCCGGCTCGCGCCCGCCAGCTCCTGGCCGAGGCCGGCTACCCGCGCGGCTTCGACGCGGGCGAGGTGACCACCGACGTGGCCTACGCGGCGACCGCCGAGGCGGTGATCAACAACTTCCTGACCGTGGGCATCCGGGCGAGGCTCCGTCCGCTCGAGCGCGCGGCCTTTTACAAGGGCGACCAGGAGAAGCGCTTCAAGAAGCTCGTGCGGCCGGGCAGCGCGGCGTCGGGGAACGCGGCCACGCGCATCGAGGCCTTCGTGATCTCGACCGGCATCCGGTCCTACGGCGGCTATCCCGACATCGATGGGCTGTTCCGCGAGCAGGCGGTCGAGGTCGACTCGAAGCGGCGCGAGGCGCTCCTGCACAAGATCCAGCAGCTCATGCACGAGCGCGTGATGTTCGCGCCGATCGTCGAGCCGGCCTTCCTGAGCGGGTACGGGCCGCGCATCGAGCAGTCGGGGTTCGGTCTCATCACCGGCATGTCGTTCACGCTGCCGTACGAGGACATCCGCCTCAAGCCCGGCCGCTGACGGCTCAAGGAGACGACCATGCGCATTCGGTCCACCGCACTCGCACTGACGCTCGCGCTCGCCGCCGCCGGGTGCGCGAGCACCGCGACACGCCCGGCCGATCTGACCCAGCTCGGCGTCGCCGAGGCCGCGCAGCTGATCCGCGACAAGAAGATCACCAGCGCGGAGCTGACGCAGGCCTACATCACGCGGGCCGACGCCAACCCGCAGCTCAACGCCTTCGTCACGCTGGATCGCGCCGGGGCGATGGCCGCCGCGCGGCGGGCGGATGCCGATCGCGCCGGCGGCATGCCGACCGGCCCCCTGCTGGGCGTGCCGCTCGTCGTGAAGGACAACACGCACGTCGCCGGCCTGCCGAACACGGCCGGGACCCCGGCGCTGCGCGGCTTCGTCCCCAAGGAGAACGCGCCCACCGTGCAGAAGCTGGTGGGCGCCGGCGCCGTGATCCTCGGCAAGACGAACATGCACGAGCTCGCCTTCGGCATCTCCGGCTACAACGAGGGCTTCTTCACGGCGCAGCCCATGGGCGTGCGCAATCCGTACGATCGGACGCGCATCGCGGGCGGCAGCTCGAGCGGCACCGGCGCCGCGATCGCCGCGCGGCTGGCGCCGGGCGGGCTCGGGAGCGACACCGGCGGCTCGGTCCGGATTCCCGCGGCGCTGACCGGCGGCGCGGGGCTGCGGCCGACGCTCGGCCGCTACAGCCAGGCGGGCGTCACGCCCATCTCGCACTCGCGGGACACGGTCGGTCCGATGGCCCGGACGGTCGCCGACGTGGCGCTCCTGGACTCGGTCATCACGGGCGCGGGCGTGCTGGCGCCCGCGGCGCTGCGCGGCGTGCGGCTGGGCGTCTATCGCGCGTACTTCTTCAAGGACCTGGACGCCGACACCCGGGCGGTCACGGAGGCCGCGCTCGACAAGCTCCGGCGGGCGGGCGCCACCATCGTGGAGATCGACATGCCGGCGCTCGAGCAGACGAACGACGCGGCCAGCTTCCCGGTCGCGCTGTACGAGGCCTACGACGACCTCAAGGCCTACCTCGACAAGTACCAGACGGGCTTGAGCGTCGAGCAGGTCGCGGCGCAGATCGCGAGCAAGGACGTCAAGGGCACCTACGACGGGCTCGTCCTGCCCCGCAAGCTGCCGGTCCCCAACGGCGTGGTCGACGCGGCGCCGGTGTACGCGGCCGCCATGAAGGACGCGCGCCCGGCGCTCCTCAAGATCTTCAACGACGCGTTCCAGCGGCACGGCATCGACGCGCTGGTCGCGCCGACCACGCCGGCCGTCGCCGTCGCGCAGGGCCCCGACGCGAGCAGCCTCGGGACCTTCCTGCGGTTCATCCGCAACACCGATCCCGGCAGCAACGCGGGGATTCCCGGGCTGACGATCCCCGCGGGACTCGGGCCCACGACGGGGCTGCCGGTCGGCCTCTCGCTCGACGG
>JBGQEL010000079.1:0-20012 GCA_041496385.1 Methylomirabilia bacterium | reverse complement strand
TCCGGCGGGGCGACCGCATCGCGCAGCTCGTCGTCCAGCGGGTGGAGCGCGCCGAGCTGATCGAGGTGGACGAGCTGCCGGCGAGCGCACGCGGCGCCGGGGGCTTCGGCTCGACGGGCGCCTGAGCGGGCGCGCCGCGGCCGGCGCCGGGCGGGCCTTCTAGACGCCCTTGCGGCCGCGGCCCGCGACGTACTCGGTAACGGAGTCCGACTCGACCTGCGTGAAGTTGATGCCAGCGTCGTCGCCGCGGCGCCACGCGATCGTGCCCTCGGCGATGATCGGCTTCAGCAGGTCCCCGCCGTCGATCTTGATCTCGACCTTGCTGCCGATCGTCCAGTCGGCCGGCACCCCGGCGAGCGCGAGTCCGCCCTCGCTGATGTCGCGCGTGCGCACCTGGCAGATCTGCCCGGTGGCGGCGTTCGTGAGGGCGGCGCCCGCGTCGAGGGCGGCGCGCGGGTACTTACGGATGTCGGGCGGCAGCACCGCGAAGATCTTCACGGGCACGCTCTTACCCTTGACGGTCACCTCGCCGAGCCCGCGGGTCGGGAACTTGTCCTTCACGTACTCGTACGTGGACTCGCTGATGATGATCGACGCGTGGTAGTCCTTCGTGATGGACTCCAGGCGCGCCGCCAGGTTGACCGTGTCGCCGATGGCCGTGTACTGGAAGATCTTCTGCGAGCCGAGCGTGCCCACGATGGCCTCGCCCGTGTTGATGCCGACGCCGTTCCGGATCGAGACGCCGTACTTCGCCTGCCAGCGCTCGGCGGCGGCGAGCGTGCTCTCCTGGAACTCGAGCCCGGTGCGGACCGCCCGTATCGCGTGCTCGGGGTCCTCGAACGGCACATTGTAGAGGGCCATCACGCAGTCGCCGATGTACTTGTCCACGGTGCCGCCGTTCTTGAACACGATTTCCGTCATCTCGGTCAGGTACTCGCGCAGCATCTCGACGATCTGCTCCGGGGGGAGCTTCTCCGAGATGGAGGTGAACCCGCGGAGGTCGGAGAAGAGCACCGTGACCAGGCGGCGGCTCGCGCCGAGGCTCTTCCGCTCGTCCTTGTCGCGCAAGACGGCGCGCAGGACGTCCGCTGAGAAGAAGCGCGAGAGCCGCCGCTTCTCACGCTGCTCGCGCACGAAGTGCTCGACCACGGTCGCGCCGTAGCCGAGAACTACGGCGACAGTGAATGCAACGCTGCGCAGCCAGACGTCGAGAAGCGCGAAGACCCAGACGACAGCAAGTGCGAGGGCGAGCCAGAGCCCCAACGCAGCGAAAAACGCGCGAAGCGCGCGGAGCCGCACGACGAGCAGCGCGCCGATGAGCGCCACCACGACCGCAAGCAGGGTGCTCGCCCATTGGGGGATTTCCCTGATGGCGTTGCCGCTCAAGAGCGTCTCGATCGCGTTGGCGTGGAGCTCGACACCGGGCATCAAGCCGTTGCGTGAGAATGGCGTCGGGAACACGTCGTGGAAGATGTCTGCAGTCGGTCCGATCAGCACGATCTTCCCGCTGAACGTCTTGGGCTCGACCTCGCCGCGCAGCACCTGGGAATACGGGATCCACGTGAAGGTCTTCGGCCGACCGCGGAAGTTGATGATGAAGGTGCGCGAGCTAGGCAGCGGCGCCGCCGGGAATCCAGCGCGAGCAACGACCCCGTAGATGGCGGCGTCGAACGTAGGCATCGTTAGGGTGGCGTCCCTCGCCACGAACATCGTGGTGCCGCGTCTGACGTGGCCGTCCGAGTCGCGCGGGAGTTGCACAGCCGCGTAAGCGGCTGCCCCCGAGCGGATCGCCAAGATCGGTAAGTTAGGGTCAGATAGCCTGTACCCAGTGCCCGGCGCCGCATAGAGGTCCTGCCCCTCGCTGATGGGCATGGCACCCAGCACGACGTTCCCGGCCCGCGCGACCGCCGCCCCGAGCGCCTTGTCGTCCCTGGGGCCGCGCGACGACTTGGTATCGAAAAGCATGTCGATGGCGATCGCGAGCGGCCGGCCGGCGCTGATCCGGTCGATAACCGTGCCGTGCATTGCGCGCGGGAAAGGCCACTGGGTGTCGAGTTGTGAGAACGACGAGTCATCCACCGTGACGATCACGATGGGCGCCCGCGGCGCACGCGCACCACGAAGCTCAAAGAGTCTGTCGAACCACCCTTTCTCCACTGGCTCGAGCGACCACTTCTCAAGAGGTCCTACGTATCCGATCGATACGAACGCGACTACCACAAGGGCCGCTCCGACGCCGGCCCGGAGTCTGCCCGCGAACTCGAGCGCCGCCCTCCGGAATCCGCTCATGTGGGCCACTCTATTCCATAGATGCGGGCGTTGGCACGGAGAAGTGTTCGGCGGGGCGACGGTCGTCTGGTTTCCGGAATACGCGCGTGATTTCAACCGGATGCGGTCAAGGAAGGCGTTGACACCACCGGCTGTTCCACCGAGAATACTCAGCATTCGATCTCGACGGGTCGGGGCGACCCGTCACTCTCTCGAACGTCGCGGGACGCTTCGCGTCCGATGGGGGCGCTCATGCTGAAGCTCATCCGGCCCGTCCTGGCTCTGCTGCTCGTCGTCACGCTCTCGCCGGGCCTCGCGCAGGCACAGACCGCGCAGGCGCAGACAAAGCCCGCCGGCATCGTCACGAACCTCGAGGGCACGGCGACCAAGGCGAGCATCGCGCAGCCGCAGGCGGTCGACCTCAAGTTCAAGGACGACGTCTTCCAGAACGACCGGATCGTGACGCGCGAGCGCTCGATCGTGCGCCTGCTCCTCGGCGGCAAGGCCGTCGTGACGGTCCGCGAGAGCTCGGCGCTGACGATCACCGAGGTGCCGGGCAAGTCCACGATCGAGCTCCAGACAGGGAAGATCGCCGTCGCCGTTGCGAAGGACCGGATGCGGCCGGGCGAGTCGGTCGAAGTCAAGACGCCGAATGCGATCGCCGCAGTCCGCGGCACCACGTTCGTTGTCGAGGTCGAGGGCACGACGGCGCAGGCCGGGGGCGCCATCGGCGGCGTCGTCACACACATCTTCGGCTTCACGGGGCAGGTCATCGCGACCTTCCGCGCCGGAAACCCGCTCACTATCGGCCCCGGGAACTTCGCGAGGGGTATGGGTAACCAGCCGCCGCAGTTCGGCAACATGTCGGTGCAGGACCGCCAGCGGGCGCTCTCGGGACTGGGCACCGGGCCGAAGAACATGGCGGGCGGCGGGAACGGGGCCAAGGAAAATGCGCAGGACGCGACCGTCGGGACTTTCGGTCAGGGCGGACTCCCGGCGATGGGCGGCGGCGGTCCCGTTTGGGACCAACCGATCCCCAGACCCCAACCGGTGCTCGATGTCTGTAGCCTCAACCCTGCCGTCTGTAACCCTCCGAAGAACGAGCCGCCCCCCCCGCCCCCGATTGTCGGCGGCTTCAAGCCGAACGGAACGCCGACGGGCCTCCTGATCTTCGGCGACTTTGGATCTTCGACGGCCCAGCTCGCCACCGACCTTCGTGGCCTCGGCAAGACCGTGACTATGAACACGACGACGCTGCCGGCCGATCTGTCGGCGTTCGGCACGATCTGGCACGTCAGCGCGTTTACCGCGCTCACGGCGCCTGAACAAACGCGTCTGGCGTCATTCCTCGGTCTGGGCCGCGGCGTCTTCCTCACGGGTGAGCGCCCGTGCTGCGAGGTGATGAACGCCTCGCTCACGACGTTCGTCCGCTCGGTCGTCGTCGGCGGGTCCGGCATCACGATCGGCAGCCAGGGCGACGTCAACGGGCCGTACCCCTTCGACGCGACGGCCGCTGGCGGGATCACGACGGGTCCCAACACGCTGACCTTCTGGAGCCCGAGCGCGCCGGGCGGCCTCGTGGGCGTGGCGGGCGCCAATGTCCTGGCGACGGGCGCCGGCGGCGTCGCGGTCGGCGCGGTCTGGGACAGCGGGAGCCTCGTCGGTGGCTCGGGCCGGCTCGCGCTCTTGATGGACGTCAACTGGTTCAGCGGCGGCGGGGCGGAGATTCCCGTCATCGCGAACATCGAGCGGTTCATCGACGATCCCCCGACGACGCTCACCCTCGCCGGGCCGCTGTTCACCTCGACGAACGAGCAGCTTCAGTCGGCCGGCAGCGTCTTCACGATCGACGGCTACACCGTCGTGAGCGGGGGCGACGCTCTCTTCTCACTGAGCGGCACGCGCGTCGCGACCGCCGGCGACTTCCTCCAGATGTCCGACAGCCAGGTGAGCGCCGCGGGCAGCTTCGTGCGGCTCCGCGACGGCGCCGAGATCGTCCAGACGAGCTCGGGCACGCCGCTCGTCTCCATGCGCGGCGGCACGCTCGACGTCGGCACCGGCGGCGTGGGCCACCTGTTCGACCTCGCGGGGCGCGCCGACCGCACCCAGGCGGACGGCGACTCCGGGCTCACCGTGGGGAGCGACCGCCCGATCCAGCCGGGGGCGGAGTCGCCGGTGTTCCAGGCGACGGATGGCGCCGTCGCGAATGTGCGCGGCAACGCCTTCCGCGTGGACACGGCGCTCCTCGAGGCGACCGCGCCGCTCCTCAAGATGGCCGCCGGCTCCAGCATGACGACGGGCTCCAATTTCCTGGACCTCGTCCGCAACGCAAAGGTCTCGATTCCGAACGACGCGGTGGCGCTCGTGAACCTGGATCGCAGCACGCTCACCGTGAACGGGCATTTCGCCAACGTCGCCGGCGGCAGCGTGCTCAACCTCGCCGGTAGCCTCGCCTCGCTCGCCAACGGCAGCACGCTGAACATCTGGAACGGCCTGCTCCTGAATGTGTCCGGCGGGTCGAGCGCGAGCATCGGCTCATCGCTCCTGAACTTCACCGGCAGCGGCAATCTCGTGAGCGTGAGCAACAACATCCTGCCGACGGCGATCATCAACGGCATCCCGGTCTCCGGGCCCGCGGACAGCTTCCGGATCACGAGCGGGCTCGCGTCGGGGACGGGCACAGGCACGATCAAGATCAACGGCGTGCCGCTCACGCCGACGACGCCGCTCACGAGCCTCACGGGCAGTCTCGTGGCGGTCCAGAGCGGCGGGAAGGTGAAGATCGGGAACTGAGCCGAAGCGTGGCGGCTCAGTAGGACCAGGAGAGCACGAGCGAGAAGACGTTCCGGCTGAAGTCGAAGAGCTCGATGTTGGAGTAACTCCGCGTCGACAGGTACTCGCCCGAGAGCGTGAGGCTGTGCGGGAGCGGCACCTCGGCGCGCAGCACGTTCGTCAGTTCCAGGTCCGCGCGCGACCTGGTGCCGGCCGCATAGGTCGGGAAGAGGGAGTTCGGGTTGCGGTAGTCGCGCCGGTGCGCGTCGAAGTCGTACTTGAGCCGGATCGCGTACCACGGCAGCGTGTACTGGCCGCCCAGGCTCAAGCGGTGGCCGACGTATTCGTAGTTCGCCCCGGCTGCCGCGTCGGCGTCGATCTGCCAGCCCGCTTTCACGAAGTGCTTGTCTTCCGCGAATCGCACGAAATGCAGGAAGCCGAACATCCAGTTGTTCGCGTCGCGGTTCTCCTGCGGGACCACCGCGGCGCGCTCGACGGGCGCGCTGCCCTTGGCGAAGTCCTTGTTCTGGAAGCGCGTGAAGAGCTGGGTCAGGTTCATCGCGCCCTCGACGACCGCGAGGCTGAGCGTGATCGTGTTGCGCGTGAGGAACTCCTTGCCGTCGAGGGCGAGGGTGTCCCAGGCGTAGGTCAGGTTCGCGATCGCAGGCAGCTCGCCGAGCGCAAGCCGCCGCGACACGCCGAGGCTCCCCACATGGCTGATGACGTTGAACTTCGGGATGTCGTTGTTGTACGTCGTGAAGAACGAATAGCCGACCGTCGACTCCCAGTCCTCTGTCTTCCACCAGATGTAGTCGGCGCGCGCGCCGAAGAGCTCGCCGAACGATTCGTGGCGGTGGGTCCGGAGCTCCGCCACCTGGAGCTCGCGGCGGTTCGGCGTCGGGCGCACGTCCACGTTGTCGTCGTACGTCGCGCCCAGGCGCACCTCAGCCGAGAGGCGCCGGTCGGCCTGGCGCGAGGCGACGATCGTGTCGCGCAGCCGCTCGGCCGGCCCCACGAGCGGGGAGCCGGGCGCCAGGCGGAGCGCCTGCTCCACCTCGGCCGCGGCCTGCTGCGGCAGGCCGAGCACGCCGAGCGCCAGGCCCGTGTAGAAGCGCGTGAGCTGCTGGATCTCGATGTCGCTCGCGCGCCCCGCGCGGAACGCGGCGAGTGCGCCGCGGTAGTCCTTCTTCCGGTACCGCAGGAAGCCGGTGTAGTAGCCGAGGCCGTCCAGCTCGGGGTTGGTCTTGAAGACCTCCTCGAAGAGCGGCTCGGCGCGGTCGTACTGCTGCAGCGCGAAGAATGCGAGCCCGAGCTGGTACGCGACGGCCGGATCCCTCGGCGATTTCGCGCGCGCCCGCTCGAGGAACGGCACCGCCTGCTCGGGCTTGCGCTGCGCCGAGTAGGCGACGCCCGTGTAGAAGAGCGCCTCGACGTGCTCCGGGTCGATCTTCAGCGCCTCCCGGAGGTTGTCGAGGGCGACGTCGTAGTTTTTCCCGTCGATGTCGAGGATGGCCTGCGCCACGTAGACGTCGGCCTCGGTCGTCTGGGCGCTGGCGGAGGCTACGGAACCAAGCCAGAGGGCCAGGGTCAGGGCGAGCAGGGTCGTGAGCAAGCGTCGAGTCACTGCGAGTCGTTATAACTGACTGTTTTCACAAACGCAAATTCGGAAGCGGGCGGCGGCTCAGCCCCGGCTGCGTCCGAAGAGGCCGGCCCCGAACGAGCGCTGGTCGGTCCGGGTCAGATGGCGCGCCACGGCGGGCGGGAAGATCGAGATGTGCGGAATGTCGCAGAGGTGCTCGGCGATGAACCAGATGTCGCCCTCGGTCGTCATCCAGTCCGGCTGGGCGCGGTCGAAGCGCGCCAGGTTGACCGGGCGTGAGTAGCGGCGCATCGTGCGCTCGCCGCGCAGGTTCCAGTAGTCGTCGAAATAGCTCATCACCAGCTCGCGCAGCGTCCGGTAGACGGGCTCGCGGTAGCGGAGCCCCGAGAAATTCGACTTGGCGATGGCCCCCCAGTGCCCGCGCAGCTTGAACACGGCGATGACGTGGTCGGTGTCCTGGACGGCCTCGAAGTCCAGGAGGAGCGGCGGGAAGCCGAGCACGCGCAGTGCCGCGGCCGCGAAGATCGCGCCCTCGAGGCAGTGCGCGGTGCGCTCGCGCAGGACGTGCCCCGGCGACCAGGATGTGTCGGCGTGGTGGTAGCGCATGGCGTCCAGCGCGCGCTGCACGCCGTGCGGCGTCCTGAGCGCGCGCAGCGCGCGGAGCCCGCGCGGCGTGAAGCCGAAGGTCGCACGGCCCCTAGCCACGCTGCTGGACCACGGGGTTCTCGAGGTACCCGAGCTCGGGCACGGCGATCCGCACCGTGTCGCCGGCCTGCAGCGTGAAGTCGTTCGGCGGGACGAGCCCCGTGCCCGTCAGCAGGAACACGCCGCTCCCGAACACGTTGTCGCGGCCGAGCCAGTCGCCCAGCTCGGCGAAGCGCCGCCGCATGGAGGCCGTCGAGGTCTCGCCGGTGAACGCCACCGCGCCGCCGCGCTCGATCGTCAGCGTGATGCGCAGCACGCGATGGGCGGGGGGCTCCTCGTCGAGCCAGATGACGGGCCCGAGCGCGCAGCACTCGCGATAGACCTTCGCCTGCGGCAGGTAGAGCGGGTTCTGGCCTTCGATGTCGCGCGAGCTCATGTCGTTGCCGATCGTGTAGCCCACGATCTCGAGCCGGGGCGAGAAGAGCACGGCGATCTCGGGCTCCGGGACGTTCCAGACGGCGTCGCCCCGGATGCGCACCGGGGCATTCGGCCCCGCCACGCGCGACGGCGTCGCCTTGAAGAAGAGCTCGGGGCGCTCGGCGTCGTAGACCAGATCGTAGAAGCGCTCGGCGCCCTTGGTCTCGTCCATGCGCGCCACCCGGCTGCGCTCGTACGTGACGCCGGCCGCCCAGACCTCCTGGCGATCGATCGGCGCCAGCAGGTGCGCGTGCGCGGGATCGGGCGCCGCCGCGAGCAGCGGCGCGAACGGCAGCGAGGCTAGGCGCGCGCCCGCGTGGCCGCTCCGGAGCGCGCGCGCGGGGTTTGCGAGCTGCAGGAGCGACGCGAGGAACGCGCCGCCGGTGGCCGCCTCCGTGGCGACCACGCGGACGTCCGTGCCCTCGACGACGCCCCACGCGGGGCCGGCGCCGGGCAGATGGCAGCGCAGAAGTTTGATCGGCGGCTCGGTCATCCTTGATACCTCCGGCGGTTTGCCCGGGGAAGTATACAGCCCACGCGCCGCCCCGTCGTCGAGTAAGCTGCACCCCGTGCCGTGGGATCCCGCGCAGTACATGAAGTTCGCCGACCAGCGCCTGCGACCGGCGATCGACCTGCTGAGCCGGATCGACGTCGCCGAGCCGGCCGAGATCTACGACCTGGGCGCGGGCGCGGGCAACGTCACCCGCCTCCTCAAGGAGCGATGGCCGAACGCGCGCGTCACCGGTGTGGACGCCTCGCAGGAGATGCTGGCCAAGGCGGCGGCGGCGCGGGGCGACATCCAGTGGCAACGGGCCGACCTGGCGACGTGGCGGGCGCCGCGGCCGGCCGACGTCATCTACTCGAACGCGGCCCTGCACTGGCTGGGCGACCATGAGCGCCTGTTCCCCGCCCTGCTCTCCGCGCTCGCGCCGGGAGGCGTATTGGCGATCCAGATGCCCCGCAATTTTTCGGCGCCGTCCCACACGGCCATCATCGAGGCGGCCCGGAGCGGGCCGTGGCGCAGCACGCTCGAACCGCTACTCCGTCCCGCGCCGGTGGCCGACCCGTCGTTCTACTTCGGCCTGCTGGCGCCGCGGACGACCGCCGTCGACATCTGGGAGACGGAATACCTCCAGGTGCTCGAGGGAGAGCACGCGGTCAAGGAGTGGACCAAGGGCACATGGCTGAGGCCGCTGCTCGACGCGCTCCCGGAGCCCGAGTGGCGCGGCTTCGAGGCGTGCTACACCGATCTGGTCGACCGCGCCTATCCGCGTCGCGCCGACGGCCGCACGCTGTTTCCGTTCCGCCGGCTGTTCATCGTGGCCCGGGCGGGTCACTCGATGACGTGATCCGCCTGCAGCACCACCGGCCGCGGAATCGTGAGCCCCAGTGCCCTCGCGGTCTTGAGGTTGATGACCAGCTCGAACTTGCGGGGTTGCTCGACCGGCAGATCCATGGGCTTGGCGCCCTGAAGGATCTTGCTGACGTAGACCGCGGCCCGGCGGTACATCTCCTGCTGGTCCGGTCCGTACGCCATGAGGCCGCCGGCGTCCGCGAACTCGCGTCGCCAGAACATCGTCGGCAGCCGGTTCTTGATCGCCAGCGCGATGATCCGCGCGCGGTGCACGAAGGCGAGCGTGGTCGGCATCACGAGGAGCGATTCGGCGCGCTTCGCGGCCATGGCGGCGAACGTCTTCTCGAGATCGTCGGGGCCGCGCACGGTGAAGGACTGCAGCTCCACGCCCAGCGTCCGCGCCGCGGCTTCCGTCTCCTTCCGGATCGGGTTGGCGGCGGCGCCCGCGGCGTCGAGCGCCGCCACGCGGCGCGCCGAGGGCAGCGCCTCCCGGAGCAGCTCGAGCCGCTTCGCGCCCGTCCCGGTCTCGTTGAAGCTCAGCCCCGTCACGTTGCCCTCCGGCCGGGACAGGCTGGGTACGAGTCCGCTCGCCACCGGATCGGCCGCGAGCATGACGATGGGAATCGTCGTCGTCGCCTGCCGGAGGGCCTCGGTCGCCGGCGTGGACGCCGCCAGGACCACGTCGACTTTGAGACGCACGAGCTCGCGCGCCACGTCGGCCAGGCGGACGTCGGGCACCTCGGTCGACCGAAACTCCAGGGCAACGTTCTCGCCCTCGCGATACGCCAGCTCGCGCAGGCTCAGGCGGAAGGCCTCGTAGCCCCGAGTGGTCGCGATGACGCCGACGCGCGGGACTCTTGCGGCCTGCTGCGCCTCGACCGGGCGCGAGGCCAGGAGCGCGCCGGCGGCCAGGCGGGTGACGAAGGCGCGCCGGTCCATCACGGCGCTGCCAGCCGGACGTAGAGGCGCTTGTTGTTCTTGCCCTTGTTCTCGGTGCGAAAGATCGAGACGCTGCCCAGCTCGGCCGTCGTGGCGACGTGGGTTCCGCCGCACGCCTGCGCGTCGAATCCCTGGATCTCCACGACCCTGACTCTCCCGTGCGCGATCGGCGGCTTGACCTCGAGCGTCCTGAGCAGGTCCTCGCGCCGGCGAAACTCGTCCTCGGGAATGTAGTATGACCTCAGGCGATGGTCCTCGGCGAGGACCACGTTGGCCTTCTTCTCGATCTCGGCGGCCATCGCGGCGGAGAAGCCCTCCACCTTGAAGTCGATCCTCGAATACTCCGTTCCGATCTGCGCTCCGGTGATCCACCCGCCGTAGTCTCGCAGGACGATCGTGTTCAGGACGTGCAGCACCGTGTGATGTCGCATGAGGGCCATCCGGCTCTCGCGGTGCAGCATCAGCCGTGCGGGTTGTCCCACGATCCCGCCCGGCGGCGGCGACGTGCTGCGGTGCCAGAGCACCTCGTCGGGGTCCGCGTGGACCGACGCGATCCGGAGGACCTCTCCGCTCTGCAGCCTGACCGTCCCGTCGTCGGAGGGCTGGCCGCCTCCACCGGGATAGAAGCACGTCCGATCGAACGCGACGGCGTGCTCGCGCACCGCGACCACGCGGGCGTCGACCTCGAAGCAGTGGTCGTCCTGGAGGTAGAGACAGAGAGTCGGAGGTGTCTGCAAGATGGGTCGAGCTTAGCCGCGGGCTCCCGGAGAATCAAGGCGGAGCGGTGGGACTTCCGTTCCCCACCCATGACCACGGCGGCCCCACTCCGACCTGTCGAGCGCGGCCAAGCACCACTTCGAAGTGGTTGATTTCCCACGTGACTTACCGCCGGCCCTCCGAGGCACTGCCGTTGCAGCACTTGTTGGTCGGAGGCGATCACCATGGACATCCCAGGCGTTGGCGACGGGCTCGATCTGTGGTTCCAGGCGTGGATCCAGGGGTTTTTGCTTCTGTTCGCCGAGATCGGGGCGACCGTCGTGATGGGCGCCGTGGTCATCGCGATCTTCGCCTTCTTCTCTGCGAGGACGGTCCGGCGCTGGTTCTGGTGCGCCCAGGCGGGTCGCGCCGTCGAGGTCGAGTTCGAGAGGCGCGGGCCGCTTCGCACGCTCGCGCGGGTCAGGTCGTGCAGCGCCTTCGAGGACAAGACGGCGATCGGTTGCAGCCGGCGCTGCCTCGACGGGAACTTCCGGCGGCAATGGGAGCAAGCGCTGCCGGTCGCCGACGGCCGTCCCGCAAGGTGAGGTAAGGACGCGCACCCGGCCCGCCGCGCGGGCCCTGGCGAGCGCACGAGCGCGCACGACGGTTTCGTGCTTCTTCGCCGGCGCCTCGGTCGAAGGGGCCAGCATCCAGCCGGACGGCGACGCGATTCGCCGCGTCTACGGCGGCGGCGCCGACTCGCGCGAGATCCTGCTCGGGACCAAGTACGCCCCGCCCGCCGCCGCGCGCCCCTTCATGACCGCGCTCCGTGCGCTCGCGGCGCCGTCGAAGAAGCGCTGAGAGCGCCGGGGGCGGCACCCGCCCTCAGCGCAGGTGCTCGCGATACCAGGCGACGGTCTCCCGCATGACCTGGCTGAACGCCGGGTCGCGGTAGACCTCGTAGTGCCCGAAGCCCTTCAGGACGACGAGCTTCTTCGGCTCGCCGGCGCGCGCGTGCAGCGCGATCGATTCCTCCGGCGGCACGAGGCGGTCGTCGTCGGTGGTGATGAAGAGCGCCGGGCGCGGCGCGATCTTGTCGACCACCCACTCGGGATTGAACTCCAGCGTCTCGTCGACGTACTCGAGCGGGATCCTGCCCACCGCGGCGGGGTTATTGCGCCGCGCGGCCGCGGCCAGCTCCGCGGACTGCCGGTCCGGCAGCAGGATCTCCTCGCGCGGCACGAACGCTGACGGCCCCTCGAGCGCGCGCTTGATGCGATCCTCGCGCGCGCGCGCCCGGAGGTCGTGCCACTCGTCGGGCCGGCGAACGCTCCGCATCCAGCGCGCGCCGTTGCCGATCCCCACGACGCTGACGACGCACTTCGCGCGCGGATCGATAGCCCCGACCCAGACCACGGTGGCGCCGCCGTAGCTCGTCCCGTAGATCCCGAGCCGCTCCGGATCCACGGAGGGCAGCGTCCCGATGAACGTGAGGGCGGCCTGGACGTCGGCGACGCGACTGTACGGCGCGAGGCGGCTGCGCGCCCCCTCGCTGTCGCCCCAGCCCTTGTAGTCGAAGGTCAGCGCGACAAAGCCCGCCTCGTTCAGGACGCGCGCATTGTCCGGAAGGTAGATGTCCTTGACGCCCGTGTAGCCGTGGCAGAGGACGACGCCCGCGCGGCGCTCGCCCGCCCCGATGCCGTCCGGCACGTACACGTCGCCCACCAGGCGCACGCCTTCGCTGTAGAAGCTGATCGGCTGCTTCACGAGGGCCTCCTTGGCTGGTTTGACTCCATATCTAGACCAGTCTATATAGTACGTCGAGAGGGACGTCGCCTACATGCGGGAGCAGGTTCCGCCGAAGACGAGGCTGGTCCTCGCCACGCTCGACCTCCTGCGGCGCGGAGGCCTCTTCGGCGCCGGCATCAATCGACTGGTCGACGCCAGCCGGGCCCCGAAGGGCTCCGTCTATCACTACTTCCCCGGCGGCAAGCAGGAGCTCGTGACGGAAGCCCTCCGCGTGGCGGAGCGGACGGTGGGCGACAGCTTCCGCGACGTCTTTCACGGCAAGGGGCGCGTCGGGGCGAAGGTGCGCACCTTGTTCGCCAAGACCGCCGCCGGGCTGGAGGCGAACGGGTTCACGCGGGGCTGTCCCGTCGCCGCCGTCACGCTGGACCTCGATCGAGAATCGAAGGCCCTCCGCGAGGCGTGCCGGCGGATCTTCGACCGCTGGGTGGACGTCATCGCCGAGGGTCTCGACGAGGTTCCGCGGGGGGAGCGGCGCGCCACCGCGCAGCTCGTCGTGGCGACGCTGGAGGGCGGCCTCGTGCTGGCGCGCGCGCGGGGAGCGCAGGCGCCGCTCCTCGACAGCGGGGCGTCCCTCGCGGCGGGGCTGGAGGCGCGGTTCTCCCCTCGCCGCCGCGCCCGGCGCAGCTGATGTCCTCGAACGAGCCCCCGGAGATTCCGACGGGATTCGAGCCCCTGTTCCGGACGAGCCCGTTTCTCGACGCCCTCGGTCCGTTCTACTCTCGCAAACACGAAGGCGGGCTGGCGATCGGCCTGCGAATCTCCCCGAAGCACGCCAACGCCCGTGGGCTGGCCCACGGCGGTCTGCTGCTCACTCTCTGCGACATCGCCCTGGGATATGCCGCCGCCTATACCGAGGACCCGCCGCTGACGCTCACGACTGCCCACATCGACGCCGACTTCGCCGGGAGCGCCCGCGTCGGCGACTGGGTCGAGAGCCGCGCCGATGTCCAGCGCATCGGCGGCCGGCTGGCGTTCGTCAATGTATACCTCGTCGTCAATTCCATCCGTATCGTGCGGGCCAGCGGCGTGTACTTGCGATGAATGCCCAGGCGGCCCTGCACGTGCGCGACGTCGTCGTCCATCCGGTCGTCGTCCCGCTGCAGTGGCCCATTCGCACCGCGTCGGGCACGATGACCGGCGCCCCACTCCTCCTGATCGATCTCCGGACCGTGGAGGGCGTGATCGGGCGCGCCTATCTCTTCGGCTACCAGGAGCTGACGCTGAAGCCGCTCGCCGACCTCGTGCTGGCGATGGGCGGCATGATCGCAAACGATCCGCTGGCGCCGGTCGAGCTGAACCGCAAGCTCCGTCGCCGGTTCACGCTGCTCGGCGCCCGCAGCCTCATCGGCATGGCCCTGTCCGGACTCGACATGGCGGCGTGGGATGCCCTCGGCGAGGCAACCGGCCGGCCGCTCGTGAGTCTGCTGGGAGGCGCGCCCAGGCCGGTGCGCGCCTACCTCGGCCACGGCGTGGGGGTCATCCCGGTTTCCGAGGTCCCCGAGGCGGCCGCCACGCTGGCCGCCGAGGGCTTGCCGGCGATCAAGATCCGGCTCGGCCGGGACGCGTTCGCCGACGATCTGGCCGCGGTGCGGGCGGCCCGGCAGAGCATTCCGGCGCACGTCATGCTCATGGCCGACTTCAATCAAAGCCTGACGGTGGCGGAGGCGATCCGGCGCGGCCGGGCGCTGGACGACGAAGGCCTCTGCTGGATCGAGGAGCCCGTGCGCGCCGACGACTTCCGTGGATGTGCGCGCGTCGCCGCCGCCCTCGCGACGCCGGTCCAGATCGGCGAGAACTTTTCGGGCGCGTTCGAAATGCATGAGGCGCTGCGCTGCGACGCCTCCGACCTCGTCATGATCGATGCGCAGCAGATCGGGGGCGTCACGGGCTGGCTGGCGGCGGCCGCCCTGGCGCAGACCTATGGGGTCGAGGTGTCCAGCCACCTGTTCCACGAGGTGAGCGCGCATCTGCTCGCCGTCAGTCCCCTGTGCGGCTGGCTGGAATACACGAACGTCGCCGATCCGGTTCTGGCCGAGCCGCTCCGGCCCGTCGGCGGAGCGGTCTCCGCTCCGTCACGACCGGGGATCGGCATCGCGTGGGATGACAAAGCGATCCAGAAGTGGAGGGCACCATGACGCTGAAGCCGATCGCGTACGTGCAGGCATCGTGGCACACCGAGATCACCGATCACTGCAGGCAGGCATTCATGGCCGCGGTCGCAAAGCACGGCTACGGCGCGGACAGCGTCGAGGTCTTCTCGGCGCCGGGCAGCCTGGAGATTCCGCTCATGGCCAAGAAGCTCGCCAAGACCGGCCGGTACGCGGCCGTGTGCGCCAGCGGCCTCGTCGTCGACGGCGGAATCTACCGTCACGAGTTCGTCGCCCAGGCCGTGCTCCAGGGCATCGTGCAGACCTCTCTGGAAACCGAGGTCCCGATTCTCTCCGCGGTGCTGACGCCGCATCATTTTCACGAGCACGCCGTCCACGCGGAGTTCTTCAAGCAGCACATGCGGATCAAGGGCGAGGAGCTGGCGGAGGCCTGCGTCTCGATCATCGCCAAGCTGTCCGCCGTCGACGCGCTCGCGTGAGGTAAACACGGCCGCGGGGCCGGCAGCCGCGGACTGGCCGCCGAAAGGTGGTCGCCGCCGAAGCGGTGCCGTCATGTCCCGCGCCGTTGACGTTCTGGCAGCCTGAACCCGCGACCCCGAGGCCCCGACGCCCCACCCAGCCGAGTCGTCGGCCGATCCGGCACCACATCTCGCCCGTTGTCACGCGGCATCGGATGTGCACTTGGTTTCGTCGCCCACGCCCCGTGACGGGGCCGTGGTCTTCACCCAGCGCGAATGGAAGGAAGGAACTATGGTGGAATGGTTTCCGCGGATCGTTCTCGTGTTGCTGCTGACGTCGGCGCCGATGCTTGCCGGCTGCGCCCAGACGACCACGTCGGGGGCGGACGTGTCGCCGTCGATGGCCGGCGGGGCGATGGCCGGGGCAACGCCCGGCGGGTCAACCGACGGAAGTCGCGCCGCGATGACCCAGGGCGCACTCTCCCGGCCGAACCCGAAGGAATTCGTCGAGATGGCGGAGCTCAGGGATATCCACTTCGACTTCGATCGGTACGACATCCGTTCGGAAGACGCTCAGGTGCTCGACGCGAACGCCGAGTCGCTGAAGTCGAACCCGAGCTACATGCTCCTCATCGAGGGCCACACCGACCCGCGCGGGACGACCGAGTACAACCTCGCGCTCGGCGATCGGCGCGCGCGTGCGTCGATGAACTATCTGGTCGCGCGGGGCGTCCGGTCGAGTCGCATCGTGATCATCAGCTACGGCAAGGAACATCCCTCCTGCACGGACTCGAGCGAAACCTGCTGGTCCCAGAATCGCCGCGCCCACTTCCTGGTGAAGGGTCAATAGATCCACGGTCGCCCCGAGGAGGAGGCGTTGCTCCTCTTCGGGGCGAGATGCATTAGGGGCGAGGCCGGCTGTCCTTCTCGAGGAAGTAGTTGATCCAGGAGCTGGTGCCCTGGAGCGCGCGCTCCGGCGGCGGCACGTAAACCCGTAGGTCGTCCACGCGCCGGTTGGCCCGGGCGCGCTCGTACACGGTCCCCCAGATGCATGGCCGGTCGACCACCTCGCAGCGGCCGAAGTGCGTCCCGCCGCAGGGCCCGTTGCGCATCTGCTTGGGGCAGGTCTGCGGACAGACGTACTCCAGGTGGCCGAGGACGCAGTTGCCGCAGGCCTGACAGCCGAAGAGCGGCCGCTTGACCGCCAGCTCGAGCCGCTCGACGCCGGCGGCGACCGCGGGCCGCCGCGCGGCCCAGGCCGAGAGCGCGCGGAGCAGCCGGCGCAGCGGGGTGTCGCGCCTGACCGGGGCCAGGCGCCCCAGCAGGTCGAGGACGCGCGTGAGGAGCCGGCCGGCGCGGGCGGCCGGCGCGCGTCCGGCCGGGCGCCCGGCCCCGCGCGCGGCGCGCTCGCTCAGGTAGAAGCCGCCGTGGTCTCCGAAGTCGAGCTCACCCGCCAGCTCCTCCCACCGCGGCGCCAGCTCCTCGCCGCGGCGGATGATCCAGGCGACCTGCTCGGCGTCGTGCGTGCCGCCGAGGTAGGCGCCCGCGTAGCCCAGCCCGCGCAGGACGGCGACCAGCCGCGCCGCGCGCTCGAGCCGCGCGCCGAGCCCGCGGTCGGCGGCTGCGCTCTCCCGGCGCACGCGCTCGAGGAGCGCCGGGGCCACCCAGCAGCCCGGCGGCTCGCCCCGCGCCATCTTCTCCGCCGCGCGGAGCCCCAGCACGTACACGTTGCCGAGCACGGGAATGGCGAGGCCCCGCTCGCGCAGGTACGTCTGGAGCTCGCGGAACTTCCGGCTGTCCCAGCCGACCTGCGTGATCGCGCAGTCGGCGCCGGCCGCGATCTTCTTCTCGAGCTTGAGGTACTGGTAGACGCAGTCGGCCTCGACGTACTTGAAGGGCGAGACGGCGACGGCGATGTGGAACGGCATCCCCGCGCGGCGCATCTCGGCGATCAGCCGGACGAGCTGGACGGAGTCGAGGTCGAAGACCGGCTCGGCGGCGCCCGCGCCCCGCTGCGGGTAGTCGCCGGTGAGGGCGAAGACGTTGTCGATGCCGAGGGCGTTCAGGTCCTCGAGCGTCTTGGCGAGCCCGTGCCGGTCCTGGCCCACGCAGGTGACGTGGACGTTGGGCGCGAGGCCGCGCGCGCGCGCGGCTGTGCCGACGCGGATCGGGTCGTGGCCCATGGCGCCGCCCGCGTAGCTCGTGATGCTGCCGGCGACGACATGGGGAAGGCCGGCCAGCCGGGAGGCCACCTCGAGCACCTGGGCCTCGCGCTTGAGGCCGGAGGCCACGAGCTCGACGACGTAGCAGAAGCGGCGGGCGCCGAGCGCCGCGGCGAGCGGGTTGGCCATGCGTCAGCGGGCGGGCGGGCGCCGCGCCCGCGCCCGGCTCATCGTCCCGTCAGCTCGCGCCGCACCAGGCGCGTGCCCTCCACCATCGCGCAGAGCTTCGCGAAGGCCACGTCGCGCGGCAGGTGCAGGCAGCCGCAGTCGGGATTCACCGCGAGGCGCTCGGCCGGCACCAGCTCGAGCGCGGCACGGATGCGCTCCGCCACCAGGGCCGGCGTCTCGACGTCGTGGCTCTTCACGTCGATGACGCCGAGCCCCAGCGTGAGGGACGAGTCGAACTCGCGGAACAGCCGGACGTCGTCCTCGCCGCGGCGCGCGAACTCCAGCGTGAGCTGCTGCACGCGCGCGTCGAGGACCGCCGGGAACAGGTAGCGGTAGCTCCCCTCCCACGAGGGCTTGCCGTAGCGGTTGCCGTAGCAGACGTGGAGCGAGACGCGGGCGTCCACGCCCTCCGCCACGACGTTGACGGCCTTGACCGCCCACGGCACGTCCTCCGGGAAGCCGGAGTAGTAGGGCTCGTCGATCTGGATGTCGGTGGCGCCCGCCTTGACCAGCTCGCGCAGCTCCAGGTTCAGGACCCGCGCGATGTCGAGCGCAAACGCCTCCTCGCTCGGGTAGTACTCGTTGCGGATGCGCTTGACCAGCGAGTGGGGGCCGGTGACGGAGATCTTCGCCCGGCGGTCGGTGAACCGGCGGAGGACGCGGAACTCCTCGACCAGGCCGAGCGACCCGCTCGGCATGCGGGCGCGCACGACGCTGTCGTAGAAGTCGTAGTAGAACTTCTTCGAGGCGTGGTCGATCTGGACGCCGGGCAGGCGAACGGCGAAGTTGTCGATCATGTTGTCGCGGCGCAGCTCGCCGTCCGAGACGACGTCCACGCCCGCCACCTCCTGGTCCTTGATGGCGGCCTTGACCACCGCGTCGTGGATCTCGTCCAGATCGTGGCGGCTCAGGCGGCGCAGGAGGTAGTCGTTCTTCGCCCGCTCGAGCCAGCCCGACATCGAGTAGCTGCCGATGACGGCGGTGGGCAGGAGCGGCGCGGTCGGTGCCTGGCTCATGGCGTCGGCCTCAGTCGCGCGGCGTGGTGTAGAGGATGGACGTGCGCGAGCCGGCGCGGTAGCGGAACGGCGCGAAGTGCACGTCGTACCCGGCCCGCGCCCCCACCGCGCGGAGGAGCGCGCCGTTCACCCAGCTCACCACGGAGCCGTCGAGCTTGCCGGGCCCCCGAAAGCCGTGCCGGTACTCGCTCATGGCGGTGACGAAGATGTCCTGCACCTGGAGGTAACCGCGCGGATGCAGCAGCGGCAGCGTGTTGACGAAGCTCTCGGCGGCGCCCCGGGAGAGGTGGAAGCGCACGTCGTCGGGCGCCTCGCCGAGCAGGTCCTCGAGGTGGCTCTGATCGAGCCCGCGCGGCAGGGGAACGTCGGTCACCGCGTCGAGCGCCACGAGGCGCTCCTCGAGGCGGAGGGCCGCCCACACGTCCCGCCAGAAGGCGACGCCGCGTCCGCGGTCGCCGAACAGATCGGGGCCGCTCTCGAGGAGGCGCTCGACCGTCCGCGGCAGCTCGGCGACGGCCACGCCCGCCGCCGACGCGAGGCGGGCCGCGTCCGCTCCGTGCAGGTAGGCGCGCGTCTCGACCAGGTGCAGGCGGCCTTCGCGGCGCACGAGCTCGTCGTGGCTCAGGTTGTCGTAGACATTCGTCAGGTGGACGTAGAGCACCTTGTAGCGGAGGAATGCCAGCGTGCGCAACGGATCGAGCGCGTCCATGCCGATCACGCTCACCGCGTCGCGGTGGTGAGCCAGCGCCGCCATCGCGCGGTCGAGCGTCGACATCGAGTAGTCGCCCAGGAGGAAGCGCAGACGCGGATAGTAGCCGGTGCTCCGCTCCTCGTCGAGCGCCTTGAAGCGGTCGAGCCAGCGGGCGGCGCGCGTGCCCGAGCCCACGCCGATCTCGAGGGCGAAGAGCTCGGCCGGAAGCTGACCCCGCTTGTCGAGATCGCGCAGGAGCGTCCAGAAGTCGGCGACCGAGTCGGCGACCGCCTCGGGATGGTTCGCGTCCGACTGCCCGCTCGGCAGGGCCTGCTCGAAGCCCCGGCCGGTCGCCGCCTCCCAGTCGGCCACGCGCTGCCAGAAGAGTCGGTTGAAGCGCCAGATCACGTCGTCGCGGAGCGGCACGAACGGCTCGAGATGGACCCGGTCGGGCGCCAAGGGCGGCGCGCCCAGCGGCTCCGGGCTCACCGCGGCCAGCGCCTCGGCGAGCGCCTCGCGCAGGCGCGCGGGGTCGGCCTGGCGCAGGTCGATGGCGATCTCGGCCAGCGCCCGCGACTCGCCGCGCGCGTCGGTGGCCCGGCGGGCGATCACGGGATCGCGGAAGTTCGCCCGGTACTGGATCCAGTCGAGGTGCACCCGCAGCGCCGGAAGCACGCGCGGCCCGACGCGACCCTCCTCGATCAGGGCGAGCAGCACGCCCACCGCCTCCCGGGCGCGCTCGCTGAGTCCCGGCTGGAGCCGGCCGGCCTCGGGCAGCGTGTTCAGATG
>JBGQEL010000078.1:0-20125 GCA_041496385.1 Methylomirabilia bacterium | reverse complement strand
GTCGAGGATCGTGTCGCGATCGGCGGTCAGTCGTTCGAGGCGCAGCAGCGCCAGGAAGAGATGCCAGCCGTGGCGCCGGTCCGCCGGCGCCGCCTGGAGCTCGACGAATGGCGAGCCGGCGAGACGCTCCCGATAGCGCCGGGCGAGCCGGTCACGACGCTCCCAGAACGCGTCCAGCCTGGCGAGCTGGCTCAGGCCGAGCGCCGCCTGAAAGTCGGTCAGTCGGTAGTTGCCGCCCGGTACGTCGATCTCGTAGCGCCAGGGGCGCGCGCGGTCGAGGTAACGGATCCCGTGGTGGCGCGCCCGGCGGAGCCGTTCGGCCAGGTCGTCGCGGTCCGTCAGCACGGCGCCGCCCTCGCCGGTCGTGATCAGCTTCGCAGGGTGGAACGAGAGCACCGTCATGTCGGCGAGCGAGCCCACCGGGCGGCCCGCGTCCGCGCCGCCGAACGAGTGCGCGGCGTCCGCGATGACGAGCCAGCCGTGCTCGCGCGCGCTCGCCTGGAGCCGGTCGTACTCGCACGGCAGACCCGCGAAGTCGACGGGCAGGACGGCGCGCGTCCGGGCCGTCGCCGCGCGCTTCACGGCGTCGGGGTCGAGATTCAGCGTGGCCGCGTCGATGTCGGCGAACACCGGGCAGGCGCCCGCCTGCACGATGGCGCCGACCGTCGCCGCGAAGGTCAGCGGCGTTGTGATCGCCTCGTCGCCCGGCCCGAGCCCCGCCGCCCAGCACGCCGCGTGGAGCGCCGCGGTGCCGCTCGAGACCGCAACGGCGTGGGCGACGCCCGCGCGCTCCGCCAGGGCCCGCTCGAAACGCGCGAGCGTCGGCCCCTGCGTGATCCAGTCCGCGCGGAGCGCGTCGCCCACGGCGACGATGTCGGCGGCGTCGATCGACTGGCGGGCGTACGGCAGCGGCGTGCCGCGAACGGGCGTGCCGCCTAGGAGCGCAAGCCGCTCCATACCCTCTCGAAGCCGTCCGCCCACGCGTCGATGACCTCGGGCGGCTGAGCGAAGACGGGATAGGACTGCGAGCCGATGACGAGCGAGGCCGCGAGCGCGCCCGCCGCGTTCGGATAGCGCTCGGGCGATCCGAAGAGCGGATGCGACGGCAGCGGCACCGTCTGCCAGAGGACGGCCTCGACCCCCTCGGCCCGGAGCGCCTCCAGCGTCCGATCGCGGAGTGCCTGCGGCGTGAGCGCCAGGCCGGCGCCGCCGGGATCGAGACGCACGCGGTACTTGTGGAACACGTGGGTGCGGTCGGCGGGCACCACGGGCGGCTCGACACCGGGGAGCCGCGCGAGGCGCTCGCCGAGCCGCGCGGCGTTCGCGCGACTCCGCGCCGTGGTCTCGCCGAGGCGCCGGAGCTGGGAACGCGCCAGCGCCGAGGTCAGCTCGCCCGGAAGATACATCCAGCCGCGCAGCGTCGCGAGGGCGTCGGCCTCGTCGTCGAGCGGATGCGACGGATCCCATTTCGAGGGCGGCTCGAGCCCGTCGAAGCGCACGCGCGCGGCGCGCGCGTACAGCTCCTCTGAATCGGTCACGAAGAGCCCTCCCTCGCCGGCCGGCAGGTTCTTCGTCGAGTTCAGGCTGAAGGCCGCCATCGCGCCCAGCGTGCCGGCCGCGCGTCCCTTGTAGGCGGCGCCATGCGCCTGCGCCGCGTCTTCGATGACCGTGAGTCCGTGGCGGCGCGCCAGGTCACCGAGCGCGTCCATGTCCGCGGGCAGTCCGTGCAGGTGGACGGGCACGATGGCCCGCGTCCGTCGCGTGACCCGCCGCGCGGCGTCGGCGGGGTCGAGATTGTAGGTCACCGGATCGACGTCGGCGAACACGGGCGTCGCGCCCTGCTGGAGCACGGCCTGGGCCGTCGCGATGAACGAGAGCGCGGGCACGATGACCTCGTCGCCCGGCCCCACCCCCGCCGCCGCGAGCGCGATGTGGAGCGCCGCCGTCCCGCTGTTGGTGGCCAGGCAGAAGCGCGCGCCGACCGCGGCGGCGAACTCGGCCTCGAGCGCCCGCATCTCGGGCGCGCCGGCGCCCGAGAGGGCGCCGCGCTCGAGCACGCGCTCCACCGCGGCGCGATCCGCCTCGGTGAGGATCGGCCAGCGCCGCGGCACTACCGCGCCCGTGGCGGCGTCCTCCGCGCCCGGCGTCCGCTCTTCGCGTGGCGCGCGACGTAGTCGGTCAGCAGGCGGAACTGGTCCGTGAAGGCGTGGACGCTCACGCCGAGGGGGTCCTTGAAGAAGCACGCGAGGTGCTTCATGGGTCCGGCCTCGCCCTGGCGCTGCGCGAACTCCGTGAGCCGCGCGAGATCGAGCACGAGGGGCGCGGCCAGGATCGAGTCGCAGCCCTGCCAGATGAAGTGCACGCTCATCTTCGTGCCCAGGAAGCCCCGGAAGTGGACGAAATCCCACGCCGTCTTCCAGTTGCCGAGCGACGGCACGTACTCGATCGCCACGCCGGCGTGCGGCGCGTAGCCGAGCGCCGAGGCGAGCACGCCGGTCTTGGTCCGCACCTTCGAGCGCTTGTGCCGCGGGTTCGCCAGCACGCGGCCGTCGCCGCCGCCCAGGATGTTGAAGCCCTCCCAGGAAAGCACCTCGAGGTTCCGGTGGCGAAACAGCGGCGCGAGCACCGTCTTCAGCAGCGTCTCGCCGGTCTTGCCGTCGCTGCCGTAGAACGGCACGTGGTGCTTGAGCCCAAGCTCCTGGAGCGCGGGCGCCGCGATCCCGATCGACGGCGTGAAGTTCACGTACGGGAACCCGCGCTCGAGCGCCGCCCAGGCGTAGACCATGCTGGGCGTGACGAGCGCGCGCCGGTCGTCCTGGATCACCCGCCGGAACCGCTCGAGGCGCGCGTGCTCGCGCGAGAGCCGGAGCGGCGGCTCGGTCGAGGCCACGTTGACGACGATCACCGTGTCGAGCCGCTCCTCGCGCCGGAAGCGGTCGAGATCGTCACCCAGCCGCTCCACCGCGCGCGTCAGCGACTCGCGCTGCGGGACGAATGCCCGGCCCTTCCGGGGCCGGTTCGCCGGGCCGCCGCCGTTGGCGAAGCCCGGGCGCACGCGCGTCTCGACGATTCGCAGATCGTCCTCCAGATCGGCCACAAGCGACTCGGGCACCGCGGCGTCGTCCGACGCGAGCGTGCGCGCGCGCGCGACCAGCCCGGTCGCCGCGATGTCCCAGCCGCCGAACACGAGGTCGTCCAGGGCGCGCAGCGGCAGCGCGCGGAGCTCGGGCAGCTCGGTGACGAGCCCGCCGCCCGTCGCCAGCCGCCGCGCGACCGCGCGCGCGCCGAGCACGACGGTGGAGGCGAGGCTCCCCTGGGCACCGACCAACCAGACCCCGACGTTCGCCATGGCTAGGGGCGGCTCAGCGGAAGGACCGGGTGAGCTCCACGCGGAAGAGGTTCTCGTAGCCGTCGTTGCCGGTGCGGAAGTCACGGTTGGCCACGTGCACGAGCTGATACTGCGCGAAGAGCGAGTACTTGTCCCAGAAACGCCAGGAAAGATCGACGGCGCCACCGATGCGATGCTCCGTCGGTCCGGCGAAGCCGAGCTGCGTGTTCCCGATGACCGCCCGGTCGATCTCGACGCCGGCCATGAGGTTCGGCGTGAAGCGTTGCGTGACGCGCGCGTAGTAGTCGCTGCCGTCGGTGCCGGCGACGTCGGAGATGACGTTGCCTCGCGTCCAGTAGCCGCGATAGAACTGGGCGTGGGTGAACGACTCGGTCGAGGTCCTGACCCATTCGACGCGGGCGTCGAGCCCCTCCCGCTCGAAGAGCCCCAGGTACTGGACGCCGATGAGTCCCGAGAGCGCGGAGCGCTTCGGGATGAAGTTGCTGTTGCAGCACGTGTCGTCCCAGCCGAACTCGCCGTAGAGCCGGGCGTCGTGAGCAGGCACGAAGTACTTGTACACGTTCTTCAGGCGCAGGTCGGCATCCACGGCGAAGAGGTTGTTGTTCCGGAAGCGGTTGCCCTGGGGCGGATCGGTCGGCTTCTGGTCACCGGCGGACGGGTTGAAGAGCACCTTTGGATAGTCCGTGATGCCCGGCCGGGGGCTCACGTCGCCATCGAACATCACCGCACGGCTGATCCCCAGCTCCAGGAACGAGAAGGGCGCGATCGTGGCCCGCATGCCCGCGAGCTTGGCGCGCCGGTAGTCGCGGTCGGGCTCGAGTTCCGCGAGGAACGCCAGGATCTTCATCGGCCCCAGCCATGGCCCGATCAGCGGAAGCTGGAACGGCTCCGCGGCGCCGAGCCGGATCTGATCGAGCGGAGCGGCGTTGTTCGACATGATCAGCGAGCCGTGCAGCGCCGGCCCCCACCAGAGGCTGTCGCGGCCGACGAGCAGCTCGGTGTTGAAGAGCGTCAGCTTCGCGTAGCCGGTCTGGAGCCCCGCGGCGGCGAAGTCCTCGTTTCCGTGGAGCCACGGCTGGAGATAGAACGTCAGGTAGTCCCCGACCTGGAGACGGCTCTCGAAGGTGGAGCCGCCGTTGGCCCCCTGGTGGAACTTGAGCCCCTGCTGGTTCGGGAGTCGCGGGTCGCGACTCGCGTAGGCGCCGGAGACCTGCCCGCGATCCACGGGCGTGAAGGAAACCGCGCCGGGCGCTTCCGCCGGCGCGTCGCCCAGCCTCAGGCCGAGCGAGGCGACCTCGGTCCGAAACTCCTCCTTGAGCCGGTCGAGCACGGGCTCGAGGTCCCGTCGCGCGTTGTACTCGCCGGCCTCGTCCCGGCGGATCTTCTCGATGGCACGGGCGACGATGCGCGCGGCCTCGATCCGGCTCAGCGGCTTCGTGCTGAGCAGCGTGCGGTCGGCGAGGCCGGCGGTCACGAGCCGCTCGAGATCGTCGTACACGGCATCGCGCACGATCGAAAAGCCGCCCCAGTTCTTCAGGGGGATGTTGGTACGGTCCGCCGCCACCGCCAGTGGTGTCGTCAGCCCACCCCCGAGCAGCGCGACGGCGGCCAGCGCGAGAACCCAAAGAGAAGGGACACGTGTGAGAGCCACGAATGGAAACTATAGCAACCGTGACACGGGGGACCGACCTTTAATCCTCGCGCGCACCACGCTCAGCGGGTCGCATCCCGGCGCGACGGCGGCCCGGGCCATCCGTCCGGTCGGCGACGACGGCGAGAATGACGCCGGCGATCAGGCTCAGCGTTCCGGCGATCGCCATGTTCAGCAGCCTCGATGGCCGTGAATGGCGCTGGGCCGGCAGCGCGGGGTCCAGCACCTGCACCGTGGGCAAGTCCTTTGCTTCCGCGATCTTGGCCTGCTCGAACTGTTGCGAGAGCAGCGTGACGAGCGTCTCCTGGATCTTCAGGTCGCGCGTGCGCCGCGCGAGCTCGAGGCCGACCTCGGGCACGCGCGCGAACGGCACGTAGATGTCCTGGCGCGCGCCGCCGCTACGCGGGCCGGCCCCGTCTCCGACGATGCCGTCGCCGCCGTATTGCATCTGGGAGAGCTGCCGCTTCATCTCGTCGAGGCGCCGCCGCAGCGACACGACCTCCGGATTGCTCTCCGTCGCGAAGCTCCGCATCACCTGGAGCTGCACCTCGGCCGCGATCATCTCGCCCTTCAGGCGGGCCGCGGCCTCCAGCGCCCCGCGCGTCTGCTCCTGCAGGACGATGGCGCGGTTCTTCTCCTGGAAGCGGCGCAGCCCGTCCTCGGCTTCCTCGAGGCTCTTCCTGGCGAGCTTCATCTGCTCGCCGATGAAGACCCGCTGGCGGCTCGAGTCTCCGCTACCCAGTTCGGTGATGAGCCGATTGAGCTCTTCCACGTAAAAGTTCGCCACCTGTGCCGCGATCACGGGCTCCCTGTCCTCGACCTTCAACGAGATGACGCCTTCCTTCGAGAGCGTGACCGTGGTGACGCCTCGCAGGGCTTTGATGGTGTCGTCGAGGAGTCGCTCGTTGTACCGTTCCTGGAGCCCGAACTTCTTGACCACCGCTTCCGCGACCGTCCGGCTCCTGAGGATGCTCACGATGATGTCGCGGTTCGGGGTGAGCGACGGCAGCGAGATGCCGGGCAGCTGCTGGACGAGCCCGGTGGCCGCGATCGTCGAGAGGAAGCCCCCGGTGGTGGACTCCCTCGGAGTGATGAGCGTGGTGGTCGACTCGTACATCTTTGTCGCACGGGACGTGACGATGAAGGTCAGCAGGACCGCGCTGACGACCACGCCTCCGATCAGCCACCAGTACAAGGCGACGATGCGGACCCACTGCGTCAGGTTGATCTCGTCGTCGTCGCGTGTCCGCGCGGCCGCCGCCGTCATCGGGCGGCCCGTCCGAGGGCGGGGGCGATCTCCGCCAGCTTGCCGATGACGGCCTTCGCGTCGCCCTCTGCCGCCAGGCGCTCGAGCTCGGCGACACGGGCATCGAAACACGTCCCATCGACCGCACCCGTCGTGCGCACGCGCAGGATCTTCTCCACCGATGACGCCTCCACCGACTCGTCGGGCCCGGTGAGATCCTCGGTGAGCTTCTCCCCGGGCCGCAGGCCGATGAACGTGATCGGAATGTCCGCCTCCGGCACGAACCCCGAGAGACGGATCATGTTGCGGGCGAGGTCCAGCACCCGAATGGGCTCGCCCATCTCCAGCACGTACAGGGCTCCCGGCTGACCGATGGCGGCGGCATGAAGCACGAGGTGAACGGCTTCCGGGATCAGCATGAAATAGCGCTCGACGTCCGGATGTGTCACCGTCACCGGCCCCCCCGCCGCGATCTGCTCGAGGAAGAGCGGCACGACGCTCCCGCTGCTGCCGAGCACGTTGCCGAAGCGCACCGCCACGAACGCGCAGTCGGCTCGAGCCGCGTGACGCTGCATCATCAGCTCGGCGACCCGCTTGGTCGCGCCCATCACACTCGACGGGTTGACGGCCTTGTCGCTCGAGATCAAGACGAAGCGTGAGACGCCCTCGCGCTCCGCCGCCTCGCTCAGGAGGCGTGTGCCGAGCACGTTGTTCTTCACGGCCTCGCACGGGTTCGCCTCCATCAGTGGCACGTGCTTGTGGGCGGCGGCGTGGAAGATGATGTCGGGGCGATACTCGGCGAGCACCGCCCTCACGCGCGCGCCGTCGGTGACGTCCGCGATCACCTCGTGCGCCATGACGGCCCCGGAGGCGCGAGCCAGCTGCCGCCCGACCCCGTAGAGTCCGTTTTCGTATCGGTCCAGGAGCACGAGCGCTTCGGGCGCCAGGGCGGCGATCTGACGCGAGAGCTCGGAGCCGATGGACCCACCCGCCCCCGTCACCATCACACGGCGCCCGGCGACCAGGTCACGGACGGGCTCCGGATCGAGCCCCACCGGCGCCCGCTCGAGCAGATCCTCGATCGACAGGTTGCGGATGTGGCCGGTCGCGACGTCGCCGTCGAGGACGTCGCGCAGGCTCGGAAGCGTCTTGATCGGCACCTTGAAGGATTGCAGGTCGCGGACCAGCGAGCGGACCAGCGCGGGCGCGGCGTGGGGTATCGCGAGCAGCACGATCGATGGCTCCTGCTCGGCCACGATCCTGGCGAGGCCATCACGCCCGCCCAGCACCTTGACCCCGTGGATGCGCTTCCCGAGTTTCGCCGGGTCGTCGTCGATGAATCCGATCGGCTCGTACTCGTACGATGGATTGTTGTGCATGTCGCGAACGATCGTCTCGCCGGCGTCGCCCGCGCCATAGATGAGGACGCGCCGCTCGCGGTCGAGCCGCCCGAGCTCGCGGTAGATCCGGCGGGGCAGCCGCACGCCCCCGACCAGCAGGATGAGCAAGCAGGTGTCGATGAGCATCACCGAGCGTGGGTAGCCCGCGAGTCCGAAGAACCCGTAGCCGATCCGGACCCCCAGGTAGAACAGCGCGCTGCTCGAGACCACCGCGAGGATGATGTTCCGCAGATCGTAGATCCCGGTGTATCGCCAGAGCCCCTGGTAGAGTTTGAACGGGACGAAGGTCAGCCCGCGGACGAGCACGAGCCATGGGAGCATGCGGATGAAGGCGTCCGCGGCCCACGCGGGAAGGTCACCGTCGAAGCGAAGCCAGAACGCAGTGTAGTTGGAACCGGCGATGAGCAGCACATGCACGACGACGACGAACGCGCGCCGATAGGGCAGGCGGAACATGAACCTCATCCCGCGGTCTCCGCTCGCGCCGGGGCGCGCGCCTCGCAACGACCCACACCGTATGCAAGGCCTGCGAGGACCATCGCCCACCCGACGAGGAGACTGCCCCGCCACACGGCCGGAGCCGCCTGGGCGTAGACGAGGGCCACGAGGCCCGAGGCGAGCATCAGGGCGTACTCGGCAAGCATCGTCCGCCTGTGGCCCCAACCCGCCATGACCAAGCGCTGGTAGTAGTGTGAGCGGTGTGCGCGCCACGGCTTTTCGCCGCGGCCGAGTCGCCGCACGAGCGTGACGGTGGCGTCCACGACGAATGGCGAGAAGACGAGCGTGGGCACCCAGATGTCGAAGACTCCGTCGCGCACGCCGGCGAGCCCGAGCACGCCCGTGAGGAAGCCGAGCGACGTGCTGCCGACGTCACCCATGAAGATCCGCGCGGGTGGCAGGTTGTGCACGAGGAACCCAGTTGCGGCCGAGGCGACCAAGGGGCCGAGCGTCGTCAGCGAGACGGATCCGTGCTGCGCCGCGAGGACGCTCAGGAACGCGAACCCGAGCACCGTCATCCCACCGGCGAAGCCGTCCATCCCATCCATGAAATTGTACAGATTGGTCATCCACATCAGTATGAGAATCGTGAGCGGAATGCTCAGCCACCCGAGCGCAAGCCCGCCGAGACCGGGCACCTCGATGGCCGCCACGCGCAGCTCGGCGCCCCACACGACGGCCGCCGCGGCCACGCCGTGGGCAGCGAGCCGCACTGCGGCCGGCACCCCGCTGCGGTCGTCCCGCAGCGACACGGCCGCCACGAAGAGGGTCAACCCGAGTACCCAGGCCACGGCCCGCGACGCGCCGGGAGCGTCGAGGCCCGGAAGCGCCAAGCCGAAGGGCGCGCCAACGACGCCAGCGCCGACGCCGGCGACGATCCCAGCCAGGATGGCGAGGCCTCCGGTGCGCGGCGTGGGTGACGAGTGGAGCGAGCGTTCGTTCGGCGGGTCGAGGACGTAGAGCACCGAGCCGGGCGTGGCCAGGCGGTGCGTGAGCCACGCCGTGAGGAGAAACACGCCGCCCGCCACGACCGCCAGAGCGGGACTCATGCCACCGCGCTCCTGTACCGCGCGACCATCGCGGGCATGGCCTCGGGCAGCGTCCATCTCGGGCGATAGCCCAGCTCGCGCGCGATGTTCGCCGAGCTGTACCAGGCCGAGCCGATCAGCTTGTCGAGCGCGTCCGAATCGAGTGGGAAGCGACGGCCCCGGGCCCGCCCGACGAGATCGCCGGCACGCGCGAGCAGGGCGAGCGGTGCGACCGGCAGGCGGAGCCGGGACACCGGGCGGCCGAGGGCCGTGCACATCGACTCGTAGATCTCGCGCGTCGAGTACGCTCGCTCGTCCGTCACGATGTAGCGATGCCCCGCGGCGACTGGAGCGCCGGCCGCCAGCCGCAGCGCCGCGACGACGTCGTCGACGTGCACCATGCTCCGGCGGTTACCCACGTCGGCCAGCGGCGGGAAGCGTCTGCGGTCGATCGCCTCGATCATGCGATGCAGGTTGCCCTTCACACCCGGACCATACACGAGCGGAAGGCGGAGCGAGACGGCATGCAGGCCGTTGGCGGCGGCCCGGGCGATCAACTCCTCGGCCGCGAGCTTCGAGCGGCCGTACGCCGTCACCGGACGCGCGGGCGCCGACTCGTCGAGGCACGCCGGCCCCCCCTCGCCCATCGCCTTCACGCTGCTGAGGAACACGACGGCGCGAGCGCCGCGGGCCAGCGCCGCGGCGAGCACGTGTCGGGTGCCCTCCACGTTCACCCCGACGTATTCCTGCTCGTCGCCCCTCGATTCGTCGATCGCGTGCGCACGCCCGGCAAGGTGGAAGACAGTCTCGACGCCATCCGCGGCGGCCATGA
This sequence comes from Methylomirabilia bacterium, assembly GCA_041496385.1. Lineage (GTDB taxonomy): Bacteria > Methylomirabilota > Methylomirabilia > Rokubacteriales > CSP1-6 > AR19. The sequence continues at coordinate 10,121 of JBGQEL010000078.1, read as the reverse complement.
GAACGGCCCCCTCGCGGATATCACCCCGGACGATTTCCGCGTCGCCCGCCCACGAAGGCACGGACGCGCGGACCAGGGCCCGAACGCGCTCGCCGTCGGCCAGCAGGTGCTCGACCAGCCGGCGCCCGATGAACCCGGCGGCGCCGGTCACGAGCACGATACCGCTCACGCCGACCCCGGTGGCGTCCGGCCGGTGTTCCCGAGCACGAATCGCACCACCTTCTCCGAGACGTGGGGATCGAGGTACTCGCGCGGCACCGTCCAGTCGAACGGGCGCTGCGTCACCGCGTCGACGGCGGCGAGAATGCGATCGACGTCGCAGCCCGCGAGCACGTTGCTGCCGCATTCGACGGTCTCGGGCCGCTCGGTGGTGTCGCGCATCGTCACCGCCGAGACGTGGAAGATGCAGCACTCCTCCTGGACCGTGCCGCTGTCGGTCAGCACGCAGAACGCCGCCTTCTCGAGCCGCACGAAATCGAAGAGGTCGAAGGGGACGCAGCAGCGCACCGCCGGATGCAGCGCGAGGCCGAGCGATGTCAGCCGCGAGCGGGTCCGCGGGTGGACGCTCCAGACCACGGGATACCCGTAGCGCTCGGCCACCCGGTTCAGCGCGGTCACGATGCCCGCGAGACGCGCGGGCACGTCGACGTTCTCCTCGCGGTGAGCCGTGACGAGGAAGAATTTGCGCTCCTGGACGTCGAGGCGCTCGAGGGCGTCGCTGGCATCGATCGCGTGGCCGAAGTGCTGCAGCACCTCGAAGATCGGGTTCCCGCTCACGAAGATCGCTTCCTTGCTGATTCCCTCGCGGCGTAGATTCAGCCGGCTGTTCTCGACGTACGGCAGGAGCCACGTGCTCACGTGATCGATGATCTTGCGGTTACGCTCCTCGGGCACGCGCCGGTCGAAACACCGATTGCCCGCCTCCATGTGGAACACCGGCACGCCGAGACGCTCGGCGACCACGGCCGAGAGCCCGCTGTTGGTGTCGCCGAGGATCAGGCAGGCGTCCGGGCGCACGCGGAGGATCTCGGCCTCCACCCCGGCGAGGATCTTCGCGACCTGGCCGAACGGCGTCTCCGCCCGCACGTCGAGGTGGCGGTCGGGGGCCCGGATACCCAGGCGCGAGAAGAAGATCGAATCCAGCTCGGGCGCGTAGTTCTGGCCGGTGTGCACGAGCGTGTGCTCGGTCGCGCGGTCGAGCTTGTCGATGATCAGGCTCAGCCGGATGATCTCCGGGCGCGTTCCCAGCACCGTCATGACCTTCACCGCGGCAGTTCTCCCTCGTCCTCGAGGACATCCTCCATTCGCAGTCGGTGGCGGGCGAGCAGCGCGCGCGCCTCCTCCCGCGAGAGCACGTCGAGCGCCGAGCTGTACTCGGTGGAGAAGACCGGAGGCCGCGTCGGATCGCGGTCGAGCTCTGGCAGGATCGGTCGGACGCCGTAGAAGGCGCCGCAGTCGAAGGACCGATGGCACTCCTCCTCCGAGATGAGGATCTCGTGCACCTTCTCGCCGGGCCGGATGCCGACGACCTTCACCTCGATCGGGCGGGCGTCGATGAGGGCTGCGGCGAGATCGATCACGCGCGCCGCCGGCGCCTTCGGGATGAACATCTCGCCCGCCCGCGCGCTGCGGAGCGCGCCGAAGATCACGTCGACGGCCTGGTCGAGGCTCAACAGGAAGCGGGTCATCTCGGGTGTCGTGATCGTGACCGGGCCGCCGTGACGGATCTGGTCGAGGAAGAGCGGGATGACCGACCCACGCGAGGCGAGCACGTTGCCGTACCGTACGCAGACGAAGCGGGTCGACGGGCAGCTGATGTTGGCGCTGAGGAAGATGCGCTCCTGGATGGCCTTCGTCATGCCCATGACGTTGACCGGCTTGCATGCCTTGTCGGTGGAGATTCCCACCACCGCCTCCACGGGCAGCCGGAGCTCGCGGATCACGCGAACGATGTTCTCGGGTCCTTCGACGTTCGTCCGGACGGCTTCCCACGGGAAGTATTCGCAGGTCGGGACCTGCTTGAGGGCCGCGGCGTTGAACACGATATCCGCGTCGCGCACCGCCGCGGCCACGGCGTGATAGTCGCGGACGTCCCCGATGCGGAACTCGATCGCTTCCTCGAAGTTGTGGTAGATGACCTCGTCGGTAGCGACGCGGCGCTGCTGGTACTCCATCCGCATGGCGTGCTGCTTGGCTTCGTCCCGGCTGAAGATCAGCACCTTCCGCGGCGTGCCCCCATCCCCGGCCAGGATGCGTCGCGTGAGCGCCCGCCCGAGGGAGCCCGTGCCGCCCGTGATCAGCACGCGCTTGCCGTCAAGCACCATAGCGTGCCCTCCTCTCCCGCCATTCGTCGTAGGGGGTGGAGTCCTTGCGGAGCCGCGCGATCATCTCCGGCCAGGGCGGCGGCTGCCAGCCGGTCAGGCGACGGAACCGCGTCGAGTCGAGGCTGCGGTCGTAGACGTGCTCGGTCTCCCGCTCGACCGTGAGGCCGAGCTGGTAGGCGTCGTCGATCAGCCGCAGCAGGTCGTGCTTGGCGATGGGATCTCCGGAGACATGGTACAGACCGCTCAGGTCCGGCCGGTCGGCGATGAGGTCGCCGACCAGCCCCGCGACGACCTCCGTGGTGAGGCCCGAGAACACGGCGCGCGCGTATCCCGTGCAGCGGCGCCCGCGCTGCGCGAGCGTCCACTCGAGCAGCCCGGAGCTCGTCTCCAGCTCCCGCCCGACGATCGAGGTGCGCAGCGTCAGCACGCCGTCGCCATCGACCTCGCCGAGGAACTTCGTTCGTCCGTACAGGTCCGTCGCGTCCGGCAGCGAGTCTTCGGTGTATCCGCCGGTTAGCCCGGAGAACACGCAATCGGTGCTGAAGTGGATCAGGCGCGAGCGACGCGCCCGGCACACGAGGGCGAGCCGCTGAGGCAGCAGCGCATTGATCTCGAGGCTGACGAGCACATCCGCTGCCACGGGCAATTGCTTGATGATACCGACCGCGTTCACGACCACGTCGGGCCGCGCCCAGGTGAGCGCCGCCTGCACGTCGTCCAGCCGGAACGCATCGACGTCGCCGCGGAGGCGATCGGCCTCGAAGAGGTCGAACCGCGCGTAGTAGGCTGCCTCGCGCCGGACGCTGACGTACACGTCGAACCGGTCGCGCAGTGCCTGCCAGAGCTTGTGTCCGAGCATGCCCGCGCCGCCGAGGATGAGGACCCTCATCGCGCCGCCGGCGGCCCGGCCTCGAGCAGCCGCTCGAGCCGGTCGATGATCGCGGTCCGGTCGAAGTGCGTCCGGCCGAAAGCCGACGCCGCGCGGCCGATGGCCTCGCGCTCTCCGGGCGAGAGCCGGTAGAGGCGGAGGATGGCCTCCGCGAGCGCGTCCGGATCGCCGGGCTTGCAGACCACGCCGCCGCCGGACTCGCGGACGACGGCGGCCGCGTCGCCTTCGACGGCCGCCACCACCGGCCGCCCGCACGCCAGGTAGGCCTGGAGCTTCGTCGGCACCGTCAAGGCGAAGACCGGCTCGCGGCGCAGCAGAACCAGCAGGGCGTCCGCGAGCGCGAAGTAGCGCGGCATCGCCTCGGCCGCCTTCCGTCCCTTGAAGTCCATATTCACGAGGCCCTCGGCCCGGGCCCGCTCGGCGTAGTGCTCGGCCATCGCGCCGTCACCGAGGATGACGAACCGGATGGCCGGCTCGTGGCGGAGCCGGGTGGCGGCGCCGAGCAGCGTGTCGAAGTCCTGGGCCCGGCCGATGTTGCCGGCGAAGACGACGTGGAATCCCCCGGCCATGTCCTCTTTCCGCGCCAGATCCTCGTCGCGGGGCACCGGACGGTAGAGATCGTCCGCCCAGTTGGGCAGGTAGACGAGCTTGGCGGCATCGACGCCCGCGCTGCGGATGCGGTCGATGAACCCTCGCGACTGGACGAGGATCACGTCGCTGTGGCGGTAGATGAAATCGACGAATCGCCGCACGAGCCGCAGGACGAGCGGGTGGCGGACCGCGTCGGTGGCCTCGAGCGTCTCGGGCCAGATGTCCTGCACCCACAGGTACAGCGGCGCCCGCCTGAGGGCACGGAGGACGACGGCGGGAAAGGCGGCAGTGATGGGGCTCACCTGGAAGACGATGATCCGGTCGACCCGCCCCACGAGCAGGGGCCCCAGCGCGGTCGCCGACAGCATGAACGACAGGTAGTTCCAGCCGCGTCGTATCGGCGAATAGCTGCGGTCCGGGTGGAGTGGGACACGGATCACCTCGATGCCGCCGTGGTCCTCGCGCTGGAAGAGCCGCTGCCGGTACCCGGGATAGATCTTGCCCGTCGGATAGTTCGGAAAGCCGGTCAGGACGACGACCTCGTGGCCACGCGCCCGCAGCGTCGACGCGAGCTGGTTGATCGGAAACGATTCCGGCCAGAAGTACTGGGAGACGACGAGGATCCTCACGCCCGAATCCCGCGGTACAGGGTCAGGTATTCCTCGACCAGGATCTCCCAGGCGTATCGCTTGGCGATGAGCCCGCGAAGGTTGCGGCCCATGTCGCGGAGGCGCGCCGAGTTGTCGAGCATCTCGGCCAGCCCCGCCCGGAGGCCCATGACCGACGCCGGGACCACGCGTCCCCCGTCCACCTCGGCGATCTCGTCGAAGCCGCAGCGATCGGTGAGGAGCACGGGTGCGCCGGCAGCGCCCGCCTCCAGCGCAACGATGGACATGGACTCGTGGCGCGACGGAATCACGACCAGCTCGGCCGCGTGGTAGGCGTTCACCTTGTCGGCGCCGCCCACGTAGCCGAGGAACCGCACGCGGCCCTCGATGCCGAGAGCGCGGCTCGAGGCGCGCAGGCGGTTCTCCAATCCCTCGTCGGGACCGCAGAGGATCAGCTGATAGTCCGCGCGCAGGCTGCGGATCGCGTCGGCGAACGCCGCCACGAGCAGGTCGGGGCCCTTGATCTCGTTCAGACGCCCCACGAACAGGACGATCGGCCGTTCACCGAGGTCGTGGCGGGCTCGAAACGCGCTGGCATCCCCCTGCTCATAAGCCTCGACCTCGATGCCATTGGCGATCACGGTAACACGCTCGGCCGTCACCCCGTAGTCTTCAAACTGCTCGACTTCGCTCCGCGTGATCGCAACGCACGCGCTCGCCTGGGCGATCATGCGACGCCCGACCGTGAGATCGAACCCGTGCTTGAGAAGCCGGGAACGGCCGAACCGCACCAGCGAGCCTGCCGGGCAGACGACGTGCGGCCGACCCAGACGGCGCGCGAAGACGTAGCTCAAGGCGTTGAGCACGCTCCAGTGACCCATCAGGTGCACGATGTCCGCGCGCGCGACGGCGTCGCGGACCACGCGCAGCCACGGCCGGGGCGTCCGAAAGCGCCGCCACAGGCAGGGCAGCCCGACGAGCTGCACGCCGTCGAGCCCATCAGGCTCTCGATCGCCGGCCGCCCGCGTGAAGAGCACCGCCACGTCGATGCCCCGTCGCGCGAGGAAGCGACTCATCTGGCGAGTTCGCTCGGCCGTGCCGCCACCGGTCTCGGCGTCCATCGCGACGTTGACGTTGAGCACGCGCATCTACGCCGCGCTGCTCGATGGTCGCGCCGCGTACCAGCGCGCGAACCGCTCGAGTCCGGTCACGAACGGGATGCGCTCGCGGAAGCCGAGCGCGGCGAGGCGTTCCGCGCTGTAGGTCCGCCCGGGGTTGATGTTGGAGCGGCCGCGCGCCCACAGCAGCGCCCTGAGGAGCGCCGGCGGGCACGTCACCACGGGCGAGGGCGCCGGAGGCCGCTGCCAGGACCGGCGGAGCAGCCGGACCACGTCGGCGTAGTTGTTCCCGGGGGCGTCGTCGTCCGACACGATGTAGCGCTGGCCATCGACGGGCGCATCGGTGGTGGCGAGGAACCTGATCGCCGCGGCGACGTTCTGGACGTACACCAGATTGAGCCTCCGGCGTCCGACGAGCGCGAGCTTCAGCGCCGCGGCCAGCGGCGAGTCGCGCATGACACCGTCCGCAAGCTTCACGAGCCCCCGGCCGCCCTCGCCGAAGACCTCGGTCGGCCTGAGAATCGTCACCGGGCAGATCCCCTTCAGGGCGCCCAGGAGGATCTCCTCGCCTTCGAGCTTGGCGGCCTCATACGCGTTGGCCGGCGCACAGGGCGTCTGCTCCGTCACGACCGGGACCGGGCTGCGGCCGACCACGACCGCGGTGCTCACGTGAACGACGCGACTCGCCCCGGCCGCTTCACACGCGCGCGCCAGGTTCTCGAGCGCCGCGCGATTCTCGGCGGCGCGACCGGCCAGATACGCCAGATTGACCACCACGGCACCCCGATCGACGAAGGGCCGCAGCGACGCCGCGTCCAGCAGGTCGCCCACGACGACCCGCACGGCCGGGCTCGCCGACGTCGCATCCCAGGGACGCCGTGTGAGGATCCGAACGCACGCACCAGGGGGGCTCGCCAGAGTCTTCAACACGTGCGATCCGATGAAGCCGCTGGCGCCGGTCAGACAGGCTGTGGCCACGGCTCGAGATCAGGCTGATCGACCGCGGGAGTCGCCGGGGCCCAGGCGCGACCACCGAGCACCACGACGACGCATAGGACGATATAGAGCGGCGACATCCAGGTCCCGTGCGAGAGGTGCTGGGCGAAGAGGGCGACGAAGGCCTGGGCCACTCTGGCGCTCACCGCGGAGCGTCGCGACTGGCTGAGCGCGGCCTGAAAGACGCAGGCCTGGACACCCAGAAGGATGAGCAAGCCCACGAGGCCCGAATAGGTCAGCCAGAGGACGGGCGCCGAGGCGGAAGCCTCGTCGAAGAAGCCCTTGCCGGGGATCCTGAACCCCACGCCGAACGGCTCCTCCTTCCAGACCTGCACATTCTGGGAAAGCAGCTCCAGGCGGCCGCCATAGAGCTCTTCGACGTCTTGCTCGTCCTGGGTCCGCACGCCGGCGGCCGCCCTCAGCAGAGGCCTGTCCTCGAGGTAGTCCCTCGGGATGAGGCGACCACCGACGGCGAAGACCACGAGCCCGATCGCGAGCGCGCCCACCAGGGCTCCGGACCATCTCCGCCCCGGCCGCTTCCTGACGATAAGGACACCCCACATGGCGCTCGCGGCGAGGGCGACGTAGCCGGCGCCGGCCAGACCCGCGAAGCCGCCGAGCAGGCAGAGATAGGAGAGCCATCGCCAGCGTTGCCGGCCCTCTGCCGCGTAGACCGCCTGCGCGAGGAAGAATGCCGCGACCAGGAACCCGCTGGCATTGCTGGGCTCGGGCCAGAAACCCGTGAGCCGCGGCACCGGCAGGTACGCCGACGACCACCACTTCACCTGGGAGGCCTGGTCCCCCAGGAGTCCGAACGGGCCGTAGAAGACGCCGTTCACCCCAGGGATCTCGAAGCCCGGGGCGAGCTCGAACAGGAACACCGGCAGCAGCACCGCGAACTGGACCATCGCGAGCGCGCCGATGATCACCAGGAGCTTGAAAATCTTGATCGTCGCCTGCGGGCGCAGGACGAGATAGCCGGCGACCAGCGCCGCGACCAGGAGACGCGGAACGAACTTCAGCCACTGCACGAGCGTCTCGGAGTACTTGGGCGAGAAGAAACACGGCACGAGCCCCCACGCGAGGAAGGCTGCGGACAGCGCGAAGTAGAGGGCGGCCCATCTCGTCCGCGGCTTCCGCAGCGGCACAAGGAGGAACAGCAGCACGGGGATCGCGAACTTTGCCGCGTCCACGAACGGCCGCAGAGAGTCGGCGTTGAACACCTTCCACTCGAAGAGCATCAGGTACGCCACGACCAGCCCGGCGAACATCGAGCTCTTGCTGACCCTCATGGTCGCTCCGCGTGCACCGCGTGTCCGGGGAGCAGCGTCCGCAGGCGTCGCACCCGGGTCGCGTAGCGGAGGTCCAGACCACCCTCCAGCACGAGCTGCTGGTACGGAAACGGGGCGCCGAGGTCCAGCTCCTCCCGCAGGAGCCCGAGCGGATGCGTTCCCGGCCCATTCAGGCCGCGGATCCCGCTGCAGCCGAGCGCGTGGCGCTCGGCGATGATTGCGTAGGACTCCCGGTCGATGCTCGCCAGATCGCCGAACGGGTAGGCGAACCACTCGACGGCGCCGCCGAGGCGCTTGACGAGGGCATCGGCGGCCCCAACGATCTCGCGACGCCGTTCCGCGCTCGAGAGCCCGGACAGTCGGCGATGGAGGAGCGCGTGGGAGCCGATCGCGTGCCCCGCGTTCCGGACGGCCTCGAGGTCGGCCCACGAGGCCAGGGCTGTCTCGGCCGAGAGCTCGGAGGCGCGGACCCGCCCCTCGAAAACGAACCGCGCGATCGTCTCGTGCTGACGATCCTGGGCCATGTCGACGAGGCCGGGGCAGACGAAGAAGACCGCCTTGACCCCGTGCCGGTCGAGGATCTCCCTCGCGCCGACGGCCTGCGACTGGAAACCGTCGTCGAAGCTGAAGAGCAACGGCGTTCGCCCGCCGGCCGAGGGCAGCCGCCGACCAGCAAGCCACGCCCCGGCGGTGGCCGGATCGATGATGCCGTGCGCCTCCTTCACGTGGCGCACGAGCCGCTCGAGGGCTTCGAGTCGATCCGAGGGCACATCATGTAACAGCAGGATTCTAAAGGAACCCGGAATCGCCCGACGCCTCAGCCGCTGGGCGGTCCGGTGCGCATGGAGCCAGCCCCGGCCCAGCCGATACCGCCACCGGCCGCGGACGCTCGCGATCACGTCAGCCCCGAACCTTCTGCACCGCGCGATTCACGCGCCAGCGCACGGCCTGACTGAGCCAGTCTCCGCCCTCGGACTCGAACTCACCCGCGAGCCGGTACTCGCTGCCGCCCAGGCCGGCCTTGAAATGGAGGATGCCGGCCGGGGTCCGCTCGGCATCCATGCCGCCAAGGTCGAACCACCGGCAGCCCAGCGCTTTCATCCGGCAGAGCGCCGCCCACAGCAGAAGATTCCCGACATTCATCCGCCGACCTTCCTCGCCGACGGCACCCACCAGGTACTCCGCCACGTCCCCGTAACGCGCGACGAGCACGCCGCCGAGCGAGGCGTCCCCAAGGCTCGCCCGCAAGGCCCAGAGCCGCCGCCCGGGCGGCAGGAGCCGCTGCAGCCGCTCCAAAAGCTCCGGCGACACGGTGGTCTCGTAGCCCCGCGCGCGGAGCATTGCGGCGTGCTCCGCGACGACCACCGGAAACTGCTCGACGCCGTCCTGTACGGTGACGCCCAGCCGTTCGGCCTTGTTCAAGCCGTTGCGCCATTTCTGGTCGAGCCGTGCCCGAAGGGTGGCAATGTCCGCTGTCAGGTCGAGCCGCGCCGACGACCACGCGGGCGGCCATGCCACGCGCGCGTAGCCGGCGCCGTCGACGGCCGCGGCGCCGAGATCCGCGTCGCGCACGGGCGGCGCCACACGAACGTACATCCGCCGCCCCTCCACCCAGTGGCGCCGTATCTCGGCGAGCATCGCCGCCACGCGGCCCGCGGGCTCGTCGGGTAGCCGGCGCCAGAGCGGGCCACGGTTGATCCGCACGAGGCCGCGCCCCACCCACGGTACGGTGCGCAACAGCGCCTGCGCCGCCCCGGCCACGCGGTCACCCTCGACGAACACGGCGCGTTCCACGCGCCAGGACTCCAGCGCCGCCTTGGCCTCGCCGTACTCCCACAGCTGCATCAGGCTCAGGTCCTGGAACTCGGAGACGATCTCCGTCCACTCCGACTGCGAAAACTCGCGGACGACGAGCCGCATCACGCCGCCGCCCGTCCCGTCAGCGCGGCGCCAAGCTCGTCGCCGATGCGGCCGAGCTGGGCGGCGCTGAGGCTCTGATGCACCGGCAGCAAAGCGAGGCGCTCGTACGTCAGCAGTGCGACGCGGTGCAGGTCCGGCCGCGCGAGGACTTCCGGTGGTAGATCGGGCCAGCGGCTGGCGGGAATGCCGCGAGCCCGGAGCCTGCCGACGAGGTCCGCGCTCGAGCCGTCGACGAGGAGCGGAAACGCGTAGGGGCAGACATCGGCGCCGAGGCTCGGATAGAGCGGGCGCACGCCGGGGAGCCCGGCGACACGATCCAGCAGGCGCTGGTAGTTCTGGCGACGGCGTGCGGCGACTTCCGGCCAGGAGCGCTCGGTCACGCT
>JBGQEL010000077.1:0-20426 GCA_041496385.1 Methylomirabilia bacterium | reverse complement strand
GATGGGCTGGGTGTACTGGAAGACCGGCCTCTACAAGCAGCTCACGCAGGGCCCGTTCGATCGGGCCAGGGACGGCGCGATCCGCGAGGCGATCACGGCGCTGCGCGACTTCAACCGGAGCGCCTTGATCACGAACGGCAACGCCGGCACGCTCGATGCGCTGAACCGCGGGGAAATCTGGATCGGCGTCGTCTGGATCGACCAGCTCGTGGCGTGGAAGAACGAGGGGCGCATGGACCCCGCGATCACGCCGGTCCTGCCCGCGCCCGGGCTGCCGATCTACCCGCTCTATCTCGTGGTGCCGCGGGAAGCGGCCAGCCGCGACGCGGCCGTGCGTTACATCGACTACATCGCCACGCCGGCGGTGCAGGCCAAGGCCATCGTGGAGCGGTTCGGCTGGTACCCCGGGGTGGACCCGGACCGCGTGCTGCCCCTCATCGACGCCAAGACGCGCGAGCTCCTCTTCAAGGGCGTCAGCGCCGACGACCTCGCCCGATACTCGCGCCAGATGCCGATCAAGGAGTATCACGACCTGATCACGCTGGCGTACGAGGAGATCGTCCGATAGGCGCCGGCGAGCGGCTGCTCTGGGGCGCGCTCTGCGCGCCCCCGCTCGCGATCCTGGGCGCGGTCTTCCTCTGGCCGCTCGTCGCGTCGGTCGCCGCCTCGTTCACGCGCGACGGGGCGCTCTCGCTCGCCAACTACGGCACCGTCTGGCGCCTGTACACGCGCGACGTCGTCTATACGGTCGCCGTCGCCGCGGCCGGCACCGCCCTCACCTTTCTCGCGGCGATCCCCCTCTGCGGCTGGCTCCGCGCGCGCGCCTTCGGCCCGGTCGAGTTCCTCCTGAAGGTCCCGCTCTTCGTGCCCTTCGTGGTCGTGGGTCACGCGCTCCGCGTGTTCGTCGCGCCCTACGCGCCCGGGCTCGCCTCGTCCTGGGCGGGCATCGCGCTCGCGCTGGCCTGGAAGCACCTCGGCCTCGCGGCGCTGCTCCTGCTCGGCGCCTTCCGCGGGGTGGACGAGAGCTATCTCGAGGCGGCGCGCGACGTCGGCGCGGGCGGGGGCCGACTGACGCGCGACATCCTCGTGCCCATGGCGGCGCCCGCGCTCGGCGTGAGCGCGATCCTGATCTTCTCGTCGATGCTCGCCTCGTTCTCGATCCCCTTGATGATGGGACGCGGGAGCGGCGCGCAGATGTTGATGATCGACGTCTACTACCGCTTCGGCCAGCACGGCGACTTCGCCACCGCCTCGGCGCTCGGCGTGGTCGCCTACCTCCTCGCGATGGGCGCCGCCCTCGTGTACGTGCGGCGGCTCGTGGCGTGAGGCTCGGGCGGCTCGCCGGCCGCGCGGCCGCCCTGGCGGCGATCGCCTTCGTCATCGTCGGGCCGCTCACGAGTCTCGCGGTCTGGTCGCTGGCCGAACGCTGGACGTACCCGAGCCCCTGGCCGCAGCGCTTCGGCCTCCGCTACTGGCAGCGTGTCCTGAGCGGCGACTTCCTCGACCCCCTCCGCCTCGGCCTCGCGATCGCCGTGGCCGTCACGCTGCTGGCGGTGCTGTTCGCCGTCCCGCTCGGCTACGCCCTCGCGCGCCTCGCCTTCCCCGGCCGCACGGTGGTGCTGCTCCTCTTCCTCCTGCCGCAGGCGTTCCCGCAGCTGCCGGTGTTCGCGAGCGCGACACGTGAGTTCTACCGGTGGGGCCTCGCGGGCACGGTGCCCGGCGTGATCCTCGTGCACCTCGTGGGCGGCCTGGTCTTCGCGGTCTGGACGATGACGGCGGTCTTCCGCTCGATCGGCCGCGATCTCGAGGAGGCGGCGTGGGATCTGGGCGCCTCCACGACGCGGGGATTCCTCACGGTCGCGCTCCCCCTGGCGCTGCCCGGCCTGGTCGCGAGCGGCGTGCTGGTGTTCCTCTACTCGCTGGACGAGTTCACGGGGACGCTTCTGGTCGGCGCTCCCTTCGTCACGACGCTGCCGGTCTACATGTACACGGCGAGCGTGGGGTACGAGCTGCAGATCGCCTCCGTGACCGCGATCGTCCTGATGGTGCCGGGCGCGGCGCTGCTGCTCCTCCTCGAGCGCTTCCTGAAGTCCGAGTATCTCGTGTTCTTCGGACAGCTCTGAGGCTTGCGTCGTGAGCGTGGCCCCTCCATCATAGGGCGTCCATGAGCCTGCCCCGGAGTGCCAGCGCGGTGATCATCGGCGGCGGCGTGGTCGGGTGCTCCATCGCCTACCACCTCGCCCGGCGCGGGATGACCGACGTCGTCGTCCTCGAGCGCGAGTCGGTCGGCAGCGGCACGACGAGCAAGGCCGCGGGCGGCATCCGCGTCCAGTTCCCCCACGCGACCGAGATCCGCTTCGCGCTCGAGTCCATCCGCGTCTTCGAGCGCTTCCGGGACGAGTTCGGCGTGGACCCGGGCTACACGAAGATCGGCTACCTCTATCTCCTGTCCACGGAGACGCAGCTCCGTGGCTTCGAGAAGCGGATCGCGCTCCAGCGGAGCCTCGGCGCGGACGTGCGCGTGCTGTCGCCCGGCGACGCGCGCAAGCTCGTCCCCGCCCTGCGCGTCGACGACCTGCTGGCCGCGGTCTGGGGGCCGCAGGACGGCATGGCGGGCCCGGCCGAGGTGACCAACGCCTTCGCGCGCCGCGCGCGCGAGCTCGGCGCCCGGATCGTCGAGGGCGTCGAGGTGACCGCGCTCGATCGGGCGGGCGACCACCTCAAGGGCGTCGTCACGAGCCAGGGCCCGATCGCCACCCCGCTGGCCGTCAACGCCGCCGGCCCCGCGGCGGCGCGCGTCGGCCGCCTCGCGGGGCTCGCGCTGCCCGTCCACCCACGGCGCCGTCACATCTTCTTCACCGAGCCCTTCCCCGAGATCCCCGGGCCGGTGCCGCTCACGACCGACGTGACGAGCGGTTTCTACTTCCGCAAGGAGATGGAGCAGGTGCTGCTGAGCCCCGGCGACGTCGAGGACATCGGCGAGGACACGAACGCGCCGATGGACTGGGGCCGCGTCGAGGACACGGTGCAGAAGGCCGTGCACCGGCTCCCGCTGATCGAGCAGGCGCGCATCGCCGGCGGCTGGGCGGGCCTGCGTCCGCTGACGCCCGACGACCACGCGATCATCGGCTGGGGCGCCCCCGGCGTCTTCCTCGCCGTCGGCTTCGGCGGTCACGGCTTCCAGCATTCCCCCGCGACCGGCCGCTACGCCGCCGAGTGGATCCTCGACGGCGCGCCCTCGATCGACCTCTCGCTCTTCGACCCGAACCGCTTCGCGCCCGGCGCCCCGCTGCGCCACGACGACGCGGACGCCGAGTAAGCGTCATGAAGATCGCCGACGTCCGCGTGATCCTCGCCGACATCCCCGTGACGCGCCCGCACACGATGTCGTTCACGACGCTCCGGGCCGTCAACTTCGCCTTCGTGCGCGTCGAGACGACCGACGGCGTCACGGGCTGGGGCGAGGCCGCCTGCCTCGGCGGCCCGACGTGGAGCGAGGAGTCCGTGGAATCGGTCGCCGCGACGATCGAGCGCTACGTGGCGCCCTGGCTCGTCGGCCAGGACGCCTCGGAGATCGAGCCGCTCCGGCGCGAGATGGCGCGCCGGGTCCAGGGCAACCCCTTCGCCCGCGCCGCGGTCGAGATGGCGCTCTGGGACCTGAACGGCCGCGCGCTGGAGGTGCCGGTGCACCGCCTGCTCGGCGGGCGGGTGCGCGATCGCGTGCCGCTCTCCTGGTCGCTTGCCGTCGCCGACCCCGACGCCGAGATCGCCGAGGCGCGGGAGAAGGTCGCGCGCGGCCACCGGATCTTCAAGATCAAGACCGCGGCGCACCCCCTCGCGCACGACGTCGAGCGCGTCGGCCGGATCCGCGAGGCCGTCGGCCCCGACGTCGCGCTCCGCGTGGACGCCAACCAGGGCTGGGACCGGCCGACCGCGCTCCGCGCGATCCGCGCGCTGGAGCCGTTCGGCCTCGACTTCGTCGAGCAGCCCGTGCCGCGCTGGGACCTGGGCGGCATGGCCGAGATCGCGCGCAGCGTCACCGTGCCGATCATGGCCGACGAGTCCTGCTGCTCGCCGCACGACGCCATGGCCATCGCGCGTCTGGGCGGCGTGTCGATCCTCGCGCTCAAGCTCACGAAGTCGGCGGGCATCCTCGGCACGATGGCCATCGCGCGCATCGCCGAGGCCGCGGGCCTCGGCTGCTACGTCGGCTGCATGATCGAGACCTCGCTCGGCACCGCCGCCTACCTGCAGGTGGCGCTCGCGGCCGCGCCCGTGACGTGGGGCTGCGAGCTGTTCGGCCCGTTGCTGCTCGCCGGCGACGTGGTCCACCGGCCGGTGCGGTACGCCGACGGCGCGATCCTGGCGCTCGACGGCCCGGGCCTCGGCGTGGACGTGGACGAGAAGCTCCTGAAGGAATGGACCCGAGTGCGATGACCCACGGAGGAACGATATGAGACGGCGCATGTGGCTGATCGGTTCGTTGGCGGCGATCGTCGTGGCCGGGCTGACCGCGCCGGCCCTCGCCCAGAGGCCCGTGAAGATCGGCGTCCTGACGCCCCTGTCGCCGCCCGGCGACGCGGCCGCCGGCCAGTTCATCGTCCGCGGCGCCAAGATGGGCGCGGACGACGTGAACGCGCGCGGCGGGATCCTGGGCGGGCGCAAGATCGAGCTGGTCATCGAGGACGACTCCGGGACTCCGGAGAAGGGCGCGGCGGGCTACCGGAAGCTGGTCAGCCAGGACCGGGTGGCGGCCGTGCTGGGCCAGTTCCACAGCTCCGTCGCCGTGGCGGTGCAGGATCTCGCCGAGCAGCTCAAGGTGCCGATCTTCATGACGCAGGCCTCGGCCCGGAGCCTCACCGAGCGCCACCTCAACTACACGTTCCGCACGCACGTCATCGACACCGACCGCGTCCAGCTCTGGAACCGCTGGATCAAGCAGCAGGGCTACAAGCGGGTCGCGATGCTCGCCGAGAACACCGACTACGGGATCGGCCTCGTCGAGGACAGCAAGAAGCTCTTCAAGACCATGGACGTCCAGGCCGAGCTCAAGAGCATCGTCTTCGACCGGGCGGTGGTGGACCTCACGCCCCAGCTCCTCGAGATCAAGAGCTGGAGGCCGGATCTCGTCGTGAACATCGGCGTCGGCACGCCCTCGTACCTCATCCTCCGGCAGGCGTACGACGTCGGGCTCTTCCCCGCGACGCCCATGCTCGTCTCCTACGACATGCCGGCGCGGCCGGAGTTCTGGAAGAACATGGGCGAGAAGGGCACGTACACCGCGTTCATGGTGTACTACCACCCCACGATGAAGCTCACGCCGCGCGGCGAGGCCTTCCGCACGAAGTATCGCGAGCAGTTCAAGGAGGACCCGGTCTACGCCGCGCTGAACGGCTACGCGCAGGTGGCGCTCATCGCCGACGCGCTCAACGCCGCCAAGAGCGACGCGAGCGACGACCTCGTGAAGTCGCTCCTCGCGAACAAGTTCGAGGGCTGGAACGGGACCATCAGCTTCTCGCGCGGCGAGGGCCCGTACTGGCAGCAGTGGACGCCGCCGATGCTCGTCCTCCAGTACACGAAGCCCGAGATGCCGTTCACCGAGGCGAAGATCCTCTTCCCGACGGAGTTCAAGACCGGCGACCTCCTGCTGGCGCCGAAGCGCTGAGACGGGGCGGGACCCGCGTGGACTGGCACCTCCTCACCCAGTACGTCCTCGCGGGTCTCGTCATCGGCGTCATCTACAGCCTCATGGCGCTCGGGATCACCTTCATCTACAGCATCATGAAGATGATCAACTGGGCGATGGGCGAGTTCTACATGATCGGCAGCTACGTCCAGTACGCGCTCCTCGCGACGGTCCTCGGGCCGGAGCGCTGGTACCTCGCCCTGCCGCTGGCCATGGGGTCCGTCTTCCTCCTGGGCATGCTCACGCAGCGATTCCTGCTGCGCCCGATGTACGTGGGCGGCGTCGAACGGCGCGACGAGTACGCGACGATCATCACGATCGCGCTGATGGTCCTGTTCAGGAACCTCGCGATCGTCCTCGGCGGGCCGAACCAGTACGCGCCCCGGGACTACGCGAGGCCGACGACCATCGGGACGCTGCCGATCTCCGGCAATCGCTTCGTCGCCCTCATCGGCACGCTCGTCCTGCTCGCCCTCTTCTACTTGTTGATCAAGAAGACCTGGCTCGGCCGGGCCTTCAGGGGCGCCGCGCAGAATCGCGTCGGCATCCAGACGGCCGGCGTCGACGTGCTCAGGCTCGACATGCTCGCGTTCGGCGTCGGGGTCGCCCTGGCCGCCGCGGCGGGGGCGCTCCTCGCGCCGGACTTCCTCGTGTACCCGGAGAACGGCGCGATCTCGACCTTCAAGGGGTTCGAGATCATCGTCATCGGCGGCCTCGGGTCCATTCTCGGATCGCTCGTCGGCGGGGTGCTGCTGGGCGTGATCGAGGCGCTGGGCTCGGTCTTCCTCTCGCCCGGCTACAAGGACCTCTACGGCTTCGTCGTGCTCATCGCGCTGCTGGTCGTCCGGCCGACCGGGCTCTTCGGAGAACGGGAGCGAACAGTGTGAGGCCCGCGGAGCGGGCGATCGCGTACAGGCCGCCCGGATAGGCGCGCGCCACCAGGATGACCAGCACGGCGAAGAGCACCATGCGGATCTCGCCCCAGGCCCGCAGCTGCTCCGAGAGCACCTCGACGAACACGGCCCCGAGGATCGGGCCCGGGAAGGTCCTGAGCCCGCCCACGATGACCATGATGACCACGGTGGCCATCTCGTTGAACTTCATCGGCGTCGGCGAGAGCAGCCCGATGTAGTGCCCCTGGAACCCGCCGGCGACCGCGGCGAACGCGGCCGAGACCACGAAGGCGACCCGCTTCCACTTGAAGGTGTCGACGCCCATGACCGCCGCCGCCTCCTCGTCGTCGCGGATGGCGCGCAGGTAAGCCCCGACCCGTGACTGGACGAGCTGCCACGTGACGAGCAGCACCGCCAGCGCCAGGCCCAGGAAGAGATAGTAGTAGGGCATGGGCTGCGGGGTCCCGAAGAGCAGGGGCGTGCGGAACCCGAGGTCGCCGCGCGTCCACTGATACTCGACGCTGATGAAGAGGCGCACCGACTCGGCGAAGGCCCACGTGGCGAGCGCCAGGTAGATCGCGCGCATCCGCAGGCAGAGCGTCCCCAGGCCGTATCCGACGGCGCCCGCCAGCACGACGCCGGCGGCGATCCCGCCGACGATCGGGATCCCCGTGTGCTGGACCAGGAGGGCCGAGGTGTACGCGCCGATCCCGGCGAACGTGTGGTGCGCCAGGGAGAACTGCCCGGCGTAGCCCGCGAGCAGGTTCCAGCCGACGGCGAGGATCACGTAGTAGAGGCTGATCGTGAACACGTGCGTGTGGTACTCGGAGAACGCCCAGGGCGGCCACGCGAGCGCCGCGTACACCAGGAGCGCCCAGCCGAGGCGGCGGGCCACGGGGGGCATCGCGTCAGGCGCCGAGGAGGGAGCTGCGGATCAGCTCGCGGAGCTGGTGGGCGAAGCTCTCGCGCGGCCCCTCGCGCCGGACCTGGCCCCCCTCGATCATGTAGAGGTAGTCGGAGACCTCGACGGCCTTGTTGATGTTCTGATCGACGAGGAGAATGGTCACTCCCCGCGCGCGCGTTTCCAGGAGCTTGGCGTAGACCTGCTCGAGGATCCGCGGCGCGAGGCCCGCCGAGGGCTCGTCCACGAGCATCAGGGCCGGGTCCGTCATCACCTCTTTCGCGAGCGAGAGCATCTTGGCCTCGCCGCCGCTCAGCGTCGTCGCGCGCCGCCGGCGCCGCTCGCGCAGGCGCGGAAAGGTCACGTAGGCGCGCTCGAGCATGCTCCCGACGCGCGCGCGGTCGCGTCGCTCCGTCCAGGCGCCGAGCTGGAGGTTCTCCTCGACCGTGAGCTGGGGAAAGATGTTCATGCCCTGCGGCACGTAGCTGATGCCGAGCCGCTTGAGCGCGTGCGGCGCCAGGCCCTGGATCGGGCGCCCGTCGAACAGGATCCGTCCCGCGTGGGGGCGCAGGAAGCCGAAGATGGTCTTCAGGAGCGTGGACTTCCCCGCCCCGTTGGGGCCGATGACGCCGGTGATCGTGCCGCGCTCGATGCGGAGGCCGATGCCGGCGAGGATGTCGATACCATCCACGTAGCCGGCGAAGACGCCGTCGAGCTCGAGGAGCGTCGCCACCCTACCGGCCCAGGTACGCTTCGAGGACGAGGGGATCGTTCGCGACCTCCTCGAGCGTGCCCTCGGCGATCAGCGCGCCTTCGTGCATCACCGACACCCGCGAGCAGAGCCGCCGCAGCTCGGCCATCTCGTGCGAGACGATCAAGAACGTGACGCCCTCCTCCCGGTTCATGCGGAGGATCGCCGCGATGATGACCTCGCGGATCGTCGGGTGCACGCCGGCGAAGGGCTCGTCCATCAGGAGCAGGTGGAGCGGTCGCACCATGAGGGCGCGCGCGATCTGCGCGAGCATGGCCTGGCCGCCCGAGAGCTCCCGGGCGAGGGAGTCCCGCAGCCGGTCGAGCGTCACGAACTCGAGCAGCCGCCCCGCGCGGTCGAGGACCTCCGTCATCGGCGGCGCGCCGCCCCGGTCCCGCGCGGCCAGGGCCGGCAGCAGGACGTTTTCCAGCACCGTCATGCTCCCGAAGAGCTTCGGGATCTGAAACGTGCGGCCGACGCCCCGGGCCGCGACCTGGTGCGGACGGAGACCGTCGATCCGCTCACCGCGCAGGCGGATCTCGCCCGTGTCGGCGCGGTACAGGCCGGACAGCAGATTCACCGTCGTCGTCTTGCCCGATCCGTTGGGGCCGATGAGACCGCGGATCTCGCCGGGATCGATCGCGAGCGGCAGGGCGTTCACGGCCACCAACCCGCCGAAGCGCTTGGTGAGATCCCGCGTCTCGAGAATGGGGCCGTCGGGCATCGGGCGGGCGCGGTCTACGCGGTCGCCCAGTGAAGGACGACCGCGCGCTTGCCGAACGGCGCGAGCCAGCCGTGCGCCTCACGGACCAGGCGCTCCGCGAGGAAGTCGCGCAGGTACGCGCGCGCCGTGGCACCGTCGAGCCCCATGTACGCGAGCCAGAAATCGCAGGCCTCGTCCAGGTCGTCGAAGGGCTGGTCGGAGCGGTACTCGATCGGCGTGAGCGTCGGCCGCACGCCGAGCCGCGCCAGCTCCTCCAGCGTCTCGTCGGCGCCGCACGCCTTGGCGTACGGCCGGCCCAGCAGCGCGGGATAGAGCTCGCGGAAGAAGAACTTGTCCTCGCCGCCGGGCGCGTCGCGGACGAGCGCCACGCCCGTGCGCGCCAGCCCCCGGCGCGCGACGGCCTCGAGAAACGACGAGCCGCGCCGCAGCACGGGGCTCACGTGGGCGCAGAGCACGAGGTCGTACGTCTCCTCCGTCGCCGCGTCCCAGGCCGTCTCGACCAGCCGCAGATTGCCGAGCCGTCGCCGCGCGATCGTCGCGCGGAGCGCCGCCGCCATGGCCGTCGAGGGCTCGAGGGCCGTCACGCGCGGGAGCCGGCGCGCGAGCGGCACCGCGAGCGCCCCGAACCCCGCGCCCACGTCGAGCGCCGTGCGCGCGCCCGCCAGCAGGCCTGGGATCACGCCGAGGACGCGCTCCGCATAGTCGCTCCGGGCGTCCGCGCGCTGGTACCAGGCGACGGTGCGCGCGTTCCAGAGATCGCGGGAGCGCTCGGCGGCGAGGGGCCGATCAGGCATACTGGATGCCGATGACCTCGGCGACGAGCGCGGGGCGCTCCTGGCCCTCGACCTCGATCGTCATCTCCGAGGTCACGCGCACGCCGTTGCCGGCAACGGCCTCGGCGTTGACGATGCGCTGGCGCAGGCGGACGCGCGCCCCCGCGGGCACGGTGTTGGTGAAGCGGACCTTGTTGGAGCCGTAGTTCAGCCCCCGCTTGCGCTTCGCGACCGACAGGAGCGTCTGCGCCAAGCGCGGGACCATCGAGAGCGTGAGATAGCCGTGGGCGATCGTTCTGCCGCCCGGCATCTCCCGCTTGGCGCGCTCGACGTCCACGTGGATCCACTGGTGGTCGCCGGTGGCGTCGGCGAACTTGTCGATCGTCGACTGGTCCACGGTGACCCAGTCGGACGGCCCGAGCTCGCGGCCGACCAGTGAGAGCAAATCGTGCGGCGTCTCCACCTTCAGCATCGCGTCCCTCCCCTGCGCGTTCCCGTCATCGCTTGAGCGCCTGCGCCTTCGCCAGCGCCTCGCGCGCCGCGTCCTTCCTGCCGAGCTTCTCCCGCACCTCCGCGAGCTCCGTCCAGGCCTGCGCATGGTCCGGCGCGAGCTGCACCGCGGTCTCGAGATTCAGCTCCGCGCGCTCCAGGCTCGCCCGCGGCACGCCCGTCGTGCCGTCGGGCAGCTTCCGCGGCAGCATCGAGGCCCGTCCGAGCAGCAGCATGGCGTCGAGCCGCTTGGGATCCAGCTCGATGACGTGGTTCAGCTCGTCGATCGCGGGCTCGACCTGGCCCGCCTCGACGAGCGCCCGGGCGTTCTCGATGTGCGGCCCCACGACGTAGCGGTCGATCTTCTTCGCGGTGCGGTACGCCTCGAACGCCTTCTCGTACTGCCGGAGCCCGCGGTAGGCGTTGCCGAGCTGCGTCCAGCCCTCGATCGAGTCGCGGTTCAGCTCGACCGTCTTCTGCAGCTCGGCGACCGCCGCGTCGAACTTCCCCGCGGCGACCAGCGCGGCGCCCTTGTTCAGATGGTCCTGCGCGCGCTCGGCCGCGCCGGGGCCGCAGGCCGCGAGCAGCATGGCCGCGGTCGCCGCCAGCAGGGTTCGTGTCATGGCCCCTAGAGTACCTTCGCGCGCACCCGCGCGCAGAGCCAATCCGAGACCAGGACCAGCAGGAAGATGACGAGGATGCACGTGGCGGTCTCGTGGTACCGGAAGAGCTTCATCGTCTTGAAGAGCGAGAAGCCGAGCCCGCCGGCGCCGACGAGGCCCAGGACGGTCGCCGAGCGGATGCTGACGTCGAAGCGGTAGATCGCGTAGCTCACGAACGCCGGGACGACCTGCGGGATCACACCGAAGAGGATCACCTGGAGGCGGCCGGCGCCCGTGGCCTGGAGCGCCTCGACCTGGCCGCGGTCCACGCCCTCGATCTCCTCCGCCGAGAACTTGGCGAGCATGCCCGTCGCGTGCATGGCGATCGCGAGGACGCCGGGGAAGGGCCCGAGGCCGACCGCGCTCACGAAGATGAGCGCGAAGACGAGCTCGTTGATCGAGCGCAGCGCGTTCAGGAACATCCGCGTCGCATGGAAGACGATCGGGTGCGGCGTCGTGTTGCCCGCGCCGAGGATCGCCAGCGGGATCGACAGCACGGTCGCGAGCAGCGTCCCCCACACCGCGATCTGGACCGACTCGGTCGCCGCCCGGGTCAGCAGCGGCACGTAGGACAGGTCGGGCGGCAGCAGCCGCGTCAGGAAATCCCACATGAACGGCACGCCGCGCGCGACCGCCAGGGGATTCATCCCGATCTGGCCCGCCGCGAAAGCCAGCGCCGCGAGCAGGGGCGCCGCCAGCAGCGCGGCGCGCGCGAGCCGCCGCGCCCGCTGCGCCGCGGCGCGGTGGAGCGTGGCGCCGACGAGGGCGTCGAGCGTGGCCGCGCTCACGCCTCGGACTCGGTCGCGGCGTCGGGATCGCGGTAGTAGATCCGGTGGAGCACGTCGTCCGTGAGCGCGGTGACGGGCCCGTCGAAGACGACGGTGCCGCGGCTCATGCCCACCACGCGCCCGGCGAACTCGCGCGTGTACTCGACCTGGTGGAGATTGCAGAGCACGGTGATCCCGAGCTCCCCCGCGACCTGCGTCAGGTACGTCAGGACCTGGCGCGCGATCTTCGGGTCGAGGCTCGCCACGGGCTCGTCGGCGAGGATCACCGCCGGCTGCTGGGCGAGCGCGCGCGCGATCGCCACGCGCTGCTGCTCGCCGCCCGAGAGCGTGTCGGCGCGCTGGAGCGCCTTGCCCTCCATGTTCACCCGCGCCAGGCATTCGACCGCGATCCGCTTGTCCTCCTGGGAGAAGTTGTAGGCGAGGCTCCGCCAGGCGCTGCGGTACGCGAGCCGGCCCGTCAGCACGTTCGTGAGCACCGAGAGGCGTTTCACGAGATTGAACTGCTGGAAGACCATCCCGAACCGGCGGCGGACGTCGCGCAGCTTCCGCCCGTGGGCCGTGATCTCGCGGCCGTCGTGGACGATCCGCCCGGACGTGGGCTCGACGAGCCGGTTGATGCAGCGCATGAGCGTCGACTTGCCCGCGCCGCTCGGGCCCAGGATGACGAGGAACTCGCCGTCCTTGACGTCGATCGAGACCTCGCGGAGGGCCGCCACGCCGCCCGGGTAGGTCTTCGAGAGCTTCTCGATCGCGATCATGCGCTCAGTAGATCCGTGCGCGCACGGCGGTGGACGCGAGGTCGATGACGCTCACCATCGCGAGGATCACGAGCAGGATGAGCCCGGTCTCCCGCCACTCGAAGAGGCGGATCGTGGTGACCAGCTCGAAGCCGAGTCCGCCCGCGCCGACCATGCCGAGCACGGTGGCCGAGCGCACCGCGACCTCGAACCAGTAGAGGTTGTAGGTCACGAACTGCGGCAGCGCCTGGGGGACGATGCCGAAGGCGAACACTTGGAGCCGGCTCGCGCCGGCGGACTGGAGCGCCTCGAGCGGGCCCGCGTCGACGTTCTCCATCGCCTCGGCGTAGAGGCGGCCGAGGATCCCGCCGTAGTTCATGCCGAGCGCCATCGCCCCCGGAAACGGCCCGAGGCCGACCGCGGCGACGAAGAAGATCGCCCAGATCAGCTCCGAGATCGAGCGGAACAGGTTGAGGACCGCCTTCGCCGCGTTGCGGAGCGGCGCCGAGGCGACGACGTTGCGGGCGGCGAGGACGCCGAGCGGCAGCCCGACGAGCGTCGCGAGCACGTTGCCCCAGAGGGCGACGTAGAGCGTCTCGAGCGCCGGCTTCCAGACGCTCTGCGCGAACTCCCAGCGCGGCGGCCACATGCGCCCGAAGTAGCTGGCGATGACCGGCACCGCGTGGACGACCTCGCGCGGGCGCAGCTCCACGCCGTCTGCGCACCAGAGCAGAAAGGCGACGCCGGCGGCCGCGAGGACGATGTGGTGGAGGCGCCAGCTCACTTCATCTTGGTGAGGTCGAGCTTCAGCGCCTTGGCGACGTTCCGCACCGAGTCGTAGTCCTTGTCGGTCGCCGGGTCGAAGCGCGCCACCGTGCCCATCTCGCCGAAGGGCAGGTTCTTCACGCTGTAGAACGCCTCGCGGATCTTCTTCTTGAGATCCTCGGGAAGGTTCTTCCGGTAGAGCATCGGATCGTTCGGGATGGGGTCCGACTGCCAGACCACCTTCAGCTTCGCGCAGTCGGCGAGGCCCTTGGCGCAGCCGCGCTCGTAGATGCGGTCGGCGACGGCGCCCGCCTCCACCTTGCCCTCGGCGACGGCGACGATCGTCGCGTCGTGGCCGCCCGAGTAGACGACCTTGCCCAGGTCCTTCTCCGGCGTCATGCCCGCGAGGACGAACGCCGCGGCGGGGACCATGTAGCCCGAGGTCGAGCCCGGGTCCACGAACGCGAACGTGCGTCCCTTGAGCGTGGCGAGCGAGGTGATGGGGCTCTCGTTCTTGGCGATGATGATCGACTTGTAGGACGGCTGCATCGTCTTGGCGATGACGGTGACGGCGAAGGCCTCGACCGGCGCCTGCGTTGTCGCGAGCACGTACGAGAACGGGCCCAGCAGCGCGATGTCCACGTGGCCGTTCCGGAGCGCCTCGATCGTCCCGTTGTAGTCGGAGCCGACGAACGTGTCGACCTTCATCCCGGTCTGCTTGGCGACGATCTCGAGAATGGCCGCGGACTGGCGGACCATGGCGCGCGCGTCCTCGGCGGGGATGAAGCCGACGGTGAGCACGCCCGGTTTCGCCGGGCCCTGCGTCTGCCCGAGCGCCGCGCCCGTGAGCAGCGTCGCGGCGATCACGAACACGATCGTGTACTTCATTGCACGCATGTGTCGCACCTCCGTGCGGAGCCCAATACTACCACCGCATGTTGACGTTCTTGAGACGCGTGTAGCCGACGAGCTCGTCGAAGCACTCCTCCTGGCCGAGGCCGCTCTGCTTCCAGCCGCCGTAGGGCGCACCGATGTAGCGGCCCGTCGCGTTGATCCAGACGTAGCCCGCCTCGACGCGCTCGGCCGTCTCCATCGCCTTCGCGAGGTCGTTGGTCACGATCGCGGCGGTGAGGCCGTACTCCAGGCCGTTGGCGAGCGCGAGCATCGCCTCGTAGTCGTCCCACGGCATGACCGACATGACCGGGCCGAAGATCTCCTCGCGGCCGATCCGCATCGCCGGGGTCACCTCGTCGAAGATCGTCGGCGCGATGAACCAGCCCTGCGCGAGCTGCGGATCCGGCGGCCTACCACCGCCCGTGACGAGCCGCGCGCCCTCGCGCTTGCCCGACTCGATGAACTCCAGCACGCGCTTCCACTGCCGCTCGGAGACGATCGGCCCGAGCTCGTTCGTCTCGAGCCACGGGAAGCCCACGGGCAGCGCCTCGGCCTGCCGCACCAGCTCCTCGACGACGCCCTTGTGGAGCGAGCGATGGACCAGCACGCGCGAGGTCGAGCTGCACGACTGGCCCTGCCGGTTCATGTTCATGCCCTTGATCGCCGCCGTCGCGGCCTTCGTGGGGTCGGCGTCGGGCAGGATGATGATCGGGTTCTTGCCCCCCAGCTCGAGCGTGACCGGCTTGAGCAGCTCCGCGGCCTCGCGGGCGATCGCGCGGCCCGTCGGCACCGAGCCGACGAAGCCGATGCGGCTCACGTCGGGATGGCGCACGAGCGCCGAGCCCGTCTGGCCGGCGCCCGTGAGGACGTTCACCACGCCCGGCGGGAAGACGCCCTCGCACAGCTCGCCGAGCCGGAGGCTGGACAGCGGCGCCTGCTCCGAGCCCTTGATCACGACGGTGTTGCCCGCCGCGAGCGGCGCCGCGGCCTTCTCGGCACAGAACCGGAACGGGTGGTTGAAGGGGTTGATCTTGGCGACGACCCCGTAGGGCTGGCGGCGCGTGAAGTTCAGGTGTCGCGGGCCGTGCGACGACGTCTCGCCCTTGATCTCGGTGATGAGCCCGGCGAAGTAGTTCAGCGTGTCGGCCGTCCACGTCATGTCGCCGCGCATGCCGGCGATCGCGTTGCCCGAGTCCACCGAGTCCATGAGCGCCAGCTCCTCGGTGTGCTCCACGATGCGCCGGGCAAGCAGCTCGAGGCAGCGCGCGCGCTCCCGCAGCGGCACGCGCGCCCACTCCGGGAACGCCTTCTTCGCCGCCTGCACGGCGCGGTCCACGTCGGCCTCGGCCGCGAGCGGCACCTCGCCGAGGCGCTCGCCCGTCGCGGGGTTGAGCGACTCGAAGCGCTGGCCGGCGGCCGCCGCGACCCACCGCCCGCCGATGTAGAGACCCTTGGGGCTGAAGCCGAGCCGCGGCCCGCTCACGGCACGATCGCCGCGCGCAGCACGCTGCGCTCGGCCGCCTTGGTGAACGCCGTCCCCAGCTCGGGCAGCGAGAACCGCGAGTCGACGATGTCCTTGAACGGGAACCGCCGGCGCTGGGCGACGACGAAATCGAGCGCCTGGATGAGATGGCGCGGGTGGTAGTTGTGCACGCCGCGCAGCGTGATCCACTGGCGCAGGATGAGGTTGGCGTCGAGCGTCACGTTCGCATCGGGGTTCACGAGCCCGCCGATAACGTAGCGCCCGCCCACGCGCAGCATCCGCAGGCCCTGCGGGATCACGTCGGGCACGCCGCAGACCTCCACGATGACGTCGGCGCCGTCGGGCCGGCAGGCCGCGCGCACCGCGCGGACGACCTCGTCGGGGCTCAGCGTCGAGACGTCGAGCGCCAGGTCCACCCCGAAGCGCCGGGCCATCTCGAGGCGCGGGGCGACCGAGTCGAGGCCGATCACGAGCCGGGCGCCGCGCGACTTGGCGATGGCCACGCCGTAGAGCCCCAGCAGGCCGAGCCCCTGGATCACGACGCTGTCGCCCATGCCGACGCCGGCCGCCTCGGTGACCGAGATCATCGTGGCGACGCCGCAGTTGAGCGGCGTGGCCTCCTCGTCCGAGAGCTCGTCCGGGAGCTTGAGGATGCCGGTGCCCGGCAGGATGTAGCAGTACTCGGCGAAGCCGCCCGTGAAGTGCGGGTCCTGGTCGGCCCGGTCGTGGCCGTACTTGCGAAGGCCCGGCGACTTCTGCGGGAGGTCGAGAACGTCGCGGTAGTGCGACTCGCCGTCGAAGAAATACTCCGTCCAGGTCACGCGGTCGCCGGCGCGCAGGCGATCGCCGCGCATGTCGCGCTCGACGCCGGCGCCCAGCTCCTCCACGACGCCGATGATCTCGTGGCCCAGGATGCACGGCACCGGGTTCGGGCGCCGCCCCTCGTAGGAGTGGATGTCGGAGCGGCAGATGGTCGACATCGTCACCCGCACGAGCGCCTCGCGCGCCCGCACGGGCCGCACGGGGTACTCCTTCACGAGGAACGGCGCGTTCGGCGCCTCGTAGATCGCCGCGCGACCGGTGCGTCCCATTCCGCGGCCGCTACGCCTCGACGCCGTTGATGGCGAAGTCGAACAGCTCGTAGCTCCGCAACGTTCGCGCTCCCGCGCGCCGGGCGTAGTCCGCCGTGAGCGGGCGGTTCAGCACGAACGGCACCCGCGATTCGGAGATGCCGCCGTGCGTCCGCAGCCGGTGGCCCTTGAGACCGGACAGGTCGTGGTCGGCCTCCGAGGCGCCGATGCAGGTGTCCACCCGGCCGATGACCACCACGTCGCCCTCGCGATCGAGCGGCAGCTCGAACTTCTTCGCCGCCGTCTGCTGGTCGAAGACCGCCTCGACGCCCGGGATGTTCATGACGAGCTTCATCACGTCGCCCGGGTCGAGCCCCTTGCCGCAATACACGCGCACGAAGCCGCCGAGCGCCCCGTGGTGGGCGACGAAGCGGTCGGTGATCGGGCAGATCACCGTGCTCGTCCCCTTGCCGAAGCGTTTGTCGAGGATGTCCTGGAGCCAGATGACCTTGGGCGAGCCGTCGGCGTTCGACTTGTCGTTCATGCCGTGGTCGGCGGTGAGCCCGACGATGGCGCCGAGGGCGTCGAGCCGGCCGAACATGCGATCCATGTTCGCGTAGTAGCGGTTCGCCTCGGGCTCGCCGGGCGCGTACTTGTGCTGGATGAAGTCGGTGAGCGAGAGGTAGAGGATCTCGGGCCGGCGCTGCTCGAGCAGCCGGATGCCAGCCTCGAGCACGAAGAGCGACAGCTCGGGCGAGTACATGTCGGGCTTCGGCATCCCGACGAAGTCCACGACGTTCTCGATCCCGTGCTCCGCGAGCGTCGTCTGGTCGGCGAACTCCGAGGAGAAGTTGATGCTCCCGCCGGCGATGTCCATGTCCTTGCCGAGCTGCTTCCGGAGCTTGTCCTTCGCGGTGATCGAGACGACCTTCGCGCCGTGGCGGGAGAACTCGGCCATGACCGTCCGCGAGCGCAGCAGCTCCGGGCCGGTCATCACCACCGCCTCGCCCGTCGCGCGGTCGAGGTAGAAGTTACCCGAGATGCCGTGAACGGCGGGCGGCGCCCCCGTCGTGATGGACATGTTGTTCGGGCAGGTGAAGCTCGGCATGTCGCCGTCGGCGACGTCGCCGAAGCCGTTCTTCATGAAGCGCGCCACGTTCGGCACGACGCCGTCCCGCACGCCCCGCTCGAAGTACGACGGGTCGCCGCCGTCGATGCAGACGACGACGACGGGGCGCCTTGGCCAGAGGTACCTGACGCCGTTCAGCTCGATGCCGGTGCGATCCATCCGCGCCTCCTTGGGGTTCGCAGAGAGGATAGAATGGCGGCGGTGCGCGGTCCACTTCATTCGCTTTATGGAGGCCCATAAGTGAACCTCCACCACCTGCGCATCTTCCACACGCTCGCGACGACGGGCTCGTTCACCGCGGCGGCGCGGCGCCTGCGGATCAGCCAGCCCGCCGTCACAATCCAGGTGCGCGAGCTGGAGGAGAGCGCCGGCGTGCGCCTGCTCGAGCGCCGCGCGCGCGGCGTGCAGCTCACCGACGCCGGCCAGGCGCTCTATCGCGTGAGCGAGCGCATCTTCTCGCTGGTGGACGAGGCCGAGACGGTCATGGCGCAGGCCGGCGGCCGCGTCACGGGCGGCCTCACCATCAGCAGCAGCGGCACCACCGGCGCCTATCTCCTGCCGCGCGTGCTCACGGAGTTCCGCCGGCGCTACCCCGGCGTGCGGATCCAGCTCCACATCTCCAACTCCCGCCACGTGCTCGCGCAGGTCGCGAGCTTCGAGGCCGACCTGGGCGTGCTCGGCGCGCCGGACGCGGCGACGCCGATGACCGTGACCGACAACGCGCGCCTCGTCGTCCAGCCCTTCGTCCGCGAGCCGCTGGTCCTGCTGGTGCCGCGGCGCCATCCGTGGGCGCGCCGGCGCGGCGTCGCGCTCGCCGAGCTGGCCGACCAGGCGCTCATCGTCCGCGAGCCCGGCTCGACGACCCGCCGCGTGCTCGAGGGCCAGCTCGAGGCCGCCGGCCTCACGCCGCGCATCGCCATGGAGCTGGGCTCGAACGAGGCGATCAAGCAGGTCGTCGCCGCGGGCGTGGGCGTCGCGGCGCTCGGCGCCAGCGTGCTCACGCGCGAGGCCGGCGACGCGCGCCTGCGCGCCGTCGCCCTCCGCGGGCGCGGCCTGGCCGTGCGCTTCTTCTTCGTCTACCACCGGGACCGCGCGCACGCGCCGGTGCTGCGGGCGTTCCTCGGCCTGGCGCGAGGCGGGCGCGCGCGGCGCTAGCCTGGACGATTCATGAACGACCACACGCGAGGCGGACGGGTCCAGGCTAGGGGCCCGACGGAAGGCGGTTGACTCCCCCGCCCGGCGGCAGGATAGTGCAGCCAGTCTCGACCGAAGGCGTGGCCCGATACGTCGCCGCCCCGAGGAGGATGTCATGAAGGATGGACTCCGGTTCGTCGACTCCGACATGCACATCATGGAACCACCCGATCTCTTCGACCGCTATCTGGACCCGGCGTTCAAGCACCGCGTCAGCGTGCCGGTGGGCGCGGACGGGCGCCCCAGGCGCGGCGCCGCCGGCCTGACCATCGTCGACGGGCTGCCGACCTCCGACATGGACCTGCAGCAGTACCGCAAGCGCGTCCGCTCGAGCGGTTCCCAGACCACCCAGCCTCTGTCCGGATCGCGGCTCTTCGACACGGGGCGGCTCGACTTCGCCGTCGCGCGCGACTACGACCCCGAGGCCCAGGTGATGGGCATGGCGATGGAGGGTGTCGACATCGCCGTGCTCTATCCGACGAGCGGCCTGTCGCTCATCGCCCGCGACCATCTCGATCCCCGGCTCTCCCTGGCCCTCTGCCACGCCTACAACAACTGGATCCACGAGTTCTGCCGCCACAGCCCCGAGCGCCTGAAGTTCGTGGCGATGCTGCCCGTGCACGACGTGCACCTGGCCTGCCGCGAGCTCGTGCGCTGCGTGCGGGAGCTCGGCGCCGTCGGCTCGTTCATCAGGCCGAATCTGGTGAACGACCACTACTGGCACTCGAACTACTGGGATCCGCTCTACGCCGTGCACGAGGAGCTGAACGTGACCTGGGGGTTCCACGAGGGCGTGAGCGCCGTGTACTCGCGGATGATCCCGCTCTACGGCGAGAACCGGTTCTACCGGCACGTCGCGAGCCACTGGATCGAGATGCAGCAGGCATTGATCGCCATGATCATCGGCGGCGTGTTCGAGTTCCATCCGAAGCTCCGGGTGGGCTTCCTCGAGGCCCAGAACTCGTGGGTGCCCGGGCTCCTGTCGCGCATCGAGTGGGACTATCCGCAGTATCGCGACTCGCACGCCCCGTACCTGGCGCTGACGCCGCGCGAGTACTTCCGGCGCAACTGCTGGGCGGCCGTCGAAGGGAGCGAGCCGGAGATCGAGGCGACGGCCGGGCTCATCGGCGCCGATCGCATGTGCATCTCGACCGACTACCCGCACTTCGACTCCAACTTCCCCCACGTCGCGGAGAATCTCCTGAAGAACGTCCCGCGGGAGATCGCCGCGCAGATCCTCATGGGGGGTGCAAACCTCTACGGCTTCACCGAGGCCGATTTCCGCAAGGCCGACGCCGCGGCACAGGCCGGCCAGCGGAGCGCTGCGCCCAGCGATCGCTGAGGGAGATCGGGAGCATGGCTCACCGCGTTCGGTATCCCGATCGGATCGAGCCCCTGGTGCAGTTCGTCGAGGACGCGACGCCCGAGCGCATCGTGGGCGAGGCCCACGACAAGCTCGCCGCCGGCACGTCCGTGAAGGACATGCT